>JBGATH010000007.1:0-140114 GCA_044229235.1 Usitatibacteraceae bacterium
CATTCACGTGCACTCGCCCGTGCACCGTTAATCTGGCATTCTTGTGTATGTTCATCTGGTCGTTCCCCGGAGTTTCTGTTGTCTGGAAACACCAGTTTCTCCGAATCGGCCAGGTGAACAACCTATTGAAACATTACATCCGCACATGATTGTGCTTCCCATGACGACCGCGCGGTGTTGAGCCAGGCATGAGCACCTCGTCACTCCCTTCAACCTTGGACGGCTGGCTCGATCACATCGGTCGCCAGCATTCTGCCGAGATCGTCATGGGCCTCGAGCGCGTGCGCGAGGTGTGGCAACGCATGGGCAGCCCGCGCGCGCCGATCAATGTGGTGGTGGGCGGCACCAACGGCAAAGGTTCGACCTGCGCGATGCTCGAAGCCATGCTGCGAGCGGCGGGCTACAAGACCGGTTTCTACTCTTCACCGCACATCAGCCGCTACAACGAACGTGTATGCGTCGCCGGGCGTGAAGCCGCGGACGATGACCTTTGCGCGTCGTTTGCGGCGGTGGAGGCGGCGCGAACCGCCTCACGACCGCCGGTTCCGCTGACGTATTTTGAATTTGCCACCTTGTCGGCGCTGCAGATTTTTGCGGCGCAGGCGGTCGATGTTGCGGTCCTTGAAGTCGGCCTCGGCGGGCGCCTCGATGCGGTCAACATCATCGACGCGGATGTCAGCGTCGTGGTGAGCGTGGATCTCGATCATCAATCCTACCTCGGCGATACGCGCGAGCAGATCGCGTTCGAAAAGGCGCATATCTACCGGCCGGGTCGTCCCGCCATCTTCGCTGACGCCGATGCGCCGCGGACACTGGTCGACTACGCGACCGAAATCGGCGCCGACCTGCAACTGCTCAACCGCGATTTTCGCTACGAGCGGCAGGAAACCCAATGGCGCTTTGTCGGCCACACGTCGGCGCGCAGTTCGCTGCCCTATCCGGCGCTGCGCGGTGGCTACCAGCTGAAGAATGCCTCGGCGGCGCTGGCTGCGCTGGACAGCCTGCGGGAGCGGCTGCCGGTTTCGCAGGGGCACGTGAAGCGCGGCCTGCTGGAAGTGGAATGGCCCGGACGCATGCAGGTGCTGCCGGGTCGGCCGACGGTGGTGCTGGACGTGGCCCACAATCCGCATGCCGCGCGCGCGCTCGATGACGCCCTGGGCGGGATGGGCTATCACCCCAATACCTACGCCGTGTTCGGCATGCTCAGGGACAAGGATATCGATGGCGTCATCGAGATTCTGAAAGGCCGGTTTGATCACTGGTTCATCGCCGGGCTCGATTCTGTCACCTCGCGTGGCGCCACCCTGGAATCGCTGGCACAAAAAATGGCCGCACACGGGCTGGGCGAGCGATTCTCGCGACATGTCAGCGTCGCGCACGCCTATGCTGCAGCGCGGGAGCGGGCAGGGCAGGATGATAGAATTGTGGCCTTCGGATCGTTCTACACCGTCGCGGAAATCGCGCCACCCCGCTAGCCCACCTGACCGCACCTCGCTGCATGCCATGGCCGCCACCAAAACCCCCGAAATTTCCGCGACCGAACTTGAACTGAAGCGCCGCGGCCGCCGGCGGCTGATCGGCGCCGTGACGCTAGGCCTGATGGCAATCGTGTTTTTGCCGATGGTTTTTGACAGCGAACCGAAGCGTGCCGGCGATTCGGCCAAGTCGCAGGAAATTGCGGTGCAGGTGCCGCCCAAGGAAAACCAGCCGGCGCTGCCCGCGCCGACGCCGATGCCATCCGCGCCGGTCGCCGCGGCGCCCGCGCCCGAGCCGGCCAAGGCAGCGGCTGAGGCTGCACCCGCGAAGGAAGCCGCACCGGCACCCGCTGCGCCCAAGGCGGCGGAAAAGCTCCCCGCCAAGGAAGCGCCCAAAGCGGCAGTCAAAGTCGAAAAGACCGAAAAGCCTGAAAGGTCCGCGAAGTCCGAATCGGCAGCCAAGGCCGCCGTGAAAGACGGATTCGTCGTGCAGTTGGGCGTGTACACCAAGGCCGAGAATGCGGACAAGGAAATCACCCGCATGAAGGAAGCCAAGCTGCCGGTGCACACCGACACCATCCCCATCAAGAGCGGCAATGCCACGCGCGTGCGGGTCGGGCCGTATGCCACCCGCGAAAAAGCGGAAGCGGCGCTGGCGCAGATCAAGCTTGCCGGTGGTGACGGCAAGATTGTTCCCACCAGGTAAACAGCCGTGAACGAGCTCGATTACGCCATCATTTTTGTAATGCTGGTGTCGATCGGTGTGGGCGCGGTGCGCGGCGCGATCCGCGAAGTCATCAATATCGCCGGCTGGGTGGTGGCCTTCATCGGCGCCCATGCCTTCTCCGGTTCGCTGGCGCCGTATTTTGCCGACTGGATGGCGGAGCCCGTGTATCGCGTCGCGCTGGCATGGATTGCCATTTTCCTCGCCGTGCTGATCATCGCGGCCATGATCGCGAGTCTGGCGTCGGAACTCGTGAGAAAATTGGGCCTGAGTGGCTTGGACCGCATGCTCGGCGCGCTGATCGGCGTGGCGCGGGGTGGATTGCTGGTATTGGCGCTGACGCTGGTGGCGGGTATGACCAAGTTTCCGCAGACCAGCATGTGGAAAGGCGCCGCAAGCACGCCGTGGCTGGAAATTGTCGCACTGCATGCACGGGCCCTGCTGCCGGACAGCCTGGCGGCGCGCATCATGTACCGGCAGCCAGGTGTGAAGCAGGCGTTGCAAGCGTCTCAGCCTGCCGGCCTGCCGCGGAATCAATAAGGAAGCCTGCAATGTGCGGAATCGTCGGAATCGTCTCCAAAAGCCCCGTCAACCAGTTGCTGTATGACGGACTGACGGTATTGCAGCATCGCGGGCAGGACGCTGCCGGCATCGTCACGGCAGACGGCCGCACCTTTCACATGCACAAGAACAAGGGCCTGGTGCGCGACGTATTTCGCACCCGCGACATGCGTGTCCTCACCGGCCACATGGGCATCGCCCACTGCCGCTACCCGACCGCAGGCTCGGCAAGCAGCGCCGCTGAGTCGCAGCCGTTTTACGTGAATTCGCCCTTTGGCGTGGTGCTGGGCCACAACGGCAACCTGGTCAATACGGCCGAACTGCAGCGCGAGCTGTTCAACGACGACCTTCGCCACGTCAACACCAACTCCGATTCGGAAGTGCTGCTGAACGTGCTGGCGCATGAACTCGCCGAAGCCGCACGCGGCCACCGGCTGGACCCGGACTCGATTTTCAACGCGGTCGCCGGCGTGCACCGCCGCGCCAAGGGCGCCTACGCCATCGTCGCCATGATCGCCGGCTACGGCATGCTCGCGTTCCGCGATCCGCATGGCATCCGCCCGCTCATCATCGGCAAGAACGAAAGCGACAAAGGCGTGGAATTCATGGTCGCCTCGGAAAGCGTGGCGCTGGATACCCTCGGCTTCGAGGTGATGCGCGATGTCGCCCCGGGTGAGGCCATCCTCATCGACACGTCCGGCAATTTCTTCTCGCGACAGTGCGCGCCCAATGCCACGCTCAATCCCTGCATCTTCGAATACGTGTACCTCGCGCGACCCGACTCGGTGATCGACGGCATCTCGGTGTATGAAACGCGTTCGCTGATGGGCCGGTCGCTGGCCGAGAAAATCAAACGTGATCGCCCGGACCTGGAAGTCGACGTCGTCATCCCGATTCCCGACACCAGCCGTCCTTCTGCCGTGGAAGTGGCGCAGGTGCTGGGCGTGAAGTATCGCGAAGGCTTCATCAAGAACCGCTACATCGGCCGTACCTTCATCATGCCGGGGCAGGAACAGCGCCGAAAATCGGTGCGCCAGAAACTCAATGCCATGGCCATCGAATTCAAGGACAAGAATGTGCTGCTGGTCGATGATTCGATCGTGCGCGGCACCACCTCCAAGGAGATCGTGCAGATGGCGCGCGATTGCGGCGCGAAAAAAGTCTATTTCGCCTCCGCTGCGCCGCCGGTGCGTTTTCCTAATGTGTACGGCATCGACATGCCCTCGCGTTCCGAGCTGATCGCCAATGGCCGCGATGCCGCGCAGATCGCCGAAGCGATTGGTGCCGACGCAGTGTTCTATCAGGAGCTGCCGGACCTGATCGAAGACATTCGCGCCTGCAACCCATCGATCAAGACGTTTGACGCCTCCTGCTTCGACGGCATCTACATCACCGGTGGCGTCTCGGCCGAATACCTCGCCGGCATCGAGGGCAGCCGCAACGACGGGGAAACCGACAGTGCGGGCGGCGGTGGCGATGAAGCCGGTGGCGCGCACCAGCTCGATCTCGGCCTGACCGCGGAGCAGTAGGCCATGTCCGAAAAGTTTGACTTCGATACCCTTGCGGTACGCGGCGGCCAGCTGCGCAGCAATTTCCAGGAGCACTCGGAAGCGCTATTCCTGACCTCCAGCTTTGTCTACCAGAGCGCCGCCGAGGCAGCGCGCAAGTTCGCCAATACCGAACCCGGATTCCTCTACAGTCGCTTCACCAACCCGACGGTGACCATGTTCCAGGATCGGCTCGCGGCACTGGAAGGCACCGAGGCCTGCGTGGGCACCGCCACCGGCATGGCGGCGATCGCCAGCACGGTGCTGGGGCTGTGCAAGAGCGGCGATCACATCGTGTCCTCACGCAGCGTTTTTGGCACGGTGGTGCCGCTGTTCGACCAGATTTGCAAACGCTTTGGTGTGGACACCACCTGGGTGTCGCCGGCCAATGTGGACGAATGGCGTGCCGCCATGCGCCCCAATACGCGACTGCTGTTTTGCGAAAGTCCGTCAAATCCGCTGGCCGAGGTTTGTGACATTGCTGCATTGGCCAAGATTGCACACGAGCGGGGCGCATTGCTGGCGGTCGACAACTGCCTGCTCACGCCGGCCCTGCAGCGCCCGGTGGAGTTTGGCGCGGACCTCGTAATTCACTCTGCCACCAAATACCTGGACGGGCAGGGACGCGTGCTGGCTGGCGCCGTCTGCGGCAGCAAGGCGCTGATCGAACCGGTGTACGGATTTGTGCGCACTGCAGGACCTTCGCTGTCGCCGTTCAATGCCTGGATCTGCTTGAAAGGCATGGAGACGCTGCGTTTGCGCATCGAAGCGCAATCGCGCGCGGCGCTGGAAATCGCACAATGGCTGGAAGCGCAGCCGCAAGTCAGCCGGGTGCATTACGCCGGACTTGCTTCCCATCCGCAGCACGCGCTCGCGTTGCGCCAGTCACCGATGCAAGGCGCCGTCGTGGCGTTTGAGGTGAAAGGTGGTCGCGAGGCTGCGTGGCGCGTTATCGACAACGTGAAGATGATTTCTATTACCGCCAATCTCGGTGATACCAAGACCACCGTCACCCACCCGGCCACCACCACCCACGCCCGCATCACCCAGGCCGAGCGCGATGCGGCGGGCATTTCGGAAGGGCTGCTGCGGATTGCAGTCGGGCTGGAAAGCATGCGTGACATTCAGGATGACCTGTCCCGCGGCCTTGAATCAGCACCGCGCTGAGTGCCCGCTGCTGGCACAGTCGCACGTCTCCCTGCGCGAGCTATGCCGCGCCCGCCGCACCAAATACACTCCGGAGTAAGCAGCAATGAGCTTTGACATCAGCGATTTGGTAAGGCAGGCGCTTGCGTTCGAGCCTGTACTCGCCGAACAAAAACGCCAGTCGGCCCCAGCTGACTTTCCGTGGTATCCCTACGGCACGCTCAACAACTTTGTGCATCTGGACCGCTTGCTGAAGGGCACCTCCCGCGATCTGGCGACATTGATCGACGGCCTGCCCATTGCTGACGTGGGCGCGGCCGACGGTGATGCGGCATTTTTCATGGAGTCGTTGGGCTGCGAAGTGGATATCGTCGACTACGGACCGACCAATTTCAACACCTTGCGCGGCGCACGCATTTTGCGTGAGGCAAGATCCTCCGGCGTCAGCATCTCTGAAATCGACCTCGACAGTTACTTCAAGTGGCCGCGCGACAAGTACGGCCTGGTGTTCTTCATGGGCATTCTTTACCACTTGAAGAATCCGTTCTACGTGCTCGAAAGCCTGGCGAAAGTGACGCGGTATGCCGTCATCAGCACCCGCATTGCCCAGTTTTCCCCGGATTACAAGACACGTATTGCCGACTTGCCGGTGGCCTATCTGGTGCACGCCAGCGAAACCAACAATGACGCCAGCAACTTCTGGATATTTTCCGATGCCGGGCTGAAACGCATCCTCGATCGCGCCGGATGGGATGTGGTGGATTACTTGCGCGCCGGCAATACCGACAGGTCCGATCCGGCCAGTCCGGCAGGGGACGAGCGCGCTTTTCTGCTGGCGCGCAGCCGTCATTCTCGCTAGCGCGATTGCGAACGGTAGAAGACGCGCTGCAGTTCCGGCAGCAGTGCATCAATGAGCTGGTCCTGTCCATTCGCGTTCTGATGGTAGAGGTCAAAGAAAGCCGAGCACTCGCCAGCAGGTTCATCGTCAAACAGGCGCGTGTAGTCATGCACTTCCACCACGCCCCGCTTCTCCAGCGGGTCCAGCACATCGCGAACCCAGTCTTCAAGCCCGACCGGCAATAGTTGTTCACGCCATGCCTTGAGCACCGGCGTCAGGACGACGATGACTGGCCGGTCGGTCTTCATGCCCTTGAGTTGTTCGCGTCGCACCTTGGAAAGCTCTTCGAGGTGCGGCAGCCGCCGCTTGCCGGCGGATTGACGGTAGTCCAAGCGCGATGCCGCTTGCGTTCTCAAATCGCGACATTGCGCCACATTCGTTGCCTCACGCGGGTTGCCTGCTTTCGCCTCGCTGCATGCGACCAGGCTGTGAACCGGAAGGCTGCACACGTTGCTGCTTTCGCGTACGGAACGGGTCAGCAAGTTTGGTGGAAAGGGCTTGCGCCACTGCCTGGCCGATTCGCGCAGGCGGCTCCACGGATGGGCGGCAAAATCCTGCACATCCTCGCGATAGGTAAACAATGCGGAATAGGGGCTGTAGGTGGCGAGTTGCTTTCGCTCAAACGGTATTCCCGCAGCCATCCAGTCACTGTCCCACGTCGCCGAAAAAGGGGCGGCGATACCCATTTCGTAGGCACCGTTTCCCACAAACTGGAAGTTGGCGATGTTGGTGGCGAGCAGTACACCCTTGGGTTTCATGTCGTGGCCTTTCAGCCAGCGGAGGATGGTCTCCGTGCTCATCCAGTGCATGCCCGGAAGCGACAGGTTCAAGTGAACAAACCCGCTCGCTTCTGCCGCCTTTGCGATCCTGTCGTGGTCGAGTCCGTACACGGCGCGCGAATCGCCCAGTGTGATGAAATCCACGTGGGCAGCGCCACGGTCAATGAGCGCGCGCTTGAGTGCGATGGCCTGGCCGGCATTGCTTTCGGGCTTTGCGAGTCGTTCCCACATGCCATGGCGGAAAGCAAACTCTGCTGCGAGCAGCACACCGCTGGCGACCAGGATCACCAACGCAACGGAACGGGCAATCGGGTGTGCAGGCATGTCAGAACTGGAAGTAGATGAACGGCACGGACTTGCCAGGCGTAAACCAGATGAGGAGAAGGCAGCAACAGGCCACCAGCAGCCCGACCGGAACACTCCCGGCTGCGCTGACGCGTGCCTTCAGTTCTTTGCCGGCCATGACAATCTGTGCGGCGAACAGGGCGATCACGAGCGAAGCAAGCGGGGCGCCGGCCGAGAGATCGGCAGCGCGAAGCGGCAGCAACAAGTTCGCGAAAATGGTGCGCGCTGCCGCAAAATCGGGCGCGCGAAAGAACACCCAGGCAACACACACCAGGTGAAAGACGATCAGCGTTCGCACCAGGCGCAATGCCCAGTGGTTTGACTGCCACCAGTGCCATTGGTTGAACACCAGTCGCTCGGCGGCAAGGAACAGACCGTGCAGCCCTCCCCAAATGGCAAAGGTCCAGCTTGCACCATGCCAAAGTCCGCCCAGGATCATGGTTGTCATCAGATTGGCCATGGTGCGGCCGGGGCCGTACCGGTTTCCGCCAAGGGTGATATAGAGATAGTCGCGCAGCCATCGGGACAATGTCATGTGCCAGCGTCGCCAGAATTCCTGAAATGAGGCCGCTGCGTACGGATAGTCGAAATTCTTGGGAAATCGCAGTCCCAGCAGCAGCGCCAGGCCGATCGCGATGTCGGTGTACCCGGAAAAGTCAAAGTAGATCTGGAAGGCAAATGCATAAATGGACAGTAGCGTTTGCCATGCGCCCGCGCCGGCAGGCGCCAGGAAAACGGCATCGGCATGGACGGCCAGGTTGTCGGCAAGCACGACTTTCTTCACATAACCGATTGCGATCAGGACGATCGCATAACGTACGTCCTGCGCGGACACGGGCTCAGGGTGATCAAGTTGCGAGAAGAACTCCGAGGCCCGGACAATGGGGCCGGCGAGCAATTGCGGAAAAAACGTGGTGAACAATGCGTAGTCGAGCACCGACCGCCGGGCCTGCAGCTGGCCGCGGTACACATCGATCGTGTAGCTCATGTTCTGGAATGTGTAGAACGAAATGCCCACAGGCAGCAGCATTTCAAGCGGCGAGATCGCCAAAGGTGCATGCAGATAGCTGCTGGCGCCATTGAGGCTGGCAATCGCGAAGTCCGCGTACTTGAAGACGGCGAGCACACCGAGATTGCAAGCCAGGCTGATGGCGATCAGTGCGACGGGGCGGGTGGTTGCGACCAGGCGGCGGGCAATGGCGAAATCAATGCCTGCAGTGAGCGCAATAAGTCCCAGATACTTCCAGTTCCATTGCGCATAGAAATAGCAGCTGGCGGCAATGATGAAAAGTTTCCAGAGCCTGCCGTGCCTCGGCAGGCACAGCGAAACCGCCATCACCACGGCAAAAAATGCGATGAACTCCCAGGAATTGAACAGCATTGCCGGCTGCTATTGTCGCGACCGACCGGGCAAACGGAAACGGTACGCGGTTTTGGCGGCAGCCGAATTCACGCGGGGAAACGCACGACCGACATGGATTTCCCGTCATATCGAACCGCGCCGCCGGTGAGGTGCCAGTCCTGGAGTACCCATCGGGTTGCTGTTTTTCCGGCGACGCTGAGCTGATGCCTTGCCGGCCGATGGGTATGCCCGTGCACCATCGCCAGGCAATCATTGCAGACGAATGCGTCGATCACCGCTGCGGCATTCACATCCATGATGGCATCAGGCTTCATCGATTTTTCCGTATCGCTGCGCGAACGAATCGATCGTGCCAGGGCTTCGCGCTCGGCGTAGGACTGCGCAAGCAGCGATGCCTGCCATGCCGGGTCACGCGTCTGCCGGCGAAAGGCCTGGTAGGCAAGGTCATCGGTGCAAAGTGTGTCGCCATGCATCAACAACACGCGGTCGCCGCCCAATTCAATCACGGTTGGATCAGGCAGCAGCTTCAGGCCGGCCGCGTCGGCGAAACGCGGGCCGACGAGGAAGTCCCGGTTACCGTGCATGAAGTGGACCGCGGTGCCCTGCAGCGAGGCATCGCGAAGCGCGGTAGCGACGCGACGGGCGAGGGGGGCGTGGTCCAGCTGGTCGTCACCCACCCAAACTTCGAACAGATCGCCGAGGATATACAGCGCTTCGCTGCCCGGCACCAGCGTTTCCATGAAGCGGAAAAACAGCTCGCTGACTTCCGGGCGCTCTTCGCAAAGATGCAGATCGGAAATGAACAGGGTGGGGCGCATGCGGGCGACTATAAAACAAATCGGGGCAGATTCCGGTTGCCCGGAATGCTGCCCCGATCGTTTGAGCCGGGCCGGGCTACAGGCACTCGGCCTTTTCGATGGTCACGGTCTCTTGCGGCACATCGGTCGGGAACATGCCCTTGGGGCCGGTCTTGACGGCCTTGATCTTGTCGACTACGTCCATGCCTTCAACCACTTTGCCGAACACGGCATAGCCGTAGTTGGCGGGGCCGGCGTGATTCAGGAAGTCGTTGTCTTTCACGTTGATGAAGAACTGCGCCGTGGCCGAATCCACCACGTTGGTGCGCGCCATGGCGATGGTGTAGTTGTCGTTCTTGAGGCCGTTGGTGGCTTCATTCTTGATCGGCGCGTTGGTGGGCTTCTGGCTCATGTTCTTGTCGAAGCCGCCGCCCTGGATCATGAAGTTGCCGATGACGCGGTGGAAGATGGTGCCGTTGTAATGGCCGCTTTCAACGTACTTGACGAAGTTTTCGACGGACAGAGGGGCTTTTTCGGCGTTCAGTTCCAGCGTGATGGCGCCCATGTTGGTGGTGAGTTTGACTTTCACAGCGTTGATTCCTTTTTCAGTTTTGCAGGTTGAGGCTTTTGCGGGCGCGGCTTTTGCAGCAGCTTTGGGTGCGTCAGCGGGTTTTTGTGCGAAAGCGGCGGAAGTGAACAGCACCGCCATCACAGCAGAAAAGAGGGGAAGCGTATTGCTGGGGTGATTCATGGGTGTTTGCTCCTTGATGCGACCATTGATAGTTGGGTGTTTTTGGTAGTGCCGTTTCTGGCGGTCCTGGTGGGCCGTGTCTTCTTGGCGGATTTGCCGGTTGGCGCGGCCTTGGCGAGCTTGATGGTCTTCATTGTCTGGCCGGACGCCACCGCCTCGCTCGCCGCCGCCTCGTAGATGATTTTCCATTCGCCGTTTTCACGCCGCCAGTACTGGCGTTTTTTCATGCGCGCGGCATTGTTGCTGCTTTTGTAGTCCTGGTCGAAGGTCACCATCACCATCGGTGGCACGCTGGGTGTCAGCGGATACTCGAATACGGACAGGTTCTCGATGTTGACCTTCACGAAGCGCTTGTCGGCATTGACCCGGCGCTTGTGCAGCGACCACTCGCTGTAGCTCTTGCCCTCGGCATTGAAGCTGGTGGAATAGTGCGCCAGGTATTTGTCGGTGCTGAGGCTTTCCCAGTCCTGCTTCCAGTTGCTGAGGGTATTGGCAAAGGTGTCCCGAAACGACGCCCATTGCATGCGTGGCTGCCATTCCACCGTCGGCACGATCACGATCGGCGTGATACCCGGGTCGACGTACTTGGCAATATTGGTGAAATCGTCGTTGGTCAACACCACGCAACCGTCACTGGCGCGCGGCGGGCGGCTGTAGGTGTTGGAAGGCGTGCCGTGGATCCAGATCCCCGAGCCGTTTTTCCCGAGACGCTTGTCCCATTCGTTGGGGTAGTTCAACGGGAATGCGCCGGGGCCGTAAAAGTCAGGCAGTTTCCCTGGGCCCATCACCGAGGTGACGTGGTAGACGCCAAGCGGCGTGCGCTGGTCGCCTTCGCGGTTTTTCTCGAAGCCGTTCTTGCCGCCGGAGACGTAGAAGTCGGCGACATGCTTGGGCAGTCCGTCCAGATTCTCGAATACGTACAGCCGCGATTTCTCACTGTCGAGCAGCAGCACGAACCGCTGCTGTGGCGCGAGTTGCAGCAGCGCGGTCGGCAGGCTGTCGGCAGGCGGCGCGTCGAAGTAGCGGCCCAGGCGCACCCTGGCCTCATCGCGCAGGCTCGCCACCGCTTCCGATTGCGTGGCCGCCGAGAAGGTCATTTCACGGCCAGCCTTGGCCATCAGCAGGTCGCCCTTGATGAGGTGGCCGAGGCGGAAGTTGGGATTCTTGGCCAGCGTGGCGTCGATTTCCTCGATCGCCGGCTTGATGCCGCTTTCCTTGAGCGTCTCCATGGCGCGCACCAGCGAGGCTTCGACGTCGTTGCTGAAGGCAGGCGAGGCCAATGGTGCCGGCGTCGGCGCAGTCTGCGCGCAGGCGGTGCCGGCCAGCAGCGCAAATGTCACTGCCGCTGCAATGCTGCGCAACGGCTGCGATGGCTGGATGGAAATGAGGGGCGCGCGCGCGTTCAAGGCTGGTCGGGTCGGTACGGCCGCGCTCACTTGGCCCCGGCGCGCTCGGTCCTGATCAGCCAGCGGTCGCCGGACTTCACCAACTTGAGCAATTTCGAGTTGTCGCTCTTGATGGTATCGGAACGGTAGTTCTGGCGGAAGACGGCGGTTGCTTCGTTACCCTTGACGGTGACCTTGTTCATCTTCACGTCCACGCTGATGCTTTTGGGCCGCTCGATGCGGTCCTTGCGCTGGGCTTCCCAAGCGGCACGGCTGAGGCCATCGGGGGTTTCGAAGTCAGGCGCGTAGAAAGCAAGGTAGCCGGCGACATCCTTCGAGGCCCACGCTTTTGCCCACGCTTCGACCGTGGCGCTGACCTGGCTCTCGGCGCCGCTCGAAGGCGCTGGCTTGGCCGTATCGGCTTTCGCCGGCTCGGCTTTGGCGGGTTCGGGCTTCTCCACTTTGGCGGACTCTGGCTTGGCAGCAGGCTTGGCCGGCTCTGCTTTGGCGGCGACGGCGACCTTGACCGGGTCGGCGGCTGTCTTGGCGGGGGCACCGAACAGATCCTTGACCATGGCCAGCTTGCCTTGCACGCTGGTATTGGATTTGTCGAGTTGCAGCACCTTGTCGTAGGAACGGCGCGCCAGCTGCGCGTAGATGTCGCCCAGGTTCTCGTAGGCAGTGGCATAGCTGGGGTGGGTGTGAATCGCCAGTTCCAGCGCCGCCTTGGCCTTGTCGTAATTACCCTGGCTTGCGTACAGCACCGCGAGGTTGTTGTAGGGCTCGGGCAGTTCCGGATAGTCCTCGGTCAGCGCGGTGAAAATCTGGATGGCGTCGGCCGCGCGCTTTTGCTCGGTAAAGATGAGGCCCTTGATGAATCGGCCCTGTGCATCCTTGGGTTGCGCGGCAAGTGCCGCATTGACCTTGGTCAGCGCCTGATCAAGCTTGCCTTGTTGATAGAGGCGGGCTGCTTCCTTGGTGTCTTCAGCAGGTCCGGCGCTTGCGGTCGAAACCAGCAGGGCCGAGGCCAGCGCGGCGAGGCCGGCGCGAGCGAAGGTGGCGATGAGCATTCTGTTATAATTCATTGAATTTAATTGGAAAACGAATTCGCCTCGATTGGCCGCTATTCTACCAAGAATGCCTTCCCGCAACACGCCATCTGATCATTCTCTTCGCCCCGTCCCGCGCGGCGAAAACTCGCTGCCTTGCGCCCGCGCGGCGCGATGTTGCTGACCCGGCGTTCCCGGCGCCTTCGTCCCGCAATCGCGCGTCTTCCGGACGCGCGCTGCCCTGAAAGATTCCGGTACCAGCCTGCGACTGCAGAAACACCGGCAAGTTGCAGCACACCCACGAATAGATTCCGCAAACTTAACCTGTTACCACGCACATTTCCATGCAGACCATTTACAACACCCTCTCCCGCAGCAAGGAAGCCCTGAAGCCCATCCAGCCCGGCAAAGTCAGCATGTATGTCTGCGGCCCGACGGTTTACGACTTTTTCCATATCGGCAATGCCCGGACCTTCTCGGTATTCGACATGGTCTATCGCTGGCTGATGGCCAGCGGCTACGAGGTCAACTACGCGCGCAACGTCACCGACATCGACGACAAGATCATCGAGCGCGCCAACCAGAACGGCGAGCCGATCGATGCCCTGACCGAGCGCATGACCGCGGCCATGCACGAGGATTTCGACCGTCTGAAATTGCTGCGCCCCGGCCACGAGCCGCGCGCCACACGCCACATCGAGGGCATGCTCGACATCATCCGCATGCTGGAAGAGAAGGGCATTGCCTACCGGGCACCGAACGGCGATGTGTATTACGCGGTTCGGGCCTTTGAAGGCTACGGCAAGCTTTCGCGCAAGAATCCCGACGACCTGCGATCCGGCGAGCGCGTGGCGGTGGACGCCAACAAGCGCGATCCGCTCGACTTCGCGCTGTGGAAAGCCGCCAAGCCGCACGAGCCGCAGTGGCCGTCGATTTTCGGCGGCGGCCGACCCGGCTGGCACATCGAGTGCTCGGCCATGTGCAGGGCGGTGCTGGGCGAGCGCATTGACATCCACGGTGGTGGCTGGGACCTGCAGTTCCCGCATCATGAAAACGAGATTGCCCAGAGCGAGGGCGCGCTGGGGCATGCCTTCGTCAACGTGTGGATGCACGCGGCATTCCTAAACTTCGACGCCGAGAAGATGTCCAAGTCGCTCGGCAATTTCTTCACTGCGCGTGAAGTGCTGAACAAGCTCAACCCGGTGCGCGGCGGCGAGGAAGTGCGTTTCTTCCTGCTGCGCGGCCACTACCGCAGTGAGATCAACTACACCTGGGATACGCTGACCGACGCGGCCAACTCGCTGATGGGCTTGTATCGGGTGCTGAAGGATGTGCCGCCGCTCGATGCGGCGATCGACTGGGCCCAACCGTTCGCGGCGCGCTTCAAAGCGGCGATGGAGGATGACTTTGATACGCCGGCCGCGTACACGGTTTTGTATGAATTGCGCGATGAAGTGCGCAGGACCGGCTCGCGCGAACTGGCGGGATTGCTGAAGGCGCTGGGCGGGACGATCGGGCTGTTGCAGGAAGATCCCGATGCATTTGTAGCCGGTGCGGCGCCGTCATCTGGCGGCGACGAGATTGACGCGCTGGTGGATGAGCGCAACGCGGCGAAAAAAGCCAGGGACTTCGCCCGCGCCGATGCGATTCGCACGCAGCTGGATGCAATGGGCATCGTGCTGGAAGACAAGCCCGGTGGGGTGACAGAGTGGCGGCGGAAATAGGGCGGTTTCATTTGCACCATCCGGGCGTTGAACACCGCCATTTAAGCAGGCACTTCCCCCTTTTCTAAAGGGGGATGGAGGGGGATTTTCGCTCGCCACCCTTTCGCGATTGCCGCAAATCCCTCCCCCCTCCCTTTAGAAAAGGGAGGAGTCCAATCGTCGCAGTGCGGACGGCAAAGTCTTTGGGGTGACGCAGTGATTCGTCAAAACCCCAGCATCCACGAGCCTCCCAGGCCAAAAATGCCCGGAAACCCGCGCCAATGCTGGAGTTTGTCTGGCAGATGCGGGCTAGATCCTACTCAAACTGCTTCTTGAATTTCAGCAGTTCTTCCGTCAGCCAGTTCACTTCGCGCCGTAGCGTGGCCACTTCCGCCTCGAGCTGCGCCACACGATCGCCACCGCTCTCCACCACTGCACTGCCAGACGCGGAGGCAATTTCATGACGCTCGATGGCGACTTCACCGCACAGCAAATGCGCCCAGCGTGATTCCTTGGTGCCCGGCGCGCGCGGCAGTTGCATCACCAGCGGAGGCTCTTCGGCGGCGAGGTCGTTGAGTGCGCGTTCCACGCTGTCCACGGTTGCAAACGAATGCATGCGACCGCTGCGGCCGCGCAGTTCGCCGAAGGTCTGCGGGCCGCGCAGCAACAGCAGCGTGAGCGCGGCGAGCTTGGCGTCGTCGAGCGAAAATACTTCGCGCAACATGTGCTGGTATTTGGCGACGCGGCTGCCGGCCGGGTAATAGGTCTGCACGAGGTGGTTGTCCTGCAAGCGCTTAAGGCAGGTTTCCACCGTTTCCTCTCCCAGGCTCATCACCGGTTCGCGATTGGAAAGCTGGTTGCAGGCGTTGACGATGCCGTTGAGCGAGAGCGGATATACGTCCGGTGTCAGGAACTGTTTTTCGGACAGCACGCCCAGCACGCGCGCTTCGAACGGGGAAAGGTTGAATTCGATCATGGCCACAGGGTAGGGCGGCCCCCCGGCGCCGTCAAGAACGCCTTGGGCCTGCGTCGCGCCGGTTCAATCGATTCATACCAGCTGAGCAACCGGCGCTGTGGCTATACTGCGTCGCAATAATTCAACGGAGCGACGCCATGAACCGCAGGGATTTCGTACAAATGGGCATGCTGGCAGGTCTTGGCGCAATGACAGGGGGCAGTGCAATGGCAGCGACAGTCAAATCAGGCAAA
Source organism: Usitatibacteraceae bacterium (assembly GCA_044229235.1). Taxonomy (GTDB): domain Bacteria; phylum Pseudomonadota; class Gammaproteobacteria; order Burkholderiales; family Usitatibacteraceae; genus UKL13-2. Next base: position 15,733 of record JBGATH010000007.1, read on the forward strand.
GTGAACATCGTCGAAGCAGGTGCCACGGAACTGCAGGCGGCCATGACTGCCGGCAAGATCACGTCGAGACAATTGGTAAAGCTGTACCTGGCACGCATCAAGGCCATCGATAAATCCGGGCCGCACCTCAACGCCGTCATCGAACTCAATCCCGACGCCGAGGCGATTGCCGCGGCGCTCGACAAGGAGCGCAAAGCGAAGGGCCCGCGCGGCCCCTTGCATGGCATTCCCGTGCTGATCAAGGACAACATTGCCACTGCGGACAAGATGCAGACCACCGCAGGCTCGCTGGCGCTGGTCGGCAGCAAACCGCCGCGCGATGCGTTCATCGTCAAGCAATTGCGGGATGCCGGTGCGGTGATCCTCGGCAAGACCAATCTGTCTGAATGGGCCAACATGCGCTCGACGCGCTCCACCAGCGGCTGGAGCGGACGCGGTGGCCTCACTCGCAACCCGTATGCGCTGGACCGTAATACCAGCGGCTCCAGTTCCGGTTCAGGTGCGGCGGCAGCGGCCAGCCTCGCCACGCTTACCGTCGGCACGGAAACGGATGGCTCGATCATTTCCCCGTCCAATGTCAATGGCCTGGTCGGCTTCAAACCGACCGTGGGATTGGTGAGTCGCGCCGGCATCATCCCCATCTCGCACTCGCAGGACACCGCCGGGCCGATGGTGCGCAGCGTGACCGACGCCGCGCTTCTCCTGACGGTGCTCGCCGGCAGCGATGCGCGCGATGCGGCGACTGCGCAAGCTGATGCGAAGAAAGTCGATTACACCAGGCATCTCGATCCCAAGGGCTTGCAGGGCAAGCGCATCGGCGTCGTGAAAAGCCAGTTCGGGGGGCGCAATGACCTGGTATCGGCCGTCATCGAAACGCAGTTGATGGTGCTGAAGGTGGCCGGCGCCACGCTGGTGGATGTTCCCGAGCTTCCCAATGCCAGCAAGTACGGCCAGTCCGAATACGATGTGCTGCTCTACGAACTGAAGGTCGGCCTAGCGGCCTACCTCAGCGAATATGCGCCGGATTCACCGCACAAGACGCTGGCCGACCTGATCGCTTTCAACGACGCCAATCGCGACAGGGAACTTGCCTATTTCGGCCAGGAACATTTCATCCGTGCGCAGGCCAAGGGCGGCCTCGACAGCAAGGAATACCTCGATGCGCTGGCCAACTGCCAGAAGTTCTCGCGCGCCGAAGGCATCGACAAGGTGCTGACCGAAAACAAGCTCGATGCCCTGGTCGCGCCGGCCGGCGGTCCGGCGTGGCTCACCGACCTGATCAAGGGCGACGCGGCCGGCGGCGGCTTCACGTCCGGCGCAGCGGTGGCAGGTTATCCGCATATCTGCGTACCCGCCGGCTTCGTCAGCGGCTTGCCCTGCGGCATCTCGTTTGTTGGCACTGCGTGGAGCGAGCCGACATTGTTCGCCATCGCCTATGCCTACGAGCAGGCCAGCAAGCAGCGCAAGCCGCCGAAGTTTCGGAAAAGCGTCAATCTGCTGTAGCGGTTCCAAGGGCCCTTGAAATCCGAGCTGGCGCAGGAAGCGTGAGGTCCACGCAAGCCACTTCTCCCTTTCCTAAAGGGAGATTGAGAGGGATTTTTGGCGGCAGCGCTATGGCGGGGATCGTAAATCTCCCTCCATCCCTCTTTAGAAAAGAGGCAGGGCGAAGCGAGAGAGCACCGCGATCTGCGACAGCCGGAATTTCAAGCCGTACTTACGGCTCCCCCGTGACCTTTCGCAGCCAGTCCGCAATCGTCTTTCCCGGCTCATCGTGAAACGTCGCCTCGCGCGTCACCAGCTCGCGCATGCGGTCGAGGCGGAACATGCGAAAGTCATTGCGCAGTTCGCACCATGCCGCCAGAGTCCATCGTTCGCCCCAGAAGTGCAGGGCGATCGGTCGCAGTTCGCGTTGCGAGGCGCGCTGGTCCTCCGTGAGGTAGTCCACCCAAACCAGGTTGTGAGCCTTGATGGCCTGGCGCAGCTGTTCAAAACGCGCGGCCACATTGCGGTCGATGTGAAAATCCGGGGCGTAGACCTGCGTGGTTTCCAGCGCGGCACGGCGGCTCTCCGGCAACACGGCCGCGATTTTCTCCATGGCGCGCTGCGCGCTTTTGGCCAGCGTGCTGCCACCCCAGGCGCTGACCATGCGCGCACCGATCAGCAGCGCTTCCACTTCGTCGTAGTCGAACATGAGCGGTGGAAGGTCAAAGCCTTTCTTCATTGCGTAACCGACGCCGGCCTCGCCCATGATCGGTACCCCGGAGAGGCACAGGTCCTGCACGTCGCGGTAGATGGTGCGATCGGATACCTGCAAGCGCTCGGCGAGGTAGTGCGCTGTGGTCAGCCGCCGGCCGCGTAGGATCTGGACAATTTCAAATAGCCGATCGGCGCGCCGCATTCAGCGTTTGCTTTGTCGCGTGGCGGGGGAATCGTCCATCCAGTTCCACCACTTGAGCTTCTCCGGGTGGTGGCGCGTGTTCGAGGCGAAGTACACCGCGCAGCGAAACACATACAGGACACAGCGATCCTGTTTGGCCTTGGTCAGTTCGCAAAGCTGGTCGTACATGGCTTCCGGACTGCGCCCTTTGAGCTCCGCGACGCTCGTGATGCCCATGCTGACAAGATCCTGTGCGATTGACGGCCCGACGCCGGGAATGACTTCCAGTTCCGATTTCTCGCGCCGCGCACGTGCAGCCCTAGCCGCCATGGCCGGCCTTGAAGTGCGGGTTCTCGATGATGCCGACCACATTGCCAAACGGGTCGCGCAGGGTTGCCACGAATATACCGTCGCCCACACCCTTGATCTCCTCAACCGGCCGGGCACCGAGCGCGAGCAGGCGCGCATGCTCGGCGCGAATGTCGGCGGTGCCCCAGTAGGTAGCCACGCCTTCGCCGTCGGGCAACAGCCCGAGTTCGTAGCCACCCACGTTGAAGCCGACGTAAAACGGCTCATTGAAATAGGGAGGTGATCCCGTCACCGCGGTGTACCAGTCGGTTGCCGCTTTCAGATCAATGACGCGATAGATCACCGTGCGTAATCCCTGCAACATATTCGCCTCCCCGGTTGAGTGAAACTATCTTAACCTGCATATTTCATGGGGGCGGGTTCGAGAGTGGGTCGATGGACGTGCGATTTTTCGCTCGACTGACCGAGGAATATCGAGATATTCCGAACGAAGAGAGCGGAAAAGCGCATGTTCAGCGGTCCGCTATCGAACGCGCAGGCCCAATGGCTCACATCGACATTTTGGCTTCGATATCACCGCAAGTTCATTCGTGTCACTCTCACTTGGAGAGGGGCCGACCCCGTGAAGTATGCAGGTTAAGCCAAGCCGTGCAGGCCGACGCGGTTGCCTTCGGTGTCGGCGATGTGGGCGAAGAAACCCATCCCCGGCGGCAGCGCGGTTTTGCCCAGCATCACCTTGCCGCCGGCGGCCGGCACGCGCTGCAACACGGCATCGATGTCTGATTGGCAGTTGAGATAGACCACCGCGCCCTCGGCGTTCGGCTTGTATTGCGCATCGTGAATCACGCAGCCGGCGGTACCTTGCTCGCTGGCCGGAAACACCGCAAGGTCAGTCGCGGCGGGTCCGAACTTTTCGACCTTGAGGTTGGTGTCGAGGATGCGGTTGTAGAACGCGACGGCGCGCGGAAAATCGGTTGAGGGAAGTTCGAACCAAGAGATGGCGTGTTGCGGGGTGTGGGTATTCATATTGGTCTCCGTGATTGTGGTCTGGCTGGCGTGCATTGCAGTCGATCAGCACGGGAGAGATTCTGCGCAGGGGCTACTGACAGCGTGGTGTCAGTAGGTGGCGGGAGTCGGGGCTGAATGTGAAACTCCAGCATTGGCGGGCCTCCTGGCACAAAAAGGCACGGAGAAGCTCGCCAATGCTGGAGTTTTGACTTTGGGCTGAGGTTCCCGCAGCGCGATCAAACCGGCGCCAGCAAGCGCCCGCAAAAAATGATCGACAGCCAAAGCATGATCGAAAGCGCATTGAACAGCTTCGCCAGCGGCGGCGCCGGCAGGTTCACATCCCATTTCGAAACCGTGCCGTACGCAATCATGTGAAATGCGAGCGCGTTGCAGCCGGCCAGAAATATCAGGCAGAGCTTGATGGTGAAAATGCGGTTGGCCAGCAGTTCGGCCGGATGCAGCGCGAACAGCAGGACGCCGGTGGGAAAGACGATAAGGGTGGCGCCGACTGACAGCGGCAGCAGAAAACGCGCGGCAGCGCGCACCGGAATATCTTTGGCCAGTCCCAGCACACGCAGGTCAAACAGGATTGCAGAACCGGCGAGCAGCACAAATCCCCAAATGTGGAAGGTCTCGACCAGCGTATAGATCCACGGCGCGCTCTTCATCAGCGCGGTGAGAGGAAATTCGGGTGGTATGGCGGGCGGCATCATCAATTGGCGGCGTGTTGACGGATGGCAGCTTACTGCATTGCCGTCAGCCGCATCCGGCACGCCTGTATGCCACGCCGGTTACGACCTGACAGGTCCGCCGGCGAAGGCCCTACTCTTCGTACAACCGAAGCGTGTAATCGGCGAGATACACGCCCAGCTCGGCATTGTTCAGCAATTCATTGTTGAAGCTGAAATTGTCGATCGCGTAGTCGGCGATGCGGGGGGAAAGCGCCGGGTCGAGCGTGCGCGCCTTGCGCACGATGGCGGTGATATCCGAGGCAGTCAGTAGCATCGAGAAGTAGCCCGGATTGGCGTCGCAGGTATGGTTCGTCGCATCGGCCGCGCAGAAGAAGGTCTGTCCCGTCTGCACCGTGCCAAACGACGGATTGCTGCGGAAGCTTGTCGAGACGATGACCTTGCCGGTGCCGCTGTCGAATGCGAAATAGTCATCCTCGGGGCGAGTGACCAGTGGAACCGTCTGCGCTACGCCGATGGTGATGTACAGGTTGCGACCGCTTTTCGTATCCAGCAGCTCGATCACCGGGTGGCTGATGGCATGGGCGCCGGAATCGCTGCGGCGGACATGTGCGACGCGCAGGTAGAAGCTCAGCTGCAGCGAGCGGGTGAAGCGGGCGTCGCTCCATGGCCTGAGGCGGCGGTCAGTTTCACCGGCCTGCGGTGCGCGCGTGCGGAACTGATAGATCGGATTAATGCTCATCAGGCGCTCGGCGACCGGTGTATCGGCCGAGAAGTCGCGGCCATTTACATAGATGCCGAAGCCCGAACGGTAGCCGTCGATGGGCGGCAACTGGACGAAGCTATGACTGGTCACCTGTCCCGGGTCGGCGATGGACGAATGCAGAATGCCGTCTACGCCAGTAAGGCGCCAGGCCATGCTCGGGTGGTGGTACGGGCCGGAGGGCAGGGCGGGAAGCACCCAGTCGTACACGAAGGGAAGCTTGCGCGTTTGATTGAGGGCGACGCAGGCGCCCAGGTTCTCGTCCTCATTTTCGCATTCGGCCGTCGACATGATGGGGCCTGAAGTCAGTTCATAGCTGGCGTAGGGCAATACCGACACGCTGTTGGCACAAAATGCGGTGCCTTCGTCGATGTATCCCTGTTTCACCAACTGGCTGCGCGTCCGATCGTTTGCGGTGTAGCGGTGCGTGCCTTCGCCGTACAGGCGATAGACCCTGTTGGGGCAGACTTCGCTATCCGGCGGAGCGGCCTGGAAGGCGATGCCTTCAAACCGCCAGCCCACATCGTTGTTTTTCAGGAACGCACATTCAAATTCGTTGAGGGTATAGAAATGCGCATTCCGCGCCGGTGCGTAAAAACGGCACACGTCCTTCAGCGGCAGCAAGGGCGAGAAACTGAACAGGACGCCGGTCGCGCGCCAGCCCGTGCCCACCTGGCCGGACAACAAGATCTTTGCCTCCGCGGAATCTGCAGTCAGGAAGCGGCGACCGGTTTCTTCATTGACGAATTCCTGAACTTTCACGAACGGAATGAAGAAGGCGTGCGCCAGCGGTACCGGCAACAGGCCGATCAAAAGCAGAATCAGCGGAAATGCCGTATGACGGATGGGTTTCATGGTGATGCCCTTCCAGAATGGCGGGCAGCTGGCTACGGTAGCAATACTTTAGGCGCAGCCCAAAGCCGATAGCAATTGCCTGCGCTCGCGGTGGCAGTAAGTGGCCCTGCGCGTCGCGAAAAGTGATACCCGGTTAGCGTTTCCAGTCCGGATGCGAAACGCGCAGTTCCTGCTGCTGTTCGATCAGCGCCTGGTAGAAGGCGAGGCGCGTGGGGTGGATCTTGTGGAGCTTTTCCTCAGCAGCGACGATGGCGCAACCCGGTTCGGTGAGGTGCGCGCAGTCGTTGAATTTGCACAGGCCGATGAAGGGCCGGAAGTCGGGCATGGCATACGCGATGTCCTCGTCCGTCAGGTGAAACAGGCCGAAGGACTGCAGACCGGGCGAGTCCATGATCGAGGTGGTGTCATCAAGGTGGTACATGCGCGTAAACGTGGTGGTGTGCTTGCCCGAGTCCAGCGCTTCAGACAAACCGCCTTCCTTGGCCACGTCGCGCATCACCAGGTTGTTCACCGTCCGCGACTTGCCCATGCCCGACTGCCCGACCAGCAGTGTGGTCTTGCCGTCGAGGTAAAAGCGCAGCGGTTCAATGTCGAACTTGGCGGACATCGGCAGCACCGGGTAGCCGATGGATTCCAGGTAGTCGATTTTCCTTCGCTCGGCCTCGAACTCAGGCAGGTCCTTCTTGTTGAACATGATCAGCGGCTTGATCTGCGCGGCTTCGCAAGCCACCAGGCACATGTTCAGGAAGGTTTCACTGAAGGTAGGCTTGGGCGCGATGATGATGACCGCCTGGTCGATGTTGGCGGCCAGGGTCTTTTCGCGCCAGGCGTCGGTGCGAAACAGGACGTTGCGGCGGGCATAGACGCGCTCGATGCGTGCGTGTCCCGGGCTGGAAATGGCGATCTCCACCTCGTCGCCGCAGGCCACATCCTGCTTCTTGCCTTTGCGGGTGCAGACGAACTGGGTGCGATCAGGCGTTTCGACGAGATATTCGCGGCCAAAGTCGCCGGTGACGCGTGCGTCCATCACTTGCCTCTCATGGGTCAGCGGCCTGCAATCAGTGCGTCCAGCTTGGCCGCACAGATGAAGTCGTTGAGGGTGATGCCACCGGCATCATGCGTGGAGTAGCGCACCACGCAGCGGTTGTAATGCACCGACATGTCCGGATGGTGATCCTGCTGGTGCGAGACCCAAGCCGAGGCGTTCACGAAAGCCATGGTCTCGTGGTAATTCGTGAAACTGAATGTGCGTTCGATCTCATTGCCGACCTGCTTCCAACCGGCCAGCAGCGCCAGGTTGGCCCTGAGGTCGGCCTCGTTCAGGGCGAGGGCCTGCCCGCCGGGCGCACAGTGCATGTTTGCGAGTTCAGTCATGGTCAGGTGGCCTGCAGGCCTTTGAGGTGGGCGATGCGAATCGACGCGGGCGGATGGGAATCGTACACCGCCGAATGCAGCGGGTCGGGCGTCAGGGTCGATGCGTTGTCACGATAAAGCTTTACCAGAGCATTGACCAGGTCGGACGCCCGGGTCTGTTCGGCGGCGTACGCATCGGCCTCGAACTCGTGCTTGCGCGAAATCAGGCTTCCCACTGGCGTCATCCAGAACGTGAAAACCGGCAACACCATGAAAAACAGCACCAGCGACACCGCGACGTGGGGCTTGGCAAATGCGACCGGGAAACCGAGGCCCGCATAGAACCAGTTTTTGTCGATCACCCATCCCATCAGCGCGAGGACGGCGAAGGCCAGCGCGAATTGGCTGATGATGCGCTTGACGATGTGCTTGCGTTTGAAGTGGCCAAGTTCGTGCGCGAGCACCGCTTCGATCTCCGGCGCGGTGAGGCGCTCGATGAGCGTATCGAAGAACACGATGCGCTTGGTCTTGCCAAAGCCTGTGAAATAGGCGTTGCCGTGACTGGAGCGCTTCGAGCCATCCATGACAAACAGTCCGCTGGAGGTGAACCCGCAGCGATTGAGCAGCGACTCGATGCGCGACTTCAGGCTGTCGTCGGTCAAGGGGTTGAACTTGTTGAACAGCGGCGCGATAAAGTTGGGATAAATCGCCAGCATCACCAGGCTGAAGCACAGCCACACCAGCCATACGTAAAGCCACCACAGTCCCCCCATCTTTTCCATGAGCCAGAACACCAGCAGCAGCAGCGGCACGCCGATGGCCGCGCCCAGCAGCAAACCCTTGAGCATGTCGATGAGATAGAGCTTCCAGGTCATCTTGTTGAAACCGAAGCGCGCCTCGATGACGAAGGTCCGGTACAGGTCGAACGGCATGGACACCAGCGAGGACACAATCATTAGGCCCGCGAAGATGGCGAGGCCGACTGCGTAGGGGTGGCTGACCAGCGCCGACGCGTATTGCGAAATCAGGTAAATGCCGCCGCCCAGCGTCAGGCACAGCAGCAGAATCACCTCGACACCGCTCTCGAACAACCCGATCTGCTTGCGGGCCAGCGTGTAGTCGGCTGCTTTCTGGTGGGCTTCCAGGGTGATGGCGTCGGCGAATTCAGCCGGAACGGCGTCACGGTGCGCGCGAACGTGATCCATGTGGCGCAGCGACAGCCACAGGCCGAAACCGAAGCTCAGGAACACAAACACAAGAAAGATCAGGGTAAAGGGCGGCAGGTTCATGCAGGCAGGCAGAAGGGCAAATGAGGAATCATGAGAAAATGCGCGGACTTCCTATTTTACGGCGCAAACCCCATCGATCATGGCCCAAGACCAAAACAACCTCATCTGGATCGATATGGAAATGACCGGGCTGGTCCCGGAGACCGATCGCGTCATCGAGATCGCGCTGGTCGTCACCGATGCGCAACTCAATACCGTGTGCGAAGGCCCGGTTCTGGCCATTCACCAGCCTGACAGCGTGCTTGACGGCATGGACGACTGGAACAAGTCCACGCACAAGAAGTCCGGCCTGATTGAGCGGGTCAAGGTTTCCACAATCAGCGAAGCCGAGGCTGAATCGCGGCTTCTTGAATTTCTCAAACAGCATGTGCCGGCACGCATTTCGCCGATGTGCGGCAACTCGATATGTCAGGACCGGCGCTTTCTTGCGCGCTGGATGCCGCAGCTGGAAGCCTACTTCCACTACCGCAATCTGGACGTGTCCACCCTCAAGGAACTTGCCAAGCGCTGGAAGCCGGAAATCATGGCGGGCATGAAAAAGCATGGCAAGCATGAAGCGCTGGCCGACATTTATGAGTCGATCGAGGAAATGAAGTATTACCGCCAGAACTTCCTGTCAGTATCGACGACACTCTCCTGACGACCGCCAGCATTGGCGCGCCTCACAGGCCAAAAATGCCCGGAAAGCCGCGCCAGTGCTGGAGTTTCGTGGTTAGTCCAGCCAGCCTTTGCGCTTGAAATAGGCGAAGGGAACGCCGACGGAGACCACCATCAGCGCCAGGGCGAACGGGTAGCCGTAGTCCCAGGACAGTTCCGGAAACCAGCCCTTGAAGTTCATGCCGTAGATGCTGGCGATCAGCGTCGGCGGCAGCAGGGCGACGGATGCCACGGAAAAGATCTTGATGATCTTGTTCTGGTTGATGTTGATGAAACCGACCGTGGCGTCCATCAGGAAGTTGATCTTGTCGAACAGGAACGCGGTGTGGCCATCGAGCGATTCGATGTCGCGCAGGATCTGGCGCGCTTCTTCCATCTGGTCGGCTTCCAGCAGCTTCTGCCGCATCAGGAATGACACTGCCCGGCGGGTGTCCATCACGTTGCGGCGGATGCGGCCGTTGAGGTCTTCCTCGTTGGCGACGCGCGCCAGCACCTTGCCGGCCTCGGCGTCAGTCATTTTCTCGGTGAGCACCGCCGCCGAGATCTTCTCCAGCTCGGCATACACGCTTTCGAGTGCGTCGGCGGAATACTCGGCGTCAGTCGCATATAAATCGAGCAGCACTTCGCGCGCATCCTCGATGTAGCCGGGCCGCGTGCGTGCACGCATGCGCACCAGGCGAAACACCGGCAGGTCTTCCAGGTGCAGGGACAGCAAGGCGTTGTTCTTGAGGATGAACGCCACCGGCACGTTGCGTGAGTCGTCCTCATTAATCTCGAGCAGGAAGTCGGAGCGCAGATGCAGCTCGCCGTTTTCGCCTTCGAAGAAACGCGCGCTGGATTCAAGGTCCTGCATTTCTTCCAGCGACGGCAGTTCGAGGTCGAACAGCGCCTTGATCCAGCCGCGCTCGGTATCGGTCGGCGACACCAGGTCAATCCAGATGGGCTCTGAATTCTTCAGGTCGTCCAGGGTGTCCACCTGAAGCTGGTTCAGGCGGCGGTTGTTCAGTACGAATACGTTCAGCATGGCGCAGTCCAGGATGGGTGCCGGCGTGCAAACGCAGTGGCCGGGGACAACCCGTTACGACGAGGGCGAGCGAGGGGCGCAAAGGCCGGCGCCAGTCGCGAAGGGTGGCGCGATTGTAGTTCAACTGCCGCGAGCGCGGCCAGCAATATTTGTGTTCTGCGGTGTTGTAGCCCGGTGTCGGCGGCGGGCGCTGGCGGATCGCGCGCTTATTACTGCGCTGGCCGGAAAGGCGTCAGGGCTGACCGAGGAACAGGTAGAAGATGGAGTTCTTTTCCCGCGACCGTCCATAGCCGAGGTACAGCGGTCCAAACAGCGTATCGAAGCCGGTGAAGATGCCGATGGAACTCCTGGTGGGACTGCTGCTGAGCAACTGCGCCGTCGGCGCGACCCGCGCGAATTCCAGCGACAGGCCGGCGTACACGCTCTTGCCGAAGGGATTCTGGAACTGCACCAGACGGCGCAGGTAGGCAGCACGCGCAAATTCGACCGCGCCCCCGCCAAGTTCACCGGGCCGGTACCCGGAAAGCTGCTGGAATCCGCCCAGCGAGAACTGGTTGAAGAAGGTCAGGTTGCCCTGGAAGGTGCGGCCGTAACGCGCACCCAGTGACAAGGTGTTGGCGCCATAGGTCAGGTGTTCCTGGTAATTCACTTCGGCCTTGCGGTAGTCGGCGGTTGCCTTTTGTGACTTCAGGCTGGCGAAATAGTCCAGCTGGATGATGCGACCCTCGCGCGGAAAATTCGGATCATCGATGCTGTCGAACAGGAACTTGGCGCGGGCACCCCCTTCGCGAAATTCCGGGTCGGCGAACACGGACGAGCCGACGGTGATCCGTGCGTTGTTCTTGGATTGCATCAGGCCGAGGCGCAGGATGGCGTTGCGGTTGATGTCGTAACCGAGGTCGAGCGAGGAAATATTGCTCGACAGCTGGTATTGGGACTGGCGCCGCCCGGCGATGATGAAGTCAACCGGCCGCTGCACGACTTCAATGCCGGGCGTGACATTGAACGCATTGAAGAACCCGGAGGCGGCAAACGGCTGGAAGAACTGCGACGCAAATCGCCGATCGCGACCCAACTGGAAATCGGTGCGCCACTCGGCACCGGCAGAATTGAATTGCGTCTGCAGGACACGCATCAGCAAGTTGAAACGGCCTTCGCCGACCGTATCTGCCGCCAGTGACAGGCCGAAGCGGATGTAGTTGGGCCCCCACTGCTTTTCCCGCGCGTCTACCGTCAACACGTTGTAGCCGCCGTCGTTGAGCAGGCTGTAATTGACGCGCTCAAAGTAACCGGTGCCGAACACGCGGCTCACGCCGAGGTTGAATTTCTTGAAGTCGATCGGCTCGCCGGGATTGACACCCAGCGTGCGCTTGAGTTCATCGGCATTGGCGCGATCGAGGCCTGCCACACGCACTTCCGCAATGCGCTCGCGATCGCCGATCGGCGCCGGCGCGCGCGCCAGTTGCGCACTGCGCACGGCGGAGTATTGTTCGGGCGTGAGGCTGAGCGCGGCCAGCCGTGCCGACATGCTGCGGGCAGTGGCGGCGCCGATATTGATAGCATCGCCCACCAGCCGGAAATCGGAGGCGCCGATGGTGTCCAGCGGTGGAGAAATCAGGTGATCGGTGGCATGCAGCGACTCGATCGAGCTGCGCACGTTTTGCTCGGTCAGGATGTTGACCATTTGGAGGGAAACGCCGACCAGCGACTGGATGTCCTGTTTCTTCAGCAGCGGCGTACCGATGTTGACCACGATGACCACGTCGGCACCCATCTGCCGGGCCACGTCGACCGGCAGATTGCGTGTCAATCCTCCGTCAAGGTAGATATGCTCGCCGATCTGATAGGGAGCGATCGCGCCCGGCACGGACATGGATGCGCGCATGGCGTCCACCAGCCGGCCCTGATCGAAAACAACCATCCGGCCGCTCTCTGCATCGGTCGCCACCGCGCGAAACGGGATCGGCAGTTCGTCGAACTTGACGCTGGGCGGCGCATTGCGGGTGATCTGGCTGAACAGGGAGTCGAACTTCTGGCCTGAAATAGCGCCCGGCGGCAGGCGCACGCCGTCGGCCTTCACGCCCAGTTCCAGGCGCAGCAGGCGATTCTGGTCTTCCTCTTTGCGCAGAAAGCTGCGGTCCACGCGCGGTGATTCGTCGGTCAGCAGGCGGTCCCAGTCCTGTTCCAGCAAACGTTCTTCGAGTTCCTTTGCGGAGGTGCCTGAGGCGTAGGCGGCGCCGACCAGCGCCCCCATGCTGGAGCCGGCAATGACGTCGATGGGGATGCGCAGTTCCTCTAGAACCTTGATGACGCCGATGTGCGCCGCACCACGCGCGCCGCCGCCGGACAGTACCAGCCCGATCTTGGGCCGCGTCAGTACGGGTGAAGTGTCGCCGGAGGCGGGCGGTACCTGGCCCATCGCGGGCGCCGCGGCGAGCGCAATTGCGAGGAGGAGGGATAAGAAGAAGGCCCGCGAAAATATCACGGCGGTATTGTAACGCGAGGCGATTGCGAATCCGCGCGCCGCCACGCGGTCGCAGGTCAGGCGGGCGCGATCACCTTGGCGGGCGTGTCCGGGCGAATCCGAAACCACGCTGCGTAGAGCGCGGGCAGGAACAGCAGCGTCAGCAACGTGGCGACGAACAGGCCGCCCATGATGGCCACCGCCATCGGCCCGAAGAAGTCGGAACGCGTCAGCGGAATCATGGCCAGTATGGCGGCCAGCGCCGTGAGCGCGATCGGCCGCAGGCGGCGCACGGTGGCGTCGATGATGGCGTTGTAGGGCAGCTGCCCCGCGTTGATGTCCTGTTCAATCTGGTCGATGAGGATCACCGAGTTGCGCATGATCATGCCGAACAGGGCAATGGTGCCGAGCATGGCAACGAAGCCGAACGGTTTGTTGAATACCAGCAGGGCAATGGCCACGCCCACCAGTCCCAGCGGCGCGGTCAGTACCACCAGCAACACGCGCTGGAAGCTCATCAGCTGGATCATCAAAATGGTGAGCACAGCGCCGAAGAACAGCGGCAGGCCGGCGTTGATGGAGTTCTGTCCCTTGGCACTTTCCTCCACCGCGCCACCGACTTCGATGCGATAGCCGACCGGTAGTTTTTCGCGCAGGCCGGCGATCTTGGCATTGACGTCTGCAGTCGCCGTGGCCGGTTGCAGCGAGCTATCGTAAATGTCGGCGCGCACCGTAATGGTCGGCAAGCGGTCGCGGCGCCAGATGACGCCGTCCTCAAATTCATACCGCACCTTGGCGATCTGGGTCAGCGGCACCGCCTTGCCGGCCCGGGTCGGCACGTTCAGGCTTTCCAGCAAATGCATCTTGGCGCGCTCTTCGGCCGGCCCGCGAATGAGGATTTCCACAAGCTTGTCGCGCTCGCGGTAGAGCGTTGCCTGCACGCCGTTGAGCGAGGTGTTGATAAAGGTCGACAATTCCTGCGAGGACACGCCCAGCAGGCGAGCCTTGTCCTGGTCGACATCCAGCTTGATCACCTTCGACTTCTCGTCCCAGTCGAACTGCACGTTGGCCAGGCCCTTGTTGGCACGCATCACGGTGGCCACCTCGGTGGCGATCTCGCGGATGACGGCGATATCTTCGCCCGATACCCGGAACTGGACGGGAAATCCGATCGGCGGGCCGTTCTGCAGTTCGAGCACGCGGGTGCGCACTTCCGGGAACTCGGTCTCGAACAGCTTGATCAGCCGGCCACGCAGCTCGCGCCGGGCGGCCACGCTGTTGGTGGTGATGACAAACTGTGTGAAACTCGCGGCCGGCAACTGCTGATCCAGCGGGAAGTAGAAGCGTGGACTTCCGGTGCCGACATAGCTGGCGTAATTGCTGTACAAATCCTTCTGGCCGGCCAGAAATTTCTCCAGTTTTGCAACCTGCATTTCGGTCGCCTGGAACGACGAGCCCTCCGCCAGCTTCATGTCCACCAGCAACTCGACGCGGGTCGACGAGGGGAAAAACTGCTGCTGCACGAACTTGAACGCAAACAGGGACGCAGCGAACATCAGTACGGTCGCGACGATCACGGTCTTGCGATTGGCCACACACCAGGCCACAGCCTTGCGAAAACGCACGTAGAACGGCGTGGCGTATACGTCGTGTTCGCCGTGGACGTCCGCATCATGCTGTTGGCCTGCGACCTCGTCGGCGTTGGCGCAGCCCGGCGGGCAGATGCGGCTGGCGAGTCGCGCGCCGATCAGCGGCAGCCTGGAAACCCAGGCGGCAACACGCCGGACGCGCGGCGTCATGACCGGCTTGCCGTTGCGATAGTCCGGCAGGAAGTGGTAACCAAGATACGGGATGAAAATTACCGCGGCGAACCACGACAGGATGAGCGCGATCGAGGTCACCTGGAAAATCGAGCGCGTGTATTCGCCCGTGCCGGATTTGGCCGTGGCGATGGGCAGGAATCCCGCGACCGTCACCAGCGTGCCGGACAGCATGGGGAACGCGGTGGAGGTGTAGGCAAAGCTGGCGGCACGCGTGCGGTTCCAGCCTTGTTCCATCTTGATGGCCATCATCTCCACGGCGATGATCGCATCGTCGACCAGCAGGCCCAGCCCCAGCACCAGCGCGCCCAGCGAGATCTTGTGCAGGCCGACATCGAACAGGTACATGAAGAAGAACGTCAGCGCGAGCACCAGTGGAATGGATAGCGCCACCACGAATCCGGTGCGTACCCCGAGGCTGAAAAACGTCACCGCCAGCACGATGATCACGGCCTCGGCCAGTGCGCGGACGAATTCGCGCACGCTGCTGGCGACGGCCTTCGGCTGATCGTTCACGCGGTGCAGCTCGATCCCCACCGGCAATGTCCGCTCGAGGTGCGCGAGCGTGTCGTCGAGGTGCTTGCCGAGCTGGATGATGTCGCCACCCTGGCGCATCGCCACACCCAGCCCCAATGCTTCCTGCCCCATGTAGCGCATCTTGGTGAACGGCGGATCCGCATAACCGCGTTTGACGGTGGCGATGTCGCCGATCTTGAAGACGCGGTTATTGGCGCGAATGGTGAAGTTGCGCACGGCCTCGACACTGTCGAATGCGCCGGATGCGCGCACATAAATCTTGTCGGTGGGGGTCTCGAAGGCGCCGCCGGGCGCAACAGCGTTTTGCGCCTGCATGGCCGCGACGATCGTGCCGCCGTCAATGCCGAGCGTCGCCAGCTTTACATTCGACACGTCGATGAATATTTTTTCTTCCTGCTCGCCGATGATCTCGACCTTGGCTACATCCGGTATTCGCAGCAGCTCGCGGCGCACGCGGTCCGCAAACAGTTTCTTGTCGGCATAGCCGAAGCCTTCGCCGGTGATGGCGAATATGTTGCCGAAGGTGTCGCCGAATTCGTCGTTATAGAACGGCCCCTGCACCCCTTGCGGCAGGGTCTGGCGGATATCGCCTATGCGTTTCCTGACCTGGTACTGCGTTTCCGGCACGACCGAGGCGGGTGCGGCATCGTTGATCGCAAAGAAAATCAGCGATTCACCGGGACGCGAATAGCTGCGCAGAAAGTTGACGTTGGGAACTTCCTGCAGTTTTCGCTCAAGCTTCTCGGTGAGCTGCTGGTCGACCTCCGCAGTCGATGCGCCCGGCCAGATCGTGCGGATGGTCATGAATTTGAAGGTGAAGGGCGGGTCTTCCGACTGGCCCAGCCGGCCGTAGGAGAACAGGCCCATCACGCCCATTACCACGATCATGTAGAGCACCAGCGGCTGGTGCTTCAGCGCCCATTCGGACAGGTTGAAGTTTTTCATTGCGGTGAGTGCCGGAGGGTGCGCTAGAGGCCGAGCCGGGATTTTGCGAGCTTCGTGCCCGGGAGCGGTGATTCGGGCGGCGCGTACGCCACCTTGCCGTCACCCGTCACATGCGGGTCGATGATCGGTTTCACCACGTCGCCTTCGCGCAGCTTGTGCACGCCGGCGGCGACGATCGTGTCTCCCACGGCCACGCCGCCCCTGACCAGCGCGGCGTTTTCGCGGTACTGAACGACGGTCACAGGCTTAAGGCTGACCTTGCCGTCGGCCGCAATCTTCCAGACACCGGTGGCGTCGTTCTTTACCAGGATGGATGACAGCGGAACGGAAAGTACGCCGAATTCGCTCGCGCCGAGAAAAACGGCATAGGCGCTCATGCCCAGTTGCACACCTTCATCGGCGTCCAGCAGCGTGATGCGTACCGGATAGGTCCGGGTGACCGCATCGGCAGCCGCACCGACTTCGCGTACTTTCGCCAGGTAATACTTGCCCGGCTGCGACCATGTCGCCACCCGCAACTGCTTTACCACGCTGCCTTTGGCGCCGATGCTGCGGAACTCGGCAATTTTGCTTTCCGGCGCGCTGATCGACAGTTCCTTTTCCGCTGGATTGGCGATGCGCATGACGGCCTGCCCCTGGGCAACCACCTGTCCGGCTTCTGCCGATACCTGCGTGACCACGCCATCCTGCTCGGCTACCAGCGTTGCATACGCGGCCTGGTTCAGCGAGACGCTGGCTTGCGCCCGCGCCGACTCCAGCCTTGCCTTGGCCGCGTTGGCAACATTGAGTTTCTGGTCCAGCGCGGACTGGCTGACGAAGCCCTTGGCGAACAAATCCTTGAAGCGCTTGTATTCGGCATCGGCAAACGTTGCCTCGGTGTCGGCGGCATTGACGTTGGCGGCTGCCGCATCGGCGGCGAGTTTGACGTCCTGGGGGTCGAGTCGCGCCAGTGCCTGGCCGCGCTTGACGACCGCACCTTGTTCCACCAGCCGTTCGACCAGTTTCCCGCCGATGCGAAATGCGTGATCGGCTTCGTGGCGCGCGCGGATCTCGCCGGGATACACGTCGGAATCGACGCCTGCATTGCTGCCTACCTTATATGCCAGGGCAGGGCGCACGGTATCAGCTGGCGCGTCAGGCTTGCCGCACCCGGCCAGTAGCAGGCCGCCTGCTGTCAGGATGCCGACGATTTTGTAGGCGAAAGGCGCTTTAGTGTTCATTGCTGGGTGGTCCCGGATATTGGCAAGTTCAAACCGAATATAACTGACTGGTCGGTAAGTTACTAGTTATTCCCAGGACTGTCAATATCGAAATCCTCAGCCGCGTCGACGGCGTTTTCGGTTCGCTCGCAGCACACGCAAACCACTGATTCGGGAGGAATTTCCGGCATCCCCACGACGCCGGCAATTAGCTTGGCGGTGCGGTGTCATGCGCGGGTTCATACCGGCATCAGGCGCCGGAGTTGCCGATTGCAACCTGCCGGTCAGGCCCAGCTCTTGGTGCGCTCCACGGCTCGCGCCCACTGCGCGAGTTTGTCGCGGGCGATCTCCGGCGGCATGGTCGGCTGGAAGGTACGGTCCTTACGCCATAAAGCCGCAATTTCTTCCTGCGATTCCCACACACCGACCGCGAGGCCGGCCAGAAAGGCGGCGCCAAGAGCGGTGGTCTCTGTGATGACCGGCCGCACCACATCCACCCCGGAGATGTCAGCCTGCAATTGCATCAGAAGGTTGTTGGCCGTGGCGCCGCCGTCCACGCGAAGCTCGGCCAGGGCGATGCCGGCATCGTCGCGCATGGCCAGCGCCAGCTCGGCACTTTGGAAGGCAATCGCTTCCAGTGCCGCGCGCGCGATATGGGCGCGCGTGCTGCCGCGGGTGAGGCCCAGCAGGGCGCCGCGGGCTGCCTGATCCCAATGCGGCGCGCCGAGTCCCGCGAAGGCCGGCACCATGAATACGCCCCCTGTATCCGGGACGGATGCGGCCAGCGCTTCAACCTCCTGCGCACTGCCGATGATGCCGAGGCCGTCGCGCAGCCATTGCACTGCTGCGCCGCCGATGAATACGCTCCCTTCCAGCGCATAGTTGGTCTGGCTCTGCAGGCGCCCACCCAGCCGCCAGGCAACCGTTGAAATCAGCCGGTGCCGCGACACAACCGCCTTGTCGCCGGTGTTCATCAACATGAAACAGCCTGTGCCGTAAGTGTTCTTGGCCATCCCGGCACGGTGGCACGCCTGTCCAAATAGCGCAGACTGCTGGTCTCCTGCCACGCCGCCGATGGGTATGCCCTTTGGCAAACCCGCACAATCGGTCGTGCCGATGACTTCACTGGAACTGACAATTTTCGGCAAAACCACCGCGGGAACGTCCAGCAGGCGCAGCAGGTCCCCATCCCAATCCAGCGTATGGATGTTGAAAAGCATGGTGCGGGATGCGTTTGAGACGTCGGTGGCATGGACTTTGCCTCCGGTCAGGTTCCAGATGAGCCAGCTGTCAATGGTGCCGAAGGCAAGTTCACCGTTTGCCGCACGCGCCCTTGCGCCCGGAACGTTGTCGAGCAGCCACTTCAGCTTTGTTCCCGAAAAATACGCATCCACTACCAGACCGGTCTTTTCCCGAATCAAGTTTTCATGCCCACTTGCTTTGAGCGTGTCACAGAATGCCGACGTACGACGGTCCTGCCAGACGATTGCGGGCGCGACCGGCTCTCCGCTGCGCCGATCCCACAAAACCGTGGTTTCTCGCTGGTTAGTGATACCGAGCGCGGCAATCCGGCTGTTGCGCTGGCTGCAGAGGGAAAGTGCCTCGGCGGCAACCGCCAATTGAGTGCGCCAGATCTCGGCCGGATCATGCTCCACCCAGCCAGGCTGGGGAAAATGTTGGGTGAATTCCCGTTGCGATACCGCCAGCACATTGGCTTCGCGGTCGAAGACCAGCGCGCGCGAACTGGTGGTACCTTGATCGAGGGCGAGAACGGCATTCATGGCTTGCAAACTCCTTTGTCTGCTGACACCTGCAATTGACTGCGGTAAAATATTGAATTAAAAGAGTGATCGTACGCGGCTCGATTCCGTCGCCGGTGGCAATTCCGGCGATTCGCCGCGCGCGGCGCGCCGGACCTGGCGCATCAGAATGCTACAACGTGCACTAGTAACAAAGCGGAGAATTCATGGGACTGCTCGACGACCTTAAAAAAGAGGCCGATACCCTCAAGAACCAAGAGGCCGAGCGCACGCAGACAATCAAGGCCAATGCGGCGGCGGTTGACCGCGCGCTGCGCAAAACCTTCAACTACATGAACGAACTGTTCAAGCAGTTGAACGTGGTCAAGCCTGCCTGTCCACGCACCTACGACCTGCAATCGGTCGGTGTCATCGACGGCCTCTCGCAAAGCGAGTACCGCATCGAGTTTCGGACCTCGCAACGCAACAACAGCGAGCATTACGAGAACCTGAGCGTCACCTTCCGGCGCAGCAAGCCGGAACAACTGACCGTGAAGCGCGATGCCGAACAGATCGAGCGGTTCCGCGACCTGTTATGGCAGAACAACATGCGTTTCACCTCGGAAGTCTTTCGCAATGAGCGGCGAGTGGTCATCACCGAGGTGTTCAAGATCAATTGCGAGATTCTGTGCGGGGCGGACATCATTGGTGACTACGACAATGGCGCGGTCCGCTTCAAGCTGAAGAACATCGAGGACTTCGGACCCACCGTCTACACGCTTGAGCCGGATTCCATCAATGATCAGGCGCTGGAAGATCTGGCACGCATGTTCATCGGCAAGGAATCAAATTTCAAGAACTACAACCGGCGCCCGGCGGCCAACCTGAGCGCGACCGGCCAGTACCAGCGGCCGAACCTGAAAGTGCCGCAGTACGCGGTGGCGCCGACACCGGAACCGGAGCCGGAGAAGAAAGGTGGCCTGTTCGGTTCAATCAAGTCCGTGTTCAAGAAGCCGTCCGAGTAGGCGTGCGGCGCTGCCCGCAGTTTTCGGACAGCAAGCCAGAAATGAAAAAGCCCCGACTGTCGCCAGTCGGGGCTTTTGTTTGCGGCCTTGAGATGTTCAGCCGCGCTTGTTTTGAAGAGCCGCAATGCGCTCTTCAATGGGCGGGTGGCTGGAGAACAACGCCATGAAGCCGGCCTTGTCGGAAATGCCCGACGCGGCCATGCTTTTTGGCAGTTCGCCGGGCTCCAGACCGCCCAGACGCGCCAGAGCCTTGACCATGGGCTGGGGTGTTCCCATCAGCGATGCCGCGCCAGCGTCGGCACGATACTCGCGCTGACGCGAAAACCACGCGACGATGATTGAGGCGAGCAAGCCGAAGACGATCTGGCAGACGATGTCGGTCACGTAATAGCCGATACCGGGGCCGTCGCGATCGTTCTTCAGCACCACGCGATCGACGAAGTAGCCCACTACCTTCGAGAGGAACACGACAAAGGTATTGACCACGCCCTGGATCAGGGTGAGCGTCACCATGTCGCCGTTGACGATGTGCGCGACCTCGTGCGCGAGCACGGCTTCCACTTCTTCGCGGCTCATGGATTGCAGCAAGCCGGTCGAAACCGCCACCAGCGCCGAATTCTTGAACGCGCCGGTCGCAAAGGCGTTGGCCTCGCCTTCATAGATAGCGACTTCGGGCATGCCGATATTGCTCTTCGTGGCCAGACGCCGCACGGTTTCCACCAGCCAGCGTTCGGTTTCCGAAGACGGATTTTCGATCACCTGCGCGCCGGTGCTCCATTTCGCCATTGGCTTGGAAATGAGCAGCGAGAAGATCGCGCCGGTGAATCCGACCACGGCGGAGAACGCCAGCAGCATGCCGATGTTCAGGCCGCTTTGGGTCAGGAACCGGTTGACGCCGAGCAGACTGGTGACGACGCCCAGCACCAGCATGACGGCCAGGTTGGTCAGGATGAACAAGACGACACGTTTCATGTACGCAATCTCCGTAAGGAAAACAATAACTTGGGCCGGATTGTAACCCTGACTTGCGTCAAGCTTTCCGGCCGTACGCCGCATGTTGGGATGCCGGCCCGGATTTCAACTGCTCCAGCCCGGCGTCAGGCAAGCTTAGTCCCTGATTTCTCGCGAAAAGTTTCCGCGTTCGCTGGCTTTCAGGGTTCGGCGTTTGGTCCTCGCCGTCCCGGCAGGCGGCCGATTCGGCGCGCATACAGGCTTCCGCCCACCAGCGCCGCACCGATGGTCCAGAACAGCGGCAGCATGCCCAGCGCCGCGCCCACGGCGCCAAATATCAGCGGCATGACGGTCTGGCTGCCGTTGATCAGCGTGGTGCGCAGGCCGAGGGCCTCGCCGGAACGGCCGGCCGGCGCCGACTCGTGGAGCAGCGTCAGCACCATCGGCTGCGGCGCGCCCAGCCCCATCCCCAGGCAGAACACCAGCACCATCATCACGCCGACGTTCTGTGCAAATGACAGGCCGGCGAAGCTGAGCCCCGACACCAGCAGCGCGCCCGTGAGCATGGTCCAGGGCTTGATGCGGTTTACGACGAACGGGATGGCGAGCCGCACCGCGAAAGTGGCCGCAGCAAACGTTCCCATGACAATGCCGATTTCCGACGCGGACAGGCCGATGGCACTGCCATGCACCGGGATGGCGAACGCGTAAACGTCCCATGCGACGGTCAGGATGGCCATCGTGATGAATAGCCGCCGCAACTGCACATCGCGCAGCAGGTCGAACACGTCCCCCTTGCCGGCATGGTGGACATGCGGCTTCGGCGCCGGAAACGGAATGACCTTGAACGAAAGCGCGATTACCGGCAACAGCGTGAACAAGGCCAGCAGCAGGAAAGTGGCGCGGTGCCCGAAGTTGTCGATGCCCACGCCGGACAGCACCGGCGCGATGAACGAGGATGTCGAAAATCCCAGCGACACGTAGCTGAAATTGATGGCGCGATCCTCGGGCGCGGAAAGCTCGCCCACCGCGTGATAGGCGGCCACATTGATGAGCATGAACGAAACACCGACGATGATGCTGGTGAGATAGAGCGCCCAGATGCTGGGGAACACAAATGGCACCAGCATGCCGAGGCCGACAAATGCTGAACCGAGCAGCAGGGGTTTACCCAGCCCAATGCGATCCACCCAGCGGCCGGCGGAAACCGACAGCAGCGCCGGCAGCAACGCATACATCGCCAGCAGCACGCCCACGGTCAGCGGTGTTGCGCCCTGGTTGATGGCAAACAGCGTCACCGTCACGCGTCCGCCGTTGAAGGCGACATGATCCAGGACCATCAGGATGATGATCAGCGGCAGCGGCCGGATCGGCGACCGCGCGTGGCTATCGGCCACGGAACCCGGTGATGTAGGGCGCAGGCATCATCAGGTTATTTTCCCATTGATGTAGCCCCGGAGGATGCGAGCACATTACGTGCCACGGCGCATGGCCAGCGCCACGCCGATCGCGGTGATGGCGATGCCGGCGATTGACAGGGGGGTGGGCACCACACCGAACGCCAGGAATTCGATTGCCACCGCGAATATGGGCGGCAGGTACATCATGCTGGTGACACGCGCGGCCTCGCCGTGACGCATCAGCGTGTGCAGTGCGTTGACGCCGATGATGGATGCGCCGATCACCAGGAAAGCGATCGACGCCAACAGCGGCCAGGTCCAGCGCACCTCGGCGCTTTCGACCATGACGCTGAGCGGCGCCAGCACCACCAGCGAGATGACGAACTGGATCAGTGCGCCGCTGCGTAAATCCACAGTCGCGCAGTAACGCCTTTGGTACAAGGTGCCGGCGGTGAGCGAGGACAGCCCGATGGCAACGGCGACGAGGCTGCCCGGCGTCACGGCGCGAATATCAATCTTGTGCCACACGATCAGCGCGACGCCGGCGAATCCGAGGGCAATGCCAAGCCACTGACGGGGCTGCGGGCGTTCGCCGAACCAGGGGATGGCGATCAGTGCGGTTGCCAGTGGCTGCAGCGCGAGGATCACGGCAGTGATGCCCGCCGACATGCCCAGGTATTGGGTGTAGTGGCTTCCCGACAGGTGGATGGCGTGCATCAGCAGGCCGGCAACAATGATGTGAAACCACTCCTGCCGGGTCGATGGCCAGGCAGGTTTCAGCCACAACACCAGCGGCACCAGGCACATCACGCCAAACGCGTATCGCAGCGTCAGGAAGGTGAAGGGCGCGGCGTACTGCAGGCCGATCTTGGTCGCGATAAAGCCCGAACCCCAGACGGTAACGAAGTACCAGGCCAGCAGCGCATCGGTGCGGCGGGTCGTCGGATTCACGAGCACCAGGTGGCGAAAGTCCAGCATTGGCGGGCTTCTTGAGAGCTTTTTGCCCTGGGAAGCGCGCCAATGCTGGACTTTAGCCTTTGATCGCTGGCCAGGTTGCCACTACTCTGACTCACGGGGACTTGCGATCTTCGCGAATCATCTGGCTGCCGCGTTCGGCAATCATCACCGTCGGAGAATTGGTGTTGCCCGACGTGATCGTCGGCATGATGGACGCGTCCACCACCCGCAGGCGCTCCACGCCGTGCACCCGCAGGCGATGATCCACCACTGCCATCGGATCGCCGGCCGGTCCCATCTTGCAGGTTCCCACCGGATGGAAAATGGTGGTGCCCACGTTTCCGGCAGCCTTGACCAGCGCCTCGTCGGATTCGTACGATGGTCCGGGCATGAACTCTTCGGGCCGGTACCTGGCCAGCGCATCCGCCTGCGAAATTCGCCGCGCGAGGCGCAATGAATCGACCGCCACCTTTCGATCGCCATCGGTGGACAGGTAATTGGGCTGGATCAGCGGGTACTTGCGCGAGTCGCTGCTCTGGATGCGCACATAGCCGCGGCTTTCCGGTCGCAGGTTGCAGACACTGGCGGTGAACGCCGGGAAGGGGTGTGGTGGATCGCCGAACTTGTCCAGCGATAGCGGTTGCACGTGGAACTCGATATTGGCGCTCGCTTGCGCGGCATCCGATTTGGCGAAAGCGCCCAGCTGCGAGGGCGCCATGGTCAGCGGCCCGGTGCGGAACAGGGCGTATTGCAGGCCCATACCCACCTTGCCGAAAATGCTGTTGGCACGTTCGTTCAGTGTCGGCACACCGTGCACCTTGAACGCCATGCGCAGTTGCAGGTGGTCCTGCAGGTTTTCCCCCACGCCCGGCAGGTTGTGACGAAAGTCGATGCCCGCCGACTGGAGAACACGCGCCGGACCGATGCCGGACAACTGCATCAGCTGCGGCGAATTGATGGCGCCCGAGGCGAGGATGGTTTCGCAGCGCGCCTGCGCGACGAACGCTTCATGGCCCTGCAGGAACTCGATGCCTTGCGCGCGGTTGGCGCCGTCGCGGCTATCCATGACGATCTTCTGCGCCAGCACATTGGTCAGCACGGTGAGGTTGGGGCGCGACTGGGCCGGGCGCAGGAACGCCTTGGAGGCATTCCAGCGGATGCCGGTGCGCTGGTTGACCTGGAAACGCGCCGAGCCGAAATTGTCGCCACCGTTGAAGTCGGCAATTTTCGGGATGCCGCATTGCTCCGCCGCATCGCGCCAGGCATTGAGAATCTCCCACTGCAGCCGCTGTTCTTCCACCCGCCACTCGCCGCCCGCGCCGTGAATGGCGCTGGGCCCGGCATGGTGATCCTCGGAAAACTTGAACAGGGGCAGGGTTTGATTCCAGCCCCAGCCCGGGTTGCCCATCGCCTCCCATTCGTCGTAGTCGCGCGCCTGGCCGCGCATGTAGAGCATGGCGTTGATCGAGGAACAACCGCCGAGCACCTTGCCGCGGGCGTAGAGAATGGAGCGTCCGTTCAGCCCGGAACAGGGTTCGGTCCGGTAGCACCAGTCGGTACGGGGGTTACCGATGCAGAACAAGTAGCCGACCGGGATGTGAATCCAGATCCAGTCGTCCTTGCCGCCGGCCTCGAGCAGCAAAACACGCACTTCCGGATCGGCACTCAGGCGGTTGGCGAGCACACAGCCGGCGGTACCTGCGCCGACGATCACGTAGTCGAAAGTTCCGAAGTGTTTTGCCATGGCGAATGCCTGGGAGGGATTTGAAATCTGCGGGCGGGGCGGGCGGTCAGAGCCGTTAGAATACCGCCAGCAGGCTAAAACAAAAAATTGGCATGCCTCATACAGGGGAAGGCCACGGGCGAACAGCCAGCGATCGGGAGCGAGTGGTTGGAATTGGAACGCACACGGACGAAGTGGTGGGAATGGGGTTCATCCCAGGGCCTGCTGCTGCTCGCCGTCGCGATCCTGACGTTTTCATTCCTGCTGCGGGTGCCGACCGCTGACCAGGCCGTGCTTGGTGTGCTGGAGCGGCAGGCGTTCGACATGCAGATGAACTTTCTGCGCAACTACTTTCCGCGGCCTGCAACCGTCGACCCCGTTCTGATCGGCATCGACGAACATTCAGAGGATGTGCTGGAAGAGCCGCTGGCCATGTGGCACCGGCATTTCGCCAAAACCATGCTGGCGCTGGCCGAGGCGCAACCCGCGCTTGTCGGACTGGACATCGTGCTACCGCCAAGATCGTTCGACAAGTTCATGCCGGGGCTCGACCTGTCGCTGGTGGTGGGCCTGACCAAGCTGAAGCAGGTGGCACCCCTGGTGGTGGCGCATACGGTGGACCGGCAGGGAACCCTGGCACAAATTCATCCGCCGTTCTTGCGCACGCTGGGCGATGATACTTTCGGCATCGACAAGGCCATCGAGGACCGTGATCGTGTCTCGCGCCGCTTCAGCGAGAGGGAGTTGCTGGCCAAGGACACGCCGTTCCCGACATTTTCCGGCCGTATTGCCAGCACGCTCGGCAAGCCTGTCATGGAGGGCTACATCGATTTTTCGATTGGCAGCGAGATTCGTTTCATTCCGCTGCAGCAGGTGATTCGCTGGTACGAAACTGGCAACACGGCCGAACTGAAACGGCAATTTGCGGGCCGGGTGGTGCTGATCGGAACCGTGACCAAGGACAAGGATCGCTGGAATCTGCCGGTCGGACTGTCGGAATGGGAGCGCAACACGGAGGGAAAGCTGGATCGCAACCAGCCCGGCATCATCGTCCACTTGCAGACGCTGCGCAGCCTGCTGGGTGAGGGCTTGATCGTGCCCATTCCTGACTGGCTGAAGTGGCTGATTTGTGCGGCCTTGATGGGCTTCGTGTTCGTTCCGTCGACGCGGCGTACCTACTTGTTTGCGTTCGTGGCCGCCCCGCTGCTGTTTATTTCCATTTCAGTGATCCTGATCACAGCCAAGATCCTCATCCCCGCAGTAACGTTCATTGTCCTGTTGTGGATCTCGGTCATGGTTGGCGCAGTCGCGGATGCGGCAAAGACATTGGTTGACAAAAATCGCCTGAGAAATTCGTTTGAGGGCAGCGTATCTCCCGCGGTCATGGAGGAGATGCTGGCCGGCAATCTTTCGGGCGGCGTATCCGCCAAGACCGCTGAGGTCTGCGTCATGTTCACCGATATCCGCGGCTTTACCGGTCTCTCGGAGTCACTTTCGCCGGAGGAAGTGACCGGCCTGCTGACGCGCTATTTTGACCGCATGGTCGCCTGCGTACATCGCTGCGAAGGCACCATGGACAAGTTCATGGGCGACGGCATGATGGTCTTTTTCGGCGCGCCGCGCGCGCTTGACAACCCTTGTACCAGCGCCGTGAAATGCGCGGTCGACATGATTGGCCAGCTGACCGAACTGAACGCCGAATTCGAACGCGAAGGCCTGCCCCGCGTCGAAATTGGAATCGGCATAAACTACGGAAAAGTGGTGGTCGGAAACATCGGTTCCACCGTGCGCCATAACTATTCGGCAATCGGTGACGCGGTCAATGTCGCATCGCGGGTGGAGGGGATGACCAAGCGCCTGGGACGGCCGATCGTGTTCACGGATTCGGTGCGGGCCCGACTTGGCACGGATTTCGAAATGATTGATTTCGGTGAACAGGCGATCAGAGGGCACAGTCCGATGCGGCTGTGGGGAGTCAGCGCCGCAATCTCGAGCGCGGCAGCGAAGCAATGAGTCTATGAAAAAAGGCATTTCCGGGAGAACAGCATGATCCATTTCAAATCATTTGCAGCACTGGCGGTATCGGCGGTGGCTCTGGGCGCGCAAGCTCAATCGGGCATTGCGTTCGTGACCGATGTCAGGGGTGACGCCAACCTCGATACGGCCAAGGCTTCGCTGATGGCGGAAATAAGGAAGGGCGCCCGCATCAGCTGCGCCAAGGAATGCGCCGTCGGCGTCATGTACCTGTTGTCGGGCAAGGAGTTCGTCCTCAAGGGCCCGGGTGACTTCCTGGTCGGCGATAACGAGGTCACCGCCAAGATCGGTCCGCCGCCGGTGGTGCGCGAGACCAAATGGAAGGTTTCCTCGCAGGTGGTGGCTTCGGCCGCCGCCAATTCCAGCGCTTCGATCCGCATGCGCAGCGTCGGCGGCAAACAAGCCGAGACGGCCCCGCTACCGGTGGAGCGCCTGATCTATCCGCGCGAAACCAAGGTCGCGACTTTGCAGCCGGCCTTCAAGTGGGCATCGGCCAACCCCAAGGGCCCCTTTGAATTCGAGCTCAAGGCGGCCGACAGCGGCAAGGCGCTGTACAAGGCAAAGGCCAGTGGTCTGGACCTGAAACTGCCGGGCAGCGTCAAGCTCCAACCCGACACCGCATACAGCTGGGCGGTGAAAGCGGGCAGCGGCGAACTGGGCATGAGCAACTTCCGGACCTTGCCAACCCATGCGCTCGACGTGACGCAAAAGCGCAAGCCGGACGACAAGGCGCAGTTTTCGGACTGGCTGCTCTATGCCCTGACCCTCAAGGACGTCGGCGCCGACCAGGATGCCGGCGAAGTCTGGGCCAAACTGGCGCGGGAGCGCCCGGATCTGCCGGAACTGGCCGCTTTGGCCAAGTAGTTTTCCGGTTTCGCGGTTGCAAAGGGCGTGCCTGCGGGCACGCCCTTTTTCGTTTGATCCAGCGCAAATGTGCTCTACGGCATTGCAAGTGCGTGAATTTGCGCAATAATCGGGAAAATAGGATAAGCAGGACTATGCGCGCAACGCTTCGATTCAGGGTTTTTTCAGTCGTGCGGCACGCTGCCATGCTGCTGGCAGCGGCGTTGCTGTGCGCGGCTACCGGCGCGCAGGCCTACGACGATCGCATCGCGCTCGTCATTGGCAACGACAAGTATGCCAACGAGCCGCTGAAGAATGCCGCCAATGATGCACGTGCCGTGCAAAAGGCGTTGCTGGATCTGGGCTTCAAGGTGGTTTTCCGGTCGGATGCGGGCTATGCCAGCATGAGTGGCGCGGCAGTCGAGTTCTCCAAGCTGCTCAATGAAGCCAACGGCGCGACTGCAGCCATCTTCTACTACGCCGGCCACGCTATCCAGTACCGCGACAAGAATTACCTGCTGCCGGTCGATGCCTCGCTGACCTCCGAGGCGGAAATTGCCTTCAACTCGCTGCAGGTTTCGCAGATTCTGGAGTTGATGGAGGAGTCGAAAGTGCGGCACAAGTTCATCATCCTTGATGCTTGCCGCAACAATCCCTTCCGCAACGTATTTGGCACCGCCGGCCTTGCCAAGGTGACGCGTGTGCCGCCCGGCACGACCATTGCCTTTGCGGCAGCGGCCGGTGCGGTGGCCGCGGATGGCAGCGACGACAACGGTCTCTACACCAAGCACCTGCTCAAGGAAATTCGCAATCCGGCACTGCAGGCGAGGCTCATGTTCGACAACGTCGCCACGGCGGTTGCGCAGGAAAGCCAGGGCAAACAGTTGCCGGAGTTGCAATCCACGGCGCTGCCCACGGGCCGCCCGTTCTTCTTCGCCGAGGCCGCGGTGGTGGCTGCCGTTGCGCCCACGCCGTCGGCAAGTGGCGCTACCGGGCTGTCCGCCGAAACCAGCGCACTGATCGAGCGCGATTACTGGAACGATATCAAGAACAGCGAACGCATCGAGTTGTTCCAGGAGTTCATGCGACGCTTCCCCAACGGCTTTTACGCGAGCCTGGCGCGCGACCGTATCGACAATATCAAGCGAGAGAGCTCGCAGCGCCAGGTCGCCGCAGCGCCGCTGGCCAAACCTGCCGCCACCACGCCGCCGCTGCTGGTCGCCGACAAGCCGACCGATGTCCCGGCCAAGGTTACATACGCAGCCACACCGCCGCAGACGAGTCAGCCCGCTTCCACGACCACGGCTGCGCAGGCTCCTGCCCCGAAGCAGGTTGCGCCAGCCCCCGCGCCGATGCAGATTGCCGCGGCACCTGCGGTTGCCACCAGTGAGGGGCGTGGCATTGAAGCGCGTCCGCCGGCGTCGAGCCCGACACCCGCAACTGCGCCGGCGTCGGCGCCACCGCCAATCCTGGTCGCCAGCGTGGCGCCGGAGCAGAAATCCGCGCTGCTGCCGCCGCCGGCCTTGCCGAAGATCCTCAATGGCCTCATCGAGTTCCGTGACGGCTCGCGCTACATCGGCGACTACAAGGAAGACAAGGACAAGCTGCAAGTCATGCACGGCAAGGGCGAGTTCATTGACAAGAACTTCAAATACACCGGCGAGTTCAAGGACAACGTCAAGCATGGGCGCGGAGTTTATGTCTGGTCGGATGGTTCGCGCTTCGATGGCGATTTCCGCGACGACAAGCCCTCGGGCAAGGGCACATGGTTATTCGCCAACGGTGATCGCTACGAAGGCGAAGTGACCAATGGCCAGATCGTCGGCAAGGGTCTTTACGTTTCCAAGGACGGCGACCGTATCACCGGCGGGTTCATCGATGCCAAAGCCAATGGCAAGGTGGTGTACGAATTCGCCTCGGGGGACCGCTTTGAAGGATTCATGAAGGATGGCGTGATGTCCGGCGAGGGCGTGTACGTCAGCAAGAACGGCGAGCGGCGCGTCGGTACCTGGGTCAATGGCGTCCCGCGCGGCAAGGGCTCTTACCAATTCGCCAACGGTGATCTTTACGAGGGTGAATTCACCGACGGCGCGCTCACCGGCAAGGGCAAGTATTTCTTTGCCAACGGCCTGCGCACGGAGGGAAATTTCCACGACGGCGCGCTCAAGGGCGAGGGCAAGTTCATCTTCAATGACGGCTCCTGGTTTGAAGGCGTGTTCGAAGAGGGCGGTCTGCGCGCCAAGGGCGTGCGCATCGCCAAGGATGGCAGCAAACGTCCCGCCGTGATCATCGACGGGCGGGTCGAGGAAGTATCGAGCGATAAGCAGTGAGGCGGGCCGCGCGATGAGCCTCGTGCTGGCGATTCCGACGGGAACCATCGGTTCGGCATCGCTCGTCGTCGGTGATGAACATACCGCCCCGCGCGTCGGCTCCGGCCAGATTCACGTGCTGGCCACCCCGGTGATGATCAATCTGTTCGAAGCGGCCGCGCTGGCCGCGTGCGAACACCTGTTGCCCGAAGGTCACCAGAGCCTCGGCACACACCTGGATGTTTCCCATGTCGCCGCCACCCCGGTGGGCATGCAGGCCACCGCCACGGCGGAAGTCATCGGCGTCGAGGGACGCATCATCCGCTTCCGATTGTTGGCCCGCGATGCGCGCGACGTCATCGGCGAAGGAACGCACGAGCGTGTCGTCGTCAACGTCGCCAAGTTCGATTTGCGCGTGCAGGAAAAGACCGCGCTGCTCAAAGGGTAGTCGCGGCGCCGCGGCTACCCGCGTGCTGCAGCCAGTTTCGCCAGGGCAGCCTGGATTCCCGGTAGCGCAGCCCTGGCGGCCGCTTCCCCGCGGGCGATGCACATCATCCGGTATTGCTCGCTGATGCCCGCGTAGTACCCCAGGTCAGGATGGATCAATACGTCGATGAAAGGCGCCTGCGCCTGCACCTTCGCCGCGCGCATGCGGTCGCGCGTCGTCCACTCCGGCGGCGCACTGGCCGGAATCGCCGATACATATGCCGATACGTCGACCGCGATCACGAGCCGGGCGCCAAGCTCGCGCGCCACCTTGGCCGGGACCGGCTCCGCCTCATCGCCATCGTGGTACTCGACACCGCGGATACGCACCGGCGCAAACTGTCGCGGCGTGGCCGACGAGGCGCGCACCGCGGCGGCGGTGTTGCCGCGATTGAACACGACCAGTTCGTTGCCGGCGCGCGTGGCGGCGGTGACGGCCAGCCTGCGGAAAAATCCGTCCAGCGGCTTGCCGGCGCTGTGCTTATGAATGAAGTCCTCGAGTGCATTGCCATTGCCCGTCAGCCCGGACGTGGAGATGCCTATGAAGCGCTTGGGATCAAGCTCCAGGGCGATCTTTTCCATCTCGGCGGCCGGCATGCGCCCGGCGTAGAGCGTGCCGATCATGGCACCGACGCTGGCGCCGACCACCAGATCGGCCTCAATGCCATTGGCCTCCAATACCTTTAGAACGCCGATGTGCGCAAAGCCGCGCGGCCCGCCGGCGCCCAGTACCAGTGCCACGCGTGGTCGCTGGTCGGGAGGGTAGGGCGAGTAAGTGGGTGCGTCCGGCCCGTTGAATTCGGCGATGCCGCCCGCGCAGGCTGTGAGCAGCAGCGCGATCCCGAGGAGCACGGCGGCGGCCTTGCGTGGCGACGGGATTGAACGCATAGTGGCGGTCGAATTTTCAAAGAGCTGGAATTTAGCACGACACCATGAACACACTTTACGATGCGGTGGTAATCGGCGGCGGTCACAACGGCCTGGTCTGCGCGTGCTACCTCGCCAGGGGCGGCATGCGCGTTCGCGTGTTGGAGCGGCGCGGCGTGGTTGGTGGCGCCGCGGTTACCGAGGAATTCCATCCGGGATTCCGCAATTCCACGGCCTCGTACACGGTCAGCCTGCTGAATCCGAAGGTCATCCGCGACCTGCACCTCGCGCAACACGGCTTGCGGGTAGTCGAGCGGCCGTTCTCGAATTTCCTGCCGCTCAACGAGCGTGAATACATCAAGATGGGCGGCGGCCTTGAAGCCACCCAGGCCGAAGTAAGCCGCTTCTCGCGGCGCGACGCGGCGCAGCTGACGGCCTATTACGCGATGCTCGATCGGGTGGCGGCCGTATTGAAGGACCTGCTGCTGGAAACGCCACCCAACGTCGGCGGCGGCATCAGTGACTTGCTGCGCGCCTGGCAGGCGGGGCGTCGCCTCAAGGCTCTCGACATGGCAGCACGCCGCGATGTACTCGACTTGTTCACCAAGAGCGCGGGCGATGTTCTCGACCAGTGGTTCGAATCCGATCCGGTGAAGGCCTGCTTCGGCTTTGACAGCGTGGTCGGCAATTTTGCATCGCCCTACACGCCGGGGTCGGCCTACGTCCTGCTGCACCACGTGTTCGGCGAGGTCAACGGCAAGCCCGGCATATGGGGACACGCCATCGGCGGCATGGGCGCGATCACGCAGGCCATGGCACGCGAGGCCGAGGCGCTGGGCGTGGAGATCACGCTTGACGCACCTGTCGCCAGGGTAGATGTGGCGGGAGGCAAGGTCTGCGGCGTTGTCCTGGAAGATGGATCGCGCGTGCAATCGCGCCTCGTGGTATCGAATCTCAATCCGAAACTGCTGTTCCAGAAACTGGTGGGTAAGGAGGATTTGCCGGCTGATTTCAGCCAGCGGATTGCCGCGTACAAGAATGGCTCGGGGACGTTCCGCATGAATGTGGCGTTGTCGGAGCTGCCGCGCTTCTCGTGCCTGCCGGAACCCGGGCCGCATCTGTCGTCGGGCATCATCATGGCGCCCTCGATGCGCTACATGGAGCAGGCGTTTTTCGATGCCAGGTCCACCGGCTGGTCGCAGAAGCCCATCGTCGAAATACTCATTCCCAGCACCGTGGATGATTCGCTCGCGCCGGCCGGAAAACATGTTGCCAGCCTGTTTTGCCAGCATGTCGCCCCGGTGCTGCCGGACGGTCGCAGCTGGGATGACTGCCGCGAACAGGTGGCGGACCTGATGATCGACACGGTGACCGGCTTTGCCCCCAATTTCAAATCCAGCGTCATTGCCCGGCAAATTCATTCACCGCTGGACCTTGAGCGAAAGTTTGGCCTGGTCGGCGGTGACATCATGCATGGCGCGCTTTCCCTCGACCAACTGTTCAGCGCGCGCCCGGTGCTCGGCTATGGCGACTACCGCACGCCCGTCAAGGGCTTGTACCAGTGCGGCTCCGGCACCCATCCTGGTGGTGGCGTCACCGGCATCCCGGGTCACAACGCGGCGCGCGAAATCCTGCGCGACCGCTAGCAATGCGACCGATTCGATCACTGCTGCTGGCGGTGCTGGTGCTGCTGGGGCCGGCCTCGGCGGCAGCCGTGACGCTGCGTTTTGCCGCGCAGAACGACGCCACCACGCTGGACCCGCATGCGGCAAACCTGTTGCCCAATGCGCGCATCACCCAGAACGTCTACGAAGGCCTGGTCGCACGCGACAAGGACTTTCGCATCGTTCCCAGCCTCGCCGTGTCCTGGTTCCAGCCCAGCGCGAAGACCTGGCGCTTCAAGCTTCGTGCCGGCGTCAAGTTTCACGATGGCACGCCATTCACGGCCGAGGATGTGGTGTTCTCGGTGGAACGCACGCTGCATCCCTTGTCGCAGCTCAAATTTACCCTGCAGGGCGTGGAGTCGGCGCGAAAGGTTGATGAGCTGACGGTGGATCTGCTCATGCGTGAGCCCAATCCGGTTCTGCTGAACCACCTTTACTTCATGCGCATCATGTCGAAATCTTGGTCACAGCGCCACGGCGTGACCGCCCCGCAGAACTACAGGGACAATGAAGATTCCTGGGCATCGCGCAATACCAATGGCACCGGCCCGTTCATGGTGGTCCAGCGCCAGCCGGATGTGCGCACCGTGCTCAGGGAAAACCCGGAATGGTGGAACCGAGGTGACCCCGAACGCGGCAACGTCACCGAAGTGGTGTGGCTGCCCATGCAATCGAATGCGACGCGCATGGCGGCGCTGCTATCGGGAGAGGTCGATTTTGTAGTGGATCCACCGGTGCAGGATGTGGGCCGGCTGGCCACGAATCCGCGTACCCGGGTGGTGGAGGCGGCCGAGGCGCGCGTCCACTATCTGGGCTTCGATGTCGCGCGCAGCGAGCTGCTGTATGGTTCAAAAGGCAACAACCCGTTCAGGGACGCGCGCGTGCGGCGCGCCATCGCCGCGGCGATCGACATCAACGCCATTC
This sequence comes from Usitatibacteraceae bacterium, assembly GCA_044229235.1. Taxonomy (GTDB): domain Bacteria; phylum Pseudomonadota; class Gammaproteobacteria; order Burkholderiales; family Usitatibacteraceae; genus UKL13-2. Next base: position 49,944 of record JBGATH010000007.1, read on the forward strand.
GTGACAAGGTATATCGCGGCTACACCGTACCCACCGGCTCCATCATCGCGCCGCCCGTGCAGGGCTATGCCAGGGACCTCGATGTGCGTGAGCCGCTGGACCGGGTGCGTGCCCGGCAATGGCTGGCCGAGGCTGGTTTTCCCAATGGATTCGAGGTCACACTCGATTGCATGAACACCGCGCCGAATTCGGAACTCTGCCAGGCGATTGTCCCCATGCTGGCCGCGATCGGCATCCGCGTGCACGCCAACCTGCTGCCGATTACCGCCTTCATCCCCAAGGTGCAGCGCGCCGACACCAGCTTCTTCTGGTACAGCTGGGGCGCCGTCACCTTTGATGCGCTGTACACCCTGCAAGGGTTGTTCCACTCCTACTCAGGCGACCAGTCCGGCAATGGCGATACCAACATGGGACGCTATTCCAATCCGCGCATGGACCGCCTCATCAGCCAGATCAAGGTCGAAACGGATGCCGCGCGGCGGGATAGCCTGATTCGCGACGCACTCACCATCGTGCGCGACGAACTGCCGGTAGTCGTCCTTCACCAACCGGTGATTCCCTGGGCCATGCGACGCAATGTCGAGATCACACCGACGCCCAACAACATCCCCCTGTTCCATCGCTTTTCGGTGCGTTGAACTGTAGCGCCGGCGCAGGCCAAAACGGGGAACTTCTATTAACCTACTGAGCGGCCAAACTTCGTGCCTCCGGTGCTCGACGTACTCTCGTACGTGTCCGCTCCTTGACACGAATTTTGGCCGCTCGCGACTGTTCCTATTGATCCGGCAACTAAACATGTTGAAACGGACTCAAGCAAGTTCCTTCCCCGGCGCAGGCCGGGGCCCAATTTCGCCTTCATACGGTTTGTGTAACTTGGACCCCGGCCTTCGCCGGGGAAGGTCATCTCCCCCATCAACACATTTAGCTGCCGCATCGATGGAAGTTCCCAACGGCCAGGATTCAGCATTGGCGCGCCTTTCCAGGCGAAAACGCGGATTCAACCACGAGTCCCGACACTTCAGGGCGTGCGCAAGGAGGGGTGAGGTAACGAACCGCGGTACCCTTTTGCTTCTGACACGAAAGGAAGCCGCTATGAGTGGTTCGCCCCTCACCTTGGAAGAACGTTACCTGATTCACGCCGGTTTTGTGGCCAAATTGCCGTTGTCCGAGATTGCCATTGCGCTGGGCCGGCATCGATCGGCGGTCTATGACGAGTACCATCGCGGTCGTGATTCGGCGGGACGGTACTGTCCGCATCGGGCCCAGCGGCATCGCAACGCGGCCAGCGCGCGCAGTGCTGCCAACGCGCGGCACAAGCCCGCCGAAGACTGGCAGGAAATCAAGCAACAGATCAAGGCGGGCTGGTCGCCGGAACAAATCAGCGGTCGCCGCACAGCGATTCAACACCCGGTGCCGGTCAGCTTCCAGGCCATCCATCTGGCGGCCAAACGCCACGGTTGGGACCGGTGGTTGCATACCGCCCGGCTGCGCCGTCATCTGAAGCGGCCTGCCCGGCGCCGGTGGAACGGCTCTGCACAGTCGATCCACCGGCGCGCCAAGGAGGTTCTGCTGCGGATCGAGATCGGTCATTGGGAAGCCGATACCGCCATTGGCAAGAAGAAGGATAAAAAGCGTTTGTTGGTCATGGTCGAGCGGCAGAGTTTGTGCATGCAGTTGAAGGTGCTCGAACGGATTGAGGCCGAGCCAACGGCGCGATCGATGAAACGACGCCTGGATCACTGTGGGATTCCGTTTGAAAGTGTGGCCACCGATCGCGGTCCGGAGTTCAGGGCAACGGGCGAGGTCATGGTCGACAAGGCCTTTGTCTGCGATCCTCGTGCACCAAACCAGCGCGGCACCAACGAGAACCAGATCGGCATGCTGCGCGTGGATTTACCCAAGGGGGTGAGCATGGACAACCTCACCCCGGCCAAGGTCAGGCGTCTACAGGAAAAATACAACCACAGGCCAAGGAAATGTCTCGGCTTCCTGACCCCATACGAGGTAGCATTCAACCGCCCACCGCGTGTCGGGACTCGTACTTGAATCCGCGAAAATGGCTGGAGAGCCGTGCCAGTGCTTGTGTTTGGCCTACTACTCCGATACCGGGGCTTTCCTAGTGGCCGGACGTATCCTTCCATTCGGGCTTGCGCTTTTCGAGGAACGCCGCAACGCCTTCCTGCGCATCGGCGTGCATGAAATTGCAGCTGATGGTGGCTGAGGCGTCCTGGTAGGCACCGGCCAAACCCGTTTCCAGCTGACGGTAGAACAGGGCCTTGCCCGTGGCCAGCGTGGAGCGGGGTTTGGCGGTGAGTGTGCGGCAGAGTTTCAGTGTTTCGGCGCGCAGTTGATCGGCCGGAACCACGCGATTGACCAGACCCCATGCGTGCGCGGTCGTCGCGTCGATGAATTCACCGGTCATGAGCATTTCGGCGGCGCGCTTCCGCGAAATCACCCGGGAGAGCGGTACCGCCGGTGTGGCGCAGAACAGACCAAGGTTGACGCCGGAAACGGCGAAACGCGCAGCCTCGGATGCGACGGCGAGGTCGCACTGCGCGACCAGCTGGCAACCGGCCGCCGTGGCCATGCCCTGCACCTCGGCGATCACCGGCACTGGCAGGCGCGCGATTTTGAGCATCATTTCCGAACAACGCGCGAACAGCCGGCGAACGAATGCCTCATCGTCGGCGGCGCGCATTTCCTTCAAATCGTGACCCGCACAGAACGCGTTGCCGGCTGCGGCAATAACCAGTACCCGCAAGGTGGTATCGCCGGCCATCGCATCAAGCGCGTGGTGCAACTGGTCCAGCGTTGCCGCCGAGAGTGCGTTGTACTGCTTCGGGCGATTCAGCGTCAGGACTGTCACGCCAGTTTCACTGGCAAGCTGTTCAATGCTGATTAGTGAAGATTCGGCGCTGAAGGGCGTATCCATGATCGGGACGGGGCAATGAATGGGGTGTGTTGATGATACGCCGCTGCCGCCCATGCGATGCGCGCCCAGGGATGCAAGGTGGCGAAGGCGCGAAACACGGATGTCGGCCTTGTGTGCGAAATGGCATTTGATGCAGCGCAGGCAGGGCGCAAAATCATCCGGGAGAGCCTCAATGGGGGGAGGGCGCGATGTTTACAAGCCATGGGCAAGGGAATAGTATGGTCTCCAGCTTGGTGGGAGATCCAGTTTTCCTTTGTAATCATAGGCAAAGGATAGGGTCTTGAGATGGTTCGACAACGTTGGTCCGAACGGTTTTTTGACCTGACGGGCGACGCACTCTGACAAGAAACGCCCATGACAAAACTTCCTTCCTCGCCAGCCCGGCGATTGCTTTCCCTGGCGCTGGCACTCGGATTCGCCGCACTGGCTGCGCCGTCTTCCGCACAGCCCGCGGACAAACTGTTGACTGAAGCGCAGCAGCTGCTGGCTGCGGGCAACCCGAAGCAGGCCTTCGTGCTGCTTGCGCCCGCACAAACGCGCTACACCGACAATCAGGAGTTCGACTACCTGCTTGGCCTGTCTGCGCTGGACAGCGGCAAGATTGACGACGCCATCATTGCCCTGGAACGTGTGCTGGCTCGCGATGCCAAGAATGCCGGCGCGCTGATGGAACTCGGCCGCGCCTATTTCGCGTCTGGCTCGCTGGATCTGGCTGAAGCGACCTTCAACCAGCTGCGCCTGAACAATCCACCGGCGCCGGCGGCACAGGCCATCGAGCGCTACCTCCAGGCCATCTCGCAGCGCCGCGCCGCCGGCAAGCGATCGGTCCACGCCTGGGGCGAAGCCTCGCTCGGCTACGACAGCAACATCACCGGCGTGCCCAGCGATTTCACCGCCGCGGTCGTCTCCGCGTTCAACATTCCCGGCGTCGACCCGACCGGCAACTCCATCAAGCGCAAGGCGGCTTACATTGGTGGCGCGGCCGGCGTCGACCTGGTGGTGCCGATCAACGCGGCATGGTCCGCATTTGCCGGCGGCGAGTTGCGGACACGCGCCTATCGCCGCCAAGCTGACTTCAACTCTACCTATGGCGAAGCCCGCACCGGGCTGGCCTGGCAGAGCGGCGCCCAAGGCGCGCGCTTCAGCGTCAGCGGCAACCGCTTCGACCAGGATGGCCAGGCGCCGGGTGATCCGCGACCGACCAACGACCGCAAGACCGGCACCGCCGCGGCCGACTATCACTACGCGCTTGCGGACAACCAGCACCTGAACATTGGCTTGAGCGGATCGTGGGTGCGGTTTCCGCGCAATGACATCGAGGATTTCAATGCCCTCGGGGTGAACGCCGGCTGGCTGCGGAGTTTTTCCGGCAACGGCACGCCGGTACTGCAGATTTCAGGCTTCTACAGTCGCGACGAGGCTGAGCGCAAGCTGGCGGACGGCGTCGCCGACAAGTCCAAGCGGGTCGGCGGCGTGCGCAGCTATTTCCAGTACTCGCTCAACGACCGGCTGGCGCTGTTCAATACCCTGGGCTTTACCCATCGCAAGGACCAATCGGCCTTCGCCCGCGCGACCGAGGTCGAATTCGGCCGTGACCGCCTTGCCGATGTCACGCTGGGCGTGAACTGGCGCTTCCAGCCCAAATGCATGATGCGTGCGCAGTGGTTCGGTTCGCGCAACGATTCAAACATCGCGATCTACGATTACACCCGCAACGAGGTGTCGTCGAACATTCGCTGCGATTTCCAATGATTCAGCAGCCCGCCGCGTTGCGGATTCCGATTGAGGGAGTGGACAACATGAAATCAGCCCATCAACTTTGCGCACTGCCGGCCGCGCTCTGCGCCGCCGGTTTGCTGATGCTGGGTAGTTCGCAATCAGTCTTTGCCAAGAGTGGTGAAATTACTTTTGTCGCCGGCACGGTCCAGCTGCTCAAAGGTGGTGTCGGCATTCCCCGGGTGGTGACACGGGGCACCGAGGTGGATGCGCTCGACATCATCGTTACCGGCCGGGATGGCATGGTGCAGCTGACCATGGTGGACGACGTGCGGCTTTCGCTGCGGTCCAATTCGCGCCTGGTGGTGGAACGCTACCCGGATAACCGGACCACGCCCGGCGCAAGCCTGCGGCTGGTACAGGGAACACTGCGCGCGTTCACGGCAGCATTGACCGGGGTGTACAAGGAAAACTTCCGCATGCGCACGCGTGTGGCCACGGTGGGCATTCGCGGTTCCGGCAACATCATGAACCATTCTGACGACGACACCACCACCACCAACCACACCATCGAGGGCAGCCACGAAGTGAGTGACGCGGACGGCAAGTTCCCGCCGATCATCACCAACCCGAACCAGACCGTGCAGGTGGTGTTTGGCCAGGCACCGAAGCTGATCCCCACGCCGCCGAGCCTGCTTGACGCCGGCAAGACCATGGTCGGACCCGGACAGGGCAGCGCCAACATGGCGGGCAACGACACCCCGCCGCCGCCGGCCAACAATGGCCTTCCGCAGACGGGTAACAACATCGTCGGTGGCAACGGCCTGGGCTATACGCTGGTCGATGCCACCGCCAACCTGACTTCCGACCCGGTCAACCTGCAGAACATTGCCATTGCCGCCAACGGCACGGCGTTTTCCGAACAGGCCATTCCCGGGCAGATCACGCTTGAGGCTGGCGCCCTGCGCGGCTACACCGCCTACGCAGGCGGGCAGAGCGGCACCTCGCTTGACATCAAGGGTGGCACTGCGGCCGACCTGCAGACGCTCACCATCGGCGGCTCGACATCGATCGTGCTCGGGCGCTTCACCAATGTGAGCAGCATTTCCTTCAGCGGCGGTTCTGGCGCCGTCGGTGCCGGCGGCGTGCATTTCGCCTATGCTGGTGCCGGTTTCCCGGCCTACCTGTCCGACGTGCTTACGGGTACGGTCACCTACACCCGCATCGGCGCGACCTCACCGACCAGCAATCTGGGACTCGTTGGCCAGCTGGTGAGCTCGGTGCTCGACGTCAACTTCACGGCGCGCACGCTCAACGCCACACTCGGCATCGGCATGCCGGCGGGCGCCGGCGCGACAGCGGCGTCGTGGACCATGCAGGCGACCAACGTGCCGTTTGCGTTCAACTCTTTCGTTGCCTACACCGGCGGCGGTGGGCTGGTCGTGACCAACGGCAACGGCCAGAATTCAACCAACAACGGCCGGCTGTCGGGTGCGCTCGAAGGCAGTTTCGTCGGTGCCACGCTGAATGGCGCCATCATCGGTTACGGCCTGAGCGACCAGACCAGCCAGAGCCCGAACAGTTACCAGAGCGTAAGCGGCGTGGTCGCGTTCCAGGGCCCATCGCAGAATGCGGCGTCCGAGTTCCGCGACGGCATCGCCTCCGATCCCAACAACGCGTTGAATGTCGCCAGCTACCTGCGCTCGTTTGCCACCACCAATCGCCCGAATGAAGTCACGGTCGGAGCCAACGGCGCTGTGTCTGCGTTCTCCGCGCCCTATGTGAGCAACAGCCGTCTCGCCGGTCATCAGGCCTACCAGCAGGGGACCGCGTCGATGGTTGACAACGGTTTCGATGCCACCACCGGCCTCGTCTGGGGCCGCTGGTCGGGCGGCACCGCGACCGTCGGCGGCGTCAGCACCAACCTCGCCAATGCCAGCCTGCACTACATCTTCGGGCCCACGCAGAATGGTCCAGTGTCGTTGCCGTTGACCGGCACGGCGACGTATGACGTGGTCGGTTCGACGCGGCCGACCGATACCCAGGGTCACACCGGCACGCTCAACTCGGCCACGCTCAATGCCAATTTCAGCCAGCGCACGGTTGATGCCAGCGTCATCGTCGGCATCAACGGTCAAACCTGGACCGGCAGCGCGCAGGCGGTGCCGATTTATCGTGACCAGTATTTCTCGGCCTACGGCGGCAGCGGCATCCCGGGGATTCCGCGCCCCTCGGTGTTTCTGATTTCGTGCGCGCCCAACTGCACGCCGACCGTGCCCACCGGCAGCCTCGACGGCTTCTTCACGGGACGCACCGGACGCGGGGCGGGGGTGATGTACAACATGAACAATATCTCCGGCGCGATTGCATTCTCGCGCCGGGGTGGGTAGCAAGGTCTAGCACTGGCGCGGCCCGCAGGCAGGAAATGCCCTGGAAGCTGCGCCAATGCTGGAGGTTACCTGTCGGTGTGCTGGCCGCGTGTTCCGGGCAAGCCAAGGAAGTGAACCAGTAGAGGTCTATCGTGAGTACCAAGAATTTTTTCCGCATCGCGCTCGCCACCTTCGGGCTGACGGCGGCACCCTTGCTTCAGGCGGCAATCTGCCAGTGGATTGGTCCTTCCGGAGGCGCGTGGAATACGCCCGCCTACTGGTCAAATTGCACTGGTGGTAACGGCACTCCGGCCAATACACCTGGGCCCGCTGACCGGGCGGAAATCGTTGGCGGAATCGTCGATTTCCCCGCGGGGGCCTACACCGTCGGCGATGTCTATCTCGGCAATGCGACCCTGCAGGGTGCGGGAATCGGCGCCAGCAATCTGCAGGTGATCAATGCCGGCGGAATTGCCTGGGGTTCGGGCAGCTATACGTTCAAGACCATGTCGATCACCTTTACCAGTTCCGTGGGTATTCCGGCGGCCAACGGCCCGATGACGGTGGATACGGCCGAACTGATACTGGCTGCACCGTCCACCAACATGTTTGCCGATACGATCACCATCACCGGGCCCGGCGCCAAAATCAGGAACGGCGGTACTTTCGCGCCGAGCACCTCGCTGACCATTTTGGGCGGCGGCGAATTTGACAATGAGCCGTCAGCGACATTTGTGCCGGCCACGCCATTCAGCATCAACGGCACTGCCGGCAGCTTTATCAACCAGGGCGACTTTTTGCTGGTCGGTGGCACGACGGTGACGTGGTCCAATGCGGCAGCGTTTTCGCAACCCGTGCCCTCCGGGTCCATCTCCGCTCCGAGCGGCACCGGCACCATGGATGCGGCGGGCCAGACGCTGCAGATCGACAACGGATTCGTCGCGGGCACGCTCGTGTTCAACGTGGGCACGCTGCTGAACAACGGCGCGATTTTGGCTCCGAGCATAGGCGGTGGGATCACGGTCAATGGCGACTTCGTCAACGCAAACAACCCCAACGCGCGCCTGGCCATCGACATCACCTTCAACTCGACCGTGATCGTTAGCGGCAAGGTGCAGGTCTCGGGCACCGCGACGCTCAACGGCGGCGGCGTGGACTTTTATTACGTCGACACGGGTTTTGGCCCCTACACCACTACGGAGTTCGACACGATTCCGTTTCTGCAAGCGGGCAATGTGGTGCCGGGTTTCAGCGGATTTTCCGCGCCGTTGACCGGCAACAGTACTTCACTGGTCTATACGCCGACGCAAGTGCAGTTTGTTGTCGGTCCGGCGATTTCACCCGATGTAGGCTTGTCGCCGACATCCATGTCGTTCCCCAATACGCCGGTTGGTTCCAACAGCGCGCCGCAGATATTGACCATCACCAACACCGGCACCGCCCAGCTGGATTTGTTCAACATTACCTCGACGACCCTGGACTACTTCACCAACTACCTCCCGCCGATCGCACCCCCGCCGGGAGATTCGACGCCGATGCGTTTCAGCGCCAACCAGGCTGAGGCGGGCCGCGGTGCCGCGGGACAGGCGGTCCCAAGCGGTGGTGGCAAGGCACCGGCGCTCTCCATCCGGCTCTCCAAGCTGGGCGGCAATCCGCTGCCCAACGTCACGCGACCGGCCAGCCCGCTATGCGGTTCATTCCTGATTGTCGGGGAGTCGTGCGACCTCGATGTGACCTTCTCGCCGATCGCGATCGGTTCGCGCCCGGCCAACATTGCCGTGTTCAGTAATGCGCCCGGCAGTCCGCACGCAGTGCCGTTGTCCGGCATCGGCGTTGTGGCCGCGGCCGCGGATATCGCCGTGACCGGTTCCACCACCTTTCCGACCACCGCCACCGGATCGACCAGTGGGGTGCAGACCATCACCATCACCAATACCGGCACGGCGAACCTCGTGCTCAGTTCGCTGACAAATTCCGATGTGTTCACGTTCAGCGACACCGTCAACGGTCCGCCGCCGCAGTCCGCCCACTGGTGCGGTTTCGGTTCGGATCCGATGGGTTTCCCGCTCGCGGGAACCGTGACCATCCCGCCGGCGGCAACCTGTCAGCTGGTGCTGAACTTCAAGCCGCTGGCCGCAACGGTGTACAACGCCACCATCACCATTGTTTCCAACGCGCCCAGCAGTCCCACCGTCATCAGCCTGACAGGCACCGGTGCCGTCGGTGCCTCGGCAACGCTCGCGCCGGACCCGCTGAGCTTCGGCAGCGTCAATGTCGGTTCGACCTCTACGCCACTGACGGCGACCTTCACCAATACCTCGGCAACACCGCTCACGCTAAGTTCCATCGGCGTTGGCCCCGGATTCAATGTCACGGGTGGGTCATGTGCCGTCGGCAATGTCATTGCATCCAGCGGTGGCAACTGCACCATTACTGTCACCGCATCGCCAACCGTTGTCGGATCGATCGGCAGCGCCCTGCAGGTCGTCACCACGCCGCTGTCGAATAATCCATCGGTGGTGGTCCAGGTGGTCGGTGTCGCCGCCACGCCCGTCATCAGCAGCCCGACTACCGCGACCGGCAACCAGGGCTCTGCGTTCTCTTACAGCATTACCGCGACCAACTCGCCGACTTCGTACAACGCCACCGGCCTGCCCGCCGGCCTGACCATCAATACCTCGACTGGCGTCATCAGCGGCGTGCCCACAGTTTCCGGCGCGTTCGCGGTCAATCTGAGCGCGACCAACGGCAGCGGCACTGGCACCGGTATCGTCACCATCACCGTGATCGCTGCGGCCTCTCCGTTGGTGTCGCTTTCCCAGACGCTGGTCGCCTTCGGCAACCAGACAGCCAACACGACCAGCACCGCCACGGTCGTGACGCTGACCAATTCCGGTACGGCGGGCCTGGTAATTCTCGGCATCAATGCGACCGGCGATTTCGGCTTCACCACCACCTGCCCGATCTCGACGCCGCCGCTCGGGATCGGCGCTTCGTGCGTCATCAACATCACCTTCAGCCCGCTGACGGTCGCCGCCCTGAGCGGCAGCATCACCATCACCAGCACCGCGCCGGGCAGCCCGCACGTCATCTCGCTCACCGGTACCGGCGTGGGCACGGCCATCCCGGTACTTACCCTCGCGTCGACCAGTGTGGGCTTCCCGTCGACCGTGGTGGGCACCTCCAGCGGCTACCAGACGTTCCAGCTGACCAACAGTGGCCTCGCCACGCTCACCTTCAGCGCGATTACCGTCGCCGGACCGTTCAGCCGTCTGACTGGTGCCGGTGTTCCGCTCGATTGCGGCGCCTCGCTCGCACCGTCCGCCAGCTGCCAGATCTGGCTGGCATTCAATCCGGTGTTTGTCGGCTCGGGCACCGGCCTGCTGTCCATCACCCACAATGCCGCCGGCAGCCCGACCAAGGTGCCGCTCCTCGGCACCGGCATCCCATTGCCGGCACCGCAAATTGCCGTGATAACCGGCCTGGCGTTCGGCGATCAGGTCCTCAACACACCGGTGACCCAGACCCTCGATATTGCCAATACCGGTACGGCGACGCTGAATATCGCCAGCATCACTCTCACCGGTGCCGACACTGCCAGCTTCCGCATCGCGGGTACCTGCAGCAGCATCGCGGCAGGGGCCGCCTGCACGCTGACGGTTACTTTCGTACCCGCCGCAGTCGGTGCAAAGACTGCGCAGCTGACAATTGTTTCCAACAGCGGCGTTGCCGGGGCCACCGCCGCGCCCTCGGTGACCAGCGTGGTTACGCTAAGCGGCAACGGCATTCTCTCGCCGCTACCGGTGGCTACGTTCAACCTGACTGCAATCGGTTTCGGCAATTCAATCTTCGGCGGCGCCAGCTCGCCGAAGCCGGTGACGCTCACCAATACCGGGGGCGCGGTGTTGAACATCAGCAATATCGTGCTTGGGCCGGATTTTGTGCAAATGAACAATTGCGGCGGCGCGCTCGGCTCGGCCGCCAGCTGCACCATTAACGTGCAGTTCAGTCCTCTCGGCACCGGTCCACGATCCGGTGACCTGCAACTGTTCAGCAATGCGGCGGGCAGTCCGCACAAGGTATCGCTGTCGGGCACCGGCTGCCGCTGGTTCAGCCAGGCGCAAAGCCGCTTCTTCCTGACGGCCTGCTGACGATTTGCAGGGGGGAGGTGCGCCGCCCCCGTGTTGACGGGCATGGTCGGCTCGGGCTGATCATGGTGCGGTTTTCAGGTCCAGGTCCAGCCTCGGCCGGCACGATTCTGCGTATCTCCTGCACAAACGGCTGTGAGCCGGCGCCATGAATTGGCGTGTGGCAACGGTGCTACACTCAGCCGTGCTCAAATCGTCCAAATTTGCGATAATTCATCGGAAAATGAATTTTCGTTCTTGCCTCTCCTTTGCCCCGACAAATTGAAAACATGAGCCAGGACATCATCCTTGAGACGCGGGACCTGACCAAGGAATTCAGGGGATTTGTCGCGGTCGATCGCGTCAACCTGCGGGTGCGCCGCGGTTCCATTCATGCCCTGATCGGCCCGAACGGCGCGGGCAAGACCACCGTTTTCAACCTGCTCACCAAGTTTTTGCCGGTCACTTCCGGCCAGATCTTTTATAACGGCCACGACATCACCGCCGAAAAGCCGGTGCACACCGCGCGGCGCGGCATGGTGCGCTCATTCCAGATCTCTGCTGTGTTCCCGCACCTGACGGTGCTGGAAAACGTGCGCGTCGGACTGCAGCGCAAATTGGGCACCAGTTTTCATTTCTGGAAATCGGAATCGACGTTGCATTCGCTCAATGCGCGTGCCATGGAATTGCTGGAAGCGGTGGATCTCGCGTCATTCGCCGACATCCAGACCGTGGAGCTCCCCTATGGCCGTAAGCGTGCGTTGGAGATCGCGACCACACTCGCACTGGATCCGGAGGTGATGTTGCTGGACGAGCCGACGCAGGGCATGGGACATGAGGACGTGGGTCGCGTGGTCGAGTTGATCCGCAAGGTAGCCGCCAACCGCACGGTGCTGATGGTCGAACACAATATGAGTGTGATCGCCAATCTGTCCGACACGATTACCGTGTTGGCGCGCGGCAGCGTGCTGGCCGAAGGGCCGTACGAGACGGTATCCAAGGATCCGAAAGTGCTTGAAGCCTACGTCGGCACCGTGGAGGAAGCGGCATGAGCGGTGCGCTGCTGTCGGTCTCGAACCTGCAGGCCTGGTACGGGGAGTCGCACATCCTGCACGGCGTCGATTTTGAAATTCGCCGCGGCGAACTGATTACCTTGTTGGGGCGCAATGGCGCCGGCCGCACCACCACGCTGAAAGCCATGCTGGGACTGACCGGAAAACGTTCGGGTTCGATCAAGATCGATGGCAAGGAGACGGTCGACCTGCCGACCCACAAGATTGCCCGCCTGGGATTGGGCTATTGCCCGGAGGAGCGGGGCATTTTTTCCAGCCTGAGCTGTGAAGAGAATTTGCTGTTGCCGCCCAACGTCGGCGAAGGTGGCATGAGTGTCGACGAAATTTACGCGATGTTCCCGAATCTGAAGGAGCGCCGCAACAGTCAAGGCACGCGCCTGTCGGGCGGCGAGCAGCAGATGCTGGCGATGGCGCGCATCCTGCGCACCGGCGCAAAGATCCTGCTGCTGGACGAGATCACCGAGGGACTCGCGCCGGTGATCGTGCAGACCCTGGGGCGCGTGATCCGCGAGCTCAAGGCCAAGGGACTCACCATTGTCATGGTCGAGCAGAATTTCCGGTTTGCCGCGCCGCTGGCTGACCGCCACTTCGTCATGGAGCATGGCAAGATTGCTGCCGTGGTAGAAAAAAAAGATCTGGCCGCCAAGGCCGACATGCTGCACGAGTATCTGGGGGTATAGCAACGCATTCGCGGCACAGCAGGCATGAACAGTAGCGATTCGAACGAAATTCAAGCAGTGGACTACACCAACGAGGAGTGAATGAAATGAAACGCAAACTGATGACAGCAATCGTTGCAGCCGCATTGGCCACATGTGCGGCTGCCGCGCAAGCGCAGCAAGGCAAGCTTTCCGATGATGCATTGAAGATCGGCGTGCTGACCGACATGTCGGGCTTGTACGCGGACTTCGGCGGTCCGGGTGCCGTACTGGCCGCGAAGATGGCAGTCGAAGATTTCGGCGGGAAGATGTTCGGCAAGAACATTGACGTACTCTCGGCAGACCACCAGAACAAGCCCGATATCGCCAAGAACCTGACGCAGCAATGGTATGACCGCGACAAGGTCGACATGACGGTCGAGAACCTGAACTCAGGCGTGGCACTTGCCGTCACCGGTCTCGCCAAGGAAAAGAACAAGATCGCCATCGTTACCGGCGCAGCATCTTCGCGCCTGACCAATGACTCTTGCGCGCCGGGCACGACGGTGCACTGGGTTTACGACACCATCGCGCTTGCCAACGTGGTCGGCAAGGCCGTGGTGAAGGCCGGCGGCGACAGCTGGTTTTTCCTGACGGCGGACTACGCTTTCGGTCATTCGCTGGAAAAAGACACGGGCGAAGTAGTGAAAGCCAATGGCGGCAAGGTCAATGGCGCGGTACGCCATCCATTGAACGCCACCGACTTCTCGTCATTCCTGCTGCAGGCGCAAAGTTCCAAGGCGAAAGTCGTTGGACTGGCCAATGCCGGCGGCGATACGGTCAACAGCATCAAGGCGGCAGCCGAGTTTGGTATCACCAAGAACCAGAACCTCGCCGCACTGCTGATGCTGATTACCGACGTTCACGCGCTGGGCCTCAATACCGCCCAAGGCCTTTACCTGTCGGAAGGCTGGTATTGGGACATGAACGACGAGAACCGTGCATTTGCCAAACGCTTTGAAGCCCGTAACAACGGCAAGAAGCCGAACATGAATCAGGTCGGCGTCTACTCGGCAACCCTGCATTATCTGAATGCAGTGAAAGCCGCCGGCACCGACGATACCGCAGCGGTGATGAAGAAGATGCAGGACACACCGATCAACGATGTGTTCGCCAAGAACGGCAAGCTGCGTCCAGACGGCCGCATGGTGCACGACATGCACCTTTTCCTGGTGAAGAAACCGTCGGAATCCAAAGGCCCGTGGGACTACTACAAGCACATGGGAACAGTGAAGGGCGAGGATGCCTTCCAGTCGCTCGAAAAATCCCAGTGCCCGCAGTTCATGAAGAAAGGCTGATCGTCATTTGTCACCGTGGACAGGCTGCCTTTGTTGCGCTGGCAGCCTGTCCAATCTGAATTCCTGCAACCCATCAATCCATGACCGAAATCTTCGGCATCCCCATTCAGGCCCTGATGGGCCAACTCACCATCGGGCTGGTCAACGGCTGTTTCTACGCCATGCTCTCGTTGGGCCTGGCTGTGATTTTCGGCATGCTCAATGTGGTCAATTTTGCCCACGGGGCGCTGTACATGGTCGGCGCTTTCTTCTCGTGGATGCTGCTGAATTACGCTGGCGTCAATTACTGGTTTTCGCTGATTCTGGCGCCCATTGGCGTGGCGATCGTCGGCGTCATTATCGAAAAGACAATGCTGCGCTGGCTCTACCAACTCGACCATTTGTACGGCCTGCTGCTGACATTTGGCCTTGCGCTGATCATCGAAGGAGTTTTCCGTCACAACTACGGCTCGTCCGGACAGCCATATGAATTGCCCGATGTGTTTCGCGGGGCATTCGATCTGGGCTTCATGTTCCTGCCCAAGTACCGCGCATGGGTCGTCGTGATGTCGATCGTGGTTTGCCTTGCCACGTGGTATCTGATCGAAAAAACCAGGCTGGGCGCCTATCTGCGGGCGGGTACCGAAAATCCGAAGCTGGTGCAGGCATTCGGCATCAATGTTCCGCTGATGGTGACGCTGACGTATGCCCTTGGCGTCGGCCTGGCCGGCCTCGCCGGTGTGATGGCGGCGCCGGTTTACCTGGTCAATCCGACCATGGGCTCGGGCATCATCATTGTCGTGTTTGCCGTGGTGGTGATCGGCGGCATGGGGTCGATACTGGGTTCCATCCTGACCGGCCTTGCGCTCGGTTTGATTGAGGGCCTGACCAAGGTTTTCTATCCGGAAGCCTCCAGCACTGTGGTCTTCATCATCATGGCGATCGTCCTGCTTATTCGCCCGGCCGGGCTGTTTGGGCGGGAGAAATAGATGAGTCGCACTGCAATCCTTTATCTGGTGTTGCTCGTGCTGGCGTGTGCGGCGCCATTTGTCGGCTATCCGCTGTTCCTGATGAAGTGCCTGTGTTTTGCCATGTTCGCCTGTGCATTCAATCTGCTGGTGGGATTCACGGGACTGCTGTCGTTTGGTCACGCCATGTTCTTCGGTGTTGCCGCATACGCATGTGCACACTCTGCCAAGGTCTGGGGCTGGACACCGGAGGTGGCGATTATTTTCGGTACATTGGGCTCGGCGCTGCTGGGATTGTTGGTGGGTTGGCTTGCCGTTCGCAGACAAGGCATCTATTTCGCCATGGTTACCCTGGCACTGTCACAAATGGTTTACTTTATTTGCGTGCAGGCGCCATTTACCTATGCCGAAGACGGTATCCAGGGCGTTCCGCGCGGCAAATTGCTCGGAATGGTTGACCTTCACGACGACATCGTCATGTACTACTTCGTACTGGCTATTTTCATCGCTGCCTTCTGGTTGATTTATCGGGTGATTCACTCGCCCTTTGGCCAAGTATTGAAATCGATACGCGAGAATGAACCACGCGCGCTGTCTCTGGGGTACGACGTCGACAAATACAAGTTGGTGGCGTTCGTGCTGTCTGCTGCCTTGGCCGGCCTGGCCGGCGCGACCAAGTCGCTTTCGCTGGGACTTGCAACATTGACTGACGTAACCTGGCAGATGTCGGGTGAAGTGGTGTTGATGACGCTTCTCGGTGGCATGGGTACGATTCTCGGCCCGGTCGTCGGTGCATCGGCCATAATTGCCATGGGTAACTATCTGTCTGGCTTCGGTTCCTGGGTCACCATCATCATGGGGGCGACGTTTGTGATCTGCGTGCTGGCCTTCCGTCGTGGCGTTGTCGGCGAAATTGAGCATCGCGTGCTGCGCAAACCCGGCAAATAGCGGCGACACGGGTGAATCAAGAAAGCGACGGCACGGCCCGTCGCTTTTTTTGGGCCCACCATCTGGTTGATTTGGTGAAGATTCCCGTTTCCTGCTGCGTTGTTGGGCAATGGGGGTTCTCGGCTATAATTCAAACGCTCGTTTTAATTCCATTTTTTCCCTCTGAAAAGCACGCCCGAATGAAAATCCTTGTGGCGGTAAAACGCGTGGTGGACTACAACGTGAAGGTTCGCGTCAAGGCCGACCAGACCGGTGTGGACATTGCCAACGTCAAGATGTCCATGAATCCCTTCGATGAAATCGCCGTCGAGGAAGCCCTCAAGCTCAAGGAGGCCGGCGCGGCCACCGAGATCGTCGCCGTGTCCATCGGCGTCACGCAGTGCCAGGAAACGCTGCGTACCGCGCTCGCCATGGGTGCCGATCGCGCCATCCTCATCGAGACCACCGCCGAAGTGCAGCCGCTGGCTGTTGCCAAGCTGCTGAAGGCCGTGTGCGACAAGGAAGCGCCGAAGCTGGTCATCCTCGGCAAGCAGGCTATCGACGACGACTCCAACCAGACCGGACAAATGCTGGCCGCGCTGCTGAACTGGCCACAGGCGACGTTCGCTTCCAAGGTAACGGTGAGCGGCGACAGCGCGGAAGTGGTGCGCGAGATCGACGGTGGCCTGGAGACCATTGCGGTCAACCTGCCCGCGATCGTGACGGCCGATCTGCGCCTGAATACGCCGCGCTATGCCACGCTACCGAACATCATGAAGGCCAAGAAGAAGCAACTCGACGTGATGACGCCGGACGCGCTGGGTGTGGATATCACGCCGCGCCTGACCACCTTGAAGGTGGCCGAGCCGCCCAAGCGCAAGGGTGGCGTGATGGTCGCTGACGTCGCAGCGCTGGTCGACAAACTCAAGAATGAAGCGAAGGTGATCTAAATGGCCATACTCGTTATTGCCGACCACGACAACCACCATCTCAAGCCGGGAGTTACCAGCACCGTTGCCGCCGCGCAGAAAATCGGCGGCGACATCCATGTGCTCGTCGCCGGCGCCGGCTGCGGTGACGCGGCCGCTGCCGCGGCTGCTGTCGCGGGCGTTGCCAAGGTGCTGGTCGCGGATGCGCCGTACTATGCCGGTTCGCTTCCGGAAAATCTGGCGCCGCTGATCGTCAGCCTCGCAAAGAATTATTCCCATGTGCTCGCACCGGCCAGTGCATCCGGCAAGAACGCCTTGCCGCGCGCGGCCGCAATGCTGGACGTTGCGCAGATCTCCGACATTGTGGCCGTGGAGGCGCCGGATACCTTTGTGCGGCCGATTTACGCCGGCAATGCCTTTGCCACCGTCAAATCCGGCGATGCCATCAAGGTCATCACCGTGCGCGCCACCGGCTTTGATGCGGTCGCGGCAACCGGCGGCAGTGCGGCGATTGAAAATATCCCCGCTGGTCCGGATGCCGGTGTCTCCAAAATGCTGGGCCAGGAATTGAGCAAGTCCGATCGCCCCGAACTCGCGGCGGCCAAGCGCATCGTTTCGGGTGGTCGCGGCATGGGCGACGGCGACAAATACCGCGCAGTACTGGAACCGCTGGCCGACAAACTCGGTGCGGCGCTCGGTGCCTCGCGTGCTGCGGTCGATGCCGGTTTCGTTCCCAACGACTACCAGGTCGGGCAGACCGGCAAGATCGTCGCGCCCGAACTCTACATTGCCGTCGGTATTTCCGGTGCCATCCAGCACCTGGCCGGCATGAAAGACAGCAAGGTCATCGTCGCCATCAACAAGGATCCGGAGGCGCCGATTTTCCAGGTGGCCGATTATGGCCTGGTGGGCGATCTGTTCACGCTGGTGCCGGAGTTGACCGCTTCCATCTAGTCTGTACCCGCAAAAACATGGCCACGGATTCACGAACAAGCACGGACCTGATCCGAACCTGATCGTGATTTTCGTGGCCGTTTTCATTTCATAAGGGCTCAAAACAATGTCCGAATATTCCGCTCCCCTCAAAGATATTTCCTTCGTCCTCAAGCATGTGGTCGGCCTGGAACGCATCGCACAACTTCCCGGTTGCGAGGAAGTGAGTGACGATCTGGCCGATGCGATCCTCGATGAGGCCGGCAAGTTTTCCGGCGCCGTGCTGTCGCCGATCAACCGTGCCGGCGATACCGAGGGCGCGCACTGGAACAGCGGTGTGGTGACCACGCCCAAGGGATTCAAGGAGGCCTACAACAAATACGTTGAGGGCGGCTGGAGCCTGATTGCCGGCCCGACTGAATTCGGCGGACAAGGCCTGCCGCACACCATTGCCATCCCGGTCAGCGAAATGCTGGGCAGCGCCAACATGGCGTTCAAGCTGTGCCCGCTGCTGACCAATGGCGCCGTCGATGCGCTGGTCGAGCACGCATCGCAACAGATCAAGGACATCTATGTGCCGAAAATGGTGGCGGGAGAATGGACCGGCACCATGAACCTCACCGAGCCCCAGGCCGGTTCCGACCTGGCGCAGGTGCGCTCCAAGGCCGTTCCACAGGCCGATGGCACCTACAAGATTTCCGGGCAGAAGATTTTCATCACCTACGGCGAGCACGATTTCACCGAGAACATCGTGCACCTGGTGCTGGCACGCATCGAGGGTGCGCCGGAAGGCGTCAAGGGCATATCGCTGTTCGTGGTACCCAAGTTCCTGGTCAATGTCGATGGTTCGCTGGGCGCGCGCAACGACGTCAAGTGCGTGTCCATCGAACACAAGCTGGGCATCCACGGCAGCCCGACCTGCGTGATGTCCTACGGCGAGGAGGGTGGCGCGACCGGCTACGTGGTGGGCGAGCCGAACCGCGGGCTCGAATACATGTTCGTGATGATGAATGCGGCGCGCCTCGGCGTCGGTCTCGAGGGTGTGTCGATTTCCGAACGCGCCTACCAGCACGCTCTGGTGTGGGCGCGCGAACGAGTGCAGGGCCGCCCGGTGGTGCCGATGCCCGGCAACCCGAAAGCGGTGGCCATCATCCATCACCCCGATGTGAAACGCATGCTGTTGACAATGCGCGCCTACACCGAAGCCATGCGGGCGCTGATCTACTGGACTGCGAGCTGCCTCGACGTGGCTGATCGCTCCGTCGATGTCACCGAGCAGCGCGCGCACCAGGCGCTGGTTGATTTGATGATCCCTATCGTCAAGGGCTGGAGCACCGAGATGGGCATCGAAGTCACCTCGCTGGGTGTGCAAGTGCACGGCGGCATGGGCTATATCGAAGAGACGGGCGCGGCGCAGTACTATCGCGATTCACGCATCTCGGCCATTTACGAAGGCACCACCGGCATTCAGGCCAACGACCTCGTCGGCCGCAAGGTCGGCCGTGAAGGTGGCGCCACCATGCTGGCGCTCATCATCGAAATGCAGAAGCTCCTGCCGAAGCTGGAAGCCTCCGGTGATGCCAACCTCAAGGCATGCGGCAAGCAGCTCGCCGCCGGCATCAGCGAACTCAAGCGCGCGACGGAATGGATCGTGACGATGTGGGGCTCGAACCAGGGCGCGGTCGCGGCCGGTGCGGTGCACTACCTCAAGCTCGCCGGCACGGTGTGCGGCGGCTGGATGATGGGACGTTCCGCGCTGATCGCCGCGCAGCAACTCAAGCAGGCCGGCGCCGACAAGGACTTCCTCACTGCCAAGATCATCACGGCGCGTTTTTACGGCGATCACATCATCACGCTGGCGACCGGATTTGCCGATGCGATCACCAGTGGCGCGGATAGTGTGTTGCAGATGGAAGAGGCTTACTTTTGATCGATTGAATCCGTTCGGCATCGGTCCGCTTTTGCTGCCCGGGACTGCGCCGGAAATGATGTACAGAAGCTTTCACCCCAGAACCAAACGCAAGCACTGGCGCGCCTTTCAGGCCAAAAATGGCTGGAAAGCCGCGCCAGTGCTTGAGTTTTCATCCTGATCCAAGCCGTCCCGACACGACGGCTTTTTCATTGAAGGGGCATGCCTTGCAAGAAAATGCACCCGCGCTTCGCATTGAAGGCCTGCTCAAATCCTTCAACGGCAAACACGCTGTCGATCACCTCGACCTCACCATTCCCGCCGGCGAGTTTCACGCCTTGCTCGGGCCCAACGGCGCGGGCAAGACCACCACCTTGCGCATGGTGGCGGGCTTGCTCAAGCCTGATGCCGGCAGGATCGCCATCTTCGGCCACGACATCTCTATAGAAGGCATGGCCGCCAAGCAGGTCACCGCGTTCCTGCCGGACGATCCGCTGCTTTACGGCAAACTGAATGCGCTCGAATATCTCGAATTTGTCGCCGGGCTTTGGTCAATCGATGCCAAATCTGCAGCGAGCCAGGCCGAGGACTTGTTGAAGTGGCTGGAACTATGGGAACAGCGCAGCGAATATGTGGAAGGCTATTCGCGGGGCATGCGGCAAAAGCTGGCTCTGGCCGGCGCGCTGATCCATGCGCCGAAGCTGATGATCCTCGATGAACCGCTGACCGGACTCGATGCCCACGCGGCCAAGGCGGTGAAGGACATGCTCATCGACTACGTGAAGCGCGGCAACACCGTGGTGCTGACCACCCATATCCTCGAAATCGCCGAGCGCCTGGCAGAACCTGGCTGTTGCGGCACGAACTGCGCCTGGCCTGGCGGGCTACGGGCGGCGGGCGCATGTGGCTGCTGTTGCTGTTCGGTGGCGCGCTTTGGGCGGCGGTGCATTTTGCCGCGTGGGGAATGCTGACGGCCATGAACAAACTGCCGGGAGGGCAGATACCCGCGCAGGCGATTGCCATCGCCGGTGGTGTGTTCTGGCTGTTTGCTTCCATCATGGTTTCGCAGACGGTGGCGCACGCGGTCACCGCGCTGTTTGACCGCGGTGACCTGGACTTGCTGCTCGCCTCGCCCATTCCCCAACGCACCGTGTTCCTGGTACGCGGCATCGGTATCGCGCTCGGCGCCTGCCTGCTGCCGGTGCTGCTGATGGTTCCGTTTGCGCATGCCGGCGTGGTGGTGGGGCGCTGGGGCTTGTTGGGAATCTATCCGGTCATGGTTGCGCTGGCACTTGGCTGTGCGGCCGTCGGCATGGCGCTGACCATGTCACTGGTTGCATTGCTGGGCGCGCGCCGCGCCAAGACCGTGGCGCAGATCCTGGCGGCATTGATCGGCGCGGGATTTTTCCTGGTTTCGCAGATGCAGGCCATGTTGTCCGGTCCCGCGCGCGCGGCCCTGTCCGACTGGCTGCGAAATGAAATCCAGCCCGGCGGCTGGCTCGCGCCGGAGAGCGTGCTGTGGTGGCCGGTGCGCGCCATGTTGGGCGAGGCGCTGCCGATACTGTGCATGCTCGTCATCGGCGTGGGCGGTTTCTGGTTTGTGGTCAATCTTACCTACCGGCGCTTCGTGGCGGGTACCCAGGAAAGTACCGCAGGCGGAAAGACGCGATCGGTGCAAGCGACCGGGCCGGTTGCCTTTACCGGCGGTGCGACGCGGCTGATCCTGTTCAAGGAATGGAAGCTGCTCGCGCGCGATCCGCAAATCATTTCGCAGACACTGTTGCAGATTCTGTACCTGATCCCGCTGGTGTTCATCGGCCTGCGTGGCGACAGGACCAGCTTCATGCTGATCCCCGGGCTGGTGATGATTACCGCCATGCTGGCCGGCAATCTCGCCTGGCTCACGGTTGCCGCCGAAGACGCGCCGGAACTGGTGGGCACCTCACCCGTGCCGATCGCGCGCATCCGCTGGATCAAGGCGCTGGCGGCCATGCTGCCGGTGGCGGCGGTGCTGGTGCCGCTGGCGCTGTGGTGGCTGCTGCGCGACCCGCCCGGCGCCTTGGCGCTGGTGGTGTGTTGTGTTGGCGGCATGCTGTCTGCCTGCGTGGTGCAGATCTGGAATCCGCAGCGCGGCAACCGGCGCGACATGAAGCAACGCTACAAGCAAAGCAAGCTGATGAACATTCTGGAGATGTTCGGTTCGATGGGCTGGGCCGCTGCTGCCTTTTGTCTCAATGGACACTGGCTCTGGCTGCCGCTGGCACTGGCCGTGGCCGCGTCCGCGCCGGCTGCGGCCTGGCTGCTGGGGCGCAAGATTCGCGCGCAAGGTGTGCTGGCTTGAGCCGATTGTTGCAGAGGGAAAACAGGGGAACTTCCATTAACCTGCTGCGCGATCAAATTTCGCGCCTCCCGTGCTTTGCGTACTCTCGTACGCGTCCGCTATTCCTCGCGCCCTGCATGGCGCTCTGGCGCTCGCAGGCGCGAAGCAGTGCTTCGCGAAACCCCTGCTCACGTGGCCTGAACTTTGACCGCTCGCTACGGTTTCTGGAAGTTCCCACAGGCAGAACTCCAGCACTGGCGCGGCTCACCGGCCGAAAATGGCCTGCGACCCGCGCAAATGCTGGGGTTTCATTGTTTCGATCGACTCGTCCAATCGATGCTGACGGCTCGATCAAGGCGCGGTGAGCTGCCCGAACGCGTCCAGCAATCCGACGTAGAACAATCGATGCGCCTTGACGGGACCAGTCGGCAGGGTCAGCGCGTGCATCTTGCTGCCGTCGTAGCCGATGACCACCACTTTGTCGCGGACTTGCCGGGCGTCGACCTTGCCTTCGAGCAGCGCGGAAAAAGACACATACGGTAGTTCGCGCGCGTCGAGCCGCGTCAGGCGGATCTGGTTGTCCTCGTCGATCCTGATCTGGCGTTTGCCCAGTACCACCCGCTCGCCGCTGACGACCTGCGCCCGCTCGCTGGTCGCCATCTCCAGCGCCACCAGCGTCAGCGATTTCACCGGCCGGCCCTGGTAGTTCTCGATCACCGGCACACGGTCGGGGCTGGTGATGTCGACGAAGCCGATATCGGCGGCAACTTTGGCGAGTTCGGGGACCGGTATCCACCCGGCGCGGCCGCTGATGGCGCGCCGATAATCGCCGCTGACGCGCTCCGGCGCGAATCTCGCGGGCAGGTCATTTGGCTGGATCTCGTTGTCGTCGATGCCGGCCTGCAATGCCACCGGAACCTTGTTCATTGCTGCCGCGAGCGCGCGATCGCTTCCTGGCTCCTTGGCAGCATGATCGTAGAAGAACTTCAGCACCACACCGCGCGCGCCGGCCGCGGCCAGCTTGTCGATGGCGTTCGCGACGTGCTTGCGGTCCGGCGGAAAACCGCCCAGGCGCTTTTCACTCTCAGCGTCGATCAGGACCAGCGCGAACGTGCTCTGGCTGGCGGCGCGTGCGACCGCTTTCGCCGGCAAGGCTGGCGGCGCGGGTTGCGCAATGGCGGCGGCGCCGACCAGCGCGATGCCCGCCAATATTGCCGCCCGGCGCAACAGCATGGACGCTACATCGCCCCGATGGGATTGCGCATCACGCCTATGCCCGCAATCTCCGTTTCCAGCAGATCACCGTCCTTCATGAATTCCGGCGGATTGCGCGCAAAGCCCACGCCTTCCGGCGTGCCGGTGGAGATCACGTCGCCCGGCTCCAGCGTCTGGCCGAGCGAAAGGTCGTGGATGAGGCGCGGGATCTTGAAGTAGAGGTGCTTCGTGTTGGACTTCTGTTTGACCACTCCCGACACGCGGCACTCCACGTCAAGGTTGTTCGGATCGATCTCGTCCGCCGTGACGATGCAGGGGCCCATGGGGCAGGTGCCGTCGAGTGACTTGCCCTTGTCCCATTGGCCGCCGTGGCGGCGCTGGATGTCGCGCCAGGTGACGTCATTGATGACCGTGTAGCCAAAGATGTACCCCATCGCATTGGCTTCGGCAATGTTCTTGCCCGCCTTGCCGAGGATCACGCCCAGTTCTACCTCCCAGTCGAGCGAAGTCGAGACATTGGCATCGAAGGGGATCGCATCGTAGGGGCCGTTGATGGCTGTGGGCGCTTTGCAAAAGAACACCGGCCACTTGGGCAGCTCGCGGTTGTCCTGCATCTTGGCGCCGCCCTCGGCGAAATGCTCGAGGTAGTTCCAGCCCACGCAGAACACGTTCTTGGTGGTGCGCGGGATGGGCGCCTTCAGTATCACTTGCGTCAGCAGGATCGGCGTGGTCTGCGGTGCCTTCGCGATATCGCGCAGCAGCGCCATCACCGGTTCGCCTCCGGCGATGATGTCGAGCATGGTGCTGACCTTCAGCGTGGAGCCACGCCTGCATGCCTCCAACTCGATATCGACCACTTCATCCTTGCTTATGAGCAGGCCGGTCTTGAGGTCGCTGGTATTGTTTGGCTGATAAGTGACGAGGCGCATGAAAATTCCTTGCGAGGTTGATATTGCGGGATTGAAGCCCTCAGCCGAACAGCGCTTCGAGGTTGTTCAGCGGATGCGCTCCATTCTCCCAGCGATTGGCGAAGAACGCCGCGACATCTTCTTCGCGCAAATCTGCCAGCGCGGCCGGGTTCCAATGGGGATTATTGTCCTTGTCGAGGATCACCGCGCGTATGCCTTCCATCAGGTCGCCGTGCTCGAAGCAGTGGTAGATCAGCCCCAGCTCCATGCGGAAGTTCTCGGCAAGGGTCTGGCGTGCGCCGCGATTGAGCTGGCGGCGGGTGACTTCCAGCAAGGTGGGCGAGCGCTTCCGCAGTGTGGCCGCGGTGGCGCTGGCCCATTCGCCGTGCACGCATGCGGTGTCGGCATCGAGCGCCGCAATCATCTCGCTTACTTTCCGCTGTGGCGCGAAGTGGCTGTCGATGGCCGATTGCAGAGGCATCAGCGAGGCGGGCTCCGGCTTGCCCGCAAGGCGCTCGATCAGACGGGCCACGTCCTGTGCCGGCCTGGCCGACCAGCGTTCTGAATTCAGTGCATCCAACAGGGCAGCGATGTTCTCGCTGGTCATGTAGCGATCGGCCAGCCCGGCATAAAGTGCGTCGCCTGCCTTGATGATCTGCCCGGTCAGGCCGAGATACAGGCCCACTTTGGATCGCGACAGAAACGAGCTGCCGCCCACGTCCGGGAACAGGCCGATGCCGGTCTCCGGCATGGCCATCTTGGTCTTGGGCCCGACGATGCGAAAACCGGAGCCCTGCGAAATCCCCATGCCGCCACCCATGACGAAGCCGTCAAGCAGGCAGACCACCGGCTTCACATAGCGGTGCAACTGGTAGTCGAGGCGGTATTCGTCGATGAAATAGTCGTGATGCAACGTGCCGCCGGACAGTGCGCTGTCACGCAACGCGCGGATATCGCCACCGGCGCAAAACGCCTTCTCGCCTGCACCGCGCATGACGATCACTTGCACGGCATCGTCCTTCGACCATTGCGTAAACAGGTCCGCCAGCGCCTTGATCATGTCGTAGGAGAGGGCGTTGAGCACCTGCGGCCGGTTCAAGGTCAGGTGCGCGACGGCGTTGCGATGATCGACGAGCAGTTCGCCGTTGGCGTAGGAGTTGGTCATGACGGAATTTCTTGTCGAGGCAGAAAACTCCTCCCTTTTCTAAAGGGAGGGCGGGAGGGATTTGCGGTGTTCAAATTGAGGGGGTACTTGTTGCTGAGATCGAGAAATCCCCCTCCATCCCCCTTTAAAAAGGGGGAAGTGCTTCAAATACAGCCGTCACGCATTTTTCCATTCCGGCTTGCGCTTCTCCAGGAACGCCTTCACGCCCTCTGCCTGATCTTCAAAGTCGAACAGGTCCATAAAGCGTTCGCGTTCCAGCGCCAGGCCGGCGCCGCGCGGCACGCCATTGCGGGCGTTATGGATGAGCGACTTGCAGAATTCAACGGATTTCGGCGACAGGCCCGCGACGCGCTCGGCCATGGCCTTTGCCGCGGCCAGCGACTGGCCTTTTTCCACCACTTCCTCGACCAGTCCGATACGCAGTGCCGTTTCGGCGTTGACGCGTTCGTTGGTGAGGATCATGCGCTTGGCCCAGCCTTCGCCGATCAGCCACGGCAGGTTCTGCGTGCCGCACCCGGCCGGCAGCAGGCCGACCGCAGGTTCCGGCAGCGCCATCTGCGCGTGGGACTCGGCGATGCGAATATCGCAGGACAGCGCGCATTCAAGCCCGCCACCCATGGCGTAACCATTCACGGCGGCAATGGTGACGAAGCGCGCGTCCATCCAGGTGCCGAAGGCATCGCCGAATGCACAGATGAATTCGCGGGCCGCGATCTTGTCGCCTTCGAAGCGCTTGAGATCCGCACCGGCCGAAAAGAACTTCTCACCCTTGCCGGTGATGACGGCGGCGTAAATCGATTTGTTGGCGTTGAGTTCTTCGGCCAGCGCCTTCATCGCTTTCAGTGACTCCGGCGTCCAGGTGTTGGCCGGCGGATTGTTGATGGTGATGACACAGGTGTGGCCTTCGATGGTGTGTTCAATCACGATGGTTCCTTCCCCGGCGCAGGCCGGGGTCCAAGTTGGTTGAATTGCTTGTTCAGTCTTTCTTGTACACCTTGATGATGGACGAGAAATCCAGTCCGCCATTGCCCATGGCGGAGTGCATCTGGTAGAGCTGCTGCGCGGCCGCCCCGAGCATTACCGGCTGCTTCGCGGCTTTGGCGGCCTCCGTGACCAGCGTCAGGTCCTTCAGCATCAGGTCCGAACCAAAGCCGCCGCTGTAACCACGCGAGGCCGGCGCATTTTCCAGTACGCCCGGGTAGGGGTTGTAAGTGTCCGAGCTCCAGCAGCGGCCGCTGGAGGTATTGGCGATGCCGGCGAACACTTTCGGGTCCATGCCCAGTTTGGCCGCCAGCGCCATGCCTTCGGCAGTCGCAATCATCTCGATGGCGAGCATCATGTTGTTGCAGATCTTGGCGACCTGGCCGTTGCCCGCGCCACCGCAGTGGACGATGTTCTTGCCCATGCATTGCAGGATCGGCTTGGCCTTCTCGAAATCGCCTGCCTCACCGCCTACCATGAAAGTCAGCGTGCCGGCTTCCGCGCCGCCGGTGCCGCCGGAGACCGGGGCATCGACCATCGCCAGCCCCTTGGCGCGCGCATCCATGGCCACGTCGCGCGCGGTGTGCGGATCGATGGTCGAGGAATCGATCACCAGCGTGCCCGGCGCCACCGACGCGATCACACCGTTCTCGCCCTGATAAACGCTGCGCACATGGGGTGAAGAAGGCAGCATGGTGATGAGCACCTCCACGCCCTGCGCGCATTTGCCGGCAGAACCAGCCGATTCGCAACCGAGGTCGGTGAGTTTCTTCACCAGTTCCGGAACAACGTCAAACACCTTGAGCGTATGGCCGTGTTTCAATAAGTTCCGGGCCATGGGGTTGCCCATGTGGCCCAAGCCGATGAAACCGATTTTCATGACGTTAGCCTGTGATTTTAGTGTTCGATTCTAAGAACAAAGAGAGTGATGATTGCATACAGCAAAAAACAAACTATCCAGCCAATGACCTCGTTGCGAACCTCTGCGCGAGAAGAGTTTTCCCATTCCTCGTACTTCAGTCGCCTGTACCCGGGCAGTGTGAGAAAAAGCAGTCCGCACAGACATGCGCGAAGAAAAGAGAGTAGTTCGCCTAACGGCAACATTGAAAAAAACGCCTACTTCAAACTGATCGTCGTATTCACCCCCGTGCTCACCGCCGCATCATCAAACCAGCGCGCCGTCACGGTCTTCACCTGCGTGTAGAACTGCACCACCTGCTTGCCGTAGGGACCGAGGTCACCGAGCTTGGAGCCGCGTGAACCGGTGAAGCTGAAATACGGCACCGGCACCGGTACCGGGACGTTGATGCCGACCTGGCCGACGTCGATCTCGTTCTGAAACTTGCGCGCGGCTGCACCCGACTGGGTGAAGATGCCGGTGCCGTTGCCATAGGGATTGGCATTGGTGAGCGCAATGGCTTCGTCGAGGCTGTCGACGGACACGATCACCATCACTGGGCCGAAGATTTCGGTCTTGTAGATGTGATGCTCGGGCTTCACGCCGGAGAAGATCGTCGGCGCGATGAAGTTGCCGTTCTCGTAGCCAGCCACCTTGGGATTGCGCCCGTCCAGTTCCAGCTTGGCGCCTTCGGCCACGCCCTGGGCGATGTGCATTTCGATGCGCTGCTTCGCCTGCGTGGAAATGACCGGACCCAGATCGGTGCCCGGCTCATGCCCGGCGTTGACCTTGAGGGTCTTGGCGCGGGCAACGATGTCCGGGATCCACTTGTTGGCTTCGCCCACCAGCACCGCCACCGAGGTGGCCATGCAGCGCTGCCCGGCGGCGCCGAACGTGGCACCGACCAGCGCGTTGAGGGCCTGGTCCTTGTTGGCGTCGGGCATGACGACGGCGTGGTTCTTGGCACCCATCATGCACTGCGCGCGCTTGCCATGGTTGCTGGAGAGCTTGTAGACATGCTCGCCGACATGGCAGGAACCGACGAACGACACGGCCTTGATGTCCGGGTGCGAGCACAGTGCATCAACGGCTTCCTTGCCGCCGTGCACCACGTTCAGCACGCCGGGCGGCACGCCGGCTTCGAGGGCCAGTTCGGCCAGCAGCATCGGCGTCATCGGGTCCTGCTCGGAGGGCTTCAGCACAAAGGTGTTGCCGCAGGCGATGGCCATCGGAAACATCCACAGCGGAATCATGGCGGGGAAATTGAATGGCGTGATGCCGGCGCAAACGCCGATCGGCTGGCGGATGAAATAGGTGTCGATGCCACCGGCGACATTCTCGGCGATCTCGCCCAGAGACAGCGTGCCGATCGACACCGCGTGTTCCACCACTTCCAGGCCGCGGAACACATCGCCCTCGGCATCGGGCAGGGTCTTGCCCTGTTCGGCGGTGATGCAGGCGGCGAGCTTCTTCATGTCGCGGCGAATCAGTTCCTGCAGTTTCAGCATGACGCGTGCGCGCGCGCCGATGGCGGTATGCCGCCAGGTCTTGAACGCGTCGGCCGCGGAGTTGATGGCGGCGTTCAGCTCTTCCTCGGTGGCGAAGGGTACGCGCGCGATGACTTCCTGCGTGGCCGGGTTGACCACATCCTTCCAGTGCTGGGTCTTGGACTCAACGAACTGGCCGTTGATGAGCAGCTTGACGGTGGGCGGCGTGGACGACTGGGGTTTGAGAACGGCGGACATGATGAATCTCCTCTGGGTGCGACGCGATGCGTTGTGTTTCGAATATCTATGTGCGGTTTTTCACAATTATAGGAGCGTGGGCCAATTCGGACTTGCATTGGCGAGGCCCGCAAATCAAGCACTGGTGCGGCTCTCCAAGGCAATATGCTCTGGAAGCCGCGCCAGTGCTGGAGTTTGGGGCGTCGATCGCGGCAAAGCTAACTGATGTCGCCACCTCCGATTACAGCTCCCATTATCGGCCGAAGCTGTCCCGTCGGCGACCGTTGTGCGCCATAAGCGGTTGATACGTATTGTTGCAATTGGCTACCTTTCTGTCGGCGTTGCGGTCAACCGTTTGTGGAAGCCCGCCGTTTTTTGCGTGCAACATCCCATTTTTTGAGGAGCCTCAAATGAAAGCCGACATGAAATCCGTACTGACCATCGCTGTCGCATCGACCCTTGGCCTTGCCGCATTGCCGGCCGTTGTGTCCGCCGCCGAATACGGCGATGTTGCCACCGTCATTTCCGCCACACCCATCGTCGAGCGCATTTCCGTGCCGCGCCGCGATTGTCGCGTGGAGCAGGTTGCCACCTATGAAGAACGCCGCGTGCGCAGCGTCCAGGAACCCGTCTATGACAACCGCAGCTACAGCGAAGGCCGCAGTTCCGGTGCCGGTGCCGTGTTGGGGGCCATCGTCGGCGGTGTGATCGGCCATCAGTTCGGCAACAGCTCTGGCGGACGCGACCGTGGAACCGCCGCCGGTGCCTTGCTTGGCGGCGTAATCGGCAACAGTATCGAGAGAGATAACGGCGGATACCGCGAATACGGCGGCTACAACCGCGCCTATGACAATGGCTATCGCCGCACCGCCTATGACGTCGAACGGGTGCCGGTGACGCGCGATGTGCAGCGTTGCCAGACCGTTTCAGAGTACCGCGAGGAGATCCGCGGCTACGACGTGCGCTACCGTTACCATAACCGCGAGTACACGACCCGCCTGGCCTATGATCCGGGCCCAACCATGCAGGTCAACGTCGATGTGCGCCCCAGCTATCGCGCGCCGGCACCGGTATACGACCGGTACTGAAGCAAACCGCATCGGGCAATAAAAAAGGCGCCGCAAGTTTTCTTGCGGCGCCTTTTGATTTCCGGGGACTCCGGCCGGCTACATGTTGCGGCGGTACTTGCCACCCACTTCGTAGAGCGCATTGGAAATCTGCCCCAGCGAACAGTGCCGCACCGCGCCCATCAGAACCTCGAATACATTGCCGTTCTCGATTACCGCCTGACGCAACCGTGCCAGCCATTGCGGCGCTTCACCGGCATGGCTTGACTGGAAGTCGGCTAGCCGCTTCAGCTGGGATTGTTTCTCCGCGTCGCTGGAGCGCGCCAGTTCGACTTCGCCGGTGCGTGCGGCGGCGTTGGGATTGAGAAAAGTGTTCACGCCGACCAGCGGATAGGAGCCGTCGTGCTTCTTGTGCTCGTAGTACATCGACTCTTCCTGGATCTTGCCGCGCTGGTAGCCGGTTTCCATGGCGCCCAGCACGCCGCCACGCGAGGCGATGGCTTCAAATTCCTTCAGCACCGCCTCTTCGACCAGATCGGTCAGTTCGTCGATGATAAAGGCACCCTGGTTGGGGTTTTCGTTCATCGCCAGTCCCCACTCGCGATTGATGATGAGCTGGATGGCCATGGCGCGGCGCACGCTTTCCTCGGTGGGCGTGGTGATTGCCTCGTCGTAGGCGTTGGTATGCAGCGAGTTGCAGTTATCGTAAACGGCAATCAACGCCTGCAGGGTGGTGCGGATATCGTTGAAATCCATCTCTTGGGCGTGCAGTGAACGTCCGGAAGTCTGGATGTGGTACTTGAGCTTCTGCGAGCGCTCGCCGGCGCCGTAGCGGTTCTTCATGGCCACCGCCCAGATGCGGCGCGCGACACGGCCGATCACCGAGTACTCGGGATCCATGCCATTGCTGAAGAAAAAACTCAGGTTGGGCGCGAAATCGTCGATGCGCATACCGCGCGCCAGGTAGGCTTCGACAAAGGTGAAGCCGTTGGCCAGCGTAAAAGCCAGCTGCGAAATCGGGTTGGCCCCGGCCTCGGCGATGTGGTACCCGGAGATCGACACCGAATAGAAGTTGCGGATCTTGTTCTGGACGAAGAACTCGGCGATGTCGCCCATCATCTTCAGCGCGAACTCGGTGGAAAAGATGCAGGTGTTCTGGCCCTGGTCTTCCTTTAGGATGTCGGCCTGCACCGTGCCGCGCACTGACGACAGTGTCCACTCGCGGATCTTCTGCGCTTCATCCTCGGTCGCGTCGCGGCCGTTCTGTTCGTGGAATTTCTCTATCTGCTGGTCGATCGCGGCATTGAGGAACATCGCCAGGATCATCGGCGCCGGGCCGTTGATGGTCATCGACACCGATGTGGCCGGG
This sequence comes from Usitatibacteraceae bacterium, assembly GCA_044229235.1. GTDB lineage: Bacteria > Pseudomonadota > Gammaproteobacteria > Burkholderiales > Usitatibacteraceae > UKL13-2. Next base: position 81,449 of record JBGATH010000007.1, read on the forward strand.
TCGCACAGGTCGAAACCCGAATAGAGCACCTTGAGATCATCGAGTGTGGCGATCGAGACCCCGGAATTGCCGACCTTGCCGTAAATGTCCGGGCGCAAATCGGGGTCGCAGCCGTATAGCGTCACCGAATCGAACGCCGTCGACAGGCGCTTGGCCGGCAGGCCTTCGGAAACCTTGCGGAAACGGCGGTTGGTGCGGAAGGCATCGCCTTCGCCGGCGAACATGCGGGTCGGGTCCTCGTTCTCGCGCTTGAAGGCGAACACGCCGGCGGTGTACGGGAACGAGCCCGGGACATTTTCGCGCATCAGGAACTTGAGCAGTTCGCCTTCGTCGTCGAAGCGCGGCAGCACCACCTTGCGGATCTTGGTGCCTGACAGTGTTTCCTGGGTGAGGCGGGTGCGGATTTCCTTGTCGCGAATCTTCACCACGTATTCGTCGCCGGCATAGGCTTTTCGCATGTCGGGCCACATCGCCAGAAGTTTTCTGGCATGTGGCGTCAATTCGCCGTCCTTCACGGCGATCAGTTCGTCAAATTCGCCGACCGGCTTGCCGCAGCCGGCGAACACGGTTTTCGCGGTGCGCAGCGCCTGGCGTTCGTGGGCGATCTTCGCCTGTTCGGCGGTCTGCCGGTGATAGCCGCGCACGGCGTCGGCGATGTCGGCCAGGTAGCGAACCCGGCCGACCGGCACGATCGCGCGCCCGGCGGATGAATGCCTGACGTTGGTGACGGGCAGTTTGCCGGGCTTGACCTTGAGCCCGCATTTGACGAGTCCCGGCAGCATCGCCTGGTAGAGCGCCGTCACACCGTCGTCGTTGAAGCGCGCCGCCATGGTACCGAACACCGGCATGCTACCGGCGGGCTCGGCGAACTTTTCGCGGTTGCGCTGGTACTGCTTGCACACATCACGCTGGGCATCCTCGGCCCCCTTGCGGTCGAACTTGTTGATGGCCACGAAGTCGGCGAAGTCGAGCATGTCGATCTTTTCCAGCTGCGAGGCGGCGCCGAATTCCGGGGTCATCACGTACAGCGACATTTCCACCAACGGCACGATCGCAGCGTCGCCTTGGCCGATACCCGAAGTTTCGACCACGATCAGGTCGAACCCGGAAACGCGGCAGGCTGCGAGGACATCGGGAAGGGCTTTGGAAATTTCGCTGCCTGTATCCCGTGTCGCCAGCGAGCGCATGTAAATGTTCGGATGTCCGATGGCGTTCATGCGGATGCGGTCGCCCAACAGTGCACCGCCGGTGCGCTTGCGCGAGGGGTCGATCGAGATCATCGCGATCTTCAGCCGGTCGTCCTGGTCGAGGCGAAAGCGCTGGATCAGTTCGTCGGTCAGAGACGATTTGCCCGCGCCGCCGGTACCAGTGATGCCGATGGCGGGTGTGGGCGAGGCCGCGTGCGCGGTGACCGCCCGGGCACGCAGGGCGGCCTTTTCCGTCTCGGGCCACGTGCCGTTTTCCAGCGCGGTAATGATCTGCGCCAGCGCGCGGCGATCGCCGCCTTCCAGCGCCGCTACATGCTTTGGCGCGTTCACGCTGATGTCGATATCGCAGCGCGACACCATGTCGTTGATCATCCCCTGCAGGCCCAGCTTCTGGCCGTCTTGCACCGAGTAAATGTGGGTGACGCCATAGGCGTGCAGTTCGTCGATTTCGGCCGGCACGATCACGCCGCCGCCGCCGCCAAACACCTTGATGTCTGCGCCGCCACGCTGCTTCAGCAGGTCGATCATGTATTTGAAGTATTCAACATGGCCGCCCTGGTAGGAGGAAACGGCGATGCCCTGCACATCTTCCTGCAGCGCGGCGGTGACGATTTCGTCCACCGAGCGGTTGTGCCCGAGGTGGATCACTTCGACACCGGTCGACTGCAGGATGCGACGCATGATGTTGATCGAGGCGTCATGACCGTCGAACAGGGAGGCGGCGGTTATAAAGCGAATCTTGTGACGGGGCTTGTAGGCCACCAGTTTGGAGGCAACGCTCAGGTCGGTCATGGCAGCGGCTCTCTGTCTATGGACAAGCGGTTTACAACATTATCATCGGGCAACCGGGTAGCGCCAACCGGAACGACCCGTACGATCGGTCATTCGGCAAAGGCAAACAGCACGGCATCGGCCGGCACCAGATCATTCTCCTTGAACGCCACACGCTCCACCACACCGTCCTTCGGGCTGACGATGGTGTGCTCCATTTTCATTGCTTCCATGATGATGAGCGCCTGGCCTTTCTTGACACTGTCCCCCGCCTTGGCCATGACCTTGACCACACGCCCCGGCATCATGGCGGTGAGGCGGCCGTCGGCACCGGTGTCTTCCTGCTCGAAGTGGAACGGGTCGAACAAGGTGAGGGCGTGGCGTCCGGCCGGCGTGATGACGGTGATATCGTCGCCGGCGCGCAGCACGCGCGTGGCGAACTTGGCGCCATCAAGGCGGATTTTGATGCTGCCGTCGTTGCGCGTCTGCCAGGCGAATACCGCCCGGCCACCGTCATGGCGAAAGTAGCGCACGCCGCCATCTGATTCGACATGGCAGGCCACGGGTACATCCCCACCAGGCAGCTTGAACTCGATCAGCCGGCTGGCAAAACCGTTCACGCGCCAGCCGCTGTTCTGCGCCCAGGGATCACACCCCGCGTGCGCCGATTCGTCCTCGAGCAGGCGCGCGCAGGCGGCGGCCAGCGTCAACGCATCCAGCGCCGGCCTGGCCATCAGTGCCTCGCGGTGCTTGGCGATAAAGCCGGTGTCGGTATCGCCTTCGATGAATGCCGGATGCTGTAGCAATTGCTGCAGGAATTCGAGATTGGTCTTGACACCCAGCACATCAGTCTCGCCCAGCGCGCCCTGCATGCGGCGGATGGCTTCCGGCCGGTCGCCGCCCCAGGTGATGAGCTTGGCGATCATCGGGTCGTAGTACACGCTGATGCCGTCGCCCGTCACCACACCGGTGTCGAGGCGCACATCGCCGTCGGCGTCACTGCCCGGCACCGCGAACAGGTTCATGCGGCCGGTTTCCGGCAAGAAATCGTTGGCCGGGTCCTCGGCGCAGATTCGTACTTCGATGGCATGACCGACGGCAAGGATCTCGTGCTGTGACAAGGGCAGTGGCTCTCCCGCGGCGACTCGAAGCTGCCACTCGACGAGGTCCTCGCCGGTAATTTTCTCGGTGATCGGGTGCTCGACCTGCAGCCGGGTGTTCATTTCCATGAAATAGAATTGCCGGTCACTGCCGACGATGAATTCGATGGTGCCGGCGCCGCGATAAGCGATGGCTCGCGCGGCGGAGACTGCGGCCGCACTCATTTTCTCCCGCAAGTTGTCGTTACCGCATTCGATAAAGGGTGAGGGCGTTTCCTCCAGCACCTTCTGGTGGCGGCGCTGGATGGAACATTCGCGCTCAAACAGGTGCACGTAATTTCCGTGGGTGTCGCCAAACACCTGGAACTCGATGTGGTGCGGCCCGAGAACGTAGCGCTCGATCAGCACCGCATCATCGCCGAAAGCATTTTTTGATTCGCGCTTGGCCGCTTCCAGTTGCGCCATGAAGTCGTCGGTCTTCTCGACCAGGCGCATGCCCTTGCCGCCGCCGCCGGCAACAGCCTTGATGAGTTGCGGATACCCGACTTTTTTCGACTGCTCGGCAAGGAACGCCGGATCCTGCTTGTCACCGTGATAGCCCGGCACCACCGGCACGCCGGCAGCTTCCATGAGCGCCTTGGCAGCACTTTTGGAGCCCATTTTTTCGATGGCTGACGGAGTGGGGCCGATAAAGGCGATGCCGGCCGCTTCGCAGGCGGTGGCGAACTGCTCATTCTCCGACAGGAAGCCGTAGCCCGGGTGGATGGCCTCGGCGCCGCTCTTGCGCGCAACTGCGATGATGACATCGGCCTTCAGGTAGGAATCCACCGGGCGCGGGCCGCCGATGTGATACGCCTCGTCGGACTGCAAAACATGCTGCGCGAGCCGGTCGGCGTCGGAATACACCGCCACCGTCTTGATGCCCATGCGGCGGCAGGTGCGGATGATTCGGCAAGCAATTTCGCCCCGGTTGGCGATAAGGATCTTATTGAACATGGTATTTGGTCAGTGCAGGCAATTTGACTTCGGCCGCCCGCTGGCGCGGGCTTAACGCGCGCTGCGCGCGGTTAGCCGTCGCCGCAACGGCGGCGCGTTGCGCCTTGTTGTCGCCGCGATTGGCGATCAGAATTATGTTGAACATGGTTGGACCTACGCCGCGAAGATAAGGTGGTGACCGAGCATCAGCCACATGAGCACAAGCATCGTGCAACCGGTGACAAAGGCATAGAACCGGTGCATCACCACGTTGCTGGTGCACTGGATGAAGCTGTGGGCAAAGCGCGCCGCCACGTAAGCCCAGGCCAGGCCGAGGTAAAGGGGCGAGGTCAGCCCGGTGGCATAGCCGGTGATCACGGCCACGTAGAACAACACCGGCAACTCGAACAGATTGCGGAAATTGTCGGCCGCACGCGAGTCGGTGATGGTCGCCGCCATTTGCGCGGATAGCGCGGTTTTCTGCGGATGCACGCGGTTGGCTTTGTAGAAGGCGATGCGTCGCGACAGCATGGTGGCCGCGACCAGCACCACCAGGACAAACATGGCCAGCATGGGCAGCAGCAGGATTCGGGTTTGCATGTTCAGCCTTCCACGACCCAGCGGGCCTTGCGTTTTTCGAGGAAGGCGGACAGGCCTTCGCGGCCTTCTTCGCTCACCCGCACCCGGGCGATGCGTGCGGCCGTGTCGGCAATCAGCGCGTCGTCGATGGGCCGGTTGGCCACGGCGGCGATCAGCTGCTTCGCTTCCGCCACCGCTTGCGGGCTGCAGCCCAGCAGGGCGGTGACCACGTCGTTGATCTTGTCGTCGAGCTCGTCGTCGTCCTGCGCCAGGTCATGCAACAGGCCGAGGCGAAAGGCTTCCGCGGCGTCAAATTTCTCGGCGGTGAGGAAGTAGCGGTGGGCGGCGCGTTCGCCCATGGCGGCGATGACGTATGGCGAAATGACGGCCGGGATCAGGCCGATCTTCGTTTCCGACAGCGAAAAGGCCGCGCGCACCGTGCCGATGGCGATGTCGCAACAGGCGACCAGCCCGACGCCGCCGCCGAACGCCGCCCCCTGCACGCGGGCGATGGTGGGCTTGGTGAGGTCGTGCAGCGTGCGCATCAAGGTCGCGAGCCCCATGGCATCGCGCAGGTTTTCTTCCTGCGTGTAGGCCGCCATGCGCTTCATCCAGTTCAGGTCGGCACCGGCCGAGAAGGACTTGCCGACGGCGGAGAGGATGACCACCCGCACTTCCGGGCTCGCGTCCAGCGCCTTGAGCGCAGTCGTGAGGTCGGCAATGAGCACATCGTCAAAGGCGTTGTGCTTGTCGGGATTATTGAGGGTGACGAGGCCGATCGGACCGTCGATTTCGGAGAGGACGTGGCTCATGCTTGCTCCCCCCTTTGCAAAAGGGGGGGTTGGGGGGATTTTCGGTGGGTGAGCAATCGAAGAAACCTGTTCCTTGCGCTCCAGTTGATGCTCCGAGTTCGCAGACACAGTAAATCCCCTCAATCCCTTGCAGGGCGCGCGGCCCGCTGCATCGGGCCACCGTTCCGCAGCGGCGCGCGGCTTGCCGCGCGAATTCCTTGCTTCACCCCTTTTGCAAAGGGGGAAGTGCATTGGTCTGGCGTCCGCACATAGCGGAAGCCCCCCTTTGAAAAAAGGGGGTTGTCGGTGCTTGCCTTGAGCTTCCATCGAAATCACTCTTGTCATTACATCCGGAACACGCCGTAATCGGTCTTCTCGATCGGTGCATTCATGGCTGCCGACAGTGCCAAGCCCAGCACCATGCGCGTGTCCTTGGGGTCGATCACGCCGTCATCCCACAGCCGCGCGGTGGCGTAGTACGGATTGCCCTGATCTTCGTATTGCTGGCGGATCGGCGCCTTGAAGGCCTCCTCTTCCTCGGCGCTCCATTTGCCGCCCTTGAGCTCGATGCCGTCGCGTTTCACCGTGGCCAACACCGAGGCCGCCTGCTCGCCACCCATCACCGAGATGCGCGCGTTCGGCCACATCCACAAAAAGCGCGGGTTGAAGGCGCGGCCGCACATGCCGTAGTTGCCGGCACCGAAACTGCCGCCGATCACCACGGTGAACTTGGGCACTTTGGCGCAGCTTACCGCCGTCACCATCTTGGCGCCGTCCTTGGCGATGCCGCCGGTCTCATACTTCTTGCCGACCATGAAACCGGTGATGTTCTGCAGGAAGATAAGCGGGACGCCGCGCTGGTTGCACAGTTCAATAAAATGCGCGCCCTTGAGTGCGGACTCGGAGAACAGGATGCCGTTGTTGGCGATGATGCCGACCGGGAATCCCCAGATATGCGCGAAACCGCATACCAGCGTGGTGCCGTACAGCGCCTTGAATTCGTGGAAGTCGGAGTCGTCGACGATGCGGGCGATGACCTCGCGGATATCGAAGGGCTGGCGCGTGTCCTTGGGAATCACGCCATAAAGTTCCTCGGCCGGATAACGCGGCTCGGCAACCGGCTGTGTGGCGACGGGAACATTCTTCCTGCGGTTCATGTGGCGCACGATTTCGCGGGCAATGCCCAGGGCGTGCTTGTCGTTCTCGGCCAGATGATCGGTCACGCCCGAGGTGCGGCTGTGCACGTCGCCGCCGCCCAATTCCTCGGCCGTGACCACTTCGCCGGTGGCGGCCTTTACCAGCGGCGGACCGCCCAGGAAAATTGTGCCCTGATTCTTGACGATGATCGATTCATCGCACATGGCCGGCACGTAGGCGCCGCCGGCGGTGCAGGAGCCCATTACACAGGCCACCTGCGGAATGCCCTTGGCGGAAAGATTGGCCTGGTTGTAGAAGATGCGGCCGAAGTGTTCCTTGTCCGGAAAAACTTCATCCTGCAGCGGCAGGAAGGCACCGCCGGAATCCACCAGATAAACGCAGGGCAGATTGTTCTGCAAGGCCACTTCCTGCGCGCGCAGGTGCTTTTTCACCGTCATCGGGTAATAGGTGCCCCCCTTGACGGTTGCGTCGTTGGCGACAATGACGCACTCGGTACCCTCGATGCGGCCGATGCCGGTGATCACGCCAGCGGCCGGTGCATCCTGGCCATCCTTGCCGTACATGCCCCAGGCCGCCAGCGGCGAGAGTTCCAGGAACGGAGAGCCCGGGTCCAGCAGCGCCTTCACACGATCGCGCGGCAAAAGCTTGCCGCGCGCCACATGCTTGGCATTAGTTTCCGCGCCGCCGCCTTCGGCCACCCTGGCGGTGTGCGCGTGCAGCTCAGCCACCACTGCGCGCATCTGCTCAGCGTTTGCGGTGAATGCAGGGGACGACGTATCGATTTTGGATTTGAGGCGCGGCATTATTTTCTCTTGGCGACGAATTGCGTGATTGGGCGATGGCGGTAATGCGCTATTGACCCGCCACCAGGTTGCGCGCGATCAGCATCCGCTGGATCTCGCTGGTGCCCTCATAAATCTGCGTCACTCGCGCATCGCGGTAATAGCGCTCGACCGGATAGTCCTCGAGGTAGCCGTAGCCGCCGTGAATCTGGATCGCCTTCGAACAAACCCATTCGGCCGTCTCCGAGGCAAACAGCTTGGCCTGCGAAGCCTCGCTCAGGCAGGGCTGGCCGGCGGTGCGCATGTGCGCGGCGTGGTGGATCAGCAGGCGCGCGGCGTTGATGCGCGTGTGCATGTCGGCCAGCATGTTGGCGATCGACTGGTGCTCGTTGATCATCTTGCCGAACTGTATTCGTTCACTGGAATACGTGACGGCCGCTGCGAGCGCGGCGCGGGCGATGCCCACGGCCTGCGCGGCAATACCGATGCGGCCCGCTTCGAGGTTGGAGAGCGCGATGGCCAATCCCTTGCCGCGCGGGCCAAGCAAATGGTCCTCCGGGATGGTGCAATCCTCGAACTGGATGCCGCAGGTGTCGACGGCACGAATGCCGAGCTTTTGTTCCGGCGGCTGCACATTGAAACCGGGTGTATTGGTCGGAACGATGAACGCGGACAGCCCTTTCTTGCCGAGGTCCGGATCGGTCACGGCGAAGACGATCGCGACGTGCGCTCGCCGGGCGCTGGTGATGAACTGCTTGGCGCCGTTGAGTACCCACTTGCCGCCGACCAGCTTCGCGCTGGTGCGAAGATTGTTGGCCTCTGAGCCCGCCTGCGGCTCGGTCAGGCAGAAGCAGCCGATCTTGCGGCCGGCAGCGAGGTCAGGCAGATACATTTCCTTTTGCGCATCGCTGCCCCACGCGAGGATGGGGCCGCAGCCTACCGAGTTATGCACGCTCATCATGGTGGAGGTGGATGCATCACCGGCGGCGATTTCCTCAATCGCCAGTGCGATCGACGTGTAATCGCTGAAGGTGCCGCCCCATTGTTCGGGCACCACCATGCCAAGCAGCCCGAGTTCGCCCATGTGTGCGACCACGCTGTCAGGAATCCACTTGTCCTTTTCCCATTGCGCGGCATTGGGTGCGAGTTCGTTCTGCGCAAATTCGCGCGCCATGTCGCGAATCATGCGTTGTTCTTCGGTCAGGAAATGGCTGGTTGTTTTCATCAATATCGTTTCAATCGGTCAATATCCCTTGGTTATCGGGTTCTCTGCTTCCTTGGTGGCGTCGTCGACCTTCTTTGTTGCCTCGCCTGCCGCAGCGGCGGTCGCCTTCGCTTTGTCCATGGCTTTCATCTGGTCGCCATACACCGGATTGTCGCGCACCGCCTTGGCGGCGGTATCCTTTTCGGCCTTGGCCTGCTCGGCTGTTTTCGGTGCGGCGTCCTGTTTGCCGCAGGCGCCCAGCGCCATTGCCAACATCAGCACTGCCGCCACGGAAATTGTTTTGTTCACCATGCCAACTCCTCACCGGTGTAGTCGAAAAATCTGCCAGTCGATTCGATGGTCGCGCCGGCAATGACCTTGCGCATGCCGGTGATGCTGGTGACCGGATCGATATCGGCGTCGCTGCCGCCCATGTCGGTTTTTACCCAGCCGGGGTGCAGCGACAGGCAGGTGACGCCATGCGCGCTCCATTCGATGGCTGCGGTCTTCATGACGGCATTGAGTGCCGCCTTGCTGGCGCGGTAGGTGACGCGCGCGGCGCTGGTCTGCAGACCGATGGAACCCATCTTGCTGGAGATGAAGGCGAACGTTCCCTTGGTCTTGACGAGGCTGGGCGCCACCAACGGGATGGCGCGCAGCGCGCCCAGCACATTGGTGTGCATGACGGTGTCGAAGTCCGATTTGCTGCAGGGCACCGCGCCGGTGTTCTGCGGGCCGAGCACGCCGGCGTTGTAGATGCAGACATCGATGCTGGCGCCGTCGAGAACCTTGCTGAGGTTGGTGAAACTGTTGGCGTCGCGTACGTCGAGCCGCAGGGCGGTGGCGCCTACGCTGGAGAGCAGGGCGTCCTGTTCGGGCGAGCGGCAGGTGCCGAGCGTAAGCCAGCCATCGGCGCGGTACTGCCGCACGAATTCGAGGCCAAGGCCGCGCGATGCGCCGATGATCAGGACAGATTTCATTTCGCCTCTTTGCTCAGTTGTGCTGGGTTAAGGCTGCCTCGCGGCCTTGTGGGCGGCGGACACCTGGCGAAGCTGGGGATGCTGAATTGTGCTGCTGTGGTTGAATCTTAAAACTCAAGCACTGGGGCGGCTTCCTGGCCATTTTCGGTCTGGAAGCGCCGCCAGTGCTTGAGTTTGTACTTCTGGTGCTGCTTTGTTCAGTTAAAACGCCGGCACCGGGTGCCGTGCTCAAATCTGCAACTCCCCCTTTTCTAAAGGGGGATTAAGGGGGATTTCTCGGCCACTGAAATGAAATCAATTTCAGAATTGACCACCGGAAATCCCTCCCGTCCTCCCTTTTGAAAAGGGAGGGGTACTCTCATCGAGGGGGATTTCTCGGCTGCCGAAATTGGATTGAATCCAGAATTGACCACCGAAAATCCCTGCTGGCCTCCCTTTTGAAAAGGGAGGAGTACGACCTGATACTTGCCGCGCGCTTAAATCAGTTCCACCGCCAGCGCTGTCGCCTCACCGCCGCCGATGCACAGCGATGCAATACCACGCTTGCCACCACGCGCCTTGAGGGCGTGGAGCAGCGTCACGATCAAACGCGCACCGGATGCGCCGATCGGATGACCCAGCGCGCAGGCACCGCCGTTCACATTCACCTTGGCGTGCGGCAGGTTCAGGTCCTTCATGGCGGCCATGGTGACCACGGCAAAGGCTTCGTTGATTTCGTACAGATCGACCGTCTCCGGCGTCCAGCCGAGCTTTTTGTGCAGCTTGTCGATGGCGCCGACCGGGGCGGTGGTGAACCATTCCGGTTCATGCGCGTTCGAGGCGTGGCCGACGATGCGCGCCAGCGGCGTGAGGCCCTTGGCCTTGGCATCCGATTCCTTCATCAGGATGATCGCAGCCGCGCCGTCGGAAATCGAAGACGAGCTGGCCGCTGTGACAGTGCCATCCTTATTGAAGGCCGGGCGCAGCGTGGGGATCTTGTCTGGGCGGCACTGTCCCGGTGGCTCGTCGGTGTCGAGCACCACATCGCCGGCCTTGCCCTTGACGGTGACCCCGGCGATTTCCGCTTTGAACGAACCATTGGCGACGGCGGCCTGGGCACGTTTCACGCTTTCCGTCGCAAACGCGTCCTGATCCGCGCGCGTAAAGCCGTACTTCGCAGCGGTGGCGTCAGCGAAGATGCCCATGGACTTGCCGTCGTAGGCATTCTCCAGGCCGTCAAAGGCCATGTGATCCAGCGCCTTGAAGTGGCCATAGCGATAGCCCTGGCGTGCTTTCGGCAGCATGTGCGGCGCGTTGGACATGCTTTCCATGCCGCCGGCCAGCACGCAGCTGGCGCTGCCGGCCATGATGGCGTCATAGCCCATCATCACCGTCTTCATGCCGGAGCCGCACACCTTGTTGACGGTGGTGCAGGCGGTGGATTTGAGCAGGTCAGCGCCCAGCACGGCCTGGCGCGCGGGGGCCTGGCCGAGGGCGGCCGGCAGCACGCAGCCGATCATGGCTTCGGTGATGTCCTCGGGCTTCACGCCGGAGGCGGCAACGGCCGCCTTGATGGCCACCGAGGCCAGTTGCGGCGAGGACAGCGGCAACAGCTGCCCGTTCATGGAACCGATGGGAGTGCGCTTTGCAGCGACGATGACGACGGAATCAGACATGGTGCTCTCCTTTGAGTGCGTGTGTTGTCTACGTTTGAATCAGATAATCCGGTCTAGGCTGTCTCGCCGAACAGCTCGCGGCCGATCAGCATCCTGCGAATTTCATTGGTGCCTGCGCCGATGTCGTAAAGCTTGGCATCACGCAGCAGGCGCCCCGTGGGGTATTCGTTGATGTAGCCGTTCCCGCCCAGAGTCTGGATGGCTTCCAGCGCCACTTTCACCGCACACTCGGAGGCATAAAGGATGCACGCAGCCGCGTCTTTGCGCGCGGCGCGGCCACGGCCCTGGTCGAGCATGGTCGCTACCTTGTAGGTGAATGCCCGCGAGGATTGCAGCGCCACGTACATGTCGGCGACCTTGCCCTGCATCAGGCCAAACGTGCCGATGGGCTGGTTGAACTGCTTGCGCTCGTGAATGTAGGGCAGGACGATGTCCATGGCCGCCTGCATGATGCCGATGGGGCCGCCGGAAAGCACGGTGCGCTCGGTGTCGAGGCCGCGCATCAGCACGCGCGAACCGGCATTGAATTCGCCGAGCACATTTTCTTCCGGGATTTCGCAGTCTTCGAACACCAGTTCGCAGGTGTCGGAGCCGCGCATGCCGAGCTTGTCGAGTTTCTGCGCCGTGCGAAAACCCTTGAAGCCCTTTTCAATCAGGAACGCCGTCATGGCCCGTGAGCCCTGGTCCTTGGGCGCGGTGCGCATGTAAACGATGAGCACGTCGGCATGCGGGCCGTTGGTGATCCACATCTTGTTGCCGTTGGCGATGTAGCGATCGCCTTTCTTCTCGGCGCGGCAAGCCATCGAGCCCACCACATCGGAACCGGCGCCCGGCTCGGACATGGCCAGCGCACCGACGAACTCGCCTGAACACAGCTTGGGCAAGTATTTGTTGCGCTGGGCATCCGAACCATTGAGATACAGGTTGTTCACGCACAGGTTGGAATGCGCACCGTACGCGAGACCCACGGAAGCCGATGCGCGCGACACCTCTTCCATTGCCACGGTGTGGGCAAGATAACCGAGGCCGGTGCCGCCAAATTCCTCCGGTACCGAAACGCCCAGCAGACCGAGGTCGCCAAGCTTCTTCCACATATCCATGGGGAAGGCATTGTTCTGGTCGATCTCGGCCGCGCGTGGCGCCAGCTCGGCATCGCACATGCGCTTGACGGCATCGCGCAGCGCGTCGGTGTCCTCGCTGATATGGGTGTCAAAAATCATGAAATCTCCGGGAGGGGCGGCTTTTTTGGAGTTAGACCATGATTATCGCGCGAAATTGGATTGGCACAGTCAGCGCAACGACAATTGCGCCGCGCCATGCTTTGCCGCGACGCCTGGTGGCCGCTACTTCGCCCCCATCCGGATCGCCCCGTCCAGCCGGATCACTTCGCCATTGAGCACTTCGTTTTCCAGAATGTGCCTGGCCAGCGCCGCGTATTCCTCCGGCCGGCCGAGGCGCGAGGGGAACGGGATCTGCGCACCAAGAGATGCGCGGATCTCCTCGCTCATGCCCTGCAGCATCGGCGTATCGAAAATGCCCGGCGCGATGGTCATGACGCGGATGCCGAGTTTGGCGAATTCGCGGGCGATGGGCAGGGTCATGCCGTTCACGCCGGCCTTGGAGGCGGCGTAGGCGGCCTGGCCGATCTGGCCTTCGAACGACGCGACCGACGAGGTATTGATGATGACGCCACGTTCGCCGCCGGCATTGGGGGACTGCGTAGACATGGCATGCGCGGCGAGGCGGATCACGTTGAAGGTGCCGATCAGGTTTATCTCGACGGCACGGCGAAAATTGGCCAGTGAATGTGGGCCGTTCCTGCCGACCACGCGCTCGCCGGGTGCGACACCGGCACAATTGATGGCACCCTGCAGGCCGCCGAATGCCGACTGGGCGAGGTCCACGGCGGCCTGTACGCTGGCCTCGTCGCAGACATTGGTTTCGATGAATTTGGCTTTGCCGCCAAGCTCCGCGGCTTTCTTCTCGCCGGCGTCCTTGTTGATGTCGGCGATGACGACATTGCCGCCATGGGCGACGAGCATCGCCGCCGTGGCGGCACCCAGGCCGGAACCGCCGCCGGCGACAATGAAGGTGGATTGGTTGATTTGCATGATTCAGTTCTCTTGGTTGGGAAGGACGGAAAGCGGGATGTCGTGCTGCACAGCCCAGGCAGCCCATTGGGCACAGGGCTGCCGGGAAAAGAAGGCGGTGAGGTCCGGGCTGGTAAATGGCACGCAGGACGCGGCTTGCACGCGTGCCGCAAAGTGCGGTTCCAGCGCGGCCAGCGCCACCCAGCCATCGCTGGCAGGATAAAAATTATAGCCGGGGTGCCCGCCGCGAAGGATCTGGCCGGCGCCGGTGAGCCCGAGTTTCATGGGCGCGGCGAAGGCATTGGCCGCGTCCTCGAGCGCCACCACCGCCTGGTGGCCGCGGCCGGATCGGTCGCGCAGGCGCAAAGCGGCGAAGGTGGCCGCGACCGCGCGTTCGGCACCGGCAAGGTCGGCCACCAGCGTGGCGGGAAGCTGCGGCGGCATGGCGATGCCGGCATCGGTGATGTAGGTGAGGTCGTGGCCCGCATCGTTGTTATGCCGCGAGCCGACGATGGCGATGCGGCACAGGCGCGGAAAGGCAGCCGACAGCGTTGCCCAGTCCAATCCCAGCCGCTGCAGCGCGGGCTCCCGCTGCGAGGTGAGCAGGACATCGGCGTCGGCGAGCAGCGCATCCAGCGCAGGGCGTTGTTTCTTCAGGTCGATGCTGTTTACTTCCAGGCCGGCGTGCAATACCCGGTAGTAATCGGGGGCGTAGTGGCGCATCGGGTCGCCGCCCAGCTGCGCCGGCGGCTCCACCTTGACGACGCTGGCGCCGAAGTCGGCCAGGCGGCGCGCGCAAACCGGGCCCGGCAGATTGATGGCAATGCTGACGACGCGGATGCCGGACAGCGCATTCAACCCGCCGTCGGCTTCACTGCCGGTGCTAACATCGGGGCCGGTTTTCATCCTGCAATTATATGACCGCGACGTTTCATTCCCTCACGCCGGACATCACCGTCATCGAGCGCGGCTGGCTCAACTGCAACCAGGTGGTGCTGCGCGCCCCTGATCGCAATGCGCTCATCGACAGCGGTTACGGGCGGCACACGGCGGCGACCATCCGCTATGTCGAGGAGGCGCTTGGCGGCGGCGACCTGCACTGGCTGCTGAATACCCATTGCCACAGCGATCACATGGGCGGCAACCGTGCACTGGCCGCGCATTTCGGCTGTCGAGTAACCATTCCCGAGGGCGAGGTCAAGCACGTGGTGCCGTGGACGGAACAGAGCTGCTGGTCGGAGCAGATGGACCAATACGCCGAGCAGTTCGAGTTCGACGACACCCTGGTGGCAGGCGACTGTTTTGCTGTCGGCGGGGTGCAGTGGGTGGCGGTGGCAGCACCCGGGCACGACATGGATGCCCTCATGTTCCATGCCGAATCGGCGGGGATCCTGGTCACGGGCGACGCCTTGTGGGAGCGCGGCCTGGGCTTCGTCTGGCCCGAGCGGCGCGATGATCCGCGGCGGGTGGGTATCATCGATGCCGCGCGCGTGGCGCTGGATACGATTGAACGGCTGGCGCCGGCGCTGGTCGTGCCGGGGCACGGCGCGCCGTTCGCGGAACTGGCGGCGGCACTGGCGACGGCGCGCAGCCGCCTGGCCGCCTTCGAATCCGACCCGGTAAAGAATGCCAGGCACGTGGTGAAAAGCCTGTTCATTTACGCGCTGCTCGATCGCGGCAGCATGCCGCTGGCCGATGTGCCGACATACACGCTGGGCGTGCCGATCTACGGGCAGATGCGCGAACAATTCCTCGGCGGCAGCAACGCGGCGCTCGCCGACTGGATGATCAGCGACCTGGCCCGCGCCGGCGCGCTTTCCATCGCCGACGGGGTGGTGCGGGCAACCATGCGCGCCTGAGCGCGATGCCCTCGCGGTTTACTTCAGTGATCCGAATACCTTTTTCAGCAAGTCACTGCCGGCGCCCAGCGGGTTGCTGCGCAAGTTCTTCTCCTGCTCGGCGATGACGGCGTAAAGGCCGTCAAGCGCCTTGCGGGTCACGTAGGCCTCGATATTGGCATCCTCGCCCTTTACCAGGCCGATGGACTGGCCCTTGGCGGCCAGGGCGTTGTACTTCTCGGCGAGCCCGACTTTCTCCGTGGATTTTTGCACCACCGGCAGGAATTTCTTGGTCAGCGTGGCTTCAGTCTTGCCGCGAAAATACTGCGTGACCGAATCGTCACCCCCGGTGAGGATGGCCTTGGCATCGCTGACGCTCATCTGCTTCACAGCATCGACCAGCAAGGTCTTCGCCTCCGGCACCGCCGACTCGGCGGCGCGGTTCATGGCCGTGACCAGTTCATCGGCCTGCTTTTGCATGCCCATCATCTTCATGACCTTTTCGGCCTTCTGCATGGCCGGCGGGAGGGGGATGCGCAGCTTGCCGTTGTCCAGAAAGCCACCGGCTGTTCCCAGCTGGGCGACCGCGGCTTCCGCGCCACGGGTCAGCGCTTCCTTGACGCCCTTGGACGCGTCGCCGCTGGAAATGGCGTCAATTCCGACTGCCGCAGCGGCCAGCGGTGCCGACAGAATGAGGGAGAGGGCCAGGCGTTGCAGGATTTTCATGATGTGTTCCCGGGGTTTTGAAAATTGAAGGCGGAGAAATTCAGGGCTGCCGCAGCAAGCTCTGAAACGGGCAAGCGGCCGGTGAAATCAGTCGTCCAGCGGTGGCAGGCCAAGGAACGCCCGCGCCGCCGGCATGGAATCGGTGGTGAGGACCAGCGCGCCGCGATTGTTGGCGGTGTTTTCCAGCGTTTTGGTAAAGCTCACATGCATGGTGGTGACCAGGAAGGCGACGCGCACCGAGGGCGGGATTGCGGCGGCGAGATGTTCGGCCAGATTGAAGCGATCGGCAATGCTGACCTGGACCGGAATGCCGCGCCCGTCGATCAACACGCGCGCGGTGCTGCCGGTTTTGCAGAACCGGGCGGCCTGGTCGACGGTTTCCTTGCACTGGGCAAAATCGAACGCGCCGCTGGCGACGATGTGCAGGTAGTCCGGGTGTTGATGAATGACGAATTCCATCTCAGGTATCCCATGGTGAAGGATCTCCGAAATCCATGAAACACAGCATGCGCCGTTCTCTGCGGCGACTGTTGATATTAATCAGGCACCGAAGCGTTGCAAGCCTTGTAAATCAATCACCGTGACGCCGCCATAGTCAACCCGCAGCAGTCCCGCGCGCTCCAGAACCTGTAGCGCCTGGTTGACACGCTGACGCGAAACGCCGGCCAACAGGCCGATCTCCTCCTGCGACAGCTGCAGTTGCCGGCCGATGCCCGGGTACAGCACCGGATTGAACAGCGCGCCGAGGCTGCGCGCCACCCGTGCGTCCGGCTCGTGCAGCCGTTCGCTTTCCACCAGCAGGATGAATTGACCGAGGCGCTCATTGAGCTGGGTGAGCAGGAAGCGGTTGAAGGACAGATTGGTGTCGAGCAGACGGTAAAACGTGGCGCGCGGCATGTAGGCGATCTGGCTGTCGCGCAAGGCCACGATGTCGTAACGCCGCGGTTCGGTCTTGAGCAGCGAGCCCTCGCCGAACCAGCCGCCGGTGGGCACGCCGGTCAGCGTGGTGGATTTTCCTTCCGAGGAGAGGTTGGTCATTTTGACCAGGCCGTCAAACACGCCGATCCAGTGGTCTACCGGCTCGCCCTTGCGGCAGACGAATCCGCCGGGCCCGACGCGGCGCACCACCACGCTGCGCTCGACTTCGCGCAACTCGTCGGTCGAGACTCCCTCGGCCCACTGCGCGCCGGCAAGAAAGCGTCCCAGTGGCGTGATCGATTGATCAGC
The DNA here is from genome assembly GCA_044229235.1 of Usitatibacteraceae bacterium. GTDB lineage: Bacteria > Pseudomonadota > Gammaproteobacteria > Burkholderiales > Usitatibacteraceae > UKL13-2. The sequence continues at coordinate 98,533 of JBGATH010000007.1, forward strand.
ACCCGCGGGATTTGTGCAGTGCGCAATGGAAATTGTCATTTCGTTGACAACTATACCAGCGGCACATTCGATAGACTGGCTGCAAAGCAAGCGGTTCGCCGGTCGGCGACACGCGCAAAAAAACACCCGCTGTCCGAGGAGATCGAGATCGCATGAACGCTGCGAGCGGCCACGAGGCCGGCCATGCCTTGGCCGGGCGCGATGCGGACACGTTTCCGCGCCTGCTCCTGATGCACGCGGCGAAGCGCGGCGATCGCCCTTCGATCCGCGAAAAGGATCTCGGCATCTGGCAGACCTTCACCTGGTCGCAGGTTCGCGACAATGTGTTTGCCATCGCCGGTGGCCTGGCCGCGCTTGGCTTCAAGCGTGGCGACAGCCTCGCGATCATTGGCGAAAACCGGCCGTCGCTGTACTGGGCCATGACCGCGGTACAGTCCCTGGGTGGCGTCCCGGTACCGTTCTATCAGGATGCGGTCGCGCAGGAAATGGTGTTCGCAATCCAGAACGCCGACATCGGCTACGCCATCGCCGAGGACCAGGAGCAGGTCGACAAGCTCATCGAAATCCAGCCGCAGTGTCCGAAGCTGCAGCACATTGCCTTCGATGATCCGCGCGGCTTGCGGCGCTACACCAATCCGAGGCTTCGCAGCATCGAGGCGCTGCAGGCGCTGGGTCGCGAATTCAATGCGCAGCACCCCGACTACATCGAAGCCGAAATCGACAAGGGCAGCCCGGCCGACATGGCCGCGCTGTTTTTCACCTCCGGCACCACCGGCCACCCGAAAGGCGTGGTGCTGACCCACCAGGCGATGATCGCCACCGGCCGCGCCTACTGCGAGTTCGAGGGTCTGGGCGCCGATGAGGAACTGCTGGCGTACCTGCCGATGGCATGGATCGGCCAGAACCTGTTTTCGTACACGCAGTCGATGTTGGCCGGGTTTTGTGTGTCGTGCCCCGAGTCGTCGGACACGGTGATGACCGACATGAAGGAAATCGGCCCGACCTACTACTTCGCGCCACCGCGCGTGCTCGAAGGCCTGCTGACCACGGTGATGATTCGCATGGAAGACGCCAGCGCCATCAAGCGCCGCGCCTTTCACTACTTCATGGATCTGGCGCGCCGCGTCGGCGGCAAGGTTCTGGATGCGAAGGAACCGGTGCCGTTCGGCGACCGCTTCAAGTACGCGCTGGGCGATGTACTGGTGTTTGGTCCGCTGCGCAACGCGCTGGGCATGAGTCGCGTGAAGGTGGCGTACACGGCGGGTGAGGCCATCGGCCCGGACCTGTTTGTGTTCTACCGCTCGATCGGCATAAATCTCAAGCAGTTGTACGGCCAGACCGAAACCACGGTGTACGTGTGTGTGCAACCGAACGGCGGTGTCAAACCCGACACCGTCGGGCCGCCGTTGCCCGGCGTGGAAATCAGGCTCAAGGATGACGGCGAAATCCTGGTGAAAACGCCGGGCCTGTTCACCGGTTACTACCGCAACGAGGCCGATACCCGCGAAGCCAAGGATGAGGAGGGCTGGTTCCACACCGGCGATGCCGGCTACTTTGACGACGACGGCCACCTGAAAATCATCGATCGCGCCAAGGATGTGGGCAAGCTCACCGACGGCACGCTGTTCGCGCCCAAGTACCTCGAGAACAAGCTCAAGTTCTTCCCGTACATCAAGGAGGCAGTGGCGTTCGGCGATGGCCGCGACCAAGCCACGGCCATGATCAACATCGACATGGCAGCCGTAGGCGACTGGGCCGAGCGCCGCAACCTGCCCTATTCGGGATACACCGACCTTGCCGGCAAGCCGGAGGTGTACGCGCTGGTTCGCGAATGCATTGAAAAAGTAAACGTTGACCTTTCGCACGACCACAAGCTGGGCAATTCGCAGATCCACCGCTTCGTAATCCTGCACAAGGAGCTCGACGCCGATGACGGCGAGCTCACGCGTACGCGCAAGGTTCGCCGCCGCATCATCGCCGACAAATACGCGCAGATCGTCGATGCGCTCTACAGCGGCGTGCCGAAAGTGCAGGTGGAAGCGCAGGTCAAATTCGAGGACGGCCGCACCGGCATGATCCGCGCGGAGTTGACGGTCACGGATGCGAAGACGGTGCCGTTGGCGGCTGTGCATGTGCAGAGGAGGGCGGCGTGATGCCCGGCATGCGTCGACAAAGAGTCGAAACTCAAGCACTGGCGCGCCTTTCAGGCCGAAAATGGCTTGAGAGCCGCGCCAGTGCTGGAGTTTCAAACTCTGGAGGATTTGTATGAACGCCGCCCGCGCCACCGGCGACGTCATCCTCGCCCTCGACAACATTTCCCTGTCCTTTGGCGGTGTGCAGGCGCTGTCACACATCAGCCTCGACGTGCGCGAACACGAGATCCGCGCCATCATCGGTCCCAATGGCGCGGGCAAGAGCTCGATGCTCAATGTCATCAACGGCGTGTATCACCCGCAGGAAGGCAGCATCACCTTCCGCGGCGAGAAGCGCATGGCCATGGAGCCGAACAAGGTGGCCAGGCAGGGCGTGGCACGCACGTTCCAGAACATCGCCCTGTTCAAGGGCATGAGCGTACTGGACAACCTCATGACCGGCCGCAACCTGCGCATGAAGTCCAACCTGATCCAGCAGGCGATTTACTGGGGCGCCGCGCAGCGCGAGGAACTGGAGCATCGCGAAAAAGTGGAAGAGATCATCGACTTTCTCGAGATCCAGGCGATCCGCAAGACGCCGGTCGGGCGCCTGCCCTACGGTTTGCAAAAACGCGTCGACCTCGGCCGTGCGTTGGCGATGGAGCCCACCCTGCTGCTGCTCGACGAACCCATGGCCGGCATGAACGTGGAAGAGAAACAGGACATGTGCCGCTTCATCCTCGACGTGAACGAAGAGTTCGGCACCACCATCGTGCTGATCGAGCACGACATGGGCGTGGTGATGGATATCTCAGACCGCGTGGTGGTCCTCGACTACGGCAAGAAGATCGGCGACGGCACGCCCGATGCGGTGCGCAGCAACCAGGACGTGATCAACGCCTACCTCGGAGTGAAGCACGGATGAACCTGAAGAAGAACTGGCCGGTTTGGCTGTTGGGCCTGCTGCTGGCAGCCGGCCTGGCCGCGCCGCTGGCGCTGACCGATACGGCATTCGGCTTCTTTCTCGAAGTGGTGCTCGGCGGCCTCATGTCGGGCGTCCTTTATTCGCTGGTGGCGCTGGGCTTCGTGCTGATTTTCAAGGCATCCGGCGTGTTCAATTTCGCGCAGGGCGCGATGGTGCTGTTCGCGGCGCTGTCGATGGCGCGCCTTGCCGAGTGGATACCGGCGTGGACCGGCCTGCCGGCAGGCTGGCCATCGCTCACGGCGGCACTCATCGTCACGGTGGGCATCATGATCCTGCTGGCCATGGCCATCGAAAGGCTGGTGCTGCGGCCGCTGGTCAACCAGGACGGCGTGGTGCTGCTGATGGCCACGCTGGGCGTGACCTATTTCCTCGACGGCTTCGGCCAGACGCTGTGGGGCTCGGACATTTACAAGATCGACCTGGGCATTCCCAAGGAGCCGATCATGATCCTCGAGTCCACCTTCCAGGGCGGCGTGCTGCTTTCCAAGGAGGACGTGATCGCCACCATCATCGCGGCCGTGCTGGTGACGGCATTGGCGCTGTTCTTCCAGAAAACCCCCACGGGTCGCGCCTTGCGCGCGGTGGCGGATGACCACCAGGCCGCGCAGTCCATTGGCATTCCGCTTAACCGTATCTGGGTGATCGTCTGGGGTGTGGCCGGCGCCGTGGCGCTGGTGGCGGGGATGATCTGGGGCACAAAGCTTGGTGTGCAATTCTCGCTGTCACTGATCGCATTGAAGGCGCTGCCGGTGGTGATCCTCGGCGGATTGACTTCAATCCCCGGCGCCATCATTGGCGGCCTCATCATCGGCGTCGGAGAGAAAGTTGCCGAGGTGTTTCTTTCGCCATGGCTGGTGTCGACGTTTGACCTGGCCGGCGGCGGCATCGAAAACTGGTTTGCCTACATGCTGGCGCTGCTGTTCCTGCTGGTTCGTCCGGAGGGATTGTTCGGCGAGCGGCACATCGACCGCGTATAGGGACAGGAACCAGCCATGTTCTATCGCGAAAACGGCCAATTCAAATCCAGCTACAAGGAAGACCAGCAGCTGTTCCCGATCCTGCAGGACCGGATTTTCGTCTGGGGGCTGCTGCTGTTTGCGTTCCTGGTGGTGCCGTTCATCACCAGCGACTACCTTTTCCGCGCCATCATCGTGCCGTGGCTGATCCTGGCGCTGGCCGCCATCGGACTCAATGTGCTGGTGGGTTACTGCGGGCAGATTTCGCTGGGCACGGCAGCGTTCATGGCGGTGGGGGCGTACGCGGCCTACAACTTCGTGGTGCGCCTGCCGTTCCTCAATTTCATCGTGGTGCTGGTACTTTCCGGGCTGTGCGCGGCCATGGTGGGCATGCTGTTCGGCATCCCCAGCCTGCGCATCAAGGGTTTATATCTGGCCGTGGCCACGCTGGCGGCGCAGTTCTTCAGCGACTGGACCTTTGCCCGCGTCAAGTGGTTTACCAATTACAACTCGTCGGGATCGGTGGCACCGGCGGCGGTGGAAATGTTTGGCTGGAAAGTGGAGTCGCCGCTGGAGAAATACCTGTTCGTGCTGGCCATTGTGGTCGTGGCGGCGCTGGCAACGCGAAACCTGGTGCGCAGCCACATCGGCCGCGCCTGGATGGCGACGCGCGACATGGACGTGGCGGCGGAAGTGATCGGCATCCGGCCGGTGTATGCCAAGCTGACGGCGTTCGGCGTGAGTTCGTTCCTGGTCGGCATTGCCGGCGCACTGTGGGGCTTCGTGCACCTGGGATCGTGGGAGCCGCTGGCGTTCAACATCAACCTTTCCTTCAACCTGCTGTTCATGATCATCATCGGCGGGTTGGGATCCATACTCGGTTCTTTCCTGGGCGCGGCGTTCATCGTCATCCTGCCGATCGCGCTGAGCCAGGTGCTGCCGGTGATCGGCCACGTATTCGGCGTCAATATCGATACCGCGCTGGTGGCGCATGCGGAACTGATGGTATTCGGTGTGCTGATTGTGTTTTTCCTGATCGTCGAGCCGCATGGATTGGCGCGGCTGTGGGCAATCGGCAAGGAGAAGTTGCGCTTGTGGCCGTTCCCGCACTAGGCGGTGCGGCACGTTTTTGGTGTAGAGGCTGGTATGGAAGCGGGCGGGTGGATGTTCAACAACATTGGAGGACAAATCATGAAACGATGGATGCAGCAGATGATGATGGCCGGGGCGATTGCGACCGGCCTGGCCGCGGCGCTCCCCGTGGCCGCACAGTCGGACAAGGAAATCTATGTGCCGGTGCTGGTGTACCGCACCGGGGCCTATGCCACCAATGGGGCGCCCTGGGCCAATGGCTTCGTCGATTACCTGAAGCTGGTGAATGCGCGTGACGGCGGCGTCAATGGCGTGAAGATCGCCTTCGACGAATGCGAAACCGCTTACGCCACCGACCGCGGCGTGGAATGCTATGAGCGCATGAAGAGCAAGAAGCCGGTGGCGGTCAATCCACTCTCAACCGGTATTACCTTCGCGCTTTCCGAAAAAGTCGCGGCCGACAAGATCGTGCTGTTCACCACCGGCTATGGCCGCTCCGAATCGGTGGACGGCAGCGTGTTTGCCTGGAACTTTCCGCTGATGGGTACCTACTGGACCGCGGCGGACATTCTGGTGCAGCACGTGGCCAAGCGCGGCAGCCTCAAGGGCAAGAAAATCGCGCTGGTGTACCACGACTCGCCGTTCGGCAAGGAACCGATTCCGGTACTTGAGGAGCACGCCAAGAAACACGGCTTCGAGCTGATCAAACTGCCGGTGACCCATCCCGGCGTCGAGCAGAAAGCCACCTGGCTGCAGATCCGCCAACAGCGTCCTGATTACGTATTCCTGTGGGGCTGGGGCGTGATGAATTCCACCGCCATCAAGGAAGCGATTGCCGTCTCGTATCCGCGCCTGCAGATGTATGCCGTGTGGTGGGCGGCGGCTGAGCCTGACGTGTTACCTGCAGAGATGGCCGCCAAGGGTTACAACGGCCTGGCGCTGGCGCACAGCTCGGAAAACGACCGGCAGGTCCACAAGGACATCGCCAAGTTTGTATATGACAAGGGCAACGGCACCGGCGACAAGAAGGACATCGGCCATGTGCTCTACAACCGCGGCATGATTTCCGCGGCGTTGGTGGTCGAGGCGATCCGCGTCGCGCAGAAAAAATACGGCAACCGTGTTGTCACCGGCGAAGAAGTGCGCTGGGGTGCGGAGAACCTCAACATCGATGGCGCGCGCATCAAGACGCTGGGCATGGACGGCATGATCCAGCCGATCAAGACCTCGTGCAGCGACCATGAAGGCGCGCGCTCGGCACGCATCCACACCTGGGACGGCAAGGCCTGGAGCTATACCTCCGACTGGTACACCTCGGACCAGAAGATGCTGGCGCCGATGATCAAGGCGGCGGCGACCAAGTACGCGGCGGAAAAGAAGATTACGCCGCGCGATTGCTCGAAGGAGAAGTAGCGGTCGCCCGAAGAAAGCCCCGAAGTTTGCTGAAATTCGACTTGTCACAGAAAGCCGTGGTCCACGCAAGGCACTTCCCTCTTTTCTAAAGAGGGATTGAGGGAGATTTTCGATGGTCAACATTTCGCAACCGCCAGAAATCCCTCTCAATCCCTTGCAGGGCGCGCGAGGCACTGCATTGCCTCGCCGTTCAGCGGGTGGAAAGCATGCTTTCCGAAACCCCCGCTTCACCCCTTTAGGAAAGGGATAAGTGCCCCAAGGAGAACCCGGCAAGGTTGGTGCCGGGCACTTCAACGAACCACTAGCACTGGCGCGGTGTTTCAGGCATTTTTGGCCTGCGAGCCGCGCCAGTGCGGGACTTCTGGCATTAGCGCAATCATGAACATCGCATCCACACCGGCCTCCACCGCTACCGAACCCGCCAGCGCACTACTGCTGGTCAACGGCATCGAGGTCATCTACAACCACGTCATCCTGGTCTTGAAGGGTGTCTCCCTGAGCGTTCCGCAAGGCGGCATCGTCGCCATCCTCGGCGCCAATGGTGCGGGCAAGACCACCACGCTGCGCGCGGTGTCGAACTTGCTGCGTGCCGAGCGCGGCGCCGTGACCAAGGGATCGGTGGTGTTGCGAGGCGAACGCGTCGATCAGCTCTCGCCGTCGGACTTGGTCAAGCGCGGGGTGGTGCAGGTCATGGAAGGGCGTCACTGTTTCGCGCACCTGAGCGTCGAGGAGAACCTGCTCACCGGCGCGTACACACGCACCGACGGTCGCGGTGCCATCGCCGCCGACCTTGAGAAGGTCTACAACTATTTCCCGCGACTGAAAACGCGGCGGCAGGCGCAATCGGGCTACACCTCCGGCGGCGAGCAGCAGATGACGGCGGTGGGGCGCGCGCTGATGGCCAAACCGTCGATGATCCTGCTCGACGAGCCATCGATGGGGCTGGCGCCGCAGATCGTCGAGGAAATCTTCGAGATCGTGCGCGACCTCAACAAGAAAGAGCGCGTGAGTTTCCTGCTGGCCGAGCAGAACACCATGGTCGCGCTGCGTTACGCCGACTTTGGCTACATCCTCGAAAACGGCCGGGTGGTGATGGAGGGCGCGGCGGCCAGCCTGTCCGACAACGAGGACGTGAAGGAGTTTTACCTCGGCATCTCCAAGGCGGGCCGCAAGTCATTCCGCGACGTGAAGCATTACCGTCGCCGCAAACGCTGGCTGGCGTGAACGCGGCGCGCAAGGAAATCCAATGAGTGTGGGCGAGTATTACGACGCGCTGGAAACGCGGCGACCTGAGGCACGCGAGCGCGCGTTGTTCCAGTCGCTGCCGGTGCAGCTGGGACATGCGAAGCGGCACACCGGCTATTTCGGCAAACTGCTGGCCGACATCGATGTTGATGCCATCACTTCGCGCGAGGCGCTGGCGAAGTTGCCGGTGACGCGCAAATCGGATCTGCACGCCCTGCAGCAGGCCGGCATGCCCTTCGGCGGCATGACAGCGACACCGCCGGGGCGGCTGGCGCGCCTGTTCGTTTCCCCCGGGCCGATCTACGACCCTGAAGGCCGCGAGGCCGATTTCTGGGGCACGGCACGCGCGCTGTTCGCCGCAGGTTTCCGCGCCGGCCAGATCGTGCACAACACCTTTTCCTATCACCTCACGCCGGCCGGTTCGATGTTCGAGACCGGTGCGCACGCGCTCGGTTGCGCGGTCATTCCCGCCGGCGTCGGGCAAACCGAAATGCAGGTCGACGCCATCCGCGCGTTGCGGCCGGACGGCTACGTCGGTACGCCTTCTTTTCTGAAACTGCTGCTGGAAAAGGCCGACGAACTGGGTGCGGACGTCTCCTCAATGCGGCGCGCGCTGGTGTCGGGCGAGGCGTTTCTGCCACCGGTGCGGGAATTTCTCAAGGCACGCAATGTGGACGCCTATCAGGCCTACGGTTCAGCCGATCTGGGGTTGATCGCCTACGAGTCGCCGGCGCGCGAAGGGCTCATCGTCGCCGAGCAGCGCATTGTTGAAATTGTCCGGCCCGGGACCGGCGAACCGGTTGCCGAGGGCGATGTGGGTGAAGTGGTGGTGAGCGCGTTCAACCGCGACTATCCGCTGGTGCGGTTTGCCACGGGTGATCTTTCCGCAGTGTTGCCCGGCCAGTCGCCCTGCGGCCGCAGCAACATGCGCATCAAGGGCTGGATGGGTCGCGCTGACCAGACCACCAAGGTGCGCGGCATGTTCGTTCATCCGCATCAGGTGGCGGAAATCGTGCGCCGGCATCCCGAGCTGCGGCGCGCGCGGCTGGTGGTCGGCCAGGTCGATGGCAATGACGCCATGCAGTTGCTGTGCGAGTCCGAGGGCAGCATCAATCAGGATGCGATCGCGCAAACGATTCGCGACATCACCAAGTTGCGGGGCGCTGTCGTCAACGTGCCGGCAAACAGCCTGCCCAACGACGGCAAGGTGATTGAGGACCAGCGCAGAATTGCGTAATCTGCGGGGCATGACCGTGATCCGCTCCCTGCTGTTTTGCGTCGGCACGCTGCTTGCCCCCGCCTCTTTGTTCGCCCAATCCACGCCAGCGCCGGCACTGGCAACCGCGCCGGCAGCCCTCGCTGCGGCCGCCGGTGCCGACAAGACCGTCGAGGTCAATCGCGCGGCCAAGGTGTCGCTGGTCGAGGGCGATGTCACGGTGATGGCCGCCGACAAGAAGCGCCGCAAGGTTGCCGCCGGTGACTTTCTGGTGGAAGGCGACAGCATCATCACCGGCAAGGACGGCGAACTGCACCTCGACATGGAGGACGGCGGCTACATCTCGGTGCGCCCCAACACCAAGATGCGCATCGTCAAGTATCAGGCCAAGGGCGAACCGACCGATAGCGGCGTGTTCGGTCTGCTCGAAGGCAGCTTTCGGTCACTCACCGGCTGGATCGGCAAGTACAACCGCAACAGCTATACGGTGCGTACCCCCAATGCCACCATCGGCATTCGCGGAACCGATCATGAACCCTATGTGATTCCCAAGGGCTCCAGCGAAGGCGATGCCGGCACCTATGACAAGGTGAACGAAGGCGGCAGCTTCATCCAGACGGCGGGCGGACGTGCCGATGTCGCGCCGAACCAGGCGGGCTTTGTGCCCCACGACAATAATGCGCGGCCGCGGATCCTGAAAGACGTTCCCAAACATTTCCGCGCGGGTCGCCACGAGGCGCTGTTCAATGGCCGCCACGCTGCCATCCAGCAGCGCATCGAACAGCGGCGCGAGGAGCGGCGCAGCGAAATCCGCCAGAAGCTGCAATCGGCCAAGACCGAGGCCGCGACCAGGCGCGAGCTACGCCAGCAGGCGATCAAGGAAAAGCGCGAGGCCGCGCAGAAGCAGCGTGAGGACGCGAAGAAATCGCGCGAGGATGCCAAGGCCGCCAACAAGTCCTCCGGCAAGGCTGCGCGTGACGCGAGGGACGACGTGCCGCAGAAGTCAGAAAAAGGCGAAAAGGGTGATAAGGCCGAAAAGGGTGATAAGGCCGAAAAGGGCGAGCACAACAAGGCGCCGCACAAGGCACATCCGCTGCACAAGCCATAGCGCGGCCCGTGGCGGCGTGACTCAGTCGGCGCCGGCCGGAAATGCCACGACGTGGTCGATTTCGAGCTTGATGCCGATCTTCTGGCCGATCTCGTGGTTGTGATGCGAGGGCACCAGCGACAGCACGCTGGCGCCGCTGGGCAACTTCAATGTGTAGAGGATCTCCGCGCCGCGAAATGCCTTGTGCATGACTTCGGCCTGGCTGCTTGACGCGTCGTCGTGAAGGATGTCATCGGGCCGCAGCAGCACTTCGACGCGCTGCCCCTCGCGCAGCGCGCAGCCGGGGCAGTGCGGCAACAGGCCCAGTTCGGTATCGATCTTGTCCTCGCCCAGCACCGTGCCGCGCATCAGCACCCCCTGGCCGACAAAATCGGCCACGAACCGCGATGCCGGACGGTGGTAGAGGTTGTAGGCTGTGTCCCACTGCTCGATGCGGCCATGGTTCATCACGCCGATGCGGTCGGCAATGGAAAATGCCTCATGCTGGTCGTGCGTCACCAGCAGGGCCGGTGTCGACAGCTGGCGCAACAGCGCGCGGACTTCCAGTCCCAGCTGCTCGCGCAGTTCCACATCGAGGTTGGAGAAGGGCTCGTCAAGCAGCACCAGCGCGGGTCGCGGCGCAAGTGCGCGCGCCAGCGCCACACGCTGTCGCTGCCCGCCGGAAATTTCGTGAGGATATTTGCGCGCTTCCGCCGTCAGGCGCGTCAGTTCCAGCATCTCGCCGACGCGGATGCGTGCCTCGCCGGCGCTCATGCCGCGCAAGCCGAAGGCGATGTTTTTTTCGACGCTCAGGTGCGGGAACAGCGCGTAGTCCTGGAAGACCACCCCGATGTGGCGCTGCTCGGGCGGCATGCAATGCTGCGCGTCGGCCAGCAGGGTGTCGCGCAGGTAGATGGCGCCGGCGGTGGGGCGCTCAAAGCCGGCGATGAGTCGCAGCATGGTGGTTTTGCCACAGCCACTCGGGCCGAGAAGGCAGCCGATTTCGCCATCGTCCACGGCAAATGACAGGCCCGAGGTAACGGCCTTGCCGCCGGGATAGTTGAAGCTAACTTCTTGTATATCCAGAAACTTGCTCATGGACTCAGTATAGATCAATCCGTGCAGGATCGCCTTGTATTGACAAATACGAATTATTCGCATTAAGATTGATGCAGTGCCAGAAAGCACGGTCCGCGACATCCGGAATGCCAGTATCCGCCGTGGTTCCAGCGTTGCCTGAATTCAATACCACCTACCAAGGAAGTGCCATGCAATCCATGAAGATCCTCGCCGCCGCGATCGTGCTGTGTGCCAGCGCCTCGTCGGCGAGTGCCCAGCGAGCGGTGCTGAACCTGTACTCATCGCGTCACTACCAGACCGACGAAGCGCTGTATGCCAACTTTGAAAAGGCCACCGGCATCAAGGTCAACCGCATCGAGGGGCCGGAAGACCCGCTGATCGAGCGCCTCAAAAGTGAAGGCGACAAGAGCCCGGCGGATGTGGTGATCACGGTGGACATGGGGCGCCTGTTGAAGGCGCAGGAACTGGGGCTGTTCCAGCCGGTGAAATCGAAACTGCTGGAAGAAAAGATTCCGCGCGAACTGCGTGCGGCCGACGGCTCCTGGTACGGTTTCTCGGTGCGGGCGCGGCCGATCTTTTATGCCAAGGCACGCGTCAATGCAAAGGATCTTGCCGACTATGAGTCGCTGGCCGACCCCAAATGGAAAGGCAAGATCTGCGTGCGCTCCGGCATGCATCCCTACAACCTGTCGCTGATGTCATCGATGATTGCGGCCGACGGTCCTGCCAAGGCGGAAGCCTGGGCACGCGGCGTGGTGGCCAATCTGGCGCGCGCACCCAAGGGCGGCGACACCGACCAGATCAAGGCGGTGGCGGCGGGCGAATGCGACATCGCGCTGGGCAACACCTACTACTTCGCGCGCCTCATCAAATCGGACAAGCCAGACGACCGCGCGGTCGTCGAAAAGGTGGGCGTGCTGTTTCCCAACCAGTCCGGCGCCCATGCGCGCGGCGCGCACATCAACATCTCCGGCGCCGGCGTGGCGCGCCACGCACCCAACAAGGACGCCGCCATCAAGTTCCTCGAGTACCTCGCCAGTCCGGAAGCGCAAAACTACTTCGCCAACGGCAACAATGAATACCCGGTGGTTGGCACGGCGGACAATTCCGCGCTGAAGGCCATGGGGCCATTCAAGCGCGACGCGCTGTCGATGGACATGGTCGGCAAGAACTACGCCGCGGCGGCGCAGATTTTCGACCGGGCCGGCTGGAAGTAGCAGGAAATTTTGCCGGCCACGAGCCGGCAGCCGTCGTTCAGTGTGAAGTGCCGGGCAGCAACTTGCCCGGCATTTTTTCGCGTTGAACCGTGTTTTGAATCGGACGGGTGATGGCGCGCGAGGCGAGGATTACCGGGATCAGTCCGACCGCAACAATGCACAGCGAGGCAGTGGAAGCCTCCGCCAGCCGCTCGTCCATGGCCAGGTTGTAGGCCTGCACCGCCAGCGTGTCGAAGTTGAAGGGCCGCAGCACCAGCGTGGCGGGCAATTCCTTCATCACATCGACAAATACCAGCAGCGCCGCCGTGATGAGGCTCTTCCTGAGCAGCGGCACATGCACCGCCATCGCCACCTGCGGGGCGGTGGCGCCCAGCGAGCGCGCCGCATCGTCCATGCTCGGCGTGATCTTGGCGAGGCCCGCTTCCACGCTCTGCAGGGCCACGGCCAGGAAGCGGATCAGGTACGCGTACACCAGCGCAATTACGCTGCCGGTCAGGAGCAGCGGCAGGGACCGTCCGGACAGCGTTTCGAGCAGCGCGACCAGCGCGTGATCCAGCGTGGCGAGCGGCAGCAGCACACCCACGGCGATGACCGTGCCCGGTACCGCGTAACCGAGCGAAATTGCGCGATTCACGCCGGCGCTCCACGGCTGGCGCGCGAGCCGCGCCGAATACGCCAGCATCAAGGCGACGCCGACCGCGATGATGGCGGTGAGGCCGGCGATGCCGAAGCTGTTGAGTGCCAGGCGGATGAAGCGCACGCCAAAAGTGGCGTCGCCCTCGGCCAGCGCCAGCTTCAACAGGATCAGCAGCGGGATGGCGAAGCCAAGCAGCAATGGCAGCAGGCATACCAGCGACGCGGCCAGTGCCGCGGGACCATGCAGGCGCGTGCGGGACGGACGCGGCGAGCCGGCCTGATGAAACCGCAGTCGTCGGCGCGCCAGTTGCTCGGCGGCAACCACGCCGGCGACGAACGCCAGCAGAATCACCGCGAGTTAGGCGGCAGATATGCGATCCCCCTGCGAAAACCACGCATTGAAAATGCCGGTGGTAAATGTCGGGATGCCGAAATAGGCGACCGTGCCGTAGTCGGCCAGCGTTTCCATCAAGGCGAGCGCGACACCGGCCGCAATCGCCGGACGTGCCAGCGGCAGCGATACGTGCCAGAGAATACCCATGCGGGCGAAGCCGAAGGTACGGCCCGCTTCGGCCATGGCCGACGATTGCTCAAGAAATGCCACGCGCGCCAGAACATAGACATAGGGATACAGCACGAACGTGAGCATCACGGCTGCGCCGCCTATCGAACGCACGTCGGGGAACCAATAGTCGCCGCGCGCCTGCCAGCCGAACCATTCGCGCAGCGCCGACTGCACCGGTCCCGCATATTGCAAGGCATCGGTATAGGCATAGGCCATCACATAGGCCGGCATGGCCAGCGGCAGGATCAGCATCCATTCGAATGCTGCGCGACCGCGAAAATCGAACGTTGCGGTAATCCAGGCCGTCAATGTGCCGGTGAAGGCCACGCCGATGCCGACCAGCACGACCAGTACCAGGCTGTTGGTGATGAGGTCCGGCAGCACGGTGGCGCGAATGTGCGCCCATGCCCCGGCATCGGCGGCGAACACGCTGCCAAATACGGTCCACAGCGGCACCGACAGCAGCAGTGCGATAGCCAGGCAGCCGCTTGCCAGCAGCGATACGTTCACGCTGCGCGCGGCGCGCGGAGCGGCGCGCACGGCCGACGTGCCCTGCAGCGGAGTGGAATTTGCCTGATCCATGCCGGCAGTTTAACAAGAATGATTCTTAACTGGACCGAAAGCGCCTGAATTTGCTGGAATTTTTCTAGAAAATAGTTGCCACAGCCGAAACATGTGCTTATACTTCGGCCCGCTGGTGCTTCGGCACCAGTCCTCCAAAGGGGAGTAGCCGCAGGAGCCGGGCCCCGTGCCTTTCTCCTGTCTCGATGTCGTCAATACGAATCAACGGGGTCATGTTCCCCGCGCGGTTCCGGTGTCGAGAGTCGCTGCGTCCGGTGTTATCCGGGCCCGGTCACTCTGGCAAGACCTTTGCGCGTTGTGTGCCCACGTCGCAAGGTCCTTCATCCTGTTTCTTGCGAAAAGTCATCCACCGCCGAAAGGTTCGGCGTGGTGCGGCCCTCAACGCGTCGAGGTTTTACCAATCCCTTTTGACGACGTGGAGGACTGTTCGTGTTTGAAACTATTGGCAATGTGTGGTTGTGGACCGGCTTTTCGGTCTTTGTGCTGGTCGCGCTGGTGGTAGACCTGGTGGTGCTGGACCGGAAGCAGGGCCAGCGCGTGAGTTCGCGTGAAGCCGCCGTCTGGTCGCTCATCTGGGTGGCGCTGTCATTCGTGTTTGCCGGCGTGCTGTGGTTTGTGCTTGAAGACAGTCACGGCCGCGAGTTCGCCGGCGTGAAGACCACGGAGTTCCTCACCGGCTACCTGATCGAGAAATCGCTCTCGGTCGACAACATCTTCGTGTTCCTGATGATCTTCACGTTCTTCGCCGTGCCGGCCGAGTTGCAGCGCCGCGCCCTGGTGGTGGGCGTTGTCGCCGCCATCGTGCTGCGCGTGATCATGATCCTGATCGGCGCCTGGCTGATCGCGCAGTTCCACTGGCTGCTGTACGTGTTCGGCGCCTTCCTGCTTTTGACAGGCATCAAAATGGCGGTGTTCGCCGATGCCAAGCCGGACCTGGACCGCAATCCCCTGGTGAAGTGGCTGCGCGGCCACCTCAACCTGACGACGGGCTTCGAAGGCGAGAAATTCACCATGGTGCGTGACGGGGTTCGCTTCTTCACCCCCTTGTTCCTGGTCATCATCATGATCGGCGTCACCGACGTGGTGTTCGCGGTCGACTCCATCCCGGCCATCTTTGCCATTACCAAGGATCCGTTCATCGTCATGACCTCAAACATCTTCGCCATCCTCGGCCTGCGCGCGCTGTATTTCCTGCTGGCCGATCTGGCGGCGCGATTCCACCTGCTCTCGTACGGACTGGCGGTGGTATTGATGTTTGTCGGCATCAAGATGCTGATTGTCGATTTCGTGAAAATTCCCGTGTTCATTTCGCTGGGCGTGGTCGCGTCGATCCTGGCGATTTCGATCGCGGCAAGCTGGTGGCGCTCGGCCCCGGCAACGGCGCGGGCCGGCGAATGAGTTGCCCCTGTTTGCCAGGCGGGCAGCACGCGCGTTGGCACCCGCGCGGGCAAAAAAACAATTCCGTTGAATTTGCAGGGCGCATTACAGTACACTTACGCGTTTTTCAGGTTCCGGGCACTCGCGTGCCCGGGCAAGAATGCAGCCGGCAACACCCGCATGTCGCTTCAGGAGATTGAAGTTGGCCACCGCAAAATCGAAAACGACCAAGAAGAAACCGGTCACCAAAGTAACCAAAGCCAGCACGGCCAAAACCACCAAGAAAGCCGTGCCGAAAACGGCCGCCAAGCCGGCGCCGAAATCGCACGCCAAGGTTGCCGCCAAGACCGGTGCCAAATCGTCGGTGAAGAAGGCCGCGGTTGCCAAGACGGCAAAGGTGGCGAAGGTGGCGAAGCATGCCAAGGTCACCAAGGTTGCCAAACCGGCTGCAAAGTCCCCCGTGCAAACGGCCAAGAAACCTACTCAGAAAACCGTGCCTAAAACCGCCACAAAAGGTGTCCCCAAGTCCGCTCCCAAAGCTGCGCCCAAGGTAGAGCCGAAGGCAAGCGCCAAACCTGCATTGAAAGTTGCGGCCAAGCCCCCGCTCAAGCTCGCTGGAAAGGGCGCCGCCAAAGCCGCGCCGCTGCCGGTTGCAACCACGCATGCCGCCAGTGCCGGCGGTCCGAAGTTTGCCTCCAATGTTCCCGCCAGCCCGCCACCGCGCGCGGCTGAAAAACCGGTTGTCAAGGCGGCGCCGCAACCGCACGCGACGGTGCATCTTTCGACGGTGCGCGTCGGCGGATTGTTGTCGGAATCGGAGCTGGTCAAGCAGGCCAAGACCGACTACATGTCTTCGCAGCAGCTCGCATTTTTCAAGCATCGCCTGCTGCAGTTGCAGGCGGAATTGCGCGAGAACGCCGGCGCCACCACCGAACACCTGCGTGAAATCGCGGTAGCGCCGGATCCGGCCGATCGCGCCACGCTGGAAGAAGAACATGCGCTGGAGTTGCGGACCCGCGATCGCGAACGCAAGCTGCTGAAGAAAGTCGAAGCGGCATTGGTGCGCATCGAGGACGGCTCCTACGGTTACTGCGAAGAAACCGGCGAACCCATCGGCATCCAGCGCCTGCTGGCGCGTCCGACCGCGACGCTGACCATCGAAGCGCAGGAACGCCGCGAAATGAAGCAGAAGATGTACGGCGAGTAATCGCGCCGGCGTCAGTGAATAAGGAAAACGGCCACACATGTGGCCGTTTTTCATTTTGGGTCGCGCAGTCGATGCGGCTATTCGGTCGCCGGTTGCAGCAGGCGTCGCGCGCCGTTGAAACGGTTCTTCCAGTAACGGTCGCTCATGTCGACAATCTCCACGCTCTTGCCGCGCGATGGGGCATGCACGAAGCGGCCTTCACCGATGTAGATCGCCACATGCGAAAAACGCCGACGCAGCGTGTTGTAAAACAGCAGGTCGCCGGGCACGAGCTGGTTGAGGTCGACCGTGTCGCCCAGCTTGCTCATGCCATAGGAATCGCGCGGCAGATTGAGTCCCGCGGCTTCCTGGAAAACATAGCGCACGAAACCCGAACAGTCGAAGCCACTCTCCGCGCTGTTGCCGCCAAACTTGTATTGCACGCCGATCATCGACAAGGCATGGATGAGCAGGTTGGCCACAGGCGGCGTGGACCGGGCTTCGGCGGTTTGCGCCTCCCGCACGGGCGGCGCAGCGGCAGGTGCCGGCCCGATCTCCTCGGCACATGCGCCGGCGGTAAAAAGCAGCAGCACGGTTGGCAGCAGCATTTTCATGACGGCAATCATACCGCGCGATGGCAACAGGAAATCTCTTCCACCTTCGAAGGGCGCGCATTCCGTTGCTGCTGAATGCCGTTCGGTGGGAGCGAAGCATGCTACCCGAAATCCCCACCTCACCCTCCTTAGGAAAGCGGAAAGTGCCGCATAAGGGGAAGGTGGTGCCGGAAAAACATCATGCGCGCTCGCATGCCGACGCATAGCACGACCAACAGGCACTTCCTCCTTTCCTAGAGGAGGATCGAGGAGGATTTTCGGTCGTCATCAAGCCACATCCGACGAAAATCCCTCTCAGTCCCCCTTTGGGAAAGGGGGAGAGCGTAGCGAGGGGGCATTGCCGCGCGGGAGAGCGCGGCCTTTTGCACCAGCCCGAATATCAAAGGAGCACTACGCTAGCGCCTGCGCCACACCATCCACCGCTCCTTGCCGGCAAAAACGGGAATGGAGTCGGGCGGCACGCGGGTTTCGATACATTCAAATGCCGGCAACAGCAATTCGTCCAACTCTGCCGGGCTGATGCCGAACGGCGGTCCCTTGGGCGTGTCGTCAAAAAAGAAAAAGCCGGCCAGGAGAGCGCCGGGTGCGAGCAGTTCTGCGACCCGCGTCGCCCAGTCGGCCCGCATCGCGCGGGGCAGGGCGCACATGAAGGCGCGCTCGTAGATCAGGTCGAACTGCCCCGGTTGCAGCGTCGTGCCGAAGAAATCCGCTTCCTGCACGTGACCGGCATGGGGGCCGAGCAGTTGCCTTGCGTGCGCCACCGCGCTCGCCGAGAAATCCACTGCCAGCACCGGCCAGCCGCGCTCGGCAAGAAACCGCACCTCGTGAGCCGAACCGCAGCCGGGAATCAGCGTGCGCAGGGGCTGCGGTTGAGCCTGCACAAAATCAATCAGGCCTTGCGGCACGCCGCCCTGGTCCCAGGGCGTGAATGCGGCATCGAAGCGCACGTCCCAGAAAGCCGGCGTGGCCGGATCGTGGCGGGGGAAGACGGGTGTGGCGGGCGGATCGGGCGGCTTGTTCACCCGCCGATTATAGGAGGCCGCGCGGGGGTTTTATCCCGCCAAAGCGGGGATTCGTCTCAGCATTTTTGACACGGCCGGCCATGGCCGCTAAGGTGCGCCCACCTGAAGCGAAAAGGAACCCAATACATGAACAGGCGAATTGTCGCCGGAACCGGTGCGGCTGCGATGCTGGCGGCCCTGGCGCTGGCGGGCTGCAGCGATACCGATCCGGGCAAGCCCGCGGCCACGCTGGCCCTCAAGGAATGCCGCGTGCCGCACATCGAAAACGCGGTGAAGTGCGCCACGCTGGACGTCATCGAGAACCGCGCCACCAAACAGGGCCGCCGGATCGGCCTCAATATCGTGGTGCTGCCGGCCTCGGCGCGGGTGAAGGCGCCGGACCCGATCTTCCTGTTTGCTGGCGGTCCCGGGCAGGCCGCCACCGATCTCGCGCAGCAGGCCATGATGATCCTCGGCGCGCTCAATACCAAACGCGACATCGTGCTGATTGACCAGCGCGGCACCGGCAAATCCAACGGCCTGCACTGCAAGATCGACGACCCGCAGATGCAGGTCATCATCGAGCCGGCCAAACGCGAAGCGTTGTCACGGCGCTTGTTCAAGGAATGTCGCGAAGCGCGGGAAAAACACGCCGACCTCACGCAATACGGCACCACCGTGGCCATGGCCGACATCGACGAGGCGCGCGCGGCGCTGGGATACGACCAGATCAACCTGTGGGGCGGCTCGTACGGCACGCGTTCGGCCATGGAATACCTGCGCCGCTATCCGGCGCATGTGCGCAGCGTGGTGCTCGACGGCGTCGCCTCACCTTCACTGGTGCTGCCCGCCACCTTCGGCCGCGATGCCGGCGCGAGCTATGCCGGCATGATCGCGGCCTGCGAAAAAAGCCCGGCCTGCGCGCGAGCCTATCCGACGGTGCGCGCCGACGCCGAGGCGCTGATTGCCGATGTCGAGAAGAATCCACGCAAGATCAGCATCACCGACCCGCTGACCGGCGTGAAGCGCGAGTCCGCCTTGACCAGCGAGCTGATCCTGACGGCCGTGTTCTCGACCCTGTACGTGCCGGAGCTGCAGGCGCAGTTGCCGGCCGCGCTGAGCGAAGCGCGCCGCGGCAACCCCGGCCCGTTGACCGCGCTGGTCTCGCTGTTCGGCGACCAGGCCGACGAGAAAAACGCGCTGGGCATGCGCTTTTCGGTGGTGTGCGCGGAGGACGTGCCGCGCATCACCGACGCCGATCGCAAGGATTTGACGCCGCCGTTCGGTTCGCTGTTCGTGCGCGAGTTCGTGCGCGGCTGCGAGGAGTGGCCGCGCGGCAGCGT
Source organism: Usitatibacteraceae bacterium (assembly GCA_044229235.1). Lineage (GTDB taxonomy): Bacteria > Pseudomonadota > Gammaproteobacteria > Burkholderiales > Usitatibacteraceae > UKL13-2. Next base: position 118,260 of record JBGATH010000007.1, read on the forward strand.
GCCGCCGGATTTCGCCACGCCAGTGAAATCCGACAAGCCGGTGCTGATCTTCAGCGGCGGGCTGGACCCGGTCACACCGCCGGTGTTCGGCGAGGAAGTGAAGAAATCGCTTTCCAACGCGCTGCATATCGTCGCGCCCAACATCGGCCACGGCGTCAGCAGCCGCGGCTGCGGACCGAAGCTGGTCAAGAAATTCATCGAATCCGCCAGCACCGCCGACATAGACGGTACCTGCCTCGCGCGCATCCCGCGGCCGACGTTTTATGAGCCGATGCGCGAGAAGGACAAGAAAGCCGACAAGGACGTGAAGGCGAACGCCGATGTCCACACCGCGAAGAACGCCAGGGGGAACGCATCATGATCGAAGTCCGTGACCTGAAAAAACGCTTCGGCGAGGTGCAGGCTGTGGACGGCGTCTCGTTCACCGCGTCCGGGGGTGCCATCACCGGCCTGCTCGGCCCCAACGGTGCCGGCAAGACCACCACCATCCGCATGATCGGCACGCTGATCGACATCGACAGCGGCAGCGCGTGCGTCGGCAACGCCGATGTGGCCACCGACCCGGACGGCGCGCGCCGCGCATGCGGACTGCTCACCGATTCGCGCGGCGTGTACACCCGCATGACCGCCCGCGAGAACATCCGCTACTACGCCGAACTGCGCGGCATCGATGTCGCGCGATCGGAACAAACACTGGCGCGCTACGTGGAGTGGCTGGACATGAAAGACATCCTCGACCGCCGCACCGAAGGCTTTTCGCAGGGCGAACGCATGAAGGTCGCCATCGCCCGTGCGCTGGTGCACGAGCCGGAGAATGTCATCCTCGACGAGCCCACCAACGGGCTGGATGTGATGAGCACCCGCGCCCTGCGCGAACTGATCAAGCGCCTGCGCGCCGAAGGCCGCACGGTGCTGTTCTCCAGCCACGTCATGCAGGAAGTGGCGGCGCTGTGCGATGAGATCGTCATCATCGCCCGGGGCCGGGTCACTGCGCAGGGCAGCCGTGATGCGCTGCTGGCGCAAAGCGGCAAGGACAATCTGGAGGACGCCTTCATGGTATTGGCCGGCATGGAAGACTTGCACCACGGGGAGGCCGCATGAGCGCCGCAACCATCTGGGTGGTCCTCAAAAAGGAACTGAAGGACCACCTGCGCGACAAGCGCACCGCCGCCATGGTGTTCCTGCTCTCGATCCTGATGGGGCCGATCGTGCTGGTGGCGTTCACGCAGTTCATCTCCAGCATCGAGAAAAAGGCCGAGGCGCGCGAGGTGTTCGTGCACGGTGTGGAAAATGCGCCGCAACTCGCCAACTTCTTTGCGCGTCAGGATGTCAGCATCAAGACCCCGGCGGCTGATTTTCGCGCGCAGATCAAGACCGGCAAGCACGAACCGGTGCTGGTGATCCCGAAGGACTTCCAGGAGAAATTCCTCACCGGCAGTGCCGAAGTGGACCTGGTTTATGACGACACGCGCCAGGACGCGGGCAACGTTGCCATCGGCGCCATCCGCCGCCTGGTGCAGGGCTTCAACCGCGAAGTCGGCAACCAGCGGCTCATCGCCCGCGGCGTCTCGCCGCTGGTGACGCGCGCGGTCGAGCTGCGTGACGTCAACATGGGCACACCCGCCCAGCGAGCGGCGCAGCTATTGTTCATGATCCCTTTTTTCTCGCTCATCATCTGCGTGACCGGCTGCACCTCCGTGGCCATCGACATGACGGCCGGCGAACGCGAACGCGGCTCGATGGAGCCGCTGCTGATGAACCCGGTATCGCGCATGTCACTGGTGCTGGGCAAATGGCTGGCGGTCGGCATCTACGGCATCGGCGTGGTGGCGTTGACCATGGCAGGCTTCGCCATCACCCTGCAGTTCCTGCCGGTGGATAAGCTGCAGGCGGTGCTGTCGATCAGCCCCATGCAGTTCCTCGGCTTCGGCCTCACCATGCTGAGCTTCGCGCCGGCCATGGGCGCGCTGCAAATGCTCATCGCCACCTACGGCCGCACCTACAAGGAAGCGCAGACCTACGTGAGCTACATGATCACGGCGGTGAGCATGGTGCCGATGATCAGCATCTTCGGGCAGCTGAAGGACGCCACCTGGCAGCTGTTCGTGCCGATGCTGGGGCAGCTGATGGTCATCACCCGCATCCTGCGCGGCGACCCGGTGGAAGTGATGCACTTCGCGGTGCCGCTGGCGATCAATGTGGCGATCAGCCTGGTAGCGGTGTTCACGATTGCGAAGTTGCTGACCAAGGAGAAGATCATTTTTGGGCGGGCGTGATTACATCTTCAAGTTTGTCCGTCCGCTTTCCGAAAGGAAGATCTCCGCGGACCTTTGGTAGGCTCCCCGCGAGTTGCGACGCCCTAAATCCCTCCCGCCTTGCAGGCCGCGCGATCCCCTGCATGGGATCGCCGTCTCGCCGGCGCGTCCCATAGGACGCGAAACCCCGGCTCAACCCTCCCTTTAAGAAAGGGAGGAGTGAAACCTGCCAATTTGTATTGCGCCGCGAATAGCGCGACCTTCCCCTTTCCTAAAGGGAGGAGCAGAACGTGACCACGTGGAATGCGATGCCTCTGGGACGAACCTCCCCCTTTCCTAAAGGGGGATTGAGGGGGATTTTCAGCGGTCGACTTGCGCGATTCGGCTGCAAATCCCTTCCGGCGCCACTCCAGTGCATGGTTATTGAGGGATTTTCGATCGGCCCCATCGATCCTTCTTCCCCCAGAAACTCACAACCACGAGATGACCCCGCCCGCCCGGTATCATCCCGCCATGTCCGATTTACGAGAAACGTTCGGCCCTGATGCCCGCTTGCCAAAAAGATCGAAGGATTCCACTACCGATAGCCAACACGCCGCCGAGCGCCGTACGCAAGAGTGGAAAAATACCGTTCATTTCGCTTCGCGCCATTTCAGCCCCTCTTCATATCCTGGTGATGTAGCGAAAAGCCGAGTTCATTTCGACTGCAGGATGCGCAGAATTGCAGCGCTTATTGCTCCACCAGACTTTGTTCGCGCTATTCAATGTTGGCCGGGAGGGCCTTGCGAATCTGTTGTTTGAATTCGCCGAGATTCAATAAAGCGGTAGGCTTGCCCGGCACATTGCACTCGTAAGCAATCATTCCATTTTCCGGGCGTGGAATGGTGGATGCGGCGGTGTTTGCAAACCTTCCAGCTGCACGCTTTCCGGCAGACTCGCCGTTATTCCAACTTTCTATCTGTTCAGCAGACGCAAGAACGCCCGATTTAGCAATGACCGCTGCTTCTCTTGTAAACATCGCCAGATTCTTTTTCTTGAGCGTGGCGGGAAGCTCACGCAAATCCGCCCGTTTCCATCCGCTTCCATCGAATCGATGGATAACGAATCCCGGGTCCGGGCAATCGTAGTAAGTGATGGCATCGCCTCGGACGGCTTCGCCAAGTACGTAGGGAACACCGTTGACGAATGCGACCAAACCTGGCTCTAGGCCGCCGATACTTCGGTACTCGTATCTCAATGCGGGATTGTCTGGCGCAGAAAAGCGAATGACGTATTCGCTTTGAAGTCGATCGCGCTCCCACGGTAGGCGGGTGCCGGCAAAGACTACCTCCCGCTCGATGACTATCTTCCGGCCTCCGTCGAGAATTGCTTCCTCTTTCCAATTCCAGACTTCGGGGCCGCACGCTGAAAGCATGACTGTCAACCCGCTCGATAGAACGAGCCGCGAAGCGATCGAGTGGCATTCGATTATTTTTTGCAGGTTAGCCACATGCCTTTGAATTGCGATGGGTAGAGATTTTGATTATCCCATTGCCTTCCTCAGAATGTGCATCAGAACAAGGCCCCCGCCCGGTATCATCCCGCCATGTCCGATTTACGAGAAACGTTCGACCCTGACGGCCCGCTTGCCAAAAAGATCGAAGGATTCCGCCACCGCGAGAGCCAGATCGAGATGGCCGAGAAAATCGAGGAGGCCATCGCCCGCGCAGGGGTGCTGATCGCCGAGGCCGGCACCGGCACCGGCAAGACCTTTGCCTACCTCGTCCCCGCGCTGCGCTCTGGCGGCAAGGTCATCATCTCCACCGGCACCAAAACGCTTCAGGATCAGCTGTATCACCGCGACATTCCCACCGTGATCGAGGCGCTGGGCATTCCGGTGACCACCGCGCTGCTGAAGGGCCGCGCCAACTACGTCTGCCTGCATCATCTCGACGCCGCCATTGCCGACGGCCGCTTTTTGAATCGCGACGACACGCGCCACATCCATGTCATCCGCCGATTTGCCGATCGCTGCCTCGGTGGCGGCGGCACCGGCGACCGCGCCGAACTTCCCGATGTGCCCGAGCGCTCCGGCGCCTGGAACCTGGCGGTGAGCACGCGCGAGAACTGCCTGGGCTCGCAGTGCACGCAATATGAGACCTGCTTTGTCATGAAAGCGCGCAAAGCCGCGCTGGCCGCCGAAGTGGTGGTGGTGAATCATCACCTGTTCTTTGCCGACCTGGTGCTGAAGGATGATGGCGCGCAGGACCTGCTGCCCGCGTGCAACACCGTCATCTTTGACGAAGCGCACCAGCTGCCCGAGACCGCCACCTTGTTCTTCGGCGAAGTGGTGACCACGTCGCAACTGGGCGAGCTTTCACGCGACTCGCGCCTCATGGGCATCCAGCATGCAGCCGATTTCGCCGACCTGCCCATCGCCGCGCTTGCGCTCGACAAAGCCGCCAAGGATTTGCGGCTTGTGATGCGCGAAGACGCCGCGCGCTTGCCGGGGCAGGACGTGGCCGGCCGCGATGGGTTCGATGCCGCCTTCACCGACGTGCAGGAAAAACTCGGTGAACTGCGCGAGATGCTGGAGAGCCAGTCCGGCCGCGCGCAGGAGCTGGCCAATTGCATGGAGCGCGCCGATGAATTTGCCGCGCGTCTGGCCGGCTGGCGCGGGGAGGGCGTGGGCGGGCCGGTCGAGGGCTTCATCCGCTGGGCCGAGGTGTTCGGCCATTCGCTGGCGTTCCACCTCACGCCGCTGTCGATTGCAAACATTTTTCATCAGCAGGTGTGGTCGCAAAAGCGTGCGTGGATCTTCACCTCCGCCACGCTGGCCGTGAAGGGCGAATTCAGCCATTACCAGGACGAGATGGGCCTGCGCGATGATCCCGCCGCCCACGCCGAGATGGATATCGACGACGCTTTCAACGAGCGCCGCGTTGTAACTGCCGCGTGGCCATCGCCTTTCGATTACCCTAACCAGGCGCTGCTGTACGTGCCGGACAAAATGCCGGCCCCCAACACGCCCGAGCACACCGAAGCCGTGGTGCGCGCGGCGCTGCCGGTGATCGAAGCAGCGGCCGGGCGCACGTTCATGCTCTTCACCTCACTGCGCGCTATGGACCGCGCCTTCGACATGCTGAAGGACCACTGGGAAAAGCATGGCTGGGAATTTCCGTTGATGGCGCAGGGCGAGGGCACGCGCACCGAACTGCTGGAACGCTTTCGCAAGCTGGGCAACGCGGTGCTGGTGGCCAGCCATTCTTTCTGGGAAGGCGTGGACGTGAAAGGCGACGCGCTCTCACTGGTGGTGATCGACAAACTGCCCTTCGCCCCGCCCGACGATCCGGTGCTGGCCGCGCGCATCGACGCCATCGCCAAGTCCGGCGGCAACCCCTTCATGCAATACCAGGTGCCGCACGCCGCCATCGTGCTCAAGCAAGGCGCCGGGCGCCTGATCCGCGACGAGACCGACCGCGGCGTGCTGATGATCTGCGATGCGCGGCTGGTGGAGAAGCCCTACGGCAAACGCATCTGGCAGAGCCTGCCGCCGATGAAACGCACGCGGGTGGAAGCGGAGGCGGTGGCGTTCTTCGAGGAGGCGATGGCCAAACCCTAGTATTGGGGCGGCTTCCGGGGTGAAAACGGGCTGGGAGGCGCGCCGGTGCTTGACTTTTGCCAAATCCGTTCCGATGGTTGGCGCCAAGCTCTTACGTTGCTAGACTTCCGTTTGTTAACCACTTACCGTCGAATTCCTTCATTGGGTCAATTGACGGAAAACGTGATTCTGTTATGGCTGTATATAAATACAGTATTTTGATGCAAGATATTGAGTGCAAACAGTTTTTTCGACTTTTTTTCGGAATGATAGGGAGCAGCCCGGAATGTTATACGGACGCTGTGCTCCCTAAATTGCGTTAGAGAACAAAGAATGCCAAACACATCGGAGCGTGCAACTTTCTGGGCTGACTTCATATGTGAACGCAGTCAGTTCCCGTCACCTGAAAAGCTGCGGCAACAATTCAAGCACGCGCGTCTTTCTGAATTCTGTGAGTGCGGGTGCAATAGTTTCAAGGTAGAGGTGCCGCCAAACGCGGGCGTACTTCCCATCGCCCAGCCGGGACACTACGGCGTGGTGTTTGAAGCAAACTTTCGGTTACAGAGCGAAGACAAGACCATTGAGGTTCTGCTCTTTGCTGGCAAGCAAGGCCATCTGGAGTACGTCGAAGTCGACTGTTGCGGCAACGCCTATCCAGTCCCAGATCAAATTCAAGTGCAGGAGCCTCCGTTCCATGTTCACGCCAGCCCAGCCATTGTTCTCTAACCATTGTTTCAAGTGCGTGCGCGTTGCGCACCCGACCGCTTCGGAGCTACGCTCCTTCGCGTCGGTTTAAACAAAGCGTTAGAGGTCAATGAAACGTGAGTGCGGAATCTGAGGAAAAAGGATCATCCGCCGTGGGCCTGTTACTGCTGTTTTGGGGCGGGGGGACCTTTGCGGCCGCAGTCGGCATACTCAATTCGAGATGGGGTTGGGTCGTCCTCGCTGCGGGAATGGTGCTTCTAGGCTTAACTAGCGCCATGAACAATCGGAGCGTCCGTGGATCCCCGCTCGCCTTACGCATCACTTTTGAAGATTGGAGCCCTTGGTCTTTGCGGCTGAACACGCTGGGGTGCGTATTGACGCTGGTTGGCTTACTCATGATATGGGCACAATGACCTCTAACATTGCGGTCAAAGACGCTCCCTTTGGTCGCTCGGACGGCGCAAAAGCGCGCCGCCTTTTACCTTAATCGTTAGACATTTGATGCAGAGCACGCTGAAGCTATCAAAGTTGGATGCAGCCAAACGGCAGCTCGAGATGGCCATTCGTATCTATTTCCAGAATGGCGATCCGGTGTCGATCCACACACTTGTTGCTGCTGCATACAACGTTCTCCATGCCTTAAACAAAACAAAAGGCGGGGAGCCAATGATAGTGAAGGATCGATTTGTTGAATACGTTAAACCCGAGCACCACAGGGAATTCATAGATCGAATTAACTCTGCAGAGAACTTTTTCAAACATGCCGATCGTGACCCAGAGGGCGTGCTTGATTTCAACCCCCAACAATCTGAGTACCTCCTTATCGATGCGGTTTCCCAATACTTCAAACTATCGGGTGAGGATCTTCCACTCTTTGCCGTCTTTAGAGGGTGGTATGTTGCAAACAACCCTCATCTGTTTGATTTCCCACCTGAGCAACAGAGGATGCTTCATACAAATTCTCCGTCAATCGTCGAACTAGGCCGTGCACGGTATTTTGAAATGATCCTCCCGGTCGTGATGCGTGCTCATGCCTAACCACTAAAAGAAACTGCAAGAACAATTGGGGTCACACCATTAAACACACTCGGCAAAAACGCTAGGCGCTTTGGACCCCACCTATGCAACCCAGACACGCGACTCCTTCCGATGCCAAGAATCTGCCTGCATTGGCAGAGGAAACATTCCGAGAGACCTTCGGAAGCATGAATACCATTGAAGACATGGATCTTCATTGTCGAACAAGCTACAGCGAAGCTATTCAATTGGCCGAGATCAACGATTCCAAAATGGCCACTTTTGTTTGTGAAGATGGCCGAAACCTGATTGCTTTTGCTCAGCTTCGTTGGTCCGAAGCGCCTGGCTGTGTGTCTGCCGAGAACCCAGGAGAAATCAAGCGGATTTACGTCGCAAAGTCATGGCACGGGAAGGGCATCGCTCACGAATTGATGGCAACTTGCCTCAATGAAATGGCCAAGCGGAAATCTGACGTGGTGTGGCTTGGCGTATGGGAAAAGAATCCAAGAGCGATCGCCTTCTACCAAAAGATTGGATTCGTCGAAGTTGGTAGCCATGTTTTCCCGCTGGGAACAGACCCGCAGCGCGACATCATTATGGTTCGCTCAGTCACTTCTCCTGCCCCAAGCGCCTGACTCTCGTTCAACTCAGCCCTCGCCTGTGCGGTAGTTAGGGCAGAAACTATCCAAACCGTCCCCTCATCCCAATCACCATGCCCACGTCCACCCTCCAATCCCTCTTCGGCCAGAAAGCCTGGGCCAATACCGAGCTGTTTGATCTGCTGCTCACGGTGCCCGCCGACAAATACGCCAATGAACTGCACACCGCGACGCGCACGCTGAATCACATCTACACGGTCGATCGCATCTTCCGCGCGCACCTTAGCGGCGAGGCGCACGGCTACACCGCCGCCAACACCACCGAAACGCCGACGCTCGCCGACCTGTACGCCGCCGTGCAGGAAACCGATGCATGGTATCAGGGCTACGTGGCGTCGCTGGACGCCGCCCAACTGGCAGAGATGGTGACATTCACCTTCACTGATGGCGACCGCGGACGCATGACCCGCGAGGAGATGCTGCTGCATGTCATCACCCACGGCGGTTATCACCGCGGCAACGTCGGGCAGGTGTTGAAGGGCATCTCCATCGCGCCGCCGCGCGACCTGTACACCAAGTTCCTGCATATCAGCGAGCCGGCACGACGCACCTGACGCGCCAACTGCAGTACCCGCGCGTTTCCCCGCATCTGCAAACGCAGATCGCCATTTGGCGCGCCTTTCCAGCCAAAAATGCTCGGAGAGCCGCACCAGTGCTGGTGTTTGCCGCGTAGTACGCCGGCCAAAATCCAATCGCCGCCCGCTCGCGTAGAGCGCCCATCAATTCAATTCGATGCCGCGGCTTTCCATGAGAGCGCCGTGGTTCAGGGGGCAAGATGGGTCTGCGAACGAAATTCAACCTGGTGTTGCTGCTGGTCTTCGCGCTGGGGCTGGGGGTGACGGGGTATGTGTCTTACACGCTGCTGCAACGCAATGCGCAGGAAGAAGTGCTGCGCAACGCCGGCGTGATCATGGAAGCAGCGCTGTCGATGCGGCAGTACACGCAAAAGCATGTGCGGCCCAATCTTGCGGCCACCGAGGACAAGTTCCTTCCGGAGAGCGTGCCGGCATTCGCGGCGACAGAGATGATGTCGCAGCTGCGCAAGAAGTACGACAACTACAGCTACAAGGAAGCGGTGCTGAACCCGACCAATCCGCGCAACCGCGCAGTGGAATGGGAATCGGACATCGTCAACGAATTCCGCAACAACACCGGCAAGCCTGAAATCATGGGCATGCGCATGGCCGCTTCCGGGCCGGCGCTGTATCTGGCGCGGCCGCTGCGCATCGGCGAGGAAGGCTGCCTCGGCTGCCACAGCACGCCGGATCGCTCGCCCGCGCCGATGCTGGCGCAGTACGGCCCCAACAATGGTTACGGCTGGAAGCTCAATGAAATCGTCGGTGCACAGGTGGTGTCGGTGCCGATGACCGTGCCCATCGATAACGCCAACCGCGCCTTTGTCACCTTCATGGCCTCGCTGGCGGGTGTGTTCGTGCTGCTGTTCATCATCCTCAACCTGATGCTGTCGTTCCTGATCGTCAAGCCCATCACCGACATGTCGGAAGCGGCCAACGACATCAGCACCGGCAACATGGATATTCCTGAATTCAACGACAAGGGCAGCGACGAGGTGGCGCTGCTGGCGAAATCGTTCAACCGCATGCGCCGCAGCCTGCAAAAGGCCATCGCGCTGATCGACGCCTGACGCGCCGCGCCTCACAGCCGCCGTGAGCCAGATCGCCAGCCTGCCCGCCGGGCATACCATCAACGAATACCGCTTCGAGCGCCTGCTGGGCGTGGGCGGTTTCGGGCTGACCTACCTCGCCACCGACCAGAACCTGCACCTGCCGGTGGCGATCAAGGAATACCTGCCCTCGGAAATCGCCCACCGCGATGAGGATTCGTCGATCCACCCGTCGAGCGATGAACATCGCGCCACGTTCGACTGGGGGCTGACGCGATTCCTCGACGAGGCGCGCACGCTGGCCGCGTTTCACCATCCCAACATCGTGCGGGTGATGCGGTTTTTCCAGGCCAACGCCACCGCCTACATGGTGATGGAATTCGTGCAGGGTGCCTCGCTCTCGGAATGGGTGAAGACGCGCCGGCCGGTCGGCCAGAAAGCGATCGAGGCCATCATCGTGCCGCTGGTGGAGGGCCTCGCCACAATCCACCGCGTCGGCTATGTGCACCGCGACGTGAAGCCCGGCAACATTTACATCCGCGCCGACGGCAGCCCGGTGCTGCTGGATTTCGGTGCTGCGCGCGCGGCCAAGGGGGGCGCCGAACTGACTGCCGTGGTCAGCCCCGGCTACGCGCCGGTGGAGCAATACAGCGAAGCGAGCCCGCAGGGGCCGTGGAGCGATCTCTACGCCATCGGCGGCGTGATGTACTGGCTGGTGACGGGCAACAAGCCGGTCGATGCCACCGCGCGCCTGCGCGACGATCCGCAGCGCCCGGCGCGTGAAGCCGGCGATCCCGCGCTGTATGCGCCGGAATTCCTCGCCGCCATCGACTGGGCGCTGATGCCAGACGACCGCCTGCGCCCGCGTTCGGCAGAGGAATTTCTCGCGCGCCTGCGTGGCGTGCCGCATGCGGCCTCCGCGGCGCCATCGTACGACGAACCGACCCGCACGCTGCCGATCGCATCCGTCGCGGTGGCCGTGGACGATGTCAGGACGGTGCCCACCGCTCCCTCCACGCCGGCCGTGTTCATGCAGACCATGACCGGCTTCACCGGACTCACGCTGGACCGCGAGCACCTGAAGAAGGTCGAGGCCGCGCTGGCCGCGTACGTGGGCCCGCTGGCCGGCGTGCTGGTGAGGAAGGCCGCCAAAGTCCACATGAGTATCGACGCGCTGGTGGAGGCGGTCAGCGGCGAGATCGACGATGCCGATGATCGCGCGGCGTTTCGCCGCTCGCTGAAGGGGCTGGGCGGCCAGACCCAGCCGCCCTCCAACGCACCGCGCACCGACGGCGACGTGCCCACCCAAAAGGCCGCGCAGCGCTTCGACATGGCGGTGCTGGAAAAAGCCGAGCGGCGCCTCGCCCAGCACATCGGTGCCATCGCCCACGTGGTGGTGAAGCGTGCCGCGATGAAAGCGCGCGACGTGAGCGAGTTGTACCTCATCATCGGCGACGAGATCGCCGACCCGGCGGACCGCAAGGCCTTTGTGAAAAAGGCGATTTCGGCGGCGGACCGGGGGTAACAGATTCAAGCGCGGCCAGAAATAGCAGCTCACTTGATTCGGGCGCTTGTGGAATCTCGCAGGTCCACGCACAGGCGAGCTCACCGCACCAGGCAATGCCCCCTCGCTACGCTCTCCCCCTTTCTTAAAGGGAGATTGAGAGGAATTTTGGGCGATTGCACATGAGTCGTTACCGCAAATCTCCCTCGGTCCCTCTTTAGAAAAGAGGGAAGTGCCGCGCCTGGACCACGGCTCTTGGTGGCAACCTGATTCTCACTCACGTCAGGCGGTTGTGGAATCTCGCGGTTCCACGCACAGGCGAGCTCACCGCACCAGGCACTTCTCCCTTTCTTAAAGGGAGATTGAGAGGGATTTTGGGCGATTGCACATGACTAGCCACCGCAAATCTCCCTCAGTCCCTCTTTAGAAAAGAGGGAAGTGTCTGCCAGGACCACGGCTTTCGTTTGCAACCCGATTTTCAGCAAGACCCAAGGGGTTTCGCGATGCATAATGTGCGGGTTCCAAAATACGGCCACCGTCCACTTTGCGTTTTCTCCCGGTTCTCCCAAACCTTCCCGCGCACATTCTCGGCCTCGCCGCCAGTCGGCTCGCGACCCTGCTGGCCGCCCTGATTCTGCTGCCGCTGCCGTCATGGGCGCTGGATGCCAGCAAGCCGCTGTCGGAATTCATGATCCAGACCTGGTCGGTGGATGAGGGCCTGCCGCACAGCGCCATCCGCGATATTGCCCAGACCAAAGACGGTTATCTGTGGTTTGCTACGCATGAAGGCGTGGCACGCTTCGACAGCCTCAATTTCACGGTTTTCAACGAGGCCAACACGCCGGCGCTGAAGGGCACCGGGGTGATCACCCTGCTGCCGTCGAAGGACGGCGGTCTCTACATCGGCCTGCGTGATGGTGGCGTGGTTCGCTACCTCGACGGCAAATTCGCCGCGGTGGCCAGCAATCCGCCGCTGCCGGCCGGCCGGGCCTCGCTGCTGGCCGAGGACACGTCCGGCGCCCTGTGGTGCAGCATGGGCTCGGCGGGCATCGTGCGCATCGCCGGTGGCACTGCCAAATCGTTCGGCGTGGCGGATGGCCTGCCCGCAGGCATCATCACCATCGTCCGCGCGACAGCAGACGGCGCAGTTTGGGTGGGCACAGCCAACGGCCTGGCGGTATTTCGCGGCGACAAGTTCGTCAGCAAACCCACCCGCTCGTGGCTGGATACGGCGGGCATCGCCGATGTGCTGCTCGACAGCAACAAGCGCCTGTGGGTCGCCACCTCCGGCGAAGGCCTGGCCATCGTCGAAGGGGATTCGATCCGCCGCATTCGCCGGCCGCAGGGGCTGGCGAGCGAGTCGCTGACGCGGCTCATCGAGGATCGCAATGGCAGCATCTGGGTGGGTTCGCTGGAGGGCGTGCAGCGCATCGAGCGCGATCGGCCCGAGCATATCGAGCGCTTCACCGCCGCCGATGGCCTGAGCAATAACAACATCCGCGTCATTCTCGAAGACAGCGAGTCGGGTGTCTGGGTGGGGACCGATCAGGGCGCCAGCCGCTTCCGCGAATCGCTGCTCTTGACTTGGGGCGCGCGTCGCGGCATCACCCAGGAATTCACCCGCACGGTGCTGGAGGATCGCAAGGGGCGGGTGTGGACGGCAACGGCGGACGGACTGTTCATGATGCAGGACGGCGCCACGCGCCGTTACGGACGCGAGCAGGGCCTGCTCACCACGGCGGTGCTGTCGCTGGCCGAGGACCCGAACGGCACCTTGTGGGTCGGCACCAATGGCGGCGGCCTGCATCGGCTGGTGCGCGATCGGTTTGAACAGGTGTCGGCCAAGCTCGCACTGCCGGCGGTGGCCGTCCGCGCCATTCTGCCGGCCCGCGACGGCGCGCTGTATGTCGGCACCGCGACCAGCCTGTTGAAGTGGTCGTGGAAGCAGGAGGTGCCGGTGCAACGCGTGTCCACGGCACTGGGCCAGAACGTCGAGCAGGTGACCTCGCTGCACCAGGATGCGCGCGGACATGTTTGGGTGGGCTCGCGCAGCGGCGCCGGCGTGATCGATGCCGGGGCCGGCGGCCCGGTGATGAAAGTGGTCGAGGGCAAATCGCCGGTGCTGGCCATCAACGGCGACCAGAAAGGGCGGGTGTACGTCAGCTTTACCACCTACGGCCTGGCGCGTATCGAAGGTGAGGGCGCGGCCGGCAAGGCACGCTTCCTGTCGCGCGCCGATGGGGTCCCGGAGCAGTCTTATTTTGTCGCCCTCGATGACCGGCGCGGCAACCTGTGGCTGTGCAGTACCCGCGGCATCGTGAAATTGCCGATGGCGCAGATCGACGAGCGCATCGCCGGCACGCGCGAGAAGATCGAGCCGGCGAATTTCACCCGCGCCGACGGCATGGCCTCCACCCAGTGCAACGGCGCCTCGCAGCCGGCCGGCTGGGTGATGCGTGACGGACGCGTGCTGTTTCCCACCGCCAAGGGCATTGCGGTGGTGAGCCCGGACGCGAAGACGCTGGCCGCGCGCAAGGCGCCGCCGGTGCATGTGCGTCGCGTCAGCATCGACGGTGCGTCGGCCGCATTCAGCATGGAGCGCGGCGTGGAATTGCCCTCGGGCACGCATCGCCTGGAAGTCGAGTACGTGGGCCTGAGCTTTTCCGACCCGGAAAAGGTTCGCTACCGCTATCGCCTGGAGGGGTTCGATGAATCCTGGGTGGAAGCGCAGCGCGAAACCAAGGCGGCGTTCACCAACATCACGCCGGGCGAGTACGTGTTCCGCGTCCGGTCATCGCGCGAAGGCGGCGAGTGGAATGACGACGGCATGGCGCTGCGCGTCGTGCAAAAACCGCATTTCTACGAAACCGGCTGGTTTCGCTGGGGCGGCCTGGTGGTGGTGCTGCTGGCCGCGTTCGCCGCCTATCGTGGCCGCGTGCGCCAGCTCGAATCGCAGCGCACCCTGCTGCACGTGACGGTGCAGCAACGCACCCGGGAACTGGAGCTGGAAAAGCAGAAGCTGGAGTCGGCCAGCAACGAGAAGGCCAAGCTGCTGGTGCAGGTTGCCGATGCCGCGCGGGCCTACGAGAAACTGTCCAAGGAAGACGCGCTCACCGGCCTGCCGAATCGCCGCGAACTGGATCGATTCCTGGCCCATGAATTCGAACGCGCGGTGCGCAACGGCCGGCCGCTGGCGGTGGCGCTGGGCGACATCGACTTTTTCAAGAAGATCAACGATATGTATTCGCACGCGGCTGGCGACGAAGTGCTGCGCAGCATTGCGCAGATCCTCGGCGCCGATTCGCGCAACCTCGACATGGTGGGGCGCTACGGCGGCGAGGAATTCCTGCTGGTGCTGCCCGACACCGGGCGTGACGAAGCCCACGCTATTTGCGAACGCCTGCGCCTGTCCGTGGAAGCCTTCGACTGGCAGGCCAAGGGTGCAGGGCCGCGCGTGACGATGAGTTTCGGATTGGCGGCGATGGACGCGGACAGCAGCCATGAGCGGCTGGTGGCGCGCGCCGATGCGCGACTCTATGAGGCCAAGGCCGGCGGGCGCAATCGCGTTTGCGGCTGACTGAGAGTCAAAACTCCAGCATTGGCGGGCCTTTCCGGGCAAAAATGGCCGGAACGGCGCGCCAATGCTGGAGTTTGCTAGTTTGCCGGCAGTGACACCCGCGCCTCGGTCCCGCCACCTTCACGCGGCAGCAGTGCGAACTTGCCGCGATGCGCGGCAGCGATGCGATCGACGATTGCCAGGCCCAGGCCCGCGCCGGATTGCCCGCTGCGCGCGGAATCGAGGCGCGTAAACGGTTGCTTCAAGCGCTCCACCTCGCCCGGCGGAATGCCCGGCCCGCGATCGAGCACGCTGAGCACAATCATGTCGCCCATCCGCGCGGTGCGCACGGTGATCTCGCCGCCGGCGTGCTTGCGGGCGTTGTCGATGAGATTGGCCAGCAGCCGCTTCAGGGCCAGCGGGCGCATGCGCAGGCGGGCCTCGTCAGTGAGTTCGAGCCTGATGGTCACGCCGTCGCGCTGTGCCCGTTCCGCTGCCCCCTGCACCAGCAGGTTGAGGTCCACCGTCTCCAGGTTTTCCGCCGCGTCGTCGCGCGCGAAGTCCATGAACTGGTCGATGACCGCATTGATGTCCTCGATGTCGCGCTCCAGGTCGGCGCGCGTCGTGGGGTCGGCGGGCAGCATCTCCAGTCCCAGCCGCAGGCGTGACAGCGGCGTGCGCACATCGTGGGAGACGCCGGCCAGAAAGGTGGCGCGTTCCTGGTCGAGGCGCTTCAGGTCATCGCGCATCTGGTTGAAGGCCACCGCCACGGCCTTGACCTCCTCCGGCCCCATCTCCGTGACCGGCGGCGGCCGCTCGCCGTGGCCGAGGGCTTTGGCCGCTTCGGCCAGCGCCTTGAGCGGCCGGTTCACGCGGCTCACCAGGAACAGGGCGGCCGCCAACGCCAGCAGGGCGCCAAATATCCCCCAGCTCGCCCAGGCAATGCTGAAATCCTGCTCGAGGATGCGGCTCTGTGGGAACAGCACCCAGTAGTAACCGTCGGCCACCGGAATCTTGGTGATGAAGGCTGCCGGCGCGGCCTTGCCCTCGGCCGCGGCCCGGGCTTTCTGCGGGCGCTGCAGCACGTAAATGTCGGACTCGGGCCCGAACTGTTCTCGCAGGCGTTCGCGCGCGGCGCGGATCACCGGAACGTTGGGCGCGGGTTCCAGGGCGTCCTCGCCGAACGCATTGATGCGCTGCTCGGGCAGCACGCGGATGCCGCGCTCCTCGCGCAGCTTGATCAGGAAATCGCGATGCTGCGGCGGCGGGATGGTTTCCAGCGCCGCGCGAATGGTCTTGAGGTGGCTGATGTAACCCGCTGCCAGCAGCTGGAAGCGCGGCATCTGCGCGTAATAGCGAAACAGCAGTACCGACACCAGCTGGCTGGCGATGAGCGCGAACACGATCACCAGCGCGGTGCGCGCCAGCAGCGACCTGGGTAGCAGCGACATCAGTGGTGTTTCGTGCCGTCGGGCACGAACACATAGCCGATGCCCCACACGGTCTGGATGTAGCGCGGGTTGGCCGGGTCCTCGCCCAGCAGCTTGCGCAGGCGCGACACCTGCACGTCGATGGCGCGGTCGAAGGAATCGTGCTCGCGGCCGCGTGCGATCTCGGTGAGCTTGTCGCGCGACAGCGGCTTGCGCGGATGCTGCACCAGCACCTTGAGCAGGCCGAATTCGCCGGTGGTCATGGGCACCGTGACGCCGTCCCGGGTGAGCGAGCGGGTACCGAGGTTGAGCGCGAACGGGCCGAACGCCACGATTTCGTCGTCCTCGGCCGGCGCGCCGGGCGGCGGCAACGGCGCCTGGCGGCGCAGCACGGCATTGATGCGGGCCACCAGCTCGCGCGGATTGAACGGCTTGGGCAAGTAGTCGTCGGCGCCCGTTTCGAGGCCGACGATGCGGTCCACATCGTCGCCCTTGGCGGTGAGCATGATGATCGGGATGTTCGCCTCGGCCGCGGCGGATGCGCGCAGGCGCCGGCAGATGGCGGTGCCGTCCTCGCCGGGCAGCATGATGTCGAGCACCACCAGGTCGTAGCGGTTGCGCAAAAAGGCGCGGTCGAGCGCCGTGCCGTCGGGGACGGTATCGGTGGCGAAACCCTGTTCGCTCAGATAGCGTTTCAGCAGGTCGCGCAGGCGCAGGTCATCGTCGACGACGAGGATGCGGTGGCGTGGTGGCGAGGGAGTGGTCATGGCTGGATGGTAGAGGAGCGGGCGCCCGGGAAGTTGCGCGCCGCGCGCCGCAGTTGTAAGTAAATGTTATCCGCAGGCAGGCATTGCGGGCGGCGTTACAGGTGGTTACCAAGCCGGCGAAACCGAACCGCACACGAAGCGTTCTATCGCTTAACCTGACGGCAATCACAAGCAACCCGGCCATCAGGCTCGCACACTTTCAACTTTAACGGAGAACACCATGAAAACGATTCCATCCGCACTCATCGCAGCTGCAGTTGCCGGCCTGGCCATCATGGCCGCACCGATGGCGCGCGCCGAAGCGCCCGCCGACGGCGCCAAGGGCGAGCGCGCGCAGAAAATGCACAAGCACTTCAAGGTCGCCGACAAGAACAGCGACGGCCAGATCAGCCGCGAGGAAGCTAATGCCTCGATGCCGCGCATCGCCAAGAACTTTGACGCCATCGACACCAACAAGGACGGCCAGCTCAGCAAGGAAGAACTGAAGGCCTGGCACCAGGCGCACGGCGGCCGCAAGGCAAAGCAGTCCTGATCAAATACCTTCGATGCGGAGAACCATCATGAGAAAGTCAGCATTACTGTTGATGATCGCCTGCGCAGCCGGCGTGGGCTTGGCCCGGGCCGAGGGCGGCCCGGCACGCGGCGCAGCCGGCGCGCACCCGATCGCACAACGCATCATGGCCGCCGATACCAACGGCGACGGCATGATCAGCCGCGAAGAAGCGGCCAGCCTGCCGATGCTGGCCAAACACTTTGACGCGGTGGACGCCAATCGTGACGGCTTCATCACCCGCGACGAAATGCGCGCGGCCTTCATGAAGCGGGTGGTGGCCCACCTGCGCCGGGTCGATAGCGACGGCGACGGCCGCATCAGCCAGGCCGAGGCCGAGGCCGGCGCACCGCGCCTGGCAGCACACTTCGACAGGGTCGACAGCGACGGCGATGGCTTCATCACCCGTGAGGAGATGAAGGCCGCGATGCAGAAGATCCACGCGGCGCGCGCGCCGAAGTCATGACGCCGATGCACGGCCTGTCGGCGCTGCGCGTGTCGCGCGGCCTGATGAAATGGCTGCCACTGGCATGGAAATACCTGCTGGTGGTGGCCACGTCCTGCGCGCTGGCCTTCCTCATCTCTCAATCGGGCGCGCGGGCAGCCGAGTCAAACCCGGTTGCCGCCGCAAGGGCGGAGCCGGACTACGCTGCAGCGGGCAGCCGTGCGGTCACGATTACCGACGCAACCTGGCGCGACGACAAGCGCAAGCGCGACCTGCCGGTGCGCATCTACACACCGGCGCCGGCTGCGGCAAAAGGTGACGCCGCGCCCCGCGATCCGGTCATCCTGTTTTCGCATGGCCTGGGCGGCAATCGAGACGGTGGCAAGCTGTGGGCCGAACACTGGGCCAGCCACGGCTACGTGGTAGTGGTGTTGCAGCACCCGGGCAGCGATGACGCGCTGTGGAAAGGTCGGCCGCCGGGCGAGGTCGAAACCGGACTCAAGAGCGGGATGACGCTCAGCAACCTGGGCCTGCGCGTCGGGGACGTTCACTTTGCCATCGACGAAATCGTGCGCAACACGGGTTCAGGTGACGTGGCGTTTCGCCAGGCCGATGCCAAACGCATCGGCATGTCCGGCCATTCCTTCGGCGCGCACACCACGCTCGCGGTATCGGGGCAAAAGTGGCCCGGCCTCGCGGGCCAGTCCGGTCTGGATCTGCGCATCACTGCCGCGGTGGCGTTCAGCCCCAACGCGCGCAACAAGCTCAACCTGGCGCGGCAGTTCGGCGATATCAGCGTGCCGTTCTTCTCCATCACCGGCACCAAGGACGGCAGCATTCTGGGTGACGGCACCCGCTATGAGGATCGCATGATGCCCTACGAACACATGCCGGCCGGTCGCAAGTACCTGGTGGTGTTCGATGCCGGTGATCACATGGTGTTCGGCGGGCACGAGCTCGGTGGCCGTCGCAAGGAAACCCCGCGCGATCGCGAGATCCAGCGGGCGGTGAAAGCAGGCACACTGGCGTTCTGGAATGCCACACTGCGTGGTGACGAGGCGGCAAGCCAATGGCTGGATGCAGGTGGCTTCAAGGCTGTGCAGCAAGAGCGTGACTTGTTTGTATCAAAATGAACTGCAGCGGCAACCGCGGCAACCGACTGGTGGAATCCTGAATGAACCTCATCCGAACCACACGAATCTTCACTGCCCTGCTGACGGCACTGGCCATGGGCGCCGCCACGATGCCGTTGGCGCGGGCGGCGGCTGACCCGGTACTCGGCGCGGACGACGCCCGCCACCTGCTGAATCGCACCGGGTTCGCCGCCAGCGAGGCTGACATCCAGGCATTCGCCAGGCTTTCCCGAACTGCCGCCGCGGCGCAACTGGTGAAGGACGCGCGCACCACCGCCGGATTGCAGCCGCCTGCCTGGGTGAATGCACCGCCGATCCCGCCCGCCAGGCTGCAGGCCATGACCCAGGAAGAACGCGTGGCCGAGTTGCGCAAGAACGTGGAGCACGCATTCGAGTTGCGTGAATGGTGGTTCCGCGAAATGTTGGCCACGCCGTCGCCGCTGACGGAAAAGATGACGCTGTTCTGGCATAACCACTTCGCCACCAGCCAGCAGAAAGTGCGCTTCACACCCCTGCTGTATCGCCAGAACGTGATGCTGCGCCGAAACGCGCTGGGCAACTTCGGCACCATGCTGCGCGAAGTGGCGCGCGATCCGGCCATGCTGATCTACCTCGACGGGGCCAACAGCCGCAAGGAGCAGCCCAACGAGAACTTTGCGCGCGAGGTGATGGAACTGTTCACGCTGGGCGAGGGCAATTACACCGAACGCGACATCAAGGAGGCGGCGCGCGCCTTCACCGGCTGGAGCGTCGACCGGGAAAGCGGTGAGTTCATGTTCCGCCGCGGCATACACGACTACGGCAACAAGTCGGTGCTGGGCAAGTCGGGCAATTTCGACGGCGACCAGGTCATCGATATCCTGCTGCGCAAGCCCGAGACCGCGCTGTTCATCACCCGCAAGCTGTGGCGCGAGTTCGTCGCGCCGGGTTTCGACCAGCCTGCTGACGAGGCCGAGGTGAAGCGGCTCGCTGAGGTGTTTCGTGACAGCGGTTATAGCATCGGCAAGCTGATGCAGGCCATGCTCAGTTCCGATGCGTTTTATGCGCCCGCAAACCGTGCGGCACTGATCAAATCGCCGGTCGAGTTCGTCGTCGGCACGCTCAAGCAGTTCGGCATCGACGCACCCAATCTGCGCCCATTTGTACTCGCCAGCGCCTTGCTGGGGCAGAACGTGTTTTCACCGCCGAACGTGAAGGGCTGGCCGGGCGGCGAAACCTGGATCAATTCGGCGACGCTGCTGGGCCGCAAGCAGTTGCTCGACCGGCTGTTCCGCAACGAGGACCGCATGGAAGTGGCGATGCGCGCCATGGACGACTCCGCCATGCTCACCGGCAACCCGCCGCCGCCCGGGCGCGAGCAGCGCATGCAGCGGCAGATGGAGCGGCAGATGGGCGGCATCCGCTGGAACCTCGACAAATGGGCGGCGCAGTTCACAAAGGACGGCGGCAAGCCCGAAGCCGTCGCGAGCATGACGCGCGTGGTACTGGCGATGGCGCCGCAGGGTGCCGCGGCAGTGTCCGACAGCCCGGC
This sequence comes from Usitatibacteraceae bacterium, assembly GCA_044229235.1. Lineage (GTDB taxonomy): Bacteria > Pseudomonadota > Gammaproteobacteria > Burkholderiales > Usitatibacteraceae > UKL13-2. The sequence continues at coordinate 139,016 of JBGATH010000007.1, forward strand.
CGACTGGGCGCACCAGCTCGTGGCCGACCCGGCTTACCAACTGAAATGACAGGAAATTGCCAATGACTGCAATCAACCGTCGCCGTTTCCTGCAAACCGTCGGTGCCGTTGCCGGCCTGCCGGTGTTCCGGCAGTTCAACGGTGTCGCCTGGGCGGCCGCGCCGGCCGGAGCTGCCGGCATCAAAACGCCGTACCAAAACCTGCTGGTACTGATTGAACTCAAGGGCGCCAACGACGGCCTCAACACGGTGGTGCCGTATGCGAACAGCGAATATGCCGCGCTGCGGCCGCGGCTGGCCATTGCCCGCGATGCGGTGCTGCAGTTGTCCGAACGCGAGGGCCTGCATCCTGCATTGAAGCCGCTGATGGCGCTTTGGGAAAACAAGCAACTGGCGGTGGTGCAGGGGCTCGGCTATCCCAAACCGAACCTGTCGCATTTCCGCTCGATCGAGATCTGGGATACCGCCTCGAAAAGCGAAGAGTACCTGGAAGCGGGCTGGTTGGCGCGTACCTTCGCGGCCAATCCCGCCCCCAGCCAATTCGCGGCCGACGGCGTGGTGGTCGGTTCCAGCGACATGGGGCCGCTGTCGGGCCCCGGCGTGCGCACCATCGCGCTGGCCGACACGGCGCAGTTCCTGCGCAATGCCAAGCTCGCCCAGCCGGGAGGCGACCAGCGCAACGCGGCGCTCAAGCACATCCTGTCGGTGGAAAAGGAAATTGTGCATGCGGCGAGCAAACTCAACACCAACTTCGCCTTCAAGACCGAATTCCCGCGAAATGGCTTCGGCAATCAGGTGCGCACGGCGGCGCAGCTGGTGGCCAGCAACGCGGGCATCGCCGTCATTCGCCTGACCCATGGCGGCTTCGATACCCATGCCGGCCAGCTGGGAACCCATGCCAATCTGCTCAAGGACCTGGCGGAGGGGATTGCCGCGCTCAAATCGGCGATGGTCGAACTCAATCGCTGGGACAGCACGCTGGCGATGACCTATGCCGAATTCGGCCGCCGCCCGAAGGAAAACCAGAGCGGCGGCACCGACCACGGCACGGCTAACGTGCATTTTGTGACCGGCGGCAAGGTCCGCGGCGGTTTGTACGG
>JBGATH010000008.1:0-53089 GCA_044229235.1 Usitatibacteraceae bacterium
TCGACTACATGGAAGTGTTCTATAACCGAAAGCGCATTCATCAGACCCTGGGATATAAAACCCCAGAGCAGTTTGAGCGAGAATGGTGTGACTCTTAATTAACCCGTCCGTGAAAGTCAGGGCAGCTCAGTCTGACCCCATTTAGAAACCCCATTTAGCAATCCATTGTTAACCTCTCCGGGTGATGACCGCAACAAATCGCACCAGCAGAAATCCCGCAAGCACCAGCACCCCAAAAAAGAACGCCAACATTGCCGGCCATCGATAAGGCCCGTCGTAATCGAGATGGGGAATTAGGAATCCCAAGGCTGCAACGAGAAGCCCGACGGGCGAGATCCACAGCATGTCCTGGACAAAGGACGCTTGTTTGCGCAGTCGCCTGACCGCGAGCCATATGCCCATCGCCACTGGTACCGCTAGCGGGGACAATAGCAAGTATCCAATAAATGGTGGTGGGGAAAAGGCGGCGTGTGCGGGTGTTGCCGTCAGCAGCGACAGCAAGATTACCCCAGAGGCTAAGTGATTATTGGGTCGCATGGCTAGGTGATGGTCACACGCATTGGTGCAACGATGCGTGGAACAGGAAAGTGGTGTTCGAACCTATTGTTTCCGTTACTACTCGCACTATGCCAACTCGTTTGCGTGATCGATGAACGAGTTGATGTCCAGTGCAGCTCGCCACTCCTTACCCTTGTGCTCGCCGTATAGATACACCGTAGGGTTTATCGGGCCGCCACGACGGAGGATGTCGTCCTCGTAGTCGAAATTGAGAGTTGTGCAATGGAGAATCTTGTTGCACGCCTCGCGGAAACTCAACGGTGAGGATATGTTCAATTCTGAGGCGAGGCCGAGTGTGCCAACGTGGTTTTCGAGATTGGCCATCCAGTATTCAGCGCGCGCTGGATTCTGATCCATGGCATTCCGAATTGCAGACGCTACCGTAATGAGCATTCTGCCCACTTCGGCTTCTTGAAAGCGCTCGCGAAGGGCTACTAAGCCATGTACGCCAAGTTCTTCAATCGACCTACTTGCGTTAACCACGCAACCAAGTACGAACAACTCGCGCGTCAGGTAATCGGAGGGCACCCCGATGCCTTCGTTCCAAGGTGACCTGCGAAGGTCGAGTTCAGTCATATGTGAAGGCTAACTCTACGGAGATCGCATGGCGTCCGCGCAACATTCCACAGCGCGTCCGAAGTTTCTGCAGAAATTGGCGTGAATGCTGATCATGATCAACAGCTTAACACCGAGCCCTCCGTACATCACACCCAATAAGAAGTCCCATAAAGCGGCCGAATTCGCTTCGTCACAGCACAAATCAACACAAAAACGTAAAACCCTAGCACCAGCGCGCATCCCAGGCCAAAATTTCTCCAAACGCCGCGCCAATGCTTGAGTTTGGCATCGACGTCGTCATGAGGCACTGGTCGCCCCCCAATGCTGCCCCGCAGCAACCTCCCATCGCGTAAACTACGGCCTGCACGTTTTTCCCCTCTGTTTCAATTCTCTTCGCAAGGCAGTAAAACACCATGGCTCAGTACGTTTACACCATGAATCGCGTGGGCAAGATCGTTCCGCCCAAACGCCAGATTCTCAAGGACATTTCCCTTTCGTTTTTCCCGGGCGCCAAGATCGGCGTGCTGGGGCTTAATGGCGCCGGCAAATCGACGCTGTTGAAAATCATGGCCGGCCTCGATACCGAGATCGAAGGCGAAGCCGTGCCCATGCCGGGGCTCAAAATTGGTTATCTGCCGCAGGAACCGAAGCTCAAGAACGAGCAGACCGTGCGCGAGGCCGTGGAAGAAGGCATCGGCGGCGTGTTGCAGGCCAAGGCCCGGCTGGAAGAGGTGTATGCGGCCTACGCCGAAGAAGGCGCCGACTTCGATGCGCTGGCCGAGGAGCAGGCCAAGCTGGAAGCAATCATTGGCGCCAGCGACGGCGACAATACCGAAACGCAACTGGAAATCGCCGCCGACGCGCTGCGCCTGCCGCCCTGGGATGCGGTCATCGGCAATCTCTCCGGTGGTGAAAAGCGCCGCGTGGCGCTGTGCCAGTTGCTGCTGTCGAAGCCCGACATGCTGCTGCTCGACGAGCCGACCAACCACCTCGACGCCGAAAGCGTGGATTGGCTGGAACAGTTCCTGAAGAAATTCCCCGGCACCGTGGTCGGCATCACCCACGACCGCTACTTCCTCGACAACGCCTGCCAGTGGATCCTCGAACTGGACCGCGGCGCGGGCATTCCGTGGGAAGGCAACTACAGCTCGTGGCTGGAGCAGAAAGCCGACCGTCTGAAGCGCGAAGAATCCGGTGAGTCCGCCCGCCAGAAGACGCTGAAGAAGGAACTGGAGTGGGTGCGCCAGAATCCGAAGGGTCGCCAGGCCAAGTCCAAGGCCCGCATGACGCGCTTCGAGGAACTGTCCAGCTACGAATACCAGCGCCGCAACGAGACGCAGGAAATCTTCATCCCCGTGGCCGAGCGCCTCGGCAATGAGGTGATCGAGTTCAAGAACGTCACCAAGTCCTTCGGTGACCGCGTGCTCATCGACAACCTTTCCTTCCGCGTGCCGCCCGGCGCCATCGTCGGTGTGATTGGCCCGAACGGCGCGGGTAAGTCCACGCTGTTCAAGCTCATCCAGGGCGTGGAGAAACCGGACAAGGGCGAAGTGAAGATCGGCCCAACGGTAAATCTCGCCTTCGTCGACCAGTCGCGCGATGCGCTGCCGAACGACAAGACGGTGTGGGAAGCGATCTCCGGCGGCTCCGACATCCTGCAGGTCGGTAAATTTGAAATGCAGTCGCGTGCGTATCTCGGGCGTTTCAATTTCAAGGGCGGCGACCAGCAAAAACTGGTGGGCAACCTTTCCGGCGGCGAGCGCGGCCGCATGCACATGGCCTACACGCTGCTCAAAGGCGGCAATGTGCTGCTGCTCGACGAACCGTCCAACGACCTCGACGTGGAAACGTTGCGCTCACTCGAAGATGCGCTGCAGGAATTCGGCGGCAGCATCATGGTGATCTCGCATGATCGCTGGTTCCTGGATCGTATTGCGACCCACATCCTCGCCTGCGAAGGCGATTCGCAGTGGGTGTTCTACGATGGCAACTACAACGAATACGAATACGACAAGCGCCGCCGCCTGGGTGAAGAGGGCGCCGCGCCGCATCGCATTCGCTACAAGGCGCTGAAGTAAGCCATCAGGCTTGATGAGCGACCCGACGCCCCAACCAAAGAAGGGACCGCGCTGGGCGCTCATCGGCGGCATCGCCGCGCTGGTGCTTGTCGCGGCAGTGCTGCTGCTCTACCGCTTTGCGCTGAATGAACTGCGCACCCGCGTGCAAGCCGCGCTGGGGCCGCAAAGCGAAGTCGGCGAGATCAATGTGTCCTGGAATGCGCTGGTCATCGAAGGCCTGCGCATCAAGTCACCCGCCGGCTGGCCCGCGAAGGAAACGCTGGTGGCCGGGCGCGTCACCATCGTGCCGAAGCTGCTGGATGTTTTCTCCGGCAAGCTGCGAATCGCCAGCGTCACCATCGATGCGGCTACCTTGTCGGTGCTGCGCGCGGCCAACGGCAAGCTTCGACTCCTGCCCAGCCTGACTGAAAAACCCGCTGGCCTTGGCGGCAAAACATCAGCCGCGCCGTCAGCGGCGCTCGCGGTCTCCATTGACCTTATTGAACTGCGCGATTCACGATTGCAGTTTTTCGATGCCGCTATCGCCTCGCCGCCGCTGCAACTATCGCTCGATGCTGTCAACGGTAAGCTCACCAACCTCAATATTCCCAGCCTCAAAGGCAAGAGCGGCCTCCAGCTGGAGGCCAAGGTTGCCGGCGCGTCGCGCAGTGGTCGCGTAGCTGTGAAGGGTGAAATGGAGTTTGCCACCAAGGACAGCGACCTCAATGTCCAGATCCGCGACATGGATGTGGCCGCGCTCGAACCCTACCTGCTGCGCGCGGCTGAGACCGGCGTATCCCAAGGCCTTCTCGACCTGGATCTGCGCGCGAGCGTCGCGGCGCAGCGCATCAACGCGCCCGGCGCGCTGGTGCTGCGCGATCTGGTGCTCAAGGACGGCGGCGGCTTCGGTGCCACGTTCATGGGAATGCCGCGCAGCACCTTTATCGATATGCTGCGGCAAAAGGATGGCCGCATCGATGTGCCGTTCCGCATCGAAGGCAGCCTGGATGATCCGGGCTTTTCGTTGCATTCGGCCTTCAAGGCGCGGCTCGGCATCGCCGCAGCCGGCGCGCTCGGCATCAGCATCAAGAGCCTTGCCGAGGAGCTGAAAGGCAAGGGCAGCGCGCAGGAGAAGATTGAAGCAACTGTTGACGCATTGAAGCGGCTGATGGGCCGCTGATCAACCGTTGAGGATGCGCCAACCACTACAACAAACACAGGCTGGGGAGATTGCGGCAATGAGGATGAATTTGATTGCGGTGGCGGCATGGGCCCTGGCGTCCACATTGGCGGCAGCGCAGGAGCCGGGCAGCACCAAGCCGGCGGCGTACGCATCGGCGGCCGACATTCCCGTGGAGACCTTTTTCCGGCGGGCGCAGTATACGGAGATGGCGATCTCACCTGACGGCAGCAAGCTGGCCGCATTGAGCCCGCGCAACGGTCGCGAGAATCTGGTTGTGATGGATTTGCGTGCCAACAAGGCAACGGCCATCACCAACTTTTCCGCGACCGATGTGGCCGACTTCGAGTGGGTCAGCAATGACCGGCTGTATCTTCGTTCGGCAGACATGTCCGAGGCCAGCGGCTCGATATACCTCAAGGGCGCCTATGCGATCGATGCCGACGGCAACTACCTGCGCGACATGCTGTTTCCGCTGGAGAAGGCGGCGGATCGCGAGGCCCGCCGCAACTCGGTGATGCTGACGAGCGTCAATATTTCCTTTCGCATCCTCAGTCGCACCTTTGACGGCAGCGGCGAGGTCATCGCCGAAATCTTCGGCCGCAGCCAGCAGTATGCCGATGTGTACCGCTACAACACCCGCACCGGCCAGTACAAGCTGCTGACTTTCGATACGCCCGGCAATGTGGTGCGCTGGGTGCTGGACCGCGATCTGGTGCCGCGCATTGCCATCCGCCACGAAGAGCGCACCGATCCGACCAAGCCGCGCGCCTCCACCATCTGGCACCGGGCCAGCGCCGAGCATCGCTGGGAAAAGATCGGCACCACCGACGGCCTGGAGCAACGCGGCAACATCCAGCCGATCGCGTTTGACTACGACAACAAGACCCTGCTGGTTTCATCCAATATCGGACGCGACAAGCGCGCCATTTACAAGTACGACATTGCCAAAGGCCAGTTGGGCGAACAGCTGGTGCAGCACCCGCTCATCGATCTCTATGGCGGGCTGATTTTCAGCCACTCGCGCAAGGCCTTGCTGGGCATCCGCTTCAACGCGGACATGCCGGACACGGCGTGGTTCAACGAGGACATGGCCAAGCTGCAGGCCGGCATCGACAAGGCCTTGCCGGGCCGCCTGAACCAGATCAGTGTCGCCGATGACGCCGCGCGCTTTGTGCTGATCTATTCGGTATCGGCCACCGATCCCGGCGCCTATTACCTCTATGACACCGAGCAGCGCAAGTTGCAGGAAATCGCCAAGACGCGCGAATGGCTGCCGGCCAGCCTGATGGGCGAGCGGCGCTTCATCAAATACAAGGCGCGCGACGGGCTGGAGATTCCCGCCTGGCTGACATTGCCGCGCGGCAGCACCGGCAAGAACCTGCCGCTGGTGGTGCACATTCACGGCGGGCCCTGGGTGCGGGGCTTTTACGGCATCCAGTGGGGCCGCGCGCCCGTCGCCCAGTTCCTCGCCTCCCGCGGCTACGCGGTGCTGGAGCCGGAGCCACGCGGTTCCACCGGCTACGGCCGCAAGCACTACGTCAGCAGCTTCAAGCAGTGGGGGCTGGCGATGCAAAACGACATCACCGACGGCGCGTTGCACCTCGCCGCCGAGGGTATCGTCGACAAGAGCCGCATGTGCCTGTTCGGTGGCAGTTATGGCGGCTACGCCACCTTGCAGGGCCTGGTCAATGAACCGGACCTGTGGCGCTGCGGCAGCGCCTACGTGGCGGTCACGGATCTTGAATTGATGCAGACCGTGGCCTGGTCCGATACCGCGCGTTTAAGCGACTACTACGAGACCGATTTCAAGCGCCTGGTGGGCGACAAGGACCGCGACCGCGAGCAATTCCTCAAGACCTCGCCGGCCAAGAATGCCGACAAGATCAAGGCACCGGTGATGCTGACCATGGGGGCGGAAGACCAGCGCGTTCCGTTGATCCACGGCAGCACCATGCGCGAGGCGCTGCAGAAAGCTGGCAAGCGCGTCGATTACACCGTTTACAACGCCGAAGCGCACGGCTTCAACAAGGCTGAGAACGTTGTTGATTTCTACAGCAAGCTGGAAAAATTCCTGGCGGAAAACCTGAAGCCCTGAGGCATTGTCGCGGTGACGTCGCGGGGCAATGATGCCCCCGACGGTTTGCGGTCTCAGGCGTCGTTCGCCGCCGTCAACGAGCGCGGCGCCACGACCGGCTGCGCCAGCACCCACTTCATTAGCTCCGCGGCACGCATCGGCTGGCAGATTTTGTAGCCCTGCGCGAAGTCGCAGCCGAACGCGGTGAGCGCGCTCAGTTCCATCTCGGTCTCGACACCTTCCGCGACCACGGTCATGCCGAGGCTGTGGCCCAGTTCGATGGTTGAGCGGATGATGGCGGCGCTCTGGCGATCGGTGTCCATGCCCGAGACAAAGGCGCGATCGATCTTCAGTTCATCGAGCGCCAGATTCTTGATATAGGCCAGTGAGGAGTAGCCGGTGCCATAGTCATCCACCGACAGCTTGACGCCCAGTCCGTGCAACTGGCGCAGCGTTTCGCGCGCCCGGGTCGGATCTTCCATCAGCGCGCTTTCGGTAAGTTCAAAGCAGAGCAGTTCCGGCCCGACGCCGTGCTTCTGGATGGCCGCAGCGATGAACGGTACCAGTTCGCGGTCCAGCAGGTCGCGGGCGGAAACGTTGATGGAGACTTTCAGCGCCCGACCGACCGACTGCCAGTTGCCGCACTGCTGCACTGCCGATTCAATGACCCAGCGCGTGATCATGCGGATGTTGCCGGTCTGCTCGGCGAAGGGAATGAATTCGGCTGGCGGCACGTTGCCGCGCACCGGATGCTCCCAGCGGATCAGTGCTTCCACGCCGGTCACCTGCTGCAGCGCCAGGTCAAGTTTGGGTTGATAGTAGAGGATCAGCTCATGCTGCTCGATGGCGCGGCGCAATTCCCCGAGCAGCGTCAAGTGCTCTTCGCGATGTTCCTCGAGGCGCGCGTCGTAAATGGCGAATCCGCTCTTGTTGCGCTTGGCGGCGTACATCGAGATGTCAGCGTGGCGCAGCAGCATGTTGGCATCCTCGCCGTGCTCCGGGAAGAACACGATGCCGATGCTGGTGCCCACGTCGATCGGCTGCTCGTCCACCAAGATCGGTTGTTCCAGTGTCTGCAAAATGCGATTAGCTACCACGCTGGCACGTTCGGTGTCGCCGCTGGGCAGCAGAATGGCGAATTCATCGCCGCCCAAGCGCGCCACCGTATCGGATTCGCGCAGCAAGGCGCGCAACCGCAGGGCCACTTCCTGCAAGACTTTGTCGCCCACCGGATGTCCGAGCGTGTCATTGACGTACTTGAAGCGGTCGAGGTCCAGCATCATCACCGACATGCCATGACCATCGCGGCGCGCCAGCATCAGCGCCTGCTGGATGCGGTCATAGAACAGGGCGCGGTTCGGCAGCGCGGTCAGGCTGTCCTGGTAGGCGAGCCGCAGATTTTCCTTTTCGCGTTCGGCGATACCGTCCAGCATGTGATTGAAGCTTGAGGCCAGCGCGCCGATCTCGCCTTTTTCAGTCGAGACCACCTTCTGTTCGTAGTCGCCCTTTTCGATGCGCCGCGCAACGTCCGCGAGTTCATTTATGGGATGCGTAATTCGCCGCGCGATGATGATGCTGCCGATGATCGACAGCACCAGGCTGATCAGGGTCAGCGTGAGAAATGCGCTGCCGATGCGCTGGAACGGCTTGATGCTGTCGGTCAGTGAACGCTGCAGCACCGCCACGACCTGTGTATCGCCCTGCCTTTCAAGCTTGGTCAGTCGCGCCTCGAACATGTCGTTGTTCATTTCCATTTCGACCGAGGCCTTGCCGAAATCGCCCTCGGAAATGGGCGGCACGAGGCTGGTGCGGTCGCCGCCGGGAAGGGTGGAGGCGTGCAGTTTCCATGGGGCACCCCCGCGGCGGCTGAGAAACGACACATCGAGGGAGGTCAGTTTTTTCAGTTCGTTGGCGTTGGTATCGTTGATGTCGAAACCCATTGCCACATAACCGATTGCGGTCGGCGCAAGCACCGGCACCACCACCAGCTGGTAGAGCTTGCCGTCGATGACGGCAATACCGGAAGACTTGCCGCTGGCGGTCGCGGCCAAGATCAGGTGCGGGAAAGCGAACGGGCGCGGCGCGGCATTGGGATGCAAGGTGTCGGCCTGCACCACCTGGTCGAGCGATACCAGCATCATGACACCGGCATCGGCGCGTGCACCGTGGTTGGCCAGCACCGACAGCACGGTGGCGTTATCGCGCGTACCCACGGCCTGGCGAAAAGCGAAATCAGAGGCCAGCAGGGTGGCGCTTTGCTCGAGCTGGTCGCGATTCTGGTCCAGCAAGCGCCGGAAAATCCGTTCGCCGACCGACAGTTCCTGGCCAATGGTGTCCTTGGCGATTTGCGAATTGGCGGTCTTTACCAGCCCGAATGCCAGGCCCTGTACGAGCACCAGCAGGACCGCAAAGAATGCGACGATGCGGGTACTGAGGCTATCGGTGGAAAATTTCACGCGCTGGATGCCTGGCTGGCGAATGTCAACAGGAGAATTTACCCGTTCGCCGCTTGCATGGATACTTGTTTTGCAACAAGTCACAACGCCAAGCGGCGAAACCCTCTACCGGTACTGCGCCGGTCGCGGTTGGGCTTGACCTACCGATATTGACCGGCCGGGATTGACCGCGCTCATGCAAATCCGCAGTGGCCGGGGCTACACTGAATACTTTGCTGCAGCGGGAAGCCGCAATTGCCGCTGCATGATGCCGTTATCAGGGAGAACAGCATGAACAGCAACGATCGACGTGACATCCTCAAGACCGGCGCCATCGCTACCCTCGGCGCCGTTGCCGGCTGTGCGCTGCCCGGTGGCGCGGCCCGCGAAGGCAGCACGCTGTTCAATGTGGCCAGCACCACCATTCCGGTTGTCGGCAGCAGCGATCTATTTCCGGTGCGGCGCATTTACTGCATCGGCCGCAACTACGCCGCCCACGCCCGCGAGATGGGTTCGGACCCGACGCGCGAGCCGCCGTTCTTTTTCCAGAAGCCGACCGATGCCATCCAGAACGTGGCGCCGGGCACGGTGGCCGATCATCCGTATCCGACGCTGACCAAGAACTACCATTACGAAGTCGAGCTGGTCGCGGCGCTGAACAAGGGCGGCAAGAATGTGCCGATCGACAAGGCGCTGGAGCTGGTGTTCGGCTACGGCATCGGCCTGGACATGACGCGGCGCGACCTGCAGCGCGCCATGGGCGACCAGAAAAAGCCTTGGGAGATCGGCAAAAGCTTCGACAGATCCGCGCCCATCGGTCCCTTGCACCCGGTCAGCCTGGTCGGGCATTTCACCAAGGGCGCCATCTGGCTCAAGGTAAACGGCGAGATCAAGCAGAACGCCAATCTGAACCAGATGATCTGGAGCGTGGCCGAACAGATCAGCAAGATTTCCGAGGCATTCGAATTGCTGCCCGGCGACATCATTTACTCCGGCACGCCAGAGAACGTTGGCCCGGTGGTGAAGGGCGACGTGATCGACTGCCATATCGACGGCCTGCCGAACCTCGGTATCAAAATCGTCTGACGCGTGGCGCCACGTGCTGTTGTCCTGTATTGCGAATATTTGTGACCGGGGCGTTTGCCTGCTTGCGTGGTCCGCAGGCAAGTCGCAATATGGGGGCTCGCGGCGTCACGACCTTTCAACCGGGACGCCCAGAATCGCGCGCCGGAACCTGAGGTTTGGCGGCGGCGGCCGCATTCCGCTGCAACGCGGGGCCGTGATACCCTTGAAATTGCCCCGTGATTTTGGTTTGCCTGGGAGGGCATCGGGGGGATTTCAAATAAATTGCGGACGCGGCGCACTCACCGGTTCGAGAAAGATTGCAAGATGACGGGTCAATCTGGCGTGAGCAGTGTGCAGGACCAGGCAATCGTTCCGTGGCGCGTGCTGATTGTCGATGACGAGCCTGACGTCCACGAAGTAACCAACATGGTTTTCAAGCGCTTCCAGCTGGACGGCCGGCCGCTGGAAATCCTGCACGCGTACACCGGCACGCAGGCGCGCAATTTCCTGCAGGAGCACGACGACATCGCCCTGGTCCTGCTGGACGTGGTGATGGAGACCGAGCGCAGTGGCCTGGATTTTGTGCGCTGGTGCCGCGAAGAGCTGGGTAACCGCTTTGTACGCATCGTGTTGCGTACCGGGCAACCCGGGCAGGCGCCCGAGCAACAGGTGATCGTCGATTACGACATCAACGACTACCGCGAAAAGACCGAACTCGACCGCAAGCGTTTTTTCACAGTGATGATCACCGCGCTGCGCGGCTACCGCGACATCATGGCGGTCGAACAGGCGCGCCAGGTGCAATTGCGCTACCGCAAGGGCCTGGAGCGAGTGCTGGAAGCGACCAACAGTCTGTTCGAGCAACGCCGGCTCAGCGATTTTGCCGGCGGCCTGCTGCAGCAGATCATGGCGATTCTGCGCCTCAGTGAAAAGGGCGTGCTGGTTCAGGCGCGAGGCGTCAGCGGCGTGCACAGCGGCCAGGAATTCGAAATGCTGGCCAGCTATCCCGAGAGCGATGCCGCCAGCCCGATGGCGAAAGAATTGACTGATGCATTGACGCGGGCGCTGGCGGCCAGGGCCTCGGGGCTGGATGGGGACATTTTTGTCGGTTACTACCCCAGTCGCACCTCCAAAGTCACCTTGCTGGCGCTGAAGGGCGCCGGGCACATCGACGACTTCGACATGCAACTGCTGCAAGTGTTTTCGTCCGGCATTGCGATCGCCTTCGACAATATCCTGCTGAACCAGGAAGTGCTCGACACCCAGGGGGAGCTGATCCATCGCATGGGGGATGCCGTCGAATCGCGCTCCGACGAAGCCGGCTTCCACGTCAAGCGCATGGCGGAGCTGTGCCACGTGCTCGGCGAAGCCTACGGGCTTTCAGCGGAGGATGCGGACATCCTGCGCCGCGCCGCGCCCATGCACGACATCGGCAAGATCGCCACGCCGGATTCCGTGTTGCTCAAGAAGGGCCCGCTGACACCGGAAGAGTGGGTGGTGATGAAGAAACATCCGGCGCTTGGCCACTCCATTCTCGATGGTTCGAAGCGACCGGTGATCGCCGCCGCCGCCACCATCGCCCATCAGCACCACGAAAAGATCGACGGCAGCGGCTACCCGCGGGGCCTCATCGGCGACGAGATTCACATTTACGCGCGCATCATCGCCGTAGCCGACGTGTTTGATGCGTTGAGTCATGTGCGCTGTTATAAACCGGCCTGGCCGATCCCCGAGGTGGTGAAGTACCTCCAGGAGGCCGGGGGCACGCATCTGGACCCGCATATCGTGCAACTGCTGGTCGACAATCTCGACAAAGCGCTGGCCATCAACGCGGCCTATCCAGAATAGTCCGGCGCGGGTCAGTGGCTTGCAAATGACCGCCTCCGTTTCCGAGCCAGCCGGTGGCTCGCGCCAGCGCGATGTTTTCGATGACGAACACCACCTTGCGCTGCTGCGCGCATGCTCGATCACGGCCATCGGCATCTTCGCGTTCTTCGTTCCGCTGGATCTTATTGCCGGCCGTATGCGCGATGCTGCGAGCATCGCCGGATTCATTTTTCTCGGCATTTCAGCATTTACCGGACTCGTGTTCCACCGCCTGCGCCGGCCGACCGCCGGCTGGGTGTCGATGGTCTCGATGCTGTGGTGCACGGAGACGACCTTCGCCCTGTTTCACGGGGGCATCAGTGCGCCATCGGTAGTGTTCTACCTGCCGCTGGTTGCGGCGGTGGCCACCGTGCTGGGCGGCAGATCGACGATCATCTTTGCGGCGGTCTGCATTGCCACGCTCGGCATGTTTGTCTGGCTGGAGTCGTCCGGCAATCTTCCCGAGTCGGCGTTCGACATCCCGGCGTGGCGTCGGGCCGTCATCTACGCCGCCGCGACCGGCGCGCTGGCGCTGATCATGTGGTACACGATTGCCAAGCAGCGCCAGCGTCGCGAAGACCTGCAGCGTGCCAGCGAACGATTCCAGGCGGTATTCGACTCCAGCGCGACGCCCTCGGTGATTGCCCGGCCGAGCGACCGCATCCATACCGACTGCAATCAGGCGTTCTGCGATTTGTTCGGCTACACGCGCGATCAGGTGGTCGGCCACACCGGCATCGAACTCGGGCTGTTTCGCGATTTGGGCGAGCGCGACCGCATCTTCGACGAGTATGTCGCCGCCGGCAGGGTGCTGGACGTCGAGCACGACATGATGACGGCGACCGGAGAGGTGAGGCGCGTGCTGCGCTCGCTCACGGCCATCGACATGGGCGGCGAGCGCATGACGCTGGTGCAGATCATCGACATCACCGAACGCAAACGGGCGGAGGATGAACTGCGCGCGAACCGGCGATTGCTTGAGGTGGTGATTGACGCGATGCCCATGTCGATCTTCGCCAAGGATCTGCATTCCAACTACGTCATGGTCAACCAGTACATGGCGGACTTCTACCGGAAATCCAAGGAAGACCTGCTGCGCCGGCATACGTCGGACCTGCCGATCCCGGACGAAACACGGCAGAAATCGCTGCGCGACGACGCATGGGTATATGAGAACAGGGCCGTGCTCGACCAGAATCTGGCCATGCTGCAGAACTCCACCGGAATGTACGTGCCGTTCCACAGCACCAAAATCCCGCTGTTTGGCGACGATGGCGAACTGATCGGGCTGCTGGGAATCAATCGCGATATCACCGACGAGCGGCGGGTGCAGGAGGAACTGCGCGCCAGCCGGCGGCTGCTTGAGATCGTGATCGACTCGATCCCGATGTATGTGTTCGCCAAAGACCTGCGAGGCCGCTACATCGTGGTCAACAAACAGTCGGCGGAGTTTTATGGAACCACCCGCGAGGCGATGCTCGAACGCGGCACGTCCCACCTGCCACTTTCCGGTTCGGACAAGATGGTGGCGCTGGACGAGGATGCATGGGTACACAAACATCGCATGCCCTTGGTGAAGGAAGAATCGCTGCGTGAAGTGGCAGCAGGCAAGGTGGTGCCGATGCACTGTACCAAGATCCCGCTGTTCGACGACGACGGCGAGCTGGTCGGCGTTCTGGGTGTGCTGCGCGACATTTCCCAGGAAAAGAAAGCCGCCGATGACCTGAGCGCGGCGCGGCGCGCCCTGGAGGAAGCCAATGCCACGCTCGAGCAAACCGTTGCGCAGCGCACCGCGGAATTGCAGCGCGCCAACGCCGAGCTTGGCGAGACACTGCAGAACCTGATGTCCTCCCAGGAGGCGCTGGTCCGTTCCGAGAAGCTGGCCGCCCTTGGCCGCCTGGTCGCCGGCGTTGCCCACGAACTCAACACACCGATCGGCAACAGCCTTTTGTCCGCGTCGGCCCTGGCGGAACGCACCGATGAATTCGCGCAGGACGTCACCACCGGAAAAATTGCCGATCTGGGCCGGGCGCCGGTGTCCGCCTACGTCGAGGACGCGCGCGAGGCGGCGCAGATACTACTCCGGAACCTGGAGAAAGCCGGCGAGATCATTCGCAGTTTCAAGCAGGTGGCGACCGATCAGGCGAGTTCGCAGCGGCGCGATTTCTCGCTTGTCGAGGTGGTCGAGGAGGTATTGCTCGCGCACCGGCCGATGTTGCGCAATTCCCCGGTGGAAATCCGGACGGAGATTTCCGCGGACCTGTGGCTGGACAGTTATCCCGGGCCGCTCGGGCAAGTGCTGGGCAACCTGATCACCAATGCCGTGATGCACGGCTACGAGGACATGGACCGCGGCATCGTCGAGGTCAGCGCCAGGCCACATGGCCCGGAAAAAATCGAACTCGTCGTGCGCGACCACGGTCACGGCATATCCGCCGACAACATGAAACGCATCTTCGACCCGTTTTTTACCACCCGCATGGGGCGCGGTGGTACCGGCCTCGGCCTGGGCATCTGCTACAACATCGTCATCGAAACACTGGGCGGAAGCATCAATGTCGAAAGCATCGCCGGCGGCGGAACCACGGTCGAGATGTTGATTCCGGTCGCGGCCCCGAGCGCTCCGGTTGCTGCATCGGCGGCCTAGCGCAAATCCGCGGCCATGTGGATGTCGAGATGCAGGCCGTGTCCGGGCGCGCTGCTGGCTTGAATCCGGCCGGCCAGCGGACCGGTGACCAGGTTGTAGACGATATTCGCGCCGAGCCCGCTGCCGCCGGCCCCGCGCTTGGTGGTGTAGAACGGATCGAACAGCTTGTGAAGCGCGTCCGGACCCATGCCGTTGCCGTCATCCGAATACTGCAGTCGAAAGCTGTCTCCTGCGGCAGTAACGACCATCGTCACTGCGCCCCGCTCCCTGCCCTCGAAGCCGTGTATCACCGAGTTCATGACCAGATTGGTGATGACCTGCGCCAGCGCGCCGGGATAGGTACGCACGTTCAGGTCGGGCGGACAGGAAACGTCGATCGACACCGGTTTGTTCTTCAGGCTCGGTCCCAGCGTCGCGAGTACCTCGTTGAAGTACTCGGCCAGGTTCACTGCGCGCATTTCCCCTGAGGCCTGGTCCACGGAGACCTGCTTGAAACTGTGAATGAGCTTTGCCGCACGTTGCGTATTGGCCTTGAGAATTCGCACGGCATCGGTGGCGGCTTCCAGAAATTGGTCCAGGCCTGCTTCAGTCAGCGCGCCGTGTTTGCGTGCTTCCAGGACCGGCGACAGTTCCTCTTCCAGGTGGCTGGCTGCCGTCACGCAGATTCCCAGCGGTGTGTTGATCTCGTGCGCCACACCGGCCACCAGCGCGCCCAATGATGCCAGCCGTTCCTGCCGCACCAGTTCACCCTGGGCGGATTGCAGGTTGGCCAGGGCATCGCCGAGTGCCGCGTTGCGTGCGACCAGCTCCTTTTGCGTTCTGAGCAGCGCCTCGCGCGCGCGCGCCTTGCCGAAATTCTCGGCAACGTGGCGCGCCACGAAATTGAGCAGTTCCATGTCCTGCTGGGTATAGGTCACCTTGGCGTCGTAGCTTTGCATGACGATGGCGCCGATGGTCTGGTCCTGCAGGATCAGCGGAACGCCCAGCCAGTGCACAAAATTGCGATTACCGAGGATCTGGGCGACTTCGCCGGAGCGGACCAATTCCGCGACCTGGCTCTGATCAATCAGCCAGGCTTTGCCGGTACGGACCACCAGCGAGGTCAGTCCGTTGCGCCGCGGAATCCGCTCGCCGTGGCGAGACACGCCAGGTTCGGTTTCGTCGACGTAGTAGGCCATTTCCAGATAATCAGCCTCGGGCGAAACAGTGCAGATGAAGAAATTCTTTGCGGGCAACAGGCGGCCGATGATTTCGTGCAGGCGCGCATAGTGCGCGACCTGGTCAGTGTCGTCCAGTGCCAGCTCGGAGATTTCAAACAGCGCGCGCTGCAATGCTTCCGAGCGGCGGCGCTCCGAGACTTCCGATTCCAGGGCGTGGGTGCGCTCCTTGACCGCCTGATCCAGCCAGGTCATTTTTTGCGCGCGCCCGATGAACGCCGCCACGTAGTTGGACACCATCATGAACAGGTCCTGGTCTTCGCGGCTGTAGGTGCTGGCCGGATCATAGCTCTGCACCACCATCGCGCCGACCGCCCGGCCGTCGTCCAGCAGCAACGGCATGCCCATCCAGTGGCTGGGCAGCACGCCCGCGTAGTTGGGCGCGACGTCGACCACTTTTCGGTCGCGAAAGCCCTGGGCATCGATCACCACCGGCTGCCCCGTCTTGATGACTGCGGCGGCCAGGCTGCGGGTTGCCGTGGCGAGCGGAATCCAGCCCTGCTCGGCAAAATCCTGCGGATTGATGGAATCGCGCACGTAGGCGAACCGGTAGTGGGTGCGATCCTCGTCACACAACGCGACAAAAAAATTCCGCGCATCCATCAGCTGGGCAATGCCCTCGTGCACGGTTGCCAGCAGCGCGTCCAGGCCGGTACGGCGCGCCTGAATGCGGTCGATCGCCAGGCCCATGGCCAGGATGACCTCCAGACGGCGAAGACGATTGTCGGGCATGGTGCTCTCCGGTCACCGCGATGCGGTGTGCCATTGTCGCCGAATTTCCGGGCGTACGGCGACACCGGCTTTGCTTCTGGTCAATGACCGCCGCGCGCGGGGTGCGCCGGCAGTTAGCCCGAGGGGTCGCGCGAGGTCACCGCTCAGGAAGCGGCCGGCGACCGGGACCGATCATTTGCGCCGGCCTGTCCGGTCGGTGATACCTGGCGATCAACTCTGTATCCAGGGCAGCCCAGCGCTGCGCCACCCGGCGTGACCACGCTGCTGGTGCTGATTGAGGTCGCCTTCGAATCCTTCGAGGATGTTGAAGACCCGCGGAAAACCCGCGGCTGCGGCGCTGGTGGCGGCGGCGTGGGATCGCACCGCGCTACGGCAGAGCAACAGCACAATGTCGTCGTGGCCGCAGTGCTGCTGCAGTTCGGCAATGAAGTGATGATTCAGCTCGCCGCTGGGCCAGAACTTCCATTCGACCAGCGTCGAATCCGGAACGCGGCCGATGTATTCGTATTCGAAGCGGCTGCGTACGTCGACAATGCGCGCACCGGCAGTCTGTTGCAGCTCCCAGGCTTCCCGTGGCGTGACCTCGCCGGCATAGGCCAGCGACTTCGCGGCGCCGCGCGCGGCTGCATCGGCGAGGATCTGGCTGGTCGTCGATATGACTGCGTTCATGGCTTGTGGATTTCAGGCAGCGTGGGCGCTGCGATGGTTATCGAGGAAGACACGCGCACGGCGCGGTCTGAAGTAAACAACATTACCGGCTGCAACATTGAGGTGATCATAGCCTTCGCGCGAAAGTTCCACCTCCACCACGGTGCCATCGTCCCGGCGTTTCAGTTCGATCCGCACCACGGGGCCAATCTTGATGGCGTGATGGAGGGTGGCTTCGACAGTATCAACGCCGGGCTTGCTGGCGATCTCGATGTCGTGCGGGCGTACATAGGCGGTAGCGGCAGTATCGGTCACGTCGTTGTGTTCAGGGGTCCGGATGTGGCCGCCGCCGATATCCGCGACGCCGTTGTGCACCTGCCCGGCAAACAGATTTACATTGCCGAGAAACTGGTAAACGAACGGGGTCGCCGGATGGTCGTAGACCTCATCGGGCGTGCCCACCTGCTCGATGCGGCCGTGGTTCACCACCACCACGCGGTCGGCCACTTCCAGCGCCTCTTCCTGATCGTGGGTAACGAATACGCTGGTGAGGTTGATCTCGTCGTGCAGCCGCCGCAGCCAGCGGCGCAATTCCTTGCGCACCTTGGCGTCGAGCGCGCCAAAGGGCTCATCGAGCAGCAGCACCTTCGGTTCGATCGCCAGCGCGCGGGCCAGCGCGATGCGTTGCCTCTGGCCGCCGGAAAGCTGGTGCGGATAGCGATCGGCCAGCCAGTCGAGCTGCACCAGTTTCAGCAATTCCATCACCCGCCGCTTGATCTCGGCTTCCGCCGGGCGCTCGGCGCGCGGCCGCACGCGCAGGCCGAATGCCACGTTTTCGAATATCGACATGTGGCGGAACAGCGCGTAATGCTGGAACACAAACCCGACCTCGCGTTCCTGTACCCGTGTATCGGTGGTGTCTTCACCGTTGAACAGAATGCGGCCCGAGTCGGGCTGCTCGAGACCGGCGATGACCCGCAGCAGCGTGGTCTTGCCGGAACCCGAGGGGCCGAGCAGGGCAACCAGTTCGCCGGGCTGGATGTCGAGATTGACTCCATTCAATGCCTCGAACGTTCCGAAGCGCTTGGTGACGTCGAGGACCTGGATGCTCATGAGCGTGACTCCCTGTGTTCGATGAACGACTTGATGGCAAGCGTGATGAGGGCGAGGAACGCCAGCAGCGACGCGCAGGCAAAGGCGGCGGCAAAGGCGTATTCGTTGTACAGAATCTCCACATGCAGCGGCAGTGTGTTGGTAGCGCCGCGGATATGGCCCGACACCACCGAAACCGCGCCGAATTCGCCCATGGCGCGCGCGTTGCACAGGATGACGCCGTAGAGCAGCCCCCATTTCACATTGGGCAAGGTGACGTACCAGAGCGTTTGCCAACCGCTGGCGCCCAGCACGGCTGCCGCTTCTTCTTCCTCGCGGCCCTGGGCCTGCATCAGCGGAATCAACTCGCGGGCGACGAACGGAAACGTGACGAAGATGGTGGCCAGCACGATGCCCGGCACGGCAAAGATGATCTTGATGTCGTGTTCCGCGAGCCACGGCCCCCCCCAGCCCTGCAATCCGAAAATCAGCACGTAGATCAGGCCGGAAATCACCGGTGACACGGAAAACGGCAGGTCGATGAGCGTGATCAGCAGGCTCTTGAAGCGGAAATCGAACTTGGCGATGGCCCAGGCCGCGGCAATGCCGAACACGAGGTTTAGCGGCACCGCGATGGCGGCGGCGATAAGCGTGAGCTGTACGGCCGCCCAGGCATCGGGTTCGGTGATGGCGTTCCAGTAGAAGCCGGCGCCTTTCTTGAAGGCCTCAACGAAGACCGCCGCCAGCGGCACAAACAGGAACAGCGCCAGATAGGCGAGGGCGACTGCGCCCAGCAGCAGCGGCACCCAGGGCACGGGTTTGCGCACGACGCGGCGCACCGGGGCGGCTGTTGTCAGCGAAGCGGGTGGTGCGAGGGCAGCCATCAGACCTTCTCCTCGTTGCGACGGTGGCGCGCCCACCATTGCAGGGTATTGATGGCCAACAGCAGGATGAACGAGGCGACCAGCATCACCACGGCCACGGCGGTGGCGCCGCTGTAATCGTATTGCTCCAGCTTGGTGATGATGATGAGCGGGGTGATTTCAGAGACCATGGGCATGTTGCCGGCGATGAAAATCACCGAGCCGTATTCGCCCAGCGCGCGGGCAAAGGCCAGCGTGAAACCGGTGATCACCGCCGGCAGCACGGTCGGAAAAATGACCTTCGAAAACGCCTGCCAGCTGGAGGCACCCAAGGACTTGGCGGCCTCTTCCAGCTCCTTTTCCATATCTTCCAGCACCGGTTGCACGGTGCGCACCACGAACGGCAGGCCGATGAAGGTCAGCGCCACCAGAATGCCCAGCGGCGTGAACGCGACCTTGATGCCCGCGTCCGCCAGCGGCTGTCCCAGCCAGCCGTTGGTGGCGTAGACGGCGGTGAGGGCGATACCGGCCACCGCGGTGGGCAGCGCGAAGGGCAGGTCGACGAGGGCGTCGATGAATTTCTTGCCGGGGAACTGGTAGCGCACCAGCACCCAGGCGGTGAGAAGGCCGAATACGGCGTTGATGCCGGCGGCGAGCAGCGAGGTGCGGAAGGTCAGCCAATAAGAGGCCACCACGCGCGGCGCGCTGACCGTGTTCCAAAAAGATTCCCAGGTCAGCGAGAAGGTCTTGATGAACGCGGCTGAGAGGGGGATGAGGACGATCAGGCTCAGGTAGAAAAGCGTGAAGCCAAGCGCCAGGTTGAAGCCGGGGAGGACGCTGTGGGGGCGTTTCAGGAGGGTAGTGGTCATGATTTGACTGGAGTGGGGCGCGACGCTGGTTGGCGACTGAAAATCCCCCTCGATCCCCCTTTAGAAAAGGGGGAAGTGGCTGATTTTGGGCAGACGCGCGAACACGCTGGGACCTCCCCCTTTCCTAAAGGGGGAATGAGGGGGATTTTCGGTGCCCGCACAATCGAAGACATAAACCTACTTCGCCCCCGCTAAATAAATCTGATCAAACGATCCGCCATCCGCGAAGTGCGTCTTGGTCGCCTTGGCCCAGCCACCAAACGCCTGGTCGATGTTGATCAGCGCAACTTTCGGAAATTGCTTCTCATATTTCTTCGCCACCGCCTCGGTGCGCGGGCGGTAGTAGTGCTTTGCCGCAATCTCCTGGCCTTCGTCGGAATAGAGATATTCGAGGTACGCCTGCGCCACCTTGCGCGTGCCCTTCTTGTCGACCACCTTGTCCACCACCGCCACGGGTGGCTCTGCAAGGATCGAGAGCGAGGGTGCTACCACCTCGAACTTGTCCGGGCCGAGTTCCTTCAGCGCCAGCAGTGCCTCGTTTTCCCAGGCGAGCAACACATCGCCGACACCGCGTTCGACGAAGGTGGTGGTCGAGCCACGCGCGCCGGAATCCAGCACCGGGACGTTCTTGTACAGCGCCTTGACGAAGTTGCGCGATTTGTTCTGGTCGCCGCCGAACTTCCTGTCGGCATAACCCCAGGCGGCCAGATAGTTCCAGCGCGCACCGCCCGAGGTCTTCGGATTCGGGGTGATCACGCTGACGCCGGGTTTGACCAGATCATCCCAATCCTTGAGCGACCTGGGATTGCCCTTGCGGACGAGAAATACGATCGTCGACGTGTAGGGCGCGGCGTTGCTCTTCAGTTTCTTCTGCCAGTCGGGCGCAAGCAGTTTGGCGCGCTGGGCGATCTCGTCGATGTCGTAGGCCAGTGCCAGTGTCGCCACATCGGCCTCCAGTCCGTCGATGACCGAGCGCGCCTGCTTGCCCGAGCCGCCGTGCGACTGCCTGATGGTGACTTTGTCCTTGGTGGCAGCTTCGTAATGTTTGGCGAACGCCTTGTTGAAATCGGCGTACAACTCACGCGTCGGGTCGTAGGAAACGTTGAGCAGCGACAATTCAGCCGCGTTGGTGAAAGTGGCCGCGAAGCCGATGACGATAAACGTCGCGGCCTGCGCAATCCATTGCTTGAACGACATGTTGTTTCTCCGTATCAGTTGGCGGACTTGGCGCGAATCGGGCGGCAAAGTCCAGCATTGGCGGGCGTCGCAGGCCGAAAATGGCCTGGGAGGCGCGCCAGTGCTTGTGTTTTGATCTCGCACCGCGCGGGCGCGAGACTCGACAAGAATGCGGTCAGGCGACCTGACATCGCGACGCGTGCATCTCACGCATTCGCGAGGGGTGCTCCGCTGACGCGGCGTGGGCAGCGGCGGTTCCGGCGACTGCCGGCGTGGCAAACACTTCACCGATGCACAGCACGGCCGGACCGGCCAGCTTCAACGATGAGGCGGTCAACCCGGCCAACGTGGTGAAGATGCGCTGCTCATTCTCCAGGCTGGCGTTTTCCACCACCGCTACCGGCAGCGACGGTGATTTGCCTGCAGCAATGAGGGCGGAAGCAATCTGTGGGGCGCGACCGGCGGCCATGTACAGCACCGCGGAATCGGCGGCCACAGAGGCGGAAATCCAATCGCTTTCCTGCTCGTCCGGTCCGATGCGCGGCGTCACAAAGCTCACGGTGCGGGCCACGCCGCGACGGGTCAACGATACGCCCAACGATGCGCTGGCGGCCAGCGCGGCGGTGATGCCGGGAACCACTTCGACTTCGATGCCGGCATCCTTGAGCGCATCGATCTCTTCCTGCGCGCGGCCAAACATCATCGGGTCGCCGCCCTTGAGGCGCACCACGTGCTGGTAATGGCGGCCGGCTTCGACCAACTGGCGATTGATGAAGCGCTGGTCAGTGGAGACTTGTCCGGCGCGCTTGCCCACGGCGACCTTTTTGGCGTTCACGGCGAGGGCAACCGTATCTGGATGCACCAGTGCATCGAAGAAAACAATCTCGGCTTCCTGCAGCAGCCGTGCCGCACGCAGGGTGAGCAGGTCCGGCGCGCCGGGGCCGGCTCCGACGAGATAAACCTTAGACATTTCCGGTCTCCCCCAGAATCATGCCGCCCGCCACCGTCTGGTTGGTGACCTCGTCGATGAGGATGAAACTGCCGGTGATGCGGTTGGCGCGATAGCTGTCGACCATTAGCGGGCGCATGGTTTTGAGGCGCACGCGACCGATGTCGTTGAGCTGAAACGTGGTGGCGCCGGCCTTGCGTTCGAGCGTGTTCACATCCAGCAGAAAGTCGATGCCTTCCAGCACCGCGCGCACCGATTGCGTCGTGTGCTTGATCAGGTAACGACGCGACGAGTCCAGGCCCTGTGTGGAAAGCCAGGCAAGATTCGCGGTGATCTGGTTGGTGACGGTGGGCAGCGCATCGGCGGCGGCGAAGAGGTCGCCGCGCGAGACATCCACCTGCCGGTCCAGCAGCAGCGTCACAGACTGCGGCGCGATTGCGGTCGCGGGACTGCCGTCGTAGGTGACGATTTCCTTGATGTGCGCTTCGATGCCGGCCGGCAACACCACCACCTTGTCGCCCACCGAGACGCGGCCGGACTCGATGCGGCCCATGTAGCCGCGGTACTCATTCCTCTCGCCCAACTTGGTGCGCGCCACCAGCTGCACCGGAAAGCGGAATTCGCCCAGCGCCTGCGTGTTGGCCGTGGTGGTTTCGAGCAGTTCCAGCAAAGTCGGCCCGCGATACCAGTCAAGCTTCTCGCCGCGATCGACGATCATGTCGCCTTCCAGCGCGGAGACGGGAATGAAGTCCAGCGTGGCGAAATCCAGCGTACGGCAGAAATTGATGAACTCGGCCTTGATCTGGTTGAACACGGCCTGGTCGTAATTCACCAGGTCCATCTTGTTGATGGCCAGCACCACATGCGGGATACCCAATAGCGAAGCGATGATGGCGTGGCGGCGCGACTGGGTCTGCAAGCCTTTGCCGGCATCGACCAGGATCACCGACAGGTCGGCAGTGCTGGCGCCGGTGACCATGTTGCACGTGTACTGCTCGTGGCCGGGCGTGTCAGCGATGATGAAGCGGCGCTTGGTGGTGGTGAAGTAGCGGTAGGCCACGTCGATGGTGATGCCTTGCTCGCGCTCGGCGGTGAGGCCGTCAGTCAGCAGGGACAGATCAACACGGCTGCCGCCGCGCCTTGTGGTGGTGTTCTCGATGGACGTAAGCTGGTCTTCCAGGATCGACTTGGTGTCGAACAGCAAGCGGCCAATCAGCGTGCTCTTGCCGTCATCGACGGAGCCAGCGGTGGTGAAGCGGAGGGTGTCTACGGTTTGGGTCATGGTTTTTGCGGTATTTCTTTTGTCCGGTCATTCCTGCGATGTCGGAAAGGTCAATTGTTTTCGTGTCGTCCCCGCGAAGGCGGGGACCTCTGAAATGAGTTTTTCCCGGCATCAAGGACATCTGAGATCCCCGCCTTCGCGGGGATGACATGGAAAATCAGCGAGTCGATTTACAGTGACTGATTTCTGCACCGACAAATGACTAGAAATACCCCTCCTTCTTGCGCAGTTCCATCGAGGCATCCGAGGTCTGGTCGTCCATTCGCGTGGCGCCGCGCTCGGTGATGCGGGTCACCAGTGTTTCGGCGAGGATGCCTTCAATTGTGTTGGCGCTGGATGCGACCGGGCAGGTACAGGTGATGTCGCCGACAGTGCGAAAGCGCACGCTGCGTGTCACCACAGTTTCGCCGGCGCGCGGCGGGGTGAGCGCGGTCACCGGCACCAGCAGGCCGCGACGCTCGATCACTTCGCGCTCATGCGCGTAGTAAATGCTTGGCACCGCGAGCCGTTCGCGCGCGATGTACTGCCACACGTCCAGCTCGGTCCAGTTGGAAATCGGGAAGGCGCGGAAATGCTCGCCGGGATGGATGCGCGCGTTGTAAAGGTCCCACAATTCCGGACGCTGGTTTTTCGGGTCCCACTGGCCGAACTCGTCGCGATGGGACAGCATGCGCTCCTTGGCGCGGGCCTTTTCCTCGTCGCGCCGCGCGCCGCCGAACAGGGCGTCAAATTCAAACTCCCTGATGGCGTCGAGCAGCGTGACGGTCTGGTGTACGTTTCGGCTCTCGTCGGGGCGGCGCAACACCACGCGGCCGCTGTCGATCCCAGCCTGCACCGAACGCACGATCAGATGCTCACCCAGTTCGGCGGCCCGCCGGTCGCGGAAGGCGATCACTTCCGGGAAGTTGTGCTCGGTGTCGATGTGCAGCAGCGGAAACGGAAAGCGGTCGGGACGGAATGCCTTTTCGGCAAGGCGCAGCATGACGATGGAATCCTTGCCGCCGGAAAACAACAAAGCGGGATTTTTCGTCTCGGCCACGACTTCGCGCATGATGTGAATGGCTTCGGATTCCAGCCAGTCGAGGTGATCGTTGACTGGGACGTCGTTCGGCGCACTGCCGAAGGTTTCGTAGCTTGATTTCAGTACTGCGCTCATGCTGCCGCTCCAGATTGGGTGTTGCGCTTCAGGCCGCCGACATCAATGGCTTTGACGTGCAGGCCGCACTCCTTCTTTCCCGCTTCGCTCTCCCACCACCAGCGTCCCGCGCGCGGGTCTTCGCCGGGCTTGACGGCGCGGGTGCACGGCTCGCAACCGATGCTGGGGTAGCCCTTTGCGTGCATGGCGTTCACCGGTACGTCATGGGCGCGCAGGTATGTCCAGACGTCGTCTTCGGTCCAGTCGATGAGCGGGTTGAACTTGGTCAGCTTGTGGTCGGCGTCGAACTCGGACTCGGTGAGATCATGGCGCGAGGGTGCCTGCTCGCGGCGCAGGCCGGTGAGCCAGGCCTTCTTCAGCGCCAGCGCGCGATTCAGCGGCTCGACCTTCCGGATGTAGCAGCACGACTTGCGGTTTTCCACGCTGTCGTACATCGAGAACTTTCCGTTGCGCGCCTCGAAGTCCTCGACCACTTCAAACAGCGGCGTGAGGGTGCGCAGGCGGAATCCGTACTTCTTGCGGGCGGCATCCATCAGCGTATGCGTTTCCTTCGGCAATCGCAGCGTATCGAGCGTGAAGATTTCGATGCCCTTGAACTCGCTGGCGATCAGGTGGGTGAGCACCATGTCCTCGGCGCCGAAGCTGTTGGCGAAGGCAGCGGGCGCAAAGTCGCGCTCGATGCGGCCCAGCAGTTCGCGAAGCTGCGAGACTTTGCTGTCCAGAGGCAGGTCGGGCGTCATCATGCGGCCTCGGGAATGCGTCTGCGTTTGAACAGCGGTACCGACTGGTTCACGGATGCCTGGTACACCTCGGAGAAATCGCCCAGCGCCTTGAGCGCATCGTGGATGTCCTTGTCGGCGCGCACGGCGAAGGCATTGAAGCCCACGCGCTGCATGTAGAAGAGCTGGTCGCGCAGCACGTCGCCGATGGCGCGTAGTTCGCCGGTATAGCCGTAGCGCGTGCGCAGCAGGGCGGCGATCGAATAACCGCGGCCATCCGCGAATTTTGGAAAGTTGACGGCGATGACCGAGAACGCATCGATAGCGTCGGCAATGTCGGCCGGGTCCTGGTTGCTGTCGAGCCACACACCGAAGGGCTGATTGCGCTCGGCGATGCAATCGGCCTGTGCCAGCCACACATTCAGCGGGACGATGAGCTTGCCATCGGGCAGGTGGGCGGCGGCGCCGTCGGCCGTGGCCGGCAGCAGCAGCCAGTCGTCCGCCACCACGGCGCGATCGCGGATGATGAGGCGGAGATCAGGCATTCTCGGTCTCCACGGCGGCGTGGCGCGTGCGGCCTTCGTACACCGCGGCCTTGAACGGCTCGAGGCCGACCCGCTTGACGGTATCGATGAACAATTCGTCCTCGTGGCGTTGTTGCACATAGGCGGTGATCAGCTTTTCGACCACATCGGCCATTTCGTCCTGCGCGAACGAAGGGCCGATGACCTTGCCCAGCGCCGCATCCAGGCCCTGCGAACCGCCGATGGTGACCTGGTAAAACTCCTCGCCATGCTTGTCCACGCCGAGGATGCCGATGTGGCCGACGTGATGGTGGCCGCAGGCGTTCATGCAGCCGGAAATGTTGATGGCCAGGTCGCCGATGTCGAACAGGTAATCGAGGTCGTCAAAGCGCTGCTGGATGGCCGCCGCGATCGGGATCGACTTGGCATTGGCCAATGAGCAAAAGTCGCCGCCCGGGCAGGAAATGATGTCGGTGAGCAGGCCGATGTTGGGCGTGGCGAAACCGATGCGCTTGGCTTCTTCCCAGACCGCGTAGAGGTCGGCGAGCTTCACGTCAGCCAGGATCAGGTTCTGCTCGTGCGAGACGCGAATCTCGCCGTAGCTGAAGCGGTCGGCCAGATCGGCGACGGCATCGAGTTGCGCGTCGGTGGCGTCACCCGGGGCGATGCCGGTCTTTTTCAGTGACAGCGTGACCGCCGCATAGCCGGGCTGCTTGTGGCCGAACACATTGCGCGACACCCAGCGGGCGAAAGCCTTGTTGTCCAGCAGGTGCTTCTCATACCCGGCATTGACCGCCGAAAGCTTCTCGTACGAAGGATCGATGAAGTGGCTGGCGACGCGGTCGATTTCGTCCTGCGTCAGCGTGGAAGGGCCGTCTTTCAGGTGTTCCCACTCGGCATCGACTTCCGCGCGGAACTTGTCGAGGCCCAGTTCCTTGACGAGGATCTTGATGCGCGCCTTGTACATATTGTCGCGGCGGCCGTAGCGGTTGTAGACACGCAGGATGGCGTCGAGGTACGTGAACAGGTGCTGGCGCGGCAGTTCCTCGCGCACCACGTGGCCGAGGATGGGCGTGCGACCAAGCCCGCCGCCAACCAGGATGTTGAACGCCACCTCACCCTCGGCCGTTTTGACCGCATGGATGCCGATGTCATGAAACAGGGTGCCGGCGCGGTCTTCGCGCGCGCCGTTGACGGCGATCTTGAATTTGCGCGGCAGGTAAGCGAACTCGGGGTGAAACGTGGACCACTGGCGGATCAACTCGGCATAAGGGCGTGGGTCGATCAGCTCGTCGTGGGCGATGCCGGCGAATTGGTCCGAGGTGGTGTTGCGGATGCAGTTGCCCGAGGTCTGGATGGCGTGCATTTCCACCTTGGCCAGGTCGGCGAGGATGTCGGGCACGGTTTCCAGCGCGGGCCAGTTGAACTGGATGTTCTGGCGGGTGGTGAAATGGCCGTAGCCGCGATCGTACTTGCGGGCAATGTGCGCCAGCATGCGCACCTGGCGCGAAGACAGCAGACCGTAGGGAATGGCCACGCGCAGCATCGGCGCGTGTTTTTGCACATACAGGCCGTTCTGCAAGCGAAGCGGCCGGAATTCGTCTTCGGTTAGCTGGCCGGCGAGGTAACGTGCCGTCTGCCCGCGGAACTGGGCGACGCGTTCGTCGACGATGGTCTGGTCGATGCTGTCGTACTTGTACATGAAAGATTGCCAATGGCGAAGCGCCGGAAACCCGGTCAGGTGGCAATCTTAGTCGGCGGCAGGTTATACCAATAAAGACTTTATATGTAATAGATAGACGAATTGGTTATATAGAGTGCTCCGCTGCGCTTTTGAGCGTGGTCAAACCCCACCATCGCGGGATGCCCGCGGACTGCCCGGCGCCAAAATGGTCGCGGAATCCCGCTATCATCCTAATTCCACATTCAGCAAAGGGGTTTCAAATGGCACTGGTCGATCGCGTCAAGAACATCCTACTCACCCCCAAGACGGAATGGCCGGTGATTGCCGGTGAAACGTCTGCCACGGCCGATTTGCTCAAGAACTACGTCGCGCCGCTGGCTGCCATCCCGGCCATTGCCGGCTTTATCGGCGGCTCCCTGATTGGCTACAGTGCCTTTGGCGTCTCGTTCCGCACGCCGATCGTCGCCGGCCTGGTCGCGGCGGTCCTTGGCTACGTGATGTCGTTTGTGTCGGTATTCATCGTCTCATTCATCGTCAACGCGCTGGCACCGACCTTTGCGGCCGAGAAAAATGATTCGATGGCGATGAAGGTCACGGTGTATTCGTTTACCGCCTCCTGGCTGGGTGGCGTGTTCGCCATGATTCCCGGGCTGCGCCTGCTGGGCGTTTTGGCCGCGCTTTACGGCATCTTCCTGATGTACCTGGGTCTGCCCAGGCTGATGAAGTGCCCGGAAGACAAGGCCATCGGTTACACGGCCGTGGTCATCATCGCCGCCATCGTCGTGTCGGTGGTACTGGGGGCGATCGTTGGTCTGGCAGGTGGCATCGGCGGTGGGGCGGCCGGCATGATGGGTGGGCTGGGCAGCAGTACGCGCTCCGCCAATGTCGAGGTCGATCCCAACAGCAGCCTCGGCAAACTGGAAGCATTCGGCAAGAAGATGGAAGACGCCGGCAAGAAGATGGAAGCCGCTCAGAAGAGCGGCAACCAGGATGAGGCCGCCAAGGCGGCCATGAATGTTCTTGGCACCGCCCTCGGCGGTGGCAAGAACGTCGATCCGCTCGACATCGAGAAACTCAAGCCCTTCGTGCCGGAGACCTTTGCGGGTCTGGCCAAGAAGTCCAGCAAGGCGGAGAAGGCCGGTGCGCTGGGCATCATGGTCTCCAAGGCGGAAGCGCGTTATGCCGATGATGCCGGCGGCAAACGCGCCGAGCTGGAAGTGTCGGACGTGGGCGGGGCGGGCGGCATGCTCGCCTTTGCCGGCTGGGCCATGGTGCAGGGCGAAAAGCAGGACGAATACGGCAGCGAGAAGACCGGCAAGGTCGATGGCCGCCTGGTGCACGAGAAAGTCCGCAAGGATGGCCGCAATGAATACAACGTGGTACTTGGCGAACGTTTCATCGTCACCGCCAAAGGCGAGGGGCTGGACATCAATACCCTCAAGTCGGCAGTGGCCGGCCTGGACCTTGCCAAGCTCGAAGCCATGAAGGACGTCGGCGTACAGAAGTAGCTTGTATTCGCGGAGGCGGCTCCCGCTTCTGCTGCGGCTCTGCCGCTGTCAGCATCGAATGGCGCAGAACGCCAATTGGCGCGCCTTTCCAGCCGTTTTTGCCCTGCGAGCCGCGCCAGTGCTTGAGTTCTTATCTTCCGCGCCGGGTGCTGTTCAGCCGTTCTTCCGCTGAATCAAGTCCCAGAGATTGCCATACAGGTCGGCGAAAACCGCCACCGTGCCGTACGCTTCCTCTTTCGGTTCGCGCACAAAGCGGATGCCCTGCGACAGCATGCGCCGGTAGTCGCGCCAGAAATCATCGGTGCCCAGGAACAGGAACACGCGCCCGCCGGCCTGATTGCCGACGAAGGGTTCCTGCTCGGGTTTGGACGCTTTTGCCAGCAGCAAAGTGCAGCCGCTGGCTCCCGCATCGCCCGGTGGCGCGACCACCACCCAGCGCTTGTCCTGCTCGGCAACGTAGCTGTCTTCAAGCAGCGTGAAGCCGAGCTTGTTGACGTAGAAGTCGATGGCCTCGTCGTAGTCGCGGACAACGAGCGCGACGTGAATGATGGACTGCTTCATGGTCACGCGGCATTCATTCGGGCACGATCCCCGCCGCCTTCACAATCTTGCCCCAGCGCTGCGATTCACTCGCCTGAAATTTCGCCAGTTCGCCCGGCGAACCCGTAAACACGTCCGTACCCGTGCTGTTGTAAAAGGCCGAACCGGCGGCGCTTTGCGTTGCCTTGACCAGCAGCCGATTGAGTTTGTCGACTACCGCCGGCGGTGTATTGGCCGGCGCGTACGCCGCGAACCAGTAGGTCATTTCGTAGCCCGGCACGCCGGCTTCGCTGATGGTCGGTACATCCGGCGCCAGCGGCGAGCGCTTCGGGCTTGACACACCCAGCGCCCGCACCTTGCCGCCTTTGACCTGCGGCAGTCCGGTGGCGGTATCGGTGATCATCATGTCGATCTGGCCGCCGATCAAGTCGGTGACGGCCAGCGTGTTGCTTTTGTAGGGTACGTGCAGCATCTGGATGCCGGTCACCTGCTGCAGCAACTCGCCGGCGATGCGGCTGGAAGAACTGCCGCTGCCGAAAGTGAACTTGCCGGGCGATTTTTTCGCCAGCGCGATGAACTCACTGACTGAATTGGCCGGCACTTTCAGATTCACCACCATGATCTGGCCGCCGCGACCCAGTGCGGTAATCGGCGCGAAATCCTTCACCGGATCGTAGGGCAATGATTTGTAGAGATGTTCGTTGGCCGCGTGCGTGGTGTTGGTGGTGATGAGGATGGTGTAACCGTCCGGGGCTGCCTTCGCCACGGCCTGCGCGGCGATGAAGCCGCTGGCGCCCGGCTTGTTGTCGATGACCGCTGATTGCTTCGATTCGCTGGTAAAGCCGAGGCCGATGGCACGGGCCAGCTGGTCGGTCGCGGTGCCGGCGGCGAAGGGCACGACGAATGTGACCGGCTTGGCGGGGAAGTCCTGCGCGTGGGCGCCGATCGCGAGGGCGGCGAGCGCGGCCAGAAACAACTGATGGAATCCTGTCATATGTTTCTCCTCGGGCAGTAGGTTTGTGCGCACATTATGTCGTGCCGCCGGGAAACGCGACGGCGTCAGCCTATTCGGCAGACGCGAAATTCAATTCCACGCCATTTCCCGCCGGATCGCTCAGGAACAGCTGGCAGATTGCGCTGTCCGGAATGTTGGCCTTGCGATACACGACGCCGCGTTGCTGGAGATGCCTCTCGAATGGGGCCAGGCCGTCGCAGGTGAACGCGACATGATCAAAGGTACCGTTGAGGTGCGGCGTGCGGGTTTCCGACGGTGGCGCCTCCACCAGATGCAGCACCGCCTGATCGCCCAGGTACAGCCAGTAGCCGGGAAAAGTGAATGGCGGGCGCGGACCGATGCGCATGCCGATGACGTCTACATAGAACCGGCACAAGGCCTCGGTCAGCGCATGATCGGCGCGCAGGTTGTAGTGGTTCAGGCCGAGTGCGGGCATGGGGTGATTCGGGGCAGCGTTTGGTCACCGGCGCGGCCGCCAGGAGTCTGTGAACTTTTCATCATGAGAATCGCCGCAGGTTATCGCGGTAGCGCCGGCTGACTGGCACCACCACGCCGTCCCGCATCCTGGCACGCGCGTCGCCCGAGTCCATCGGCTCGATCTCCTGCACGCAATCGAGGTTGACGATGTAGCTGCGGTGCACCCGTACAAAGCGGCCGGGGTCGAGGCGCTCCTCGATCTCGCCCATGGTGGAGCGCAGCGGGTAATCGCGGTTGCGCACACGCATGTTGACGTAATTGCCCATGGCCTGCAGCCACTCCACCTCGGCAGCCGGCAACAGGAATTCTTTGCCGAGCTTTCGTACCAGGAACCGCTCCGGGCGCTCGATCGATTCGACCGGCGGACCGGCGTCGGGTGCGGTGAGCAAACGCGCTTCGCCTTGCAGCCGCAACAGCAGCAGGCGATAAAAGAAGACGATGAGCAGGACGGTGGCGTAGGAACGCACGTCCTTCATGTATTCGTACATCAATTCGCGGGGCCAATTGCCGAAGTTGTACTCGGCGCCCTGCGTCAGGTACGCGGCCTTGCGCAGCGCCACCATGGCGACGACATGAATCACCGAGTACACGACCGTGGCCAAAAGGTGCCAGCGCAGGTTGCGGCGCCAAGTTGCAAATTGCAGCGGAAAGCGCCTTTCAACGGCAATCACCGCGGGCACCAGCGCCAGAATCACCAGGTGGCTGGTCCATTCCCAGACCACCGGTTCCCAGGCCGCGATGTTCAGGTGCATGCGACGGATATCCATCCACACCACCACGCTGTTGACGGCAGCCTGCAGGCACAACAGCACAATCCAGAAACCGGGCTCGACGATATGCCGCCACGGCTGGTAACGCGTCAGCCAGTCCTGCGCGTCAAAGGACGGCGCGGTGGCGGGCAGTTGGGACCCCGGGATGGCGGGCAGGCTCGGTTCGGTCATGGCGGGATTCTAGCTTTTGCACAGAGTAGGGCGGCGAAATCCGTCACCGCGATCCACCGCTTGTCACTAATCGCCATCGAATCATCACTTTACGGTAGCGGCGGCGATGCGCGCCGACTAGTGTGGCGGCGTTTTCCACTTTCCCGGACCCGTCCATGAACCGCCGCCACGACATCGATGCCTTGCGCGCCATTGCCTTCAGCCTGCTGATCCTTTACCACCTGGCCATGTTGTACGTGGCCGACTGGGGCTGGCATCTGAAGAGCAGCTATCTCTCCGACACGCTGCAGATCCCGATGCTGTTCCTGAACCGCTGGCGCATGGACCTGATTTTCCTGATCTCGGGGGTCTCGACGGCCATCATGCTCAACAAGACCAGTCTGGGCACCTTCCTGTCCCAACGCTCGTCGCGCCTGCTGCTGCCGCTGCTGTTCGGCATTGCCGTGGTGGTGCCGCTGCAACCGTATTGCCAAGGAGTGGCCAATGGCCTGGTCGAGCCGGGATTCCTTCAGTTCCTCGGTCGCTACTACACCGGCTATCGCTGGCCGGCCAAGGCGTTCGACGGCTGGGAGTATGGATTCACCTGGAATCACCTCTGGTATCTGGTGTACCTGTGGTGCTACACGGTACTGCTGGTGATGCTGCAAAAGCCATTGGCGTCGCGTGCCGGGCGGGCATTGCGCGATGCCTTCCTCGATCTGCGCGGCTGGCGCTTGCTGGTGTGGCCGTTCGCGCCCTTGCTGGTTTACACCGTCACCCTGCAGCCGGCGTTTCCGAACACCAACGCGCTCATCAACGACTGGTACGCGCACGCCACCTATTTCACGGTGTTCCTCTACGGCTATTGGCTGGGCACCAACAGCGTTATCTGGGGGGAACTGGGGCGCCTGCGCAAACCGGCGCTGCTGCTGGCGCTGACGGCGTATGCGTTGTACGCCACAGCGCGTGCGTTCAGCAGCGACGACAGTTCGCCTCAGCTGCTGCTCGCCATCTGGACCATGCGCAATCTGTATGTCTGGTCGGCGCTGTGCGCCATCCTCGGCTTCGCCTTCACCTACTTGAACAAGCCATTCCGCTGGCTGCCCTGGGCAACCGAATCGGTGTACCCCTGGTACATCCTGCACCAGAGCCTGATCGTGCTTATTGCCTACTGGCTGATGCCGCTGCAGGTCGGCCCGGTACTGGAGCCTCTGCTGGTAGGGGGCGGCACGGTGCTCGGCTGCTGGGCGCTCACCTCCGGGGTGATCGCGCGCGTCGACTGGCTGCGGCCGTTGTTTGGATTGAAGCCGCGCGGCGGCCGTCGAGCGGCGCCAACGGGAAATGTGCAGCAGGCGGCCTGATTGGTCAGTGCGTCCCAAACCGGCGCTGCGCGTAAATGCCCAATCCGGTTGCGACGCTGGAGAACCGGTCGCCGGTCACGCGCTGCGCATTCGGAAACAGCCCGGCAATTTCACTGGTGAGGAACTGCAGGCCGGTCGAGCCACCGGTGAAGTACACCGCCCCCACATCTTCGCGCGCCAGTCCGGCCTGGCGCAGCGTTTCGGCAGCAGTATCGACGATGCGCTGCACGCGATCCTGCAACGCGGCGGCCTGCTGGGTTTCGGTGAACGGCACGAACAGCGCCTCTTCAACCTGCGCCAGGTCGATGCGCGCCTTGCCGGTCATGGCGACATCGATCTTGGCCTGCTCGGCCAGCGCCGCCAGGTGGTGGCCGAGCCGCCGGGTGACGACGGACATCAGCCGGCGGTACTTCACCAGGTCGGCATACATGCTGATCATCTCCCGCAACTCGATGACGCGGTTGTGACTGTAGACGGTGTTGATCAGGTGCCAGGTGGCGAGATCGAAATAGACCTTTCCGGGTACGCGCCGACCGCCGGGGCCGAGTGAACCAAAGCCCAGCGCCGGCATGATCGCGGCCAGGTTCACCGATTGGTCGAAGTCGGTGCCGGCGACGTGGATGCCGTGGTTGGCGAGGATATCGTCGTGCCGGTCGAGGTGCGCGTGCCGCGCCGGGCCGACTTTCACCAGCGAGAAGTCCGAGGTGCCGCCGCCGATGTCGGCGACCAGCACGATCTGTTCGCCGGTAATGGTCGATTCGTAATCCAGCGAAGCCGCGATCGGCTCGAACTGGAACGCGACTTCGGCAAAGCCGGCGAAGCGCGCGGCGCTCTCCAGCGAGGCCTGCGCCTTGGCGTCGCGCTCATCATTGCCGTCGACGAACCAGACCGGCCTGCCGATGATGGCGCGGGTAAGGGGGCCGCCGTGCTGCGCCTCGGCCTCGCGCTTCAGGTGCTTCAGGTAGCCCACCACCACGTCGAGGTAGCGGATGCTGATGCCGTGGCCGATTTCGGTGGTCTGCTCCATCAGGTCCGAACCGAGGATGCTTTTGATGGAACGCATGAGGCGGCCGTCGTAGCCATCAACATAGGCGGCCACCGCCTCGTGGCCGAAGCAACGCGATTCGTACTCGGCGTTGTAGAAAACCGCCGTGGGCATGGTGCGATAGCCCGGCTCGAGTTCAACGAGGCGCATGCCATCGCCTTGCGGGATGGCGATGGCCGAGTTGGAGGTGCCGAAGTCGATGGCGCAGAAGTCAGGCAGTGGCATGCGCAGGTGGGCCAGGCGGGTTGGCTGGAGAGGGCCGCGGATTATAGCGACAAACCCCGGCGCCCGTGAGCGCCGAGGCGTATCGGCGGCACCCACACGAAATTGCAAACACCAGCACTGGCGCGGCGTTCGAGACACTTTTGCCCTGGAAGGCGCGCCAGTGCTGGTGTTTAACACTTCCGACAATTTTGACGAAGCCAGCCGCGTAGCGCACCATTCGGCATGGCCTCCGTGACACCGCCTACCAGTCAGCTATCTGCAGACGCCGGCACCGATCCGCTTGCCGCACACCGTCCGCGCATCATGTATCCGCTCGCCGCAGCGGGCGCGGTGTTCTTCTTTCCGATGGCCGTGGTGAATTTCGTCAATGGCAATTTGATCCTCGGCGCGCTGACGCTGCTGGTCGTGGCCATGCTCGCCATCAACGCGCTGGCCTATTATCGAAAACGCAGTCCGCCGATTCCGGACGCATGGATGGTTCCGCCAGGTGTGGCCGGATACCTGACCGCGCTGCTGGCCAACGGCATGTACGGCGCGATCTGGTCATTCCCCATCATGCTGTTCCTGTATTTCGTGATGCCGCGGCGGCTGGCCGTGGCACTGAGCCTGCTGATGTGGATTGCCTCCACCGCAGTGGTGTTCGTGAGCGTCTCGCCGGCACTTGCCGCACGCTTGTGTCTCGCGCTGCTGCTCACCATGGTCATCATCAACGTCACATTGAACGTCATTGCCGACCTGCACCGACGCACGCATGCGCAGGCCATTACCGATGCGCTGACCGGTGCCTACAACCGCCGCCACATGGATGCCTGCCTGCGCGAAGCGATGCAGCGTTTTCAGCGCAATGCGGCGCCGGCCACCATCCTGCTGTTCGACATCGACCATTTCAAGGACATCAACGACCTGCACGGTCATGCCACGGGCGATGCGGTCCTGTGCCAGATCGTGCAATTGATATCCGGCCGCGCACGCAGCCTGGATCGCCTGTTTCGCATGGGCGGCGAGGAGTTCCTGCTGCTGCTGCCGGACACGCGCCTCAATGACGGCTTGGTCGTCGGTGAAGCCGTGCGTCGTGCGGTGGTGTCCGCGACCTGGCCGGAACAGACGCCGGTATCGGTGAGCGTGGGGGTGAGTGAATTTGCCCCGGGCGAGAACTGCGATGACTGGCTCAAGCGCGCGGATATGGCGCTTTACCGAGCCAAGCAAAGCGGGCGCAATCGCGTGGTCGGTTGAGTTGGCGCGCTGCTTGTGGAAAGAGCGGCGGCGCATTCCTGCACCAGGCATCGCGCCGCCGCTCTTGCAGCAACTAGGCTGCGCGCAGGTGTTTCGTGAAGAAATCCACCGTGCGTTTCCAGGCCAGTTCTGCCGCCGCCTTGTCAAAACGCGGCGTGGTGTCATTGAGAAAGCCGTGCTGGGTTCCCGGGTACATGTGCATCTCGTACTTCACGCCCGCCGCCTTGAGCGCCGTTTCATAGGCTGGCCAGCCGGCGTTGATGCGTTCGTCCTTTTCGGCATACTGGATCATCAGCGGTGACTTGATTTTTGCCGCGTCCTCGGCCTTGGGCTGGCCGCCGTAGAACGGCACGGCCGCGGCCAGGTCAGGAATCTGCGTGGCCAGCATGTTGACGATGCTGCCGCCGTAGCAGAAGCCGACCGCGCCGACTTTTCCGCTGCATTCGGGCATGGCTTTGACGAACTTGGCGGCGGCGATGAAATCCGCCCGGCACTTGGCCTGGTCAAGCTTGCCGAACAATTCGCGCGCCTTGTCCTCGTCGCCGGGATAGCCACCCAGCGGGAACAGTGCGTCAGGGGCGAAGGTGATGAATCCTTCCAGCGCCAGGCGCCGGGCAACATCTTCGGTGTGCGGGTTCAGGCCGCGGTTTTCGTGCACCACCACCACGCCCGGCAGTTTGCCCGCATGCTTGGCCGGCATCACCAGGTAGCCCTTCATCTTGCCGTAGTCGTCCGGGGAGCCATATTCCACATACTTCGTAGTGAGCCGCGCGTCATCGGGCTTGATTTGCTGGGCTTCGGCGAATTTCGGGTTAAGCATTTCCAGCAATGCGGTCGCGGAGACGCCGGCAGCCGTGTAGCGGGCGGCATCGTTCAGGAAACCGCGGCGATCGATGATGCCGTGCACGTATTTGTCGAACAACTTCATTACCTCGGGGTGGAAATCGTTGGCGGTCAGGCGTGACATGGAAGGCTCCTCGAATTGTTGCGGGTGATGGGTCGCGGGATCAAAACAGTACAAGGTGTGGCGCCGAAGGGGTTGCGGCAAAACCGGCGGGATCAGGGCGTGCAGCAGTTTCCTTGAAGCCGCCCCGGTGAACAAGTATTGAAAGATTTCCGCTCCCAGGAAAAGTTCCGCAGGATGGTGCGGCTGCGCGCCAGTGAAAGACCAGCGCGGTGCTAGAGTGGTGGCAACGAAGCCATGTCTCCCACGGCCAGCCACGCGATGACCAGACGATACACCGTCGACCCGGATATCACCCTTGCCGCCACGCTGCCCGGCGCGTTTTACCACGACCCGCTGATCCACGCCCAACTCCAGTCCGCGGTGTTTTCACGCACCTGGCAATGGATTGGCGACACCGCCGACGTTGCCGAACCGGGGTCGCTGTCGCCGCGCGACCTGCTGCCGGGCCTGCTGGATGAGCCGCTGTTGCTGGCGCGCGACGCGGGCGGCGCGCTGCGCTGCCTCTCGAATGTGTGCACCCATCGCGGCAACCTGCTGGTCGCGGCGCCCTGCAAGGCCGAGCAGATCCGCTGCGGCTACCATTCGCGGCGCTTCGATCTGCGTGGACGCATGACCTTCATGCCGGAATTTCGCGAGGCCCGGAATTTTCCGTCCCCGCAGGACGACCTGCCGCAGGTGCCGATGGGGCTGTGGCAGGGCCATGCTTTTGCCGCGCTCAGGCCCGCCATGCCGCTGGAGGCGGTATTGGCGGACGTGCTTGCGCGTCTGCCGATCATGCCGATCGAACGCTTTGCGGCTGATCGCACGCGTGACCGGGACTACGTCATTCATGCCAACTGGGCGCTGTATGTCGAGAACTACCTGGAAGGATTCCACATACCGTTCGTGCATGCCGGACTCAACCAGGTAGTGGATTACGCCACCTATTCAACCGAACTCTATCGCCATGCCAGCCTGCAGCTGGCGCTGGCAAAGGAGGGCGAAGTTGCATTCGACGCCCCGGCAGCACAGGACGCGGGCAAGCGCATCGCAGCGTATTACTGGTGGGTCTTTCCCAACCTCATGCTCAATTTCTATCCCTGGGGCCTGTCGCTGAATCTCGTCCAGCCGGAGGCGATCGATCGCACCCGCGTGCTGTTTCGCAGTTACGTGTGGGATGCGGCCAAGCGCGATGCCGGTGCCGGTGCGGCACTGCACCAGGTGGAAATGGAAGATGAGGCCATTGTGCAGGCGGTGCAACGTGGCACCCGCGCCCGCGCCTACGTCACTGGCCGTTATTCGCCGACACGCGAACAGGGCACGCACCACTTCCACCGGTTGCTATGCGAGTTCCTCGGCGCTGCCGCGCCGGCCAACTCGCCGGGCGGCATGATGGACGACGCCGAGCGCTGAGCACTGAGCACCGCTGGAACCGGCGATACGCGCGTCTGCCTGCGCCTGACCGTCGCCGTCCGGCGACAAGCCTGATCCGATAATTTCTCGCTGTGTGCGCCGGCTCACAGAACAGAACCTGCCGATGTGCGATGGTCCTGACATCAGGACTGCCGATCAGAGCAGCCGCTTCAAGACACCTTCGGAACGGGAATGACATTGCCAGCCGCCACAGCGAATCTCAAAGCAATACTCGACGAACTGATCAGCCTCGCGCGCGAAGCCGAGTGGGTGTATTCAAACGTGGCGCTGGAAGCCAGTGATGCGGCGCTGATCGGCTACGCGATGCAGCGCGCCGCGCGCTGTCTGGCGCGCGCCGACGATTTGGCGGCGATCGCGGTCCTGTATGGCCGGCCGCCGCATCGCGCGGACTCGGCGCGCGGCTTTGCGCATCGTACCTGGACACAACTGCGGATTGCCATGCGCAGACGAGGCGACCTGCGATTGCTCGACGATTGCGCGCGCGTCGAGGACGACACGCTGCGGGCCTACGAGCGCGTTTTGCGGCATCCCCTGCCGGCCAGCCTGCGCATCGCCCTGCAGGGCGAATTGGTCACGCTGCAGCTTTGCCGTGAACAGCTGCGCGAACTGGGCAACCGGGTCTGCGGACAAACTGCCGGCAAGACGCGCGTCGCCTGACATCGCAGCGGCCGGCCCATTGGCGTCGCCGGCCTTCGCAAGGCATCGGCGTCAGTCTGCCGCCTGCGCCCATTCGCGGCGCTTGTCGGTGGTCGGTGCTGCCGCGTCCTTTGCGGCAAGGCCGCCGAGCGCCTCGAGCAGGTCGTCCAGCATCTGCCGCAGCTCGCCGGTCATCAGCGTGAAATCGGCGTCGAAGCGTTCATCCTCATCCTGCGGTGAACTCGCCGGTTGGCTGTCGTCGGTTTCGCTCATCACGGCCACGGCTGCCACGCGCTTGATCACCAGCGTTTCGGTGAGGACGAAGGACACGCGATTCATCCAGGTCATGCCGAGTCGCGTGCATTGCTTGCCGCCTTCGATATGGCGCCGGACATCGAGCGGATCGAGCGCGTGCCGCACGAAGCGCACCGTGGCCTTCTCGTCGGAGGGCATTTGCAGCTCGGCATCGTCGTCGATGCTGAACCCGGCGGGCGCCCGGTCGGCTGCGAGCCATCCGGTCATGGCGGAGCCAGGCCCCTGCGCGGTGTTCAGGCGCTCGGCGACGAAGTCATCGATGCACTTGTTCAGCGACAGCATCACCTCATCGGCCTTGCCGGGGGAACCGGCGTCCACCACCAGCCAGCCGTTGGCCGGATCGATCCACACGCGCGTGTCGCGCCGCACGTTGAAGGCGCGCGGCAGCAGTTCGTCGATGGCCTGCTCCTTGAGGTCGCGCATCTGCTTGCGCCCCGGCTTGTAGCCCTGGCTCTCCTCGGCCTTCTGCGCCTTGATCCTCGTGACTTCCTTGATGACGGAGGCGGGCAGCAGCTTCTTTTCCGTGCCGAGCGAGATCAGGTACTGGCCATGCACGGTCTTTACCAGCGGACCGTGCTCGCGCGGCGGCGCCCAGCCGGAAGCCTGAAGCTCAAAGCCCGAGGGCGAGCGGAACAGGTGGCGGGAAAGTTGTTGTTCGAGTTGCGCGGCGGTGATTTTCCACGGCGCGGGGAAACGATAGAGCTGCAGGTTCTTGAACCACATGAATGCCACCGGCAAAAAGGGGCACAGTTTAACCGAAGCGCAACCGCGCCGGCCGGATGCGTGCCGCGAATCCGGTCGCCTGATTCGCGCCAGTCAGTCTTTTGTTTGCGGATGCATGCGCCGATAGCCGCGCCCGGCGCGCGTCCCGGCCTTGATTTGCCGCCTTGACTCGGCAACGGCATCGTCAGGCCGCTCGGGCTGCGACCACTTGCCGGTCTTCGGGTCGAGGATGTTCAGGTATCCGCCGGGATTGATGCCGAACGACAGCAGCGTTTCGCCGTTGTATTGCGTGCCGAGGAAGTCATTGCGCCGCCCCTCGGCCTCGCCCGGGCTGAAATAGCTCGGCAGGACAAAGTTGGAGACGGCAACCTCATCGATCAGGTAGTTCTCGTTCTGCACCGCGTCGCACATCTCGAACATGTGCAGCACCTTGCGGCGCCGATCCAGCGGGTGCGGGCCCTGCACGAACAGGTTGGCCATCGGGTCGCCGACCAGCTCGAGCGCCTCATGCGAAAGCGTGATCGACCAGTGCTCCTTCATCTGCCTGCACATTTCCAGCAGAACGATGCCGAACGGGATGTCGGCAAAGTTCGAGACGTGAAAGCCGGTGGCTTTGATGGCGCTGCTGCCCTCCACGAGGTACAGGACGGCGTCACCGCGCATGTCGGAGGGGTGATTCACATGCGGCCGCGAGCCGACCGGCCCCTCGAGGCGCAGCGTGGCGCCAAAGCTCCAGTACGGCTCGAAGTCTTCGCTGATCTGGCGGTTGATGGCGCGCGCCACCCGCTGCAGCTCCGCGTCCGTCACCGTCTTCGAGTGATTGATGAGGGAGATGATCATGGCCTGCCTCCTCGTTGGCGCCGCTCACGCGCCGGTGGGTAACGTGCGCCGTTCAATGGACAGCGCGCCCAATGCCAAGAATCTTAGCGCACATCGGCTGAATTGCTGCGCTTGCGAATCATGTTTGACTAATAAACAACAAATGCAATTCACATCGTGATTCTGACCGTGAAACTGCCGCGCCGGCTATGGAAAATCGATGTTGCGGCTCGTTGCGACGATTTGTGGTGAGTCCTTTTAGCGCGGCCAGTTGACGCGCGCTGCTTCCAGGTTAACGCTGCGATACCGCACAGGACGGCAAGAACGCGTGTTAACGGTCGCGCAATTTCAAGTTTCGGTGAACGTATTTGTTGCCGGCGGCGAGCAGGAATCTGTTGCGGTGCGGTCAATTGTTAACTATGTTTCCAGGGCCTACGAACTGGCGGAATAGACGAGTAGAGTGGAAGCGCGTGTATGCCGGGGCTGGCGACAATTAGCGGCAGATGCAGGCATCTTGCAAACGGCTGCAACAAGCGGCGTGCAAGTGCGGATGCTGCCGGCGGCCCCCGATCATTAACAGCGCCGCCGCGATTATCGGAATCGCCGCGACGCAGTAGTGGTGACGAGCCCGGGCAGGGCGGATGGTGATTCAAGGCAGTTTGTTCGCCGCGTTGCGGTGAACGCAGGAAACAGATCCGGTCATAGATGCCGGGCTGATGGGAATACAAAACACAGCAACATGCACTCACTCTAGACGGGGTCACTTACCATGATGAAGAACGTTGTAACGGCGAAGGAAATCAAGATGCTGGAGTTGCTCGCACAGGGCGCATCCAGCAAGGAACTGGCGAAGGCGCTGGGCTACAGCGAAGGCACGATGCGGGTGTACCTGCATCTGATGTATCGCAAGATTGGCGTGCGCACCAAGACCACTGCGGTCACCTGGTATCTGGCGCGGACCAATCGCAACCTGGACCAGTCGGCCGCGTCCGAACCGGTACGCCCGGTCGTGCAGGAAGAACAGTTCGGCGATTTCGCGGTGCGCACCAACCTGTTTGCCGCACTCGGCGTCATGAGCATGTTCTTCGGCGCGTATGGACGCATGTGGGATGTGGCCAATCGACTCAAGGGCGGCGGCACCGAAGAGGGGGTTGCGGCGCGCCAGCGCATTTCACGGCAGATCTGGGAAGCTGCACTGGCCGGCGATTTTGTTTTCGCCAAGCGTTTCTACGACAACGGTCACGTGCCGAAACTGTTCGTCGATTCACCGTCAGACGCGGTGCTGCTGGCCAGCATGCTGCTACTTGGTGGTTACACCCATGCCGGCCAGCGCACCATGTCGATTTTGGTGCGCCGCGAGCGCGGTCGCATCGGCATCAGCGCCAGCGAACACAAGTTGCTGCAGGCGTTGCGCGACATCGCCACCGGCGCGCGTGGCCGCAATGCCGAGGCGCTCAACTGCCTGTACCAGCTGGCGCGCGAAGGCAATTCGCAACAAGTGCTCAAGCACACGGTGATGCTGCTGCTGTACTACATCTATCTCGGTGAGCGCGACACCGCCAAGACCGTGGCGACAGCCAACGCCATCTGGTCCGAAGCGCAGAGCATTCGCCAGCACCTGCAGGCGATGGGCGAGAAGCCGCTTGACGGCGATGTGGCCTTGCCTTCGCCGCCCGCCGTCTCGGCCGCGCAAATGCGCGATTACCTCGACAAGCTCGCGCACGCCTAGCGCCAACCTGCCGCGCAGTACCGCAGCGCACGCGACGGCGATCGCTGCGGTGACTGGATTGCGGTGTCGACGTCGACGCCGGCGTATCTGCGTCGTTGTTCGCACCATGGCCGGGCGCGCCGGGATTATCCGGGTCCGCCGCCGGCGCGGGTTGCCGGGCGACCGGCCGGTACAATGCACACGCCAAGGCAAATTTCATTTGTAACGCGCGCTTCGGAATCGCCTGAATTTTGCAGGTCAGTTTTCCGCGGGCCGGTCGCGCCGGAAAGTACATAAGTTAATTTTTCGCTGCGAACGCGTGCGGGCCGTTGCCGTCTCGTGCCACGCTCGCAGCGGATCGGGCAGGGGAGTGGTGCGCATGAGAATCGTGGTGTATTCGCCGGCAGACGATGGCCCGCAATGGTGTGCGTTGCTGCGTGGGCATTTTCCCGGCGCGGAAGTGTGGACTTGGGATTCCGGCGCCGGCGCGCGCCAAGCCGATTACGCCGTGGTCTGGTCGCCACCGGCCGAAATGTTTGCGGCAGCGCAG
Source organism: Usitatibacteraceae bacterium (assembly GCA_044229235.1). Lineage (GTDB taxonomy): Bacteria > Pseudomonadota > Gammaproteobacteria > Burkholderiales > Usitatibacteraceae > UKL13-2. The sequence continues at coordinate 42,810 of JBGATH010000008.1, forward strand.
CCTTTCTGCGCCATTTTCACCATGGGTGCCGGGGTGGACCGGCTCCTGCGCATGTCGAACCTGGCTGCCCTCACGCGCGGTGCCCCGATCATTCGCCTCAATGACGCCGGCATGGCGATGCAGATGGCCGAGTACGTGGTGCATGCGTTGGTGCGCGAGGTGCGCGGCCTGGCTCGATATGAACAGCAGCAGACGCGGGGTGAATGGCGCAAGTGGCCGTACATTTCCCGGCAGGATTGGCCGGTCGGTGTGATGGGCCTGGGGTCGATCGGTGCGGCGGTCGCCAGCGCGGTCGCGTCATTCGGTTACCCGACACTGGGCTGGTCGCGCTCGCCGAAACTGGTGCCGGGCGTCGAAACCTGCCATGGCGCGGACGCACTCGACGCCTTCTTGCGGCGCGTGAAGGTTCTGGTCTGCGTACTGCCGCTGACACCTGAAACCGAGGGCATTCTCGACCGCGCCAACCTCGGCAAGCTGATGCCCGGCGCCTACCTGATCAACGTCGCGCGCGGCCAGCATCTGGTCGACGGCGACCTGATCGCGCTCATCGATGCGGGACACCTGTCCGGCGCGATGCTGGATGTCTTCCACGACGAACCCTTGCCGGCCAACCACCCTTTGTGGTCGCACCCGAAAATCGGCATTACCCCGCACATTTCGGCGGTGACGGTGATCGGCGAGAGCGCAGCACAGATTGCAGAAAAAATTACGCGCATCGAGGCCGGCCAGCCGGCCGGCACCATCGAGGGCGTGGTGCGGCCTGAACGCGGGTACTGACGGCCAGCCGCTAGCGCGACTTGGTGCTGTGCATGTTCAGCACGTTTGGCGGCGCGACGAAGGAATCGGCGCGCGACACCGCCCAGAAAACCTTGAACACCGGCAGGTCCGGCACGCCATCGAGCAGCTCGCCCGGCTTGGCCCAAAGATGCAGCGCGGCAAGTGAACGCACCTCGGTGGAGGACACGCGGCGGATTACGTGTTCGGGCCCCAGCTGGTTGGGATGGGTGAGCCCGGCCGCGGCCAGCAGTTCCTTGAGCGCTTCCATGGTGTTCTCATGAAACTGGAACACGCGCTCGGCCTTGTCGGGCACCACCAGCGCGCGCATGCGCTTCGGGTCCTGCGTGGTCACGCCGGTGGGACAGAAACCGGTATGGCAGGTCTGTGCCTGCAGGCAGCCCAGCGCAAACATGAAGCCGCGGGCGGCATTGCACCAGTCGGCACCCATGGCGATGGTGCGCGAGACATCGAAGGCGGTAACGATCTTGGCCGAAGCGCCGATCTTGATGCGCTCGCGCAGGTTTACGCCCACCAATGTGTTGTGCACCAGCATCAGCGCCTCGCGCAATGGCGCGCCGACGTGATCGGTGAACTCCAGCGGCGCCGCGCCGGTGCCGCCTTCGCCTCCGTCAACCACGATGAAATCCGGCGTGATCCCGGTCTGCATCATGGCCTTGACGATGCCGAACCATTCCCACGGATGCCCGACCGCGAACTTGAGACCCACCGGTTTGCCATCGGAGAGTTCGCGCAATTGCGCCACGAACTGCATCATCTCGATCGGCGTGCTGAATGCCGAGTGCTTAGCGGGTGAAATGCAGTCGGTGCCCGGGGGCACGCCGCGCGCCTCGGCGATCTCGGGCGTGACCTTCGCGCCGGGCAACACCCCGCCGTGACCGGGCTTGGCGCCCTGCGACAGTTTTATCTCGATCATCTTCACCTGCGCGGAGGCGGCATTGGCCTTGAATTTTTCGGCGTCAAATCCTCCCTGTTCATTGCGGCATCCAAAGTAGCCCGAGCCGATTTCCCACACCAGGTCGCCGCCTTTTTCGCGGTGGTATCGCGAGATCGAGCCTTCGCCGGTGTCATGGTAAAAATTGCCGCGGCGCGCGCCTTCATTGAGCGACATGATGGCGTTTGCGGACAGGGCGCCGAAGCTCATGGCCGAGATGTTGAACACGCTGGCCGAGTAGGGCTGCCGGCAATCCGGACCGCCGATGTCGATGCGGAAGTCGTGGCTGGCGATCTCCGAGGGAGACATCGAATGATTCATCCACTCGTAGCTGGGCTGGTAGAAATTGAGCTGGGTGCCGAACGGCCGCTTGTCCGGCACACCCTTGGCGCGCTGGTAAATGATGCTGCGCTGGGCACGCGAGTAGGGCAGCTCCTCGGTGTCCGCTTCCATGAAGTACTGGCGGATTTCCGGACGGAAGTGTTCGAGGAAAAAGCGCAGATGCGCAACCACCGGATAGTTGCGGCGTATCGCCTGCCGGTCTTGCGAGTAGTCGATGAGCCCCACCAGTGACAGGAAGCCGAATGCCAGCGCCGGCAGCGTCCACCACATTGAGTTGGCGGAAAACAGGATGCACAGCACGGTGGCGATGATGCACGCTGTCCACGCCCAATAGCGCTCCGGAATGATCGAATCGATGGCGTTCAGCACGGCGACTCCTCCAGTGTTTTGGTCTTGTAATTGGATGATAGCAGCCGGGTTGAGGGGGGCGGTGCCTTGTAGGGTCAGGCTGCCGGAGTTGAATGGCGCGCTCAAGGCTGATCGTGATTGACTATTTGCACACTATCAAAAAGGGCACTTCCCTCTTTTCTAAAGAGGGTGAGACGGGGAATTCACGAAGCATGCTTCGTGCCCGGCGAACGGCATTCCGATGCAACGGAATGCGCGACCCGCAGGGGGTGAGGGAGATTTTCGGTATTCAACCCGAAGGAGGCACCGAGAAATCCTCCTCTATCCTCCTTTAGAAAAGGAGGAAGTGCCCAGTTGGGACCGCGGCGCGCAGGTGAACTACCGAACGTAGTGAAGGGTCAGCGCCCCGCCAAATACCCCGGCCCCTTCAACGTGCTCCCCGGCCGCGCGCCGGTGTGCCTGCCTTCATCCACCACCACTTGTCCGTTGACGATCACGGCCTGGAAGCCCACCGAGAACTGGTGCGGGTTTTCAAATGTGGCGCGATCGGCTACCGACTTCTCGTCGAAGATCACGATGTCCGCCGCGTAGCCTTCCCGCAGCAGGCCACGGTCTTTCAGTTGGAATTTCTGCGCCGCCAACGACGTCATGCGGCGGACCGCATCCTCCAGCGTCACCAGCTGTTCTTCGCGCACGTATTTGCCCAGCACCCGCGCGTTGGTGCCGTAGCTGCGTGGATGCGGTACGCCGCGGCCGGTCTGCACGCCGCCGTCGGCACCGATCATGGCGAACGGGTACTTCATGATGAGCCGCACGTCATCCTCGTTCATGCCGTGGAACACCATCTGCGCGCCGCCGGCCAGCATCAGATCGAGAATGGTCTCGACCTCCTGCTCCATGCCGGCCGTCCGGCCGCGCAGCAGGTTGATCTGGCTGATGCTTTTGCCGTTCAGCGCCGGATTGGCGGCGTGATACGCCACCACCGCGTAGCCAAAATCCGGGCGCTTGCTGCGACGCGCCGAGTCGAGGATTTCGCTAATGATCTTCTTGCGCTCCTCCGGATCGTTAATGCGCTTGCTGGTCGCGACACTGCCGCCTTCCAGCGCCCAGTCGGGCAGCAGCACGCCGAGGTTGGTGCTGCTGGCGGTGTATGGATATTGGTCGATGGTCACGTCGAAGCCATCACGCCGCGCCTGCTCGACGATGGACAGCGTCTCCTTCGAGCGGCCCCAGTTGGCGTTGCCACTCACCTTGAAGTGCGAAATCTGCACGGGGATGCGCGCCTGCTTGCCGATATCGATGGCTTCGTTGATGGCATCGGCCACCTTGTTGCCCTCGTTGCGTATGTGCGAGGCATAGATGCCATTGAGCTTGCGCGCCGCCCTGGCCAGGCCCACCACTTCCTCGGTGTTGCTGTACATCCCGGGCAGGTAAATGAGCCCGGTGGAAAGCCCGACGGCGCCCTCTTTCATGCCTTGTTCCACCAGCGATTCCATGGACTGTTGCTCGTTGGGCGAAGCGGGGCGATTGGCCAGCCCCATCGTCAGCCGCCGCACGGTATTGTGGCCCACCAGCGTCGCCACGTTGATCGATGTCCTGGTGGAATCCAGCTTGGCGAAGAACTCCTTGATGCTGTCGGCCGAGCCGCCGCAGTTGCCGGTGATCACGGTGGTCACGCCATCCTGCACGTAGTTGTCGGCGGTGGGTTTGTCGAAGACACCGAATTCAATGTGGGCATGGGTATCGATGAAACCCGGCGCGACGATGCGCCGACCCGCATCGATGCGGCGTACAGCCGTGAAATTATTCAGGTTGCCGACGGCGACGATCCTGCCGCCTGACACCGCGACATCGCCCTCGAACCAGTTGTTGCCGGTGCCGTCGATGATGCGGCCGTTGGTGATCAACAGGTCGACGGATCTCGACGTGCGCTGGGAATCGGTCGGCGCCGTAACCGCACAGCCGGCGAGAAGTAACAGCAAACCTGCAGCAACAGTACGCATGTGGAATCTCCGATGGGGTTGCCGGCATTATCGTCGCGCGCAGGGTCAAGTCGCACTGTTTGCTCTCAGACCTTCCCCGGCGCAGGCCGGGGGTGAGGCGGGGAATTCGCGGAGCATGCTCCGCGCCCGACGAACGCCAATCCAGTGCAGTGGATTGGCCCAAGTTTGTTGGGTGATTACAGCTACACAAAATTGGCCCCCGGCCTGCGCCGGGGAAGGAATAATCCAAGATAAAGTATCGTAGATCGAGCATTGGCGCGCCTTCCATGGCAAAAATGTCCTGCGGGCCGCGCCAGTGCTTGAGTTTCAACTCTTGGCGGGTGCGAGTGACAACCCCAGCCGCGCTTCCAGATTCGCCTTCACCTCCGGCCACTCGTCGTCAATCATGCTGTAGCGGACCGAGTTGCGTTTCCGGCCGCCGGGCATGATGCGTTCGTTGCGGATGATGCCTTCTTCCTTTGCACCCAGCCGCAGGATCGCCGCGCGCGAGGCCACGTTGATTTCGTCGGTGGTGAACTGCGCGCGGATGCAGGCCATGTCCTCGAACGCGGCACGCAGCATCAGGTACTTGATCTCGGTATTGACGAAGGTGCGCTGCCACGATTTGGCGAGCCAGGTGTGGCCGATCTCCAGCTTGCGGTTCTGCCGGTCGATCTTCCAGAAGCGCGTGGAACCGATCACCTGTTGCGTCTCACGCAGCACGATCGCGAAGGGCATGACTGTGCCCGCGGCCTGGCCGGCGAGGGCGTTGCCGATGTATTCGTCCACGGTTGCCGCCGACGGGACGACGGTATAGGCCAGGTTCCACAACTCACCGTCGGCCGCGGCCGCGACGAGGGCAGCGCCATCATCGGCGGTGAGAACGCGAAGCGCCACGCGCGGTCCGAGCATCGGTGGCGTGGTCACCATGCCGCACAGCTCGAAAGCCTGATCGGCAGCCAGGCTGAACTCATACCTCGCTATCTTTTCGCTTGCACCACGACATTTTTCGCCAGTGTCTTGAAGCGCTCCCCGTCTGCCTGCATCACGGTAATGGTCACCGCCCCGGTTTTGGAGGTGTTGAGGTCCTGCACGGTGCCGGATTTGCCCGCGTGCGTGCCAGCGATGACATTGCAGCGGTCGCCATTCTTCACATTTGATGCTGGTTTGCCTGCCATATTTGCCTCTCCTCCTTGGTGTTCAGCGGGTGCCGGTTTCAACTGCAGTAGTTCAACACGCGGCGCATGCCTTTCAGCGACCGAACCAGGCGTCCATGTGCCGCCATATGCCTTCAAGTGCCTGCTACTTCCTGTCTTCAGTCGATTCCCGATCATAGTAGTCCACGGTATTTTCCGCGCGAAACATCTTCTTCAAATCCCGGGCCCCGCGCTTGCCGGCCAGCACCAGCACCTTTTGCGAATCGGGGTACTCGCATGCATCCATTTCCATCCGCATCGACAAGGACAGGTAGCGCATGGTGGTGGTGCCGGTATTGATGATCTGGTGCGCCACCTCCGGGCCGCCGGGCGGGCAGGCGATCACATCATGCGGTCGCAGCGGATAGCGCTGCTCGCCGAACCGCAGTTCGCCGGTGCCTTCCAGGATGAAAAACATTTCTTCGTCGCCGTGATGGCAATGGAACGGGCACTGCGATTTGCCGGGCGGCAGCACGGTCAAGTTGTAACCAAGCTTTTTTGCGCCGATGTGATCGCTGATCTGGCCGCGCTTGGAGGTGTAGTAGCCGTTTTCCTCGATATCATCGAACTTGACTTCGTCGAGATTCATTACTGGTTTAGTCATGGGGGCTCCTGTGGGCTAACTATTGGGTTGAGACAGTCAATGTTCGATGCAGCGAGGAATCATGGCGTGTGGTGCCTGCTCGCCTCCACGCGCCCGCGGGCAGCGCTCAGCGGGCCCGACGCGGACACCAGCTTTCCCACCTTGCCGAGTCCGAAGGGCGGCATGTTCACGTAGATGTTTTCATACTGCCCGGCTGATACCTGGTAGGTCTCGTGCCAGACGCCAACGTCGCCGGTGTTGACGACGCTGCGGTTGAAGTCCCGCCACGCGGGAAGATGCGCTGCCTCGCGGTTGCTGGCGTAGGCGAACAGCTGTTCCATGGTGCGCCAGTACTGCACCAGGATCGTGGTACGGCCAAACCACATTTCGCCGCCGAGCATGCCCATCTCGGGATGTGCCTCAAGCTCGGCCAGCATGCGCGGCATGGCCCGCGTCAGCGGCAGCCAGCGGTGGAGCTTCCACAGCCGGTTGATGCGCATGCCGATGAGAAACACGACGAAGTCTCCGTCGAGCGTCGCGGTCAGGCGTTCGCGCTGAATCATGGTTGCCTCGGCTTTCTAATGAGAAGTCGCTAGTTTTCGACCAATCCGGAAGAGTACCCAACCGACGAATAGATATCCCCCCGCACCAAACGCCACAAGCATGAGGATGCCCTGTACGGTATTTGGATCGAGCGCGTTCGGAAATATTGCGGCAATGCAAAACACCAGTATTCCAAAAACGATTGGGCCGACCGCAATCGCAATCCCTAACCAAGCCAGAAATTTTCCGGTTGCAAGCATGTTTTTGCGATTGCCGTGCTATTGCGCAGCAGATGCAGTTGTTTTGCGGCTCAACAAGTACAGATAGAAGAAACCCATCGCCGTGATAAGGCCCCATCCGACCATGCCGAAAAATACGGTTCGGAAGAGTTTTTCATTCAAGGCGTTGAGGAGTGCCACATGGTCCGAGCGTCGATCCTCGAATGCCGCCCACTGCGTGCAGGTCAACTTCACTGCTTCACACGATGATGCGGACTCGACTATGGCAGACAGGCGCGAAGGCTGAGAGAGTGGAAGCGATTGTGCAGGCAGTCCCAGGGTGATCCAAATGAGAAATGCGCCACAGCTGGCTGCAAAGAAAGAAACACAAGCCATGATCAGGGCACAGGATCGTAGTTTTTTCATGCTGAGTTGTATACCAGTATTTAGCGATTAGGAACTATGAATTTGGGTGAGCATGAGGCTGGCGATGAGATGACGTCTTTCCAATTTATTTATTCCAACCAAACTCGGAATACGGATTGCCTCGCGCCACTTGCTCAATGGCCTGCCGAACGTACGGAATCAGGTTGGCCGGCAGGGCGGAACAGGGATACCAGGCGAGCTCGCTGCACTTGTCGGGTTCGCGGTTGACCGGTTCTCCCTGCCACACGTCGGTGGTGAAGAAAAACGACATGCGTTCCGAATCGCTGTTGCGATGCATGACATGGCACATCCGTAAGTCCTCGGGATTGATGCCGAGCCCGGCTTCTTCGCGTGCTTCGCGCGATATCGCTTCGCGTGCGGTCTCTCCGCCGTCGATGTGCCCGGCAACAACGCTGAAGTTGCCGTCTTCATAGCCCGTGTTGTGCCTGCGCAGCAGCAGGACCTGATCGTTTTGAAAGAGCAGCAGGTGGGCTTCGGGGATGAGGGAGAAGCGGGGCATAGAGGTTAGCGGGGACGAAAAATTGTCGGAACCGATTTATTGTATTGTCAGTGAAGGGGGCGAAGTTGACTGGTGTGCCGAGTGCCTGTTTTCAAGTTTGATGCCCGCTTCATCAAAGATGCGGGAGAATTGCGCACACATTATTGCCGTCAAATCGGCAGCGCCATTTCAAACCGCCCGTGAAAAGGAGCATTGCCATGCCTCGGTACTTGATTTCATTCGACGATGGTTCCATGGACCATATCTCCGAAGCAGATTTGCCCGCAGTGGGCGATGCGGCGCACGCGGTTGTTCGCGAGGCCAAGGCCGCCGGAGTCTGGATTTTCGGTGGCGGGATCCTGCGCCAGCAGTCGGCCTTGGTCGCGACCGACGGGCGCGTGACCGCCGGGCCTGTTCCCGAGACCAAGGCGGTCATCGGCGGGTTTTCGATCATCCAGGTGGCTTCCCGCGAGCAGGCGCTGGTGTGGGCGGCGCGGTTCGCCGCGGCCTGCCGGTGTACGCAAGAGGTCCGCGAGATCATGTTCGACCCCGAGTCCTGAGCGCTGGTGCCGCGGCCGGGCGCGGGTCAGGAAAGGCGTTGCCGGTTGCTGATTTGCGGACGCCAGGATATCCAGAATTCCACGACCAGCAGCGGCAGCACCCATGAGGCCTACTCGCGCGTCGTGTCGCGCAGGTCTGCGTTCTTGACGTAGAAGAAGAGGTAATCTTGGAAGTCGTACATGAGTCGCAGCCAAACCAGCACCAGTGCGAGCGTGTAGCTGCGGATCAGCTACGCACGATGCGCCGCGAGGTTCCTTCTCGACTGCGCGGTTAGACAGTAAAGGTGTGATCTCACAATCCAAAGGCTTTGCGAAAGAAATCGACTGCGAACTGGCGAGACTGCTCGGCGATCTTGGGGTCGTGGCGGTAGCGGACATTGCCTCCTTTGCCTTTGAAGGCGATGTCATGGAAATAGGTGCGATCCCCGGGAATCTCCCATCCGTGAGTCGCCCCAGAATAGATGGTGACGCCAAAATTAGATCTTGCCTCGGCCGGAAGCGCATGGACGAATTTTTGGCAAGCATCCGCATCCACATCGTAGTCATCCTGCTCGCCTGCAAGAATGTGTACCGGTTTACCCGTCCATGTGTCGTAGACGCCTTTCTCAAAGCCCATCCATTTTCCCTCGGCGACACGCTGGTGCGGGGCGCAGGCTGGATAAAGTGATAAATGCGCGGCGAAGCGCAGTTTCCCTTTTGTGTAAATCTCGCTATACATTTGAGTTGCGGCCATCAGCGCGAGCCCCCCGCCTCGCGAAAACCCCATGATGCCAATGCGCTCGGCATCGATCGCCTGATTTTCGGCAAGGAATTTCAATGCGCCGAACGCGTGCGGCAAATTCTCGCGCGAATCTCTGGGCATCTGGGTGGCGCCTTGGAACATCTCGATTTCCAGTGTGGCGATGCCCGCCCGGTTAAGCGCGTCAGCATAAAACATGCCCGTGCCGTCAATTCCGGCGCGGCTGTGCAGGATTAATACCGCGGGAGCCTTTATGGGGCTCGACGTCAAGATCAGTGTGCCACTGACCTTGACGCTGCGGGTCAAGTGCGGGGAAGGGGAGGTTTCGAACGAAATGAATTGACTCTTGCTCTGTGCGGACGCGACGCCCGCGATGCAGGCAAAAAGCGAGATGAGCGCAACTATTTGCTTCATGACATCGAACATTTTGCACCTCCGCGGTCTAACGTCCGAGTTTTGGGGCGGCGCAGCCGTCCCGCACGAGCGACGTGCTAAGCGGCATGCCCAAGAGGAACTTCCCAGCCGGGGAAGACGAGTACCGCAGGATGGCAATTGAGTGCTCGCGCGAAAGTCTTGGCCCGCTCGACACCCAGATTGACCCGACCGTTCTCAATAGCCGAGATGGTCGCTTGTGGGATACCTGTGAGTTCGGAAAGTTGGCTCTGGCTCAGTTCCTGGAGTTCGCGAAGTATGCGCACGGACTCACCAACTGAAACTTCAACTCGTTTTTTCGCCGGACGAAACTCTTTCATATCATGACTTCCTATAATCGTGCGCGGTAACTTGAACAACCTGGATCTGAAACACCTTCGCAACTACTTGGTAGATCACCCGCCACTGAATTCCAAGACGGGAAGAGCGATGGCCTTTCCATTCTCCAGACAATGCCTCATCGTGAAATCCCTTGATGGCTCGCAGGCCTTGTGACCCCGAGATTCTGGCAATGTCCTTCCATTTCTCGTAACGCTTCAGGATCTCAATGGGGACAGCACCCGAAAGTTGCTTGTCGACGCGTCGGTGCTCCTCGATTTGCCACATGTCAAATTATGGAGATACCACAAATGGTATGTCAAGCGCCTTGATTGTTTCCTGACGCATAACGTTGGAGTTGCGCT
>JBGATH010000008.1:53096-139265 GCA_044229235.1 Usitatibacteraceae bacterium
GAGGCAGACGGCGCTTGGCCGCGGAAGAACATTGCAGCACACGGCCTCGCGTGGCCAAGCGGCGGCTGCCGTAGCGAGTCAGCTCGAACGACAGGTTAGGCATCAGCGCTCGGTGAGTGTTCTGAGAATGACGTTTCGCACGATGCTCTGCTGAGTCTCTCTGCTCACTGTGGCGCTCCCATCAAGTAGTTGATGCCCATAGTTGCCGAACTGAGAGTGATTGCCTCCACGTATCTCGACAAATTCTGCCGCATTCGGCAGCAGGTGCTTGTTCGCCAAAACCTTCTGCGCCGGGGCGATACCGTCATCGGTAGCATAGACTTTCTTGACGGGTACTCGTAGGTCAGATAGATCTGCTTCCTTTGGGTGAGTGGTGCCAATCAGGACAAGCGACAGGGGCAGAGATCTGCTGTCTGCGGCGAACCTGGCTGCAAGTGCACCACCCAGGGAATGACCTGAAATTACCCAATGTCGAACAGATGGGTGTGTGCCGATCACCGCCCGAGCCCGATGAAGTGCTTCGCTCTTATGCGATTCGAACGGCGCAAAACGCAGCGGGAGCGAAATAATAAATGTCGGATAGCCAAGTTCCGCAATGGGCCTCAAGAGAGGAGCATAAGCATGCGGAGCGACGCCCGAACCGCTGAAGAAGATAACTGCTTTGTTCTGCGTCCTTCTAGTCGGTTGGTATGCGATCCCGGTTGAAGATTGCGTGACAGCGACATCGGAAGTGCTCTCAAAGTACGACGACGGCACTCCTTGTGTTCGATATGAGTTTGCTTGCCAGAGAGTGAACAAGCATGCCCAGGTCATGAATCCATAGCGAACCGCGCGTCCTAGGCGCCTCATTCTCTGGCTAGATGAGTGGCTGGACACGTTCAAGGCTATTTTCTGATGCCTAACGATCAAGGTGAACGGCCGGCCGCTGTTGGCCGGTCCGCTCGACCGCCGTGTTAGAGCTCACTCGGCCAGATGCGCAACCAATCACGGCGTCATCCCAATGCTGCGATAAACGTTGGCCATGCCTGGATCTTTGAGATTGGCGGTCGCCAAATCTGCATTACCCCCCACGGTGTCGCCCGACCGAAGGCGTGCGACGCCCCGGCCATAGAGTGCGAATGAACTCTTCGGATTCACGCGCAAAGCTTTGTTGTAGTCGGCAACTGCCGCAATATAGTTCGACTTCCTGCAGTACTCTAGAGCGCGGTTCGCGTATCCGTATTCGAATGACGGTAAAAGTCTTATCACTTGGGTGTAGTCGGCAATTGCAAGATCGTATTTTTTGAGAGCGTCGTATGTGTTGCCGCGCTTGTTGAATGCCATGGCCCGGTCTTCAACCGAAAGTCCCGGTAAAGCCAAAAGTGATGTGCATCGGAGAACATTTGCGTCGTCATACTCCGCCTTATCGCCACTGCATCGTGTTGTCTCCTCAGTGCTACCGGTGGGCGCAGTTGCTTGCGATCGACAAGCCAGCTACGCCATGACCAAGGCAGTCATTGCCAAAAGATGAACGACGACCGAAAGTATTTGTTTATGGGTGCACAAGCGCATGTGAGCTCTAACGACCAAGGTAAGAGGCGGCGCGCTTTTGCGCCGTCCAGCGACCAAAGGGAGCGATTTTGACCGACGTGTTATGCATCAAGCGGCTCTACGAAGACCTGACCATTCTTTGCTTTCACGATGACTCCTTGCGCAGATGTTGGCTCAATGACCACCAAGTAAACTGGTAGGCCTTCAACTCGAATAATATCCTCCGCCGCAATTTTCTCGAACGGACAGACGCTAAGGCACCAAGAAGTGGGCCGATCAATTGTCCAATTGACGCTTCCATCTTCGCCTCGTGCAACATCTGCAGTCTTCAACTGCTGATAAATATAGATGCCCGCCTGCGGAAAGGCCGAGGCAGCCAATTGGTGCGCAAGAACCTGCTTTGCCTCTTCAGCGACTACGACACGGAACATGATGCATAACGTCCGAGCCAAAGGGCGCCGCGCTTGTGCGGCGTCCCGCGACCAAAGGGAGCGAAATTGGGCGACGAGTTATAGCTTATCTTCGTTGCGAGCAATTAGGACCTCACCGTCGCTAAGAAACCTGTGCGGAGGGACCACCAGATTTGTCGGTGCCGGCATTCCTTTGTGTACCCGGCCAGCCAAATCAAATGTGGCGTCATGACAAGGACAAATGAAACCGCCGTGCCACGATTCTCCTCGATGGCTCATCATGGGGTGATCCGCGGGATAGTAATTGACCTCACATCCAAGGTGCGTGCACTGAAGATCAACAACGAGTAGTTCGGGATCGTCTGATCGAAAGCGGTTCCGGGCAAAATTTGGTTGTTGCGATTCTTGCGATGTGGGATCCGCAACTTCACCTTCAAATCGTTCGAGATCTCTCAATTGAGATTCTGTCCGTCGCAAGAGCATCACCGACACCTGCCGTTCACCTACCACCACCTTGTGGAACTCGCCAGGCTTGAGTTCCGCAACATTGACAATTCGTCGCTGTGCCTCAAGCGCCCTCGAGAATGCTTCCGGCGGCGGGCGAAGGCTACCGATCAACACTGTGCTGACCGCTCCAACACCAACACCTCCAAGTGCGCACACCGATGCCGCTAATACTTTCCGACGCGTGAAATTACTTCCGTCTTCGGTCATAAGCTATAACTCAATTTAGGGAGCATGGCGTCCGCATAACATTCCTGGCCGCCTCTTATCATCCCGGGAAATTTGAAGTAATTGTTCATATCGAACAACAGCTTAACACCAAGCCTGCTGTATAACAGCCCCACTAACAGATCACGAAAAGCGGCAAGTGACCAATTGGGAGCATTTGCACTGACTGCGAAGCCAAAGGCCAGCATCTGCGCGCCTCCCAGGCCATTTTGCCGCCAGAAGCCGCGCCAGTGCTTGAGTTTGGCACTGGAGTAAATCCTTCCGCTTTCGTTCACGCTGAGCTGGTCGAAGCACACTCGCGCGATTCGTTGCAGCAATCTATGTCGCACGGCCCTTCGACAGGCTCAGGGCGAACGGATAATGGATTTCTGTATGCTTCCGTCCCGCTGTTGCACTACGGCGAAACCACCAGCCCCCTGCGTCCCGCCCAGCCCGGCACACGGCGCTCCATCTGCCGCACCACGTTCTCGTGAATCCGCTGCCGATACTCGGGCGAGATTTCGCTTTCCACCGTGACCTCCGCAGCGCGCATCGGCGCCGACGCTCCCGTTGCCAGTGAGGCCGTCGCCACCGGCACATTCACTGGCGTGAGAAACACGTCATTGCGATTGGCCAGTTCGCCCGTGGTGCGCACATACAGTGGATAAAAATTGCTGCCGCTGCTCACCAGCCCCATGTAGTCGCCCAGAAAGTAGCCGCGCGCGACCGGGGCGGTGCTGAGGTCGAATGAGGCGCTGGTTACGCGCCGGTCGGTCCAGGCGGTGCCGTCGCGCGAAGTGGCCAGCCAGTGATCCACCAGCAAGGAGTTGGCGTCGGCGGTGTTGTTGCGCATGTCGAAGTAGGAGATGCCGATAGTGCCGTCGCTGCGCACGTTCACTTGCGGGGTGAAGGCCTGCACCGTCGTCACGCCGCTTACCTGCACGGGGGCGGACCAGGTGAGGCCGCCGTCAGTGGAGCGCACCGCGGCCACGGCATCACGCGCGCCGCTGGAGAAACGCGCGTCCTGCCAGGTCGCCACCAGTACGCCCTGCGGGCCGACCGCGAGTTGCGGCAACGTGCCGGCATCGCGGATGGGCTGGTTGGTTTCCGGGTCGCGCGTGCCGATGCCGCGAAAATCGGCCACCTTGATCGGCGCGGACCATGTCAGGCCTTTGTCAGTGGAGCGGATCACCGTCATCTCGGTGAGCGTGGATACACCGACCACACGCAGGGTGGCGAAGAAATTGATCAGCGTGCCGTCGGGCAGCACGCTGATCACGGCGCCGATAGTCTGGTTGTTGATGCCGGGGTCGTATGCCACGCGCGCCGGCTCCCAGGTCACGCCGCCGTCGGTGGTGCGCGCGAACATGGCCGGGCCGCGGTTGTCGCTGGTGAGGCGGTCCCAGGTGGCATACACATAGCGCGAATCGGTGGGGTCGGCGGTCATCGAGTTCTTGTCGTTGAAGAAACGCTCGCCGTCGGCAATGATCGGAATGGGCGCACTCCAGTTGCGCCCGCCGTCGGTGGAACGGAACACCAGCAGCGCCGAGGACGAGCCCGGCTGCAGGATGGCACCGTTGATGGCCAGCGACATCTGGTAGGCCGTACCGTTGGGCGAGAAGGTCACCCACGGGTCAGTGGCACGCGCGTAGTCGGCGTTGTTGGAAAGATTGCCGCCGCTGCAGCGCGAGGCGGGCAGGGCGCGCGTCACCCAGGTGGCACCGCCGTCGAGCGAATAGCCAACACCCACGCCCTGCGCGCCGCCATCGGACCAGCGGTCCTGTTGCCACGAGGCGATGAGATTGTTGGGGTTGGTCGGGTTGATGGCCAGATGCGGTTCGACTTCGGCATTGGTGTACAGCGTGCCGTTGTTGACCACGCCGCTGCAATTGATGCCGAAGGGCGAAGCCGAGGTGACCAGCCCGGCGGGTGTCGCCGGCACGGTCGGCGGCGGCGTCACCACCGTACCGCCTCCGCCGCCATCGCCACCGCCGCCACCGGAGCAGGCGGCAACCAGCAGCAGTGACATCCATGAGGCAGCTCGGCCGGATCGCCAGGCAGCGATGCCGGGTCGCGCGCTTTTGTGTGGATCGTGCATTGCGTGCAAGTCCTGCATGGCGCCCCCGTCGGTTTGAACTGTGCTGATTGTATTCATTGGCGCAGCAACAGTCAGTGACAAATGCGTTCCGTGCTTCGCAAGCGGCCGTCACGTCTGCCGCCTTCGCGCCGGTTGCTGACTGCACGCAGGCAAAGCAGGCTGACATCACCTTTGGAACAGCAGCGATGTTGCGCCGCTGCAACAGGCCGGCGCGCGCCCGGCGCGTATCACTCTGCCAATGGGCATCACAGTCGTCACAAACCGCGCAACAAATCCTTCCGGTGTGTCCGGCTTGCCGCCGGCAAATTCGCGGCCGCCATATTCGCCATGTTCACGCCACGTCCGGCAATGCAGCGGTGCAAAGCGTCGCGGTGCGCCCGCACATCATCGCTGCTTGCCGGCTTCCACGGCCCCGTGCACGGAAGCTGTCCATCAATTCATTTCATTGGAGGCAGGATGAGAAAAAGCACACCGAACAAGCGCACGCCGATGCTCAAGCCCAGCGTGTTGGCAACCGGATTGGCGTTGTCGATCATGGCCGCGCAACCACTGCTCGCGCAACAGGCACCGGCGCAGGCTGCGAATCCCGATAACAAGGTCGAGCGCATCGAGGTGACCGGTTCGCGCATTCCGCCGGCCAACCTGGAAGGTGCCAGCCCGGTGACGGTGATCGATGCCAAGACCATCGCGGTCGATGGCGTGCGTTCGGTGGAAAACCTGCTCAACAACCTGCCGCAGGTGATCGCGGACCAGGGCGGCAACGTGTCGAACGGTGCGACCGGTACCGCCACCGTCAATCTGCGTGCCCTCGGCCCGACCCGCACCCTGGTGCTGGTCAACGGCCGCCGCCTGCCCGCCGGCACGCCGCGCAACGGCAACAACAGCCCGGCGCCCGACCTGAATCAAGTTCCGCTGCCGCTGATCAAGCGCGTGGAAGTGCTTACCGGCGGCGCCTCGGCCATTTATGGCTCGGACGCCATCGCCGGCGTGGTGAACTTCATCATGAATGACAAGTTCGAAGGCGTTCAGCTCGAAGCCAACCAGAGTTTCTATAACCACCAGCAAAACGGCGGCGGCGTGGCCGACATGATCCGTGCCCGCGCCATTTCCAACCCCACCGAATTCTCGGTGCCGGGCGACAGGAGCTCCGACGGCAAGATTTTTGACATGAGCATGCTCATGGGCGGCAATTTTGCCGGCGGCAAAGGCAATGCCACGGCATTTTTCAGCTACAAGAAAGAAGACCCGTTGCTGCAGGCCGCGCGCGACTTCAGTGCCTGCTCCATCGGCAACGCCACAGTGGCAACCACCAATATCATCAACGGTATCTCCTTCGGCCCCGGCCTGCGTTGCGGCGGCTCGGGCACCAGCTTCCCCGGACGCTTCATCCTCGGCATCGGCGATCGCACGGTGGCCAATTCTTCGGGCGGCACGCGCGCTTATGTCGGCGCCAACGACCAATATAACTTTGGCCCGCTGAACTACTACCAGCGTCCGTCCGAGCGCTACGGATTCAATGCCTCAGGCAGCTACGACATCCTGCCGGCAGCGAAGGTGTATGCCGAGTTCTCGTTCCATGATGATCACACCGTGGCGCAGATTGCTCCTTCCGGGCTGTTCGGCTTTGATGCCTCGGCCGGCGGCGGCAACCCGGTACATTGCGATAATCCGTTCCTGTCGGCCGACTGGCGGCGCGACCTCGGTTGCGTGGGCACCACCGGCACAGGCGATGCGCTGATCTTCCGCCGCAATGTGGAAGGCGGCGGTCGCCAGGACGACATCCGCCATACCTCCTACCGCACCGTGATCGGCGTCAAGGGTGACTTTGCGACCCACTGGAATTACGACGTGTTCGCCCAATCGGCCAAGGTGGTGTACCAGGAGACCTACAAAAACGACTTCTCGAATACCCGCATCGCGCTGGCGCTGGATGCGGTCCGCGATGGCGCCGGCAACATCGTCTGCCGTTCCGGCGCGCCCGGTTGCGTGCCGTACAACATCTGGTCGCTGGGCGGCATCACGGCGGCCTCGCTGGCATACCTCGCCACGCCGGGTTTCCAGAAAGGCTTTACCGAGCAGAAGATCCAGGGCGCGACGGTGTCGGCCGATCTCGGCAACTACGGCATCAAATTGCCCGCAGCCAACAGCGGCGTTGGCTTTGCGTTCGGCGTGGAACGCCACCAGGAAGGCCTGCAACTCGATACCGATGCGCTGTTCACCACCGGCGACCTGGCCGGTCAGGGCGGCCCGCTGGTCGGGCAGGCGGGCAGCTACACGGTGAAGGAAGTGTTTGCCGAAGTGCGCGCGCCGATCATGGAAGGCAAGCCGTTCGCGGAATTGCTGAGCTTGAATGGCAGTTTCCGGCACTCCGACTACAACATCGGTCCGAAGACCGATTCGTATGGCATCGGCATGGAGTGGGCTCCGGTGAAGGCCTTGCGCACGCGCGGCAGCTACCAGCGTGCGGCACGTGCGGCCAATGCCGCCGAATTGTTCGCCGCATCTGCCGTCGGCCTGTTCAACCTCAACGCCGATCCCTGCGGCCCGTCGCGGGTGAATACCGCCGCAGAGTGTGCGCGCACCGGTCTGCCGGCTAACCTGTACGGCGCGACCATCCTCGACAGCCCGGCCGGGCAGTACAACACGCTGGGCGGCGGCAATGCCGCGCTGAAGCCGGAAATCTCCGACAGCTACACCCTCGGCCTGGTGTTTACACCGACGCGCGAACTGAGCGCCACCTTCGATGCTTTCAACATCAAGGTGGAAAAGGTCATCCTGCCCGCGCCTCCCGGGGTGGTACTGGCGCAGTGCCTGACGACCGGCGCGGCCGAGTTCTGCAGCCTGGTGCAGCGCGACCGGCTCGGCACCTTGTGGGCATTGCCGACCGGCTTTGTTTCGGCCGCTAACGCCAACCTGGGCAAGCTGAAAACCTCGGGTGTGGACGTCGGTTTGAACTACAACACGCGCCTCCCCGGCTACGGTGGGCTGACGGTCGATTTCCAGGGCACCTACACCAAGGAATTCGTGCTCGAGCCGCTCAAGGGGCTGGGCGAGTACGATTGCGCCGGCTATCACGGCGGCACCTGCGGCGCGCCGCAGGCCAAGTGGCGCCACAAGTTGCGCACCACCTGGTCGACGCCGTGGAACTTTGACGTTGCCGCGACCTGGCGTCATATCGGCAAGGTCAAGCAGGACGGTACCAGCTCGTCGCCGCTACTGGCCGGAGCGGTGCTGCCGTACGATGCGCAACTCGCGGCAATGAACTACCTCGACCTGGCCGGCTCCTGGGCCGTGAACAAGAGTCTGTCGCTGCGCGCCGGCATCAACAACGTGCTCGATAAGGACCCGCCGCTGTCCGGCCTGGTCTCGGCAACGTTTGGCAACGGCAACACCTATCCGCAGGTGTACGACGCACTTGGCCGCCGGGTGTTCATCAACGCAACCTACAAGTTCTGACGATGTGACGAAGCCGCGGCGCCCGGGGGTTCACGGCGGGCGCCGCCGGCACAGGCAACAGGGAGGGCGGGACTGCGGTCCCGCCCTTTTCACGTGTGCAGTCGCAAAAGGTTGCAGTGGGTTGCAGAGTGCTACACACCGCTTCGGCGGGGCTCGTTACTATCGGACAAGAACGCGCACATTGCGCCACCTCCTGCCGGCCAGGTCGCACGGTGTTGCCATCGACCGGAAACTGACACGTCAACCAGCGAAATCGAATCGATATGGGAAAGCTGTTCCTCAAGCTCTGGATCCTGCTGCTGCTGACGTCGGTGACGTCCTACAAGCTGCAGACGACGGTATTCGACTCGGTGTATCGCGAGGACATGGCGACCAATTCCAACGAGCGCTTCCGCCGCGTGTTTGTGTACCTCGAGGAAATCCTGCGGCCGATTCCGCAGGCGGAATGGCCGGCACGATTTCGCGAACTGCAGGAACGGGTTGGCTCGTCGCAGGACTTCGTGGGGCCGGCACGCCTCACCAGCGTGGGCGAACTGACCGCGCTGCCCGGCTTCAATGCCGAGGCGCTGGAATACGTTCGGTCCAACCAGCATCCTTACATTCGCGCCATCGATGGCGGCAAGGGTACGGCCGCGTATCACGCCCTGCTGGGCACCGATGTGGTTGCCGTGGTCGAGGCACCGGCGCTCTGGCGCGCGCCCATCCTCGGCTTGCTGACCACCACGCAGTTCACCTGGCTGGTGGAATCGAGCCTGTACGCGCTGGCGGTGCTGTTGTGGCTGACGCTGTTCTGGAACGACATGAAAAAGCTCGCGCGCGCGGCCGGGCAGGTGGGTGAGGGGCATTTCAACTTCGACGTGCGGGTGCGCAAAGGTGCGGCCTTGCGTCCGCTGGCCGATTCCTTCAATGCCATGAAGGCACGCATCGCCGCGCTGATCAATTCGCATCGCAACCTCACCAACGCCATCTCCCACGAATTCCGCACGCCGATCACGCGCCTGCGGTTCCGTCACGAAATGGCGGTTGAGGCCAGCACCGTCGAGGAGAAGGATCGGCAGTTGCGCGCCATGGATTCGGCCATCGAGCAGCTCGACGAACTCTCCACCGAGCTTCTCGAATACGCACGGCTCGATCGCGAGAGTCCGAAACTCAACCAGGCGCCGATCGATACCAGCGCCTGGCTGGAGGAACTGGCCGCCGAAGCTCGCGAGCTGGCGGAAGCCGAGGGGCGCCGCATCGACATCACCGTGTTCGCCGACCTCGATAGCGCCGATGGCGATTACCGCTACCTGTCGCGCGCCGCGTCAAACCTGCTGCGCAATGCGGTGCGCTACGCAAAGCAGCATGTGCAGATCCGTGTCGACCAGCAGCGCGGCCGGCCGGCGCTGCATGTCGATGACGACGGGCCGGGCATACCGGCCAGCGAGCGCGAGCACCTGTTCGAGCCGTTCGCGCGCCTCGACAAGAGCCGCGACCGCCATTCTGGGGGCTTCGGCATGGGGCTGGCCATCGTCCGCCAGATCGCACGCTGGCATGGCGGCACCGCCAGCATCAGCGAATCCAGTTTGGGTGGTGCACGCGTCTCACTGAGTTGGTGAACCAGGACTTCCGATGCAGATGATTCCGCAAAACCAGGAGAGCCGGATGAATGCGATGAATGATGTGCTGGCAATTGGCCAGGCAGAACGTGACACCACGCATGTGCTGCTGGTCGACGATGACGAGGAATTGTCGGCGGCCATCGCGGAGTATCTGGGCAAGCAGGGCATCGCGGTCAGCGTGGAGTTTCGCGGCGACCGGGCGCTGCAACGCATCGCCGAGGTGGCGCCTGACCTGGTGATCCTCGATGTGATGCTGCCGGGCATGGATGGATTCGAAGTCTGCCGCGAACTGCGCGGCCAGGGCAATGCCGTGCCGGTGATCATCCTCACCGCCAAGGAAGACGATTTTGACCAGGTGCTGGGACTGGAGTTGGGCGCGGACGATTACCTTGCCAAGCCGGTGCAGCCGCGGGTGCTGCTGGCGCGCATCAAGGCCATCACCCGGCGCGCCAACGGCCTGCAATCGCAGGTCAGCCACAGCGGCGACGTGCTGCAGTTCGGCCGCCTGAAGATTCACGGCATCGATCGCGAGGTGGTGCTCGGCGAGCGGCGCGTCGAGTTGTCGCCGGCGGAATTTGACCTGCTGTGGCTGCTGGCCAACAACGCCGGCAAAGTGATGCAGCGCAACGATATCCTCAAGTCGCTGCGCGGCCTGCACTACAGCGGCGCGGATCGCTCGGTGGATGCAAGGTTGTACCGCTTGCGTCGACGCTTCGGCGACGAGTCCGAAGCGGCGTGGAAGATCAAGACCGTGCGGCCGCATGGCTACATGTTCTGCCAGGAGCCCTGGTAGCCGGGAGCCGGAGTGACCCGGCCTAGTCAGCGCGAGATTGACGACCGGAAATCCCCCAAGCGCAGCTGTTTCACCGCCGTCGATGCTTTGCCCCCTTTAGGAAAGGGGGCGGCGTTTTTGCATGTGGAAACGGGAAGGCGTGTGTTATGCGTTTCGCTTCGCGCGATGCGAAAAGCGTAAATCCACTTCCAGCCTGAAACCAGGCAAGTCATCGCCCCCTTTCCTAAAGGGGGCAAGCCATCGAGACCGTTTGCAAGCTGAGGCTTGGGGGATTTGCGGTCAGTAACTCCGCTCCAAGAGCCAAATGCGAAACTCCAGCATTGGCGCGCCTTCCAAGCCAAAAATGGCTGGAAACGCGCGCCAATGCTGGAGTTTCAGTTTGCCGTGCCGGGCAACTACTTCTTGGCTTCTGCCGGCGCACCGCGCTTGTAGGTGATCTTTTTCGCGCCGCCTTCGCAGGTACCCACCACACGCAGGTCGGTCTGCTCATCCTTCGGAACAATGGTCAGCGTAAAGGCCTTCACACCCTTGCCCGAGATTTTTGCTTCCAGCTCGGCTTTCAGATCCTCACAGGATTTCTTGGCGAGGGCGGGGCTGGCGGCGAATGCCAGGGTGGCGAACAACGCGACGGCTTTCATGGGGTGTCTCCTGAGGGATGGGCGCAATGCAGCCGCAATACTACCGAAAATTACACTAATTCAGGCGCCTGTTAACGGGAACCTGTCGCTGGCTTGAGTTCGGGGGGGATCACAAAATCCGGATAGCGCTTGCGAAAACGCGCCAGTTCCTCGTCGGCTTCCTTGGCTTTTTGCTCGCGCCGCAGCTCGATGATGCGCTTGAGCCACGCTTCGGGCGGCTCGCCGGCATCTTTCAGCGCGGGCACGGCGGAAGCTGGCGGCGCCATCATGGCTGAGTCCGCCTTGGGCGTGACGACCGGCGCGGCGGCCGGCGCCGGGGCTCGCTGCAACGCCGCGGCCAGTTTTGATTCCGCGACCACGCTACCGCTAGCGACACCAGCCACAGAGCGCGGCGCCAGGACAGCCGGGGCCGGTATTGGCGATGCGGCAGCTTCCTTTTTGGCCAGCGCCATGGGCGCGGCATTGTCGCGCCGTTCACGTACGTTCTCGGCACTGTAGGCCTCGGCCGGCGGCGCGACTGCTGGTGCCGGCATGGGGGCGGCCGCGATTTGCACCGGTGGCGGTGCCGGTGAGGTGTAGGCCGGTGCGGCCACCGGGGCCGAAGCGGCAATGTTGGCTTCGGCCGGCGCCGCCTGCCGTTCGGACTGATCGGCGCGCCGCACGCGATCGGGCACGGGGGCGAGTTCCATGCGGCGGGCCGCGACGGCTGCCGGTGGCGCCGCAGGGGCTTCCTGTGCCATGCGCGGAGCGGGTGCCACGGCATCGGCGCCCCGTGTTTCGGCGGGCACTCTGGCGCGCGGCGAAGGCAGTGCGATCTTGCCGACGTTTTCCGCGATCGGCGGCGCCAGTTCCGGTCGTTCCTCAAAGGAAACAATCAGCAGAGAGGCTGTCAGAACCAGAACCGCCGCCACCGACAGCGGTTTGCTGAAGCGCAGCAGCCATGGTTTTTCGACCGAACGCGGCGCAGCCCGCACGGCGCGGCGCGCGGCGGCACGGATGGCGTCGTCCATGGACGGCGGCGGTGCCACCAGTTCGTCCGCAGCGCGGTAGGCCCGCGATGCCTCGGCCAGCTCGCGTTCGAATGCGGCGTCGTCGGCTGTTTTTCGCGGGTCAGTCATCGATGTTGCACCAGTTGTTCGCGCAGTTTGGCAATGGCGTAGCGCAGGCGGCTCTTGGCTGCCTCGTAACTCACGCCGGTCGAGGCGGCGATTTCTTCCACGCTGAGTCCGCCTTCCTCATGCAGCAGGAATGCCTCGCGCTGCGGCGCCGGCAGTGATTGCAGTGCCCGCAGGATGGCCTGGCCAGCCTGGTGCGCGGCGGCCTGCACCTGCGGCTGCTCGGTGCGGCTGCCGGGCGCATCAGGCGGCTGGTCGTCCTTGTCCCTGACCTCGTAGAGAACGGCCTCGGCACGGGAGTTGGCGCGAAAGTAATCCATGAGCTTGTTGTGGGCCAGCGTGAACAGGTAGGTGCGGAACTGCGCCTCGACGCGGTAGCGATCGGCCGCCTGGATGAGGCTCATCCACACGTCCTGGAATATTTCCTCGGCGCGTTCCTGCACCCGGCACTGGCGGGTGATGAAGCGGTACAGGCCGAGCCGGTGGCGCGCGTACAGCTGATCGAAGGCAGCGGCGTCACCGGCCTGATAGCGCAGCATCAATTGCTCGTCGCTGTCCGCGGCATTCGCGCCGTCGCTGGTTAGACCATTCATCTTGCCCGACAGTTTAACGCCCTGCCGGGCAGCCGCCCGTGCAAACAAGTGCCGTCTCGTGGGTTACCAGCGCGGTGGGTCGGGCACGAATCCGCCGGGGAATGGAATCGGTTCGCGCGGGCGCAGCGGAAGTTCGCGAATGATGCCGCGCGCAATCAGGTTGGCGCGGCTGTCGTAGTGGATGGCGATGGTCTCCTCGGGCTGGCTGGTGGCGCGTTCGAATTCCACGGTGCGCACCCGTGATACCTCGCTGCGGCCGTGACCCGTGCCCAGCTTCTTCGCCTCGATCGGCGGCGCGGCAAACGATCCGCCGGCACGATCCTGTGCGCTGCTTTCGGCGGCCGCGTCGGCACGCTGGCGCATCGGTGCCGACGATGCAGCCGGTGGCACGGCGTTTTGCCAGGGCCGCGGCGCATAGTCGGCTTCCGGCGCCTCGTAGACGATGGGTTCGGGTTTGCGCCTGTATAGCGCGGCACCGATGACGCCGACGTTGTTCGGGCGGCCGGTGCGGGCCGCGTAGGAATCGGGCAATTCGGTGAAGTAAAACGCGGCGGTGCGCGACAGGCTCTTGCGCCAGCCGCTGATATCGAGGTTGCGCCATGAGTCGATGACATAGCCGCCTTGCGAGGGCGCGGCGGTTTCGCCGGTGACGACGTTGACGCCATCGACCGACACCACCGCCAGCAGGTCGCCGCCGGACTGGTTGCGCACGACGATCTGGTATTCGTTGCCGGGCTTGCCTTCCACCCAGGCACGGCCGGCATGCCAGTACACGGGCAGGGTGCGGTTGAGATGGCGATCGACCACGGTCAGGTCGGCAAGGTGGCCGATGGCGTGGGCCTGTGCGGTCCAGAAAATCAGTACGGCGAGCAGGGTCTTTTTCATGAGGGTCTCCGCGGTTTGGTGACGAAAAGTCGGGGTGCTACACCATTCATCGCTGGTGAGCGGAAAAAGGGTTTGGGGAACATCGCGGACGGGAATTTGATGCCGCGCATAAATTCGCAGTGCCTGCTGGCGCGGAGCCATGGAAATCCGCCAATCCGGCCCCACTTGGCAGTCAGCGACCCGTTAAGGGCCGCTATGAGCCGTCGCGGCGCAGGCAAGTCTCGCCATGCACCGACGAACCGCCGATAATGAACGATTGGCCTGCTGCTTTGTCTGCACCTGTCTGCGTCTGCCGCCGCGCCACCGCCCACCGTGAGCACCATGATCCGAACCGCCATCATCAGCACCCGCCTGCGCGCCATCGTCGTTTTTATCGCGATGTATGTCGCCTTCAATGCCTTCGTCCGCATCGGGCTGACCATTTTCAACGGTGAGTGGGCGTTGTTTTCCCCGCTGGTCATCGTGCCGGTGCTGGGCCTCGGCGCGCTCTACGACCTTGCTGTGGCGATGTGGTGGTCGCTGCCGCTGGCCCTGCTGTTCTGGCTGTGGCCGGCGGAGCGCGCCCGCTCGGGCCTGAAGATTGCCGCCGCCGTGATCGCTGCAGCCATGGTCATGGCGATGGTGTTCGTCGCCGCATCGGAATTCGTGTTCTGGAACGAGTTCGGCACCCGCTTCAACTTCATCGCCGTCGATTACCTCGTGTACACCCGCGAGGTGCTGGGCAACATCCGCGAGTCGTATCCCATGCCCTTGCTGCTGTCGGCAGTCTTCGCCGCGGCGGCAGTGGTGTTCGGCGCCATCGCCAAGCCGTTCCTGCGCGCCAGCGTGCTCGATGGCAGCACGCTGCTGCGCCGCACCGGCGTGTTTGCCGCGTTCGTCCTGCTGGCTTCGTCGATCACCTACGTGATTCACGCCCGCTGGAAGGAAGTGCTGGGGCCGGCTGCCCAGGTGCAACTGGCCGGTAACGGCCCGTGGGAGTTCTTCCACGCCTTCCGCCATAACGAGATCGACTTCCAGCGTTTCTACCAGACGCTGCCCGAAGACCAGGCCAACGCCGTCATGCGCGCGCAGTTTGCCGATACCACCCATTACCAGTTGACCGGGGCCAGCGACATGCCGATCCAGCGCAAGGTGATTCCCGCCGGGCCGGAGAAGAAGCTCAACGTGGTGATGGTGTCGATCGAGAGCTTCGGCGCCGAGTTCATCGAATCGCTGGGCGGGCAGAAGGGGCTGGCGCCGCGCTTCGAGCAACTCGGCCGCGAGGGCATGTTTTTCACCAAACTCTATGCCACCGGCACCCGCACCGTGCGCGGACTGGAAGCGCTGACGCTGTCGGTGCCGCCCACGCCGGGACACGCGATTCCAATGCGGCCGAACAATTCCGGACTGTTCACCGTCGGCGGCGTGTTCAAGCAAAGCGGCTACGACCCGATCTACATTTACGGCGGCTACAGCTACTTCGACAACATGAACGCGTTCTACGGCGGCAACGGCTACACGGTCATCGATCGCTCGGCCATCGCCAAGGAAGACATCACCTACGAGAACATCTGGGGTGTGGCGGATGAGGACCTGTTCAAACTCGCCATCCGCGAGATCGATACGCGCGTCGCGGCCGGCAAGAAAGTCTATGCGCATGTCATGACCACCACCAATCACCGGCCGTTCACCTATCCGGAAGGGCGCATTGACATTCCCTCGGGCAAGAGCCGCGAGGGCGCGGTGAAGTACACCGACTACGCCATCGGCAAGTTCGTGGACGATGCGCGCAAGAAACCCTGGTTCGACGACACCGTGTTCATTTTCGTCGCCGATCACACGTCCATCGGTCGCGGCAAGTCCGATCTCGAATCGTCGCGCTATCACATCCCCATGGTGATTTACGCGCCCAAGTGGATCAAGCCGGAAGTCGTCAGCACGGTCGCCTCGCAGATCGACATTGCGCCTTCGCTCCTCGGCTGGATGAACATTCCGTATACCTCCGAGTTTTTCGGCCGCGACATATTCCGCGACGGCAAGGGCTCGCCACTTTATCTGGCCCATTACCAGACGGTGGGTTACATCGACGATTCGATGCTGGTGGAACTGCGCCCGCGGCAGCAGACGCGCATCTACAAGCAGGACAGCAGCGAGATCGTCAAGGGTGAGCTTGCAGAGCAGGCAAAGCTGCGAGGCATCGCCATCTACCAGACGGCGGCCAGGCGGTTTTCCAATGACCGGGTGCGGGCCGCGGCCATGGCCCCGGTGGCGCCGGCCGTGTTGCCCGCTGCGGCGCCTTCACCGGCCAAACCGTCGCGCTAGCTGAATGTAACCTGCAGGCCGTTCCCGCCAATGAAAACGGCGGCTGTCGCCAGCCGCCGTTTTCTTTTTTGAGCTGAGACCAGGTGCTCAGAAGCGTTTCCAGAAACGCACAAAGTACGACGCGCCGTTGAGGCCGAACTGCACGCTGTCGTAGATGAAGCCGTTGTCGGTTTCGTTCGGATCCTGCTTGCTGGGCTTGACGTTGAAGATGTTGGCGCCACCGACGGTGAGCTTGGTGTTGCTGTCGAAGTTCCAGGTGAGAGCCAGGTCAGCCGAAGTCTTCGGCGCGTAGTAGGCATTCGGCACGCCGCCCGCGGTTCCCGAGAAGGTGCCCAGCGTTTGCGCGCCAAAGCGGATGATCTTGAAGTCCGATTCCAGCTTGCCGGTCACGTAATTGAAGTCCAGCGTGGCCTTGGAGCGCGGGCCGCCCTGCTCGATGAACAGGCGCTCGCGTTCGGACAGCAACACATCCTCGAATCCGGCCAGCGACTTCGGTGCCTTGACGCCGGTGACTTCGGTCTTGCTCAGGTTCAGCGCCAGGAAGGTGCTGAGCTTGCCGCCGGCGAGGTCGGTCTTGTGCGACATGGTCAGGTCGAAGCCCCTGGTGTCGGTGTTGACCGAGTTGACGAAGAACTGTGCCTGTCCCACACCCAGGCCTGCGAGGATGCCGCCCAGCGCCGGGTAGTTGCCGCCATCGAAGCGACCCGAGAGCACGATGCGGTCATCGATGCGGATCTTGTACAGGTCTGCCGTGATGGAGGTGCTGCTGGTGGGCGACAGCGTGAAGCCGATGCTGGCGTTCTTCGACTTTTCTTCTTTCAGTTTGGGGATGCCGGCGGCGTTGGCGATGGCGCTGCCGTTCGGCGCCAGCACCACATCCAGCGGCACGCCGCTGATGAAGTCGGTAAAGGTGGAGGAGAAGTACACCTGCTGCAGCGACGGCGCGCGGAAGCCGGAGCTCACCGCGCCGCGCAGCAACATGGCGTCGTTGACGCGGAAGCTGGCCGCGAGCTTGCCGGTGGTGGTCGAACCGAAGTCGCTGTAGTGCTCGTGGCGCACGGCAGTCTGCACCTTGAATCGCTCGGTCAGGTCGGTCTCGACGTCGAGGTACGCTGCCCAGCTGTTGCGGCTCTTGTCGGTGGCGTCGCTTGGTTGGAAGCCAGGGAAACCCTGGCTGCCGGCGTTGCCGCCGAAGCCCACGCCGTCAGCATCGATATACGAGCCGCGCTCGCCGGCGCTGATCTGGTAGTTCTCGCGGCGATACTCCATGCCGAAGGCGACGTTCATGCCCTGCGCGAACTTGTCATAGAAGCGCGTGAAGTCGAGGTTGGTGGTGGCCTGGTCGAACTTGAAGCCGCCGGCATCGAAGCGGTTGGGGCTGATGCCTTTGCCGCCCGCCAGCAGATCCTTGTTGGCGATGGAGGCATTGAGCGTGTTGCTGATGTCGTAGCGCAGACGGTTGTAGCCATAGGTCTGTGACAGGTCCATCTTCCAGGGGCCCAGCTGCGATTTGTGGCCGAGGATGAAGTAGCGGTCATCGATGTCGCCATTGATGAACGGTACGAAACCGTTGGGGTACATGGCCAGCGAGTTGCGCGAGGGAATGTCGCCCGAGCCGGCGCCGCCACGTGCGAACGCGCCCGAGGAGGCGTCGCGGGTCTGCACGCCGGCGGTGTAATAGAGCTTGCCGGTCGGGCTGGTGGGCAGGTCGCCGTTGGCATAGAACGTGATGTTCTCGGACTTGGTGTCGCCGATGATGCGCGGATTGCCCGGCTCGGCGCGGTTGGAGCGGCCGCGATCCAGATACTCGGCCGTCAGTGCCAGCGTGCCCTTGTCGCCGATGGAAAAGCCGCAGTAACCTGATCCCAGGTAATTCTTGCCGTCGCCGGCCGAATACTGGCCATAGCCGAAAATGGTTTCGCACCCGAGCTTCTTCTTGAGCGAGATGTCGATGACGCCGGCGATGGCATCGGAGCCGTACTGTGCAGCCGCGCCGTCACGCAGTACCTGGACGTTGTCCACGGCCAGCAGCGGGATCGAGTTCATGTCGGTGCCGGTGTTGCCGCGGTTGCGCGCACCGAACAGATTGACCAGCGAGACCGTATGGCGGCGCTTGCCGTTGACCAGCACCAGTGTCTGGTCGGAACCGAGTCCACGCAGCGCGGCCGAGTCGATCAGGTCGGCGCCGTCGGCACCGGTCTGGCGGGTGGAATTGAACGAGGGCGAAATGTAGGTCAGCGTCTGCGCGAGGTCGAACTGTCCGCCTTGCTCGGTGACCTTCGACAGCGAGATGAAATCGACCGGCACCGGCGTGTCGGTAGCCGAAGCATTGGCGCGGCGCGAGCCGATCACGGTCACGGCTTCAACCGTTTGCGTATCGTCCTTCTTCTTTTCCGGTGCGGCCTGGGCAAGTGCGTTGCCCGTTGGCAGCGCCAGCGAAGCGACGGTCGTGCCGTACAAGGCGAGCAGTATGGATTTACGCAGTTTGGTCATGGCGGGGGTCTCCGTGTCGAGGTCTGTTGTTAGGGGTATTGCTGAATTCTTAGTGCGAGCAAAGGTTAAAACACAAGCACTGGCGCGCCTTCCAGGCCAATATTGCCCGGAAAGCCGCGCCATTGCTGGATCTCAGCCTTTTGGAACGATCAGAATCTTACCGTCGCGCTCGCCGGTCGCCGCGGCCGCGACAGCCTGCTTGATCTGCGTGACGTCGTAAGTTGCATGGATGCGCGTCTTGAGTTTGCCGGTGGCGATGAGCTTGGCAATTTCGCCGAACACCGCCATCTGCCGGGCCGGTTCTGCGCGGCGAAACCACAGTGCCAGCCAGAAGCCGCGCAGGGCGACGTCCTTGAAAATGAACGAGCGCGGGGAAATCACGCAGTCCTCGCCGCTCATGATGCCGTAGTTGACCAACGTGCCGCCTTCGGTGAGGCAGCTCGCCAGTCGATTGGTGGCTTCGCCGCCCACGGCATCGATGCCCAGGCGGATTTTCGCGTCGCCGGTGGCTTCGGCCACGCGCTTGGCGAGGCCGGGGCCGTCAACCAGCACCACGTCACCACCGGCGGCCTTCACGGCGGCAGCCGCCGATTCGCGGCGCACGATGTTGACGGTTTTCCAGCCCTTGATCTTTGCCAGCTGCACCAGGTATTCGCCGACGCCCGAATTGGCAGCGTTCTGCATCACCCATTCGCCGGGCGCGAGGGTGACGAATTCGGTGAGCATCAGGAGCGCTGTCGGCGGATTGACCGTCATCATCGCCAGTTGCAGCGGATCGGCCTCGTTGGGCAGCGGCATCAGCTTCTTCGCGTCGCCGACCACATGTGTCGACCAGGTACCGCAGCCCACCGGCAGCAGCACGGTCTGGCCGATCGGGGGCGATGTCACGTCGGGGCCATGGGCCACCACCTTGCCTACGCCTTCATTGCCGCCCACCGCCGGCAGCGGCGGCAGCATGCCGTAGGCACCGGTGAGGGTCAGCACGTCGGAGGGGTTGATGGGCGCGGCCAGCACCTGGATGAGGACCTGGCCGGATTGCAATGCCGGCGCGTCGAATTCAACTGCTTCGATGAATTCCTGCGGCACCGGGCCGCGCTGCGCGTATTGGGCTTTCTTCATGCTGATTTTCTTTCTGCTTGTCGGGCCGGCCAGCCAGCTGGATCGGGGCCGGAAAAATGAAAATCAGTCTAGCACGTGCGGCAGGCCTCCCTGCTCAGGCCGGCGCCAGTGCGGCGGGCCGCACCGGGGTTTCCCGGATCGGCAAATTGGCCACGGCCGCCAAACCCGCCAGCACGATATCCGCCGCCCACATCCAGTCGTAATTGCCCTGGGCGGTGATGGCAATGCCGCCCAGCCAGGCGCCGAAGAAACCACCAATCTGGTGCGACAACAGCGTGAGGCCGAACAGGGTGCTGAGGTAACGCGTGCCAAACAGCTTGCCGACGATGCTGGCGGTGGGCGGCACGGTCGCAAGCCAGGTCAGCCCCAGTCCGGCGGCAAAGAGATAAAAGGTCAGCGTCGTCTTGGGCGCCATCAGGTACAGGATGACGAGCAGGCTGCGCGAGGCGTACATCCAGAACAGGATCATCTTGCTGCGGTACTGCTGCACGCCCCAGCCCACCAGCAGGCTGCCGGCGATGTTGGCGAGCCCGATGATGCCCAGAGACCAGCTCGCCACTTGCGGCGGCAAGCCGCAGAGCTGCACCTCGCCGGGCAGGTGCGTGACCAGGAAGGCAATGTGAAACCCGCAGGTGAAAAAGCCGGCGTGCAGCAACAGGTAACTGCGGTCGCGCATGGCCTCGCGCAGTGCCGCGCGCAGCGTCTGCTCGGGTGCGGCGGATTTGGCGGCGTGGGCCTGCGGACTGGTGGCGGGCCGCCTCAGCATGCGGGCCAGCGGGAGCGTGGCCAGCGCTGCCAGCGCCAGGCCCCACATTGCTCCCATCCAGCCGATGGACTGGATAAGGCGCTGCAGCGCCGGCGCAAAGATGAATTGGCCAAACGAGCCGCCGGCATTAATGATCCCCGAGGCCATGCCGCGTTTTTCCGGCGGCAGGTGCGCCGACGTGGCGCCGATCAGCACCGAAAAGCTGCCCACGCCCGCACCCATGGCGCCCATGATGCCAAGCGAGAAAATCAGCCCCCAGGCGCTCGACATGAACGGCGTGATTGCGGAACCGATGGCCAGGCAGACGAGCCCGACAACCAGCACGCGAGCCGGACCGTATTTGTCGGCAATGGCGCCGGCGATCGGCTGGATAGCGCCCCAGGAAAACTGGCCGATGGCCATGGCCAGGCTGATGGTGGCGATGCCCAGCCCGGTGCTGGTGTTCAGCGGCGACATGAACAGGCCGAGGGATCGGAATGAGCCCATGGTCACCATCAGCGTGACCGCCGCGGCGAGCGTGATGCTCCAGTAGAGGCGCGCGGAATGGCTCGCAGCGGACATGCTCAGTTCTCCTCCGGCAGCGCCGGCTTGAGTTGTTGCAGCGCGCGTTCGAGTTGCGCGTTCAGGTTGGTCACGAAGTCGCGGCCGAGCTGCGATTCAAGGGCCAGTTGCGCGTCGCGCCAGACCTGGTGCGCGCGGTCGCGGAAGCGCTTGCCGGAGGGGGTCAGTACCAGGCGGCGTTCGCGCGCATCGTCGCCGGCCACCTCGGTGATCCAACCATTGTCGATCATCGGCTTCAAGCCGCGGGTGAGAGTGGTGCGATCCATTTCCAGGCGATCGGCCACCTGAAGCAGCGTCTGCGGTTCGCTGTCCAGATTCATCAGCAGCGAGTACTGGGTGAGCTTCAGGCCGACGCTGCGCAGGTGCTGTTCATAAAACGATGTCATGCGCCGCGTGAGTTTGCGCAGGCGTGCGCCGGTGCAGGGCAGCGGGTCGGGTGCGATCGCCAACAGGCGCGCGCCGGTGGCTCTGGCGGATTGAGTCATGGCATCAGATAAATAACGTGCATATGCACATAATAATCAGGGCTGCCAGAAAAGGCAAGGGACGCATTGCGCGTCCCCGGACAACCCTTGTGCAGGGTGATTCAGCTGCCGCAACCACCTGCACAACCGCCGCCGCAACCACCGCCGCCATCGCCGGACCCGCCAAGATCGAAGCTGAACCAGCTGTCGAAGCCGCTGGCCTCGGAGCCGCATCCGCCGTCACTGGCGTGCTTATGGCGGAGCTGTCGCTTGTGTTCCAGCCGCGACATGGCTTCTGCATCGTAGAGATAACCATCGGTTACGCCCAGCGCCCGATCAGCAGCAAACAACAAGGGGATTCCGGACCACATGGCCCAGCCGCTGCTTCCTCCCGGCTGAGCCTTGAACTGGTGCAGGGTATTGACGAGCGCGTCGTCGATGCCGCGCTTGAGGGTACTTTCCGGGGAATGGTGCAGGTAGCTGCCGAACGCGTGCTTGCAGAATTCGGTGTATTGCCGCGACATGAGAATGAATTCGTGCCAGGCGTCATCGACGGCCTTTGAGGGCATGCCGATTGATCTCCTTCCCTTGACCGCACCGGCCTCGAGGCAGACCAGGAAGTACTGCCGCAGGGCGCGCAGCACCAGCTGCATCTGCTCGCCTTCCCAGTGGGGGTAGCGCATCAGCAGCTTCTGGCGCAGCTGGATGGGAAAGGGGTAGCTGCGGATGAAGGCCTCGCGCTCGCTTTTCAGTTTTGACTTCAGGTGCCAGAGGATGGCCAGGACGCTTGCCAGGGCGAGGATGCTGAGGCAGATGATGAGACTTTTGCTCATTTTTGATTCTCCTTTTCTTGTTGTTATGAATCTTTTTGGTTCTTATCGCGGCAAGTTAATTCTGCTTTATGACGCGCTGATGACAGGTACGGAAATTCCACTGCCGGCACAGCAAAAACCCCGAATTCGGAATTCCTTGACGAATCAAAGGCTTTACCGTATCTTCCGTCTCGCAGTCGCATCAAGCAGTTGGCATTAAGGTCGTGCTGAAGTCCCGCTCGGTAATTGAAGTCTGGTTGTCGAGCCTGTCTCTTTGCCCCCCGTTTTCGCTACCTGATTGGCTGCCTTTCCTCCGGGGAGTTTCCCGGTTATTTTTTCCAAAGGAAAATACATGAGCTCTACAGGTACCGTTAAATGGTTTAACGACGCAAAAGGTTTTGGTTTCATCACTCCCGATGGTGGCGGCGAAGATTTGTTCGCGCACTTCTCGGCGATCGAAGGCTCCGGCTTCAAGTCGCTGAAGGAAAACCAGAAAGTGTCGTTCGAAGTGACGACCGGCCCGAAGGGCAAGCAAGCTACCCAGATCAAGCCGCTGTAATTGCGCTGAAACGGATACATGAAAACGGCAGCCCTCGGGCTGCCGTTTTTGTTTCTGCGTCCGCCGCGCCTGCAGGCGAGTTATTCGCTCAGCGCACCAGCACGGTGGCCAGCCCGAGCAGCATGCCCATGCTGACAATATCGGTAGCCGTGGTGAGGAAAATGCTCGAGGCGGTGGCCGGGTCGGCACCGTAGCGTTTGAGCATCAGGGGAACAATGGCCCCGGAAATTCCGCTGACCATGCAGGCGCCGACCATCGCCAGGAACACCACCAGCGCCAGCATCAATGCATGCGGTGAATGCTGTGCGTTGGCCGTCAGGTACATGGCGATGCCGGCGATGACGCCGATGGGTGCGCCGTTGAGGGCGCCCAGCACACCTTCCTTCATCACCAGCGCCTTGCCG
This sequence comes from Usitatibacteraceae bacterium, assembly GCA_044229235.1. Taxonomy (GTDB): domain Bacteria; phylum Pseudomonadota; class Gammaproteobacteria; order Burkholderiales; family Usitatibacteraceae; genus UKL13-2. Next base: position 76,406 of record JBGATH010000008.1, read on the forward strand.
TCACCGGGCTTGATCTCGCCCAGCGTGAGGCCGCGCAGCGTCACCGCCAGCGCCTGGCAGCCGGTATTGCCCGACTGACCCGCCAGCACCGGCAGGAAGGCCGCCAGAATCACCAGCCGGTCGATGGTGCCCTGGAACATGGCGACGACACCACCGGCGAGAAATGCGGTCAGCAGGTTCAATTGCAGCCACGGGTGGCGAAATTTGAAACTTTGCCGCATCGGCGTGGAAATGCGCTCCTCCTTGTCCACACCCACCATGCTGCCGACCTGCGCGGTGATCTCGAACGCCTCCGTTTCGAAGATCACCTGGCCGCGCACCAGGCCCAGCAACAGTCCGCTGTCGTCGCATACCGGATACACCGGATAGTGCCGGTTCAAGGTGGCGCGCATCGCGTCGGCGAGCGGCATCTGCGGGCGCAGCGAAAACACGTCGCGCAGCATGATGTCGCCGAGCCGCGCTTCCTTGTCGCTGAACAGCAAATCGCGCATGGTGATGATGCCCTGCAGGCGACCGCCGCCATCAATGATGTAGCCGTAGGTGATTTGCGCCGACTTGACCAGGTCGCGCAACGATTCGATGGCAGCCTGGACCGTTGTTTCGGCGGCGAATACGGCCAGGGCCGGTTCCATGAGGCGGGCGAGGGTGCCGTCCGCATAGCCCTGGTTGCGTGACCACTGCGCGCCGAGGCGGCCAGGTGCCGCGGCCATCACTTCAGCGCGCACCAGTGCCGGCAGTTCTCCAAGAATCTCCTGCGCGAATGCCGGGTTCAACTCGGCGAGCACGCCGGCAATTTCCGCCGGCGCACGCTCGTCGAGCAGGCGTATCGCCTCGGAAGCAGGCCGCGCCTGCAATTCTTCAATCAGTGACATCGATCGCGCTCCATCGGCGTTGAACTGGTGCCGGCTGGCCGGCATGAACTGACAGGGTAACGCATGCGCCAGCGCTTGCCACGCGTCGATGCACCTGCCGCAGTTACGACTGATTACAAATATTGGCGGCCGGCCGGGTAAACGCCGGTGAGCCGGGGTGCGTTGTTCGGGCGTGGCGATGCCGCAGCGCCATCAACGATTCAATTGAATGCGGCGACACTGGAGAAATAATCATGCTGCTACGCAAAGCCCTGATAGTTGCCCTGGTTGCTGCCGGCAGCGCTGGCGCCATCGTGTTGCCGACACCGGCCGGCGCCTCGGCAGGCGTTTACGTGCAAATCGCGCCACCGGCGCCGCGTTACGAAGTGGTGCCCGCGCCGCGTCACGGCTACGTGTGGGTGCCCGGATACTGGGACTGGCGCGGACGCCACCATGTGTGGGTGAAAGGTGTCTGGGTTCGCGAACGTGCCGGCTATCGGTATCGTCCGCACCAGTGGGTGGAACGCGGCGGGCGCTGGGAACTGAATCGCGGCGGCTGGGATCGCGACCGCGATGGCATTCCCGATCGCTATGATCGCCACCCGAACAATCCCTATCGACCGTAGCTCGCACCCGCGTGCCGCTGCCTCTCCGGCAGTGGCACGCGCCATCAGATCACTTGCCCGCCGCCCACGAATCCTTGAGGGTGACGGCACGATTGAACACCGGCGCCCCGGCCTTGCTGTCGACGCGATCGACCACGAAATAGCCATGGCGCTCGAACTGGAATCGCTCTTCCGCATTCGCGTTGCGAAGTGACGGCTCCAGGTAGGCCGTGATGACCTGCTTGGCGGCCGCATTGAGGTCGTCGCTGAAATTGCCCGTTTCGCGTCCGGGGTAGGGCGCCTTGAACAATCGGTCGAACAGGCGCACTTCGGCCGCGAAGGCACCCTTGGCGCAGAGCCAGTGGATATTGCCCTTGACCTTGTATGTGTCGCTGCCCGGCGTACCGGATTTGCTGTCCGGGAAGTACTCGGCGAGAACTTTGGTGATATTGCCTGCTGCGTCTTTCTCGCAACCGGTGCACTGGATGACGAAGCCGTAGCGCAGCCGCACCTTGTTGCCGGGAAACAGGCGGAAGAAGCCTTTTTGCGGGACTTCCTGGAAGTCTTCGCGCTCGATCCACAATTCGCCCGAGAACGGCACGGCGCGCTTGCCCCATTCGGGCTTTTGCGGGTGATTCGGCGGCATTGCCTCCTCGCTCTGACCCGCCGGGTAGTTGGTGATGACCAGCCTGACCGGATCGAGCACAGCCACGCGGCGTGGCGCGACATCGTTGAGGTGCTCGCGCACGCAGTCCTCGAGCACGCTGTAATCGATCCAGCCCGCGGCCTTGCTCACGCCCGCGCGGTCGGCGAACAGCCGGAACGCTTCCGGCGTGTAACCGCGACGGCGCGCGCCGGCCAGCGTCGGCATGCGCGGATCGTCCCAGCCATTGACGTGCTTCTCGGTGACCAACTGGTTCAGGTAGCGCTTGCTCATCACCACGTAGGTGAGGTTCAGGCGTGAGAATTCATACTGCTTGGGCAGCGGGTCGGCAAGAAACCCGGCATCGCGAACATGCTCCAGCAGCCAGTCGTAGAACGGGCGCTGGTCTTCGAATTCCAGCGTGCAGATCGAGTGCGTGATCTGCTCCAGCGCATCCTCCAGCGGATGGGCGTAGGTGTACATCGGGTACAGGCACCATTTGTCGCCGGTGCGATGATGATGGCCGCGCTTGATGCGGTAGAGCACCGGATCGCGCAGATTGATGTTGGGTGAAGCCATGTCGATCCTGGCGCGCAGCACGTGGCTGCCGTCGGCATGTAGTCCATCGCGCATGGCGCGGAACAGCGCCAGGTTTTCCCCGGCGCTGCGATTGCGGTAAGGCGAATCCTTGCCCGCCTCGGTCAGCGTGCCGCGATACTCGCGAATTTCGTCCGCCGACAGGCTATCCACATAGGCATGCCCCTTGTCGATCAGCACTTCGGCAAACTGGTACATCCAGTCGAAGTAATCCGAGGCGTAGTACAGGTTGTTTTCGCCGTCCTTCTGGTAGTCGAATCCCAGCCAGTGCACGCTGTCGATGATCGAATCGACGAACTCCTGCTCTTCCTTTGCCGGATTGGTGTCGTCAAATCGCAGGTGGCAGCGTCCGCCGTACTCCTGCGCCAGACCGAAATTGAGGCAAATCGATTTGGCATGGCCGATGTGCAGGTAGCCGTTGGGCTCCGGCGGAAAGCGCGTGCGGATCTTCGCCAGGTCAGCGCTGCCGGCCGCGTGATCCGCGGCGAGGCCGGGCTTGCCGGCCCATTTGCGGGAGGCAAACTTGTCGGCGGCGAGATCGGCTTCGACAATATTGCGCAGGAAATTGGTGACGTGGGCTTCCGTCTTTTCGGGGTTCATGAAGCGTGCTTTGCTAAGATGAGACGTAATCCGAAATTTTCGCACAGCGAGGCGCGTAATGCGACGACTCTGCCTGTTGTTTGTTGCCCTACTCCTGAACGGTTGCGCAGCGACCATCGACCTGCAGGCACATCGCGGCGGGCGCGGCCTGATGCCGGAAAACACGCTGCCCGCCTTTGCCAATGCCCTCAAGCTGGGTGTCAGCACCCTCGAACTCGATACCGGCATCACCCGAGACGGCGTGGTGGTGATCAGCCACGATCCGGTCCTGAACCCGGATATCGTCCGTGGTCCGGGCGGCGCCTGGCTCGCCGCAAAAGGGCCGGCCATCCACGCCCTTCAATTTGACCAGTTGCGGCAATACGACGTGGGACGACTCAAGCCGGGCACGGACTACGCCAAGCGCTATCCGAACCAGCAGCCGATCGACGGCACGCGCATTCCCCGCCTCGCGGAGTTGTTTGAGCTGGTGGCGCAATCCGGAAATCGCGAGGTGCGGTTCAACATCGAGACCAAGCTGTCGCCGTTCGAGCGCGACCAGACACCCGGCCCGGAGGCATTTGTCGGCGCGCTGCTGCAAGTGATCGATGCCCACGGTATGCGCGGGCGCGTCGCGCTGCAAAGCTTTGACTGGCGGACGCTGAAAGTCGCGCAGCGCATCGCGCCGGAGTTGCCCACCGTGTATCTGTCGGCCCAGCAGAAATTCCTCGACAACATCAACGCCGGCAGCCGCGAAGGCTCGGCATGGACGGCGGGCCTGAATGCGCAGGATTTCGGCGGATCGGTACCGCGCATGGTGCAGGCGACCGGCGGACGCATCTGGTCGCCCTATTTCGGCGATGTCACGGAAGCCAGCCTGCGCGAAGCGCATGGCCTCGGCATTCAGGTGGTGGTGTGGACGGTCAACGAGCCAAAGGACATCGCGCGCATGCTCGACCTGGGCGTGGACGGCATCATCTCCGATTACCCCGACCGCGCGCGCGCCCTCATCAGCGCCCGCCAATTGCGGGTGCGATCGCTGCGTTAGCGGGTAATGGTTCCCTGGGGCGTCTGCGCCCCGCCTTCACTCAGGGTCGAAACGGGGCCGGGGCCGCCACGCGGTTCCATTTTCGCGATCCAGTCGGCCGGCACCGCGAAATTCAGGTTTTGCCCTGTCTTGTGCTGGAAGGTAGTGATGCCGATGAGCTGCCCGGATACATTGAACAGGCCGCCGCCGCTGGAACCGGGTGAAATCGGCGCCGTGGTCTGGATCACGTTGCCCAGGCGCGTCTCCCGCAGCGAAGAAACAATGCCCTCGCTGATGGTGAGTTCCAGTCCCTGGGGTGCGCCGATGGCAAATACCTTCTGGCCGGTGCGCACATACTGCATGCTGCCGATTTCCACCGCCGGCGCGTTGAAGCCGTCGCCCACCGTCAGCTGGCACAGATCAAATGTCTCGTCGGCCAGCGCCACGTTGGCCGAAAAACTTTCCTTGGGCGTGCGCACGGTCACAACCGGGCCGCGCAGGACTACGTGGCAATTGGTGATGACGATGCCGCGTCCGGTGACCACGCCGCTGCCCCCGCCGACAGGGACGCCGCTTTCGTTGCTGACGATCACCTTGACCACGCTTTGCGATACATCCGAAAAAATCTGGTCGGCGCCACGCGCGCGCGGATCGGCGGTGCGCGGAATCACCGGCGCGCCGCCATCGGCCGGCAAGGGCTCGTTTGATACAGGCGCAGTCGAGGTGTTTTGTACCGCCACCGCAGGCGCCGCCGGCGCCGGTGTACGCGAGGAGCGGGCCATCAGCCAGCCCAGCAAAACCGTGACGCCCGCAGCAATGAGCAGAATCAGCAAGGGACTAAGGCGGCGGCCCCGCTCGGGTTCGTAACCCGCGCCGCTGTTCATGTTCACGTCGAACGAGGGCGGTGCCATCGCCGGCGCAGGCTGCCCGTCGAGTCGTGGCGGGCGCGGCGGATTGAGCAGCGACTCGTCGTAGGAAGCGCGGCTGTCTTCGTCGGCCAGCGTTTCGTAGGCGTCGCGCAGCAGGGCCAGAGTATCCGGATCCTCGATCCCCGACTGGGAAATCTTGTCCACGGCGCGCCGGTAGGCCTGCTCGATGGTCCCGGCACTGGCCGCATTGGCCACACCCAGGATCTGATAGTAGTTCTTTTGCATGGAACGGCGGGGTGATCGGAACTGCGCCAGTATAGCCGAGGGCCCCTGTCTTACTGAACCGCCGCGCGCCCGCGCACCTCGTCCACGCGCGCCAGCACGAACAGCGCCGCGATGAAAAACACGCCGGTGATGAGCATGGCCAGGCGATGGTTGTTGCCCGAGGCCCAGGCCACCGCGCCGTAGGTCAGCGGGCCCAGCACTGCGGCGAGCCGCGTGGCCACGCCGAACAGGCCGAACATTTCCGCGCTCCTGTCCGGCGGCGAAAAGTACGCCACCAGCGCGCGCCCCGCCGACTGGCTGGAACCCATGCAGATGCCGGCCAGGTTGGCCGCCACCCAGAATAGCGGCGGCGTGGTGGCGAACCATGCGAACACCACCATGCCGATCCAGCCGAACAGCGTCAGCCCCAGCGCCTTCTTCTTGCCGATGATGTCCTGCACGTAACCGAAGCCGAAGGCACCCACGCAGGCCGTCACGTTCACCACCAGCACCAGGATCAGCGTTTCGGTGGTCTTGAAGCCCATCACTTCCTGCGCATAGATGGCCGCCAGTGCGATCACCGTCGCCACGCCCGCCTGATAGCAGGTACCGCACAGGAACACCAGCAGCAGGTCGCGGTAGCGCGAGGCTTCGTGTGCAGTCGCCTTGAGGCGCGTCAGCGAGTCAGCCCAGCGGTGCGCTTGCAGGTCAGGTTTCGCGCGTTCCTTGAGCCAGATGAAGGTGACGCTCGCCCCCAGCGCGTACACCACCGCCGTGATGATGAGCGTCATCGGCACTGCCTGCGACGCGCTTTGCCCGCGGCCCTCCGCCGTCATGATCCACGCCAGGCACAAGCCCAGCGCCACCAGTCCGCCCACATATCCCCAGGCCCAGCCCCAGCCCGACACCTTGCCCAAGGCGTCGGGCCGCGCCAATTCCGGCAGAAAGGCAGCGGTGATGTTCTCGCCGATGGCGTAGCAGAAATTGGAAACGATGATGCACGCCGCCGCCAGCACCAGCGTGCCCGGTCCGGCGTAATACAGCATCGACGTGGTGGTGATGCAGCCGATGGTGGCGATCAGCAGCACACGCTTCTTGGCCGCGCGCGCATCGGCATAGGCGCCGATGATGGGACCGGCAACCATGACCAGCAGGTATGACACGGCGAGAATGGCCGTCCAAGCGCAGGTTGCCCACTCGGCTTTCTGCGCGACCACCGAAACGAAGTAGGCATTGAACACCGCCGTGAGCACCACCGTGGTGTAACCCGAGTTGGCGAAGTCGTACATCGACCACGCAAAGACCTCGCGCTTTTGCACGCCGGGATTGAGGGCGGAGGTGGGGAGGGTGGTGGAGGGCATGCGCGATGTTAGCTTGTTGGCGGGTGGTGTGCCGGGCTGGCCGGAATGGGTGTTGTTGCGCGGACGGATGTCAATTCACGGGGTGAAGCGGCGGCGACAGCAAGCGACTGCGTCCTGATTCGATTTGAGCGCTCGTGGAACTGGTGTTCATGATTCTGATGGACAGAATCCGCTGGTGGGATTTGAGGCAGCGAGCGTGTGGAGGTCAGGAAAATATGCGGCCAGAGCAGCAAAACCGACCTGACGTAAAACTCGATCTTGTTATGGCTGTACAGAAATGCAGTGAAGTGTTACAACGCTCTGTATTCAATGGTCTTTTCCGGAAATTCCCAAAAATGTTATGCGTCAAGCGCGACGTATAAATTAAGTTATGCCGCAAAAGTTCGGTTATCTGCGGAATGATCACTGCCTTGATATGCTTACCGCATGAAAGTCAGCGAAATCCTGAACATGATCCAAAAGGACGGTTGGTTTCTTGTTGCCACACGCGGCAGTCATCGTCAATTCAAACATTTGGTAAAAGACGGACGTGTCACGGTTCCCGGCAAGCCTTCTGACGACTTGGCACCTGGCACTCTTGCCAGCATCCTGAAGCAATCTGGTCTCAAAAAATGAGGAACATATGCGTTACGCGATAGTGATAGAAAAAGCTCAAGGAAATTTTTCGGCGTACGTTCCCGATCTTCCAGGATGCGTCGCCACAGGTGCCACAATTGACGAAATTGAGTTGCAAATTCGCGAGGCTATCGAGTTTCACCTTGACGGTATGCGTGAAGATGGCACGCCTATTCCCCAGCCAGCCAGCCGCGTCGAGTACGTGGACATTGCGGCATAACTCGTCGTTCCACGCGGACGCGCTGATGTGCGCCCGTGAAATCGAACGTTAAGCGTCAGTGGCAAAGGTGTCGGCTCATCAAGAGGGCGTCACGCAATGACATCGAGCGTCGCAAAACTCGGCATCATCGGCTTGCTGTTGGTTTCAGCAGGATCGACGTTCGCCGGCGACGTGACAGCGACCGCCCAATCAGTTGAGGCAAACAAAGCGATCGTTCGCAAACTGTTCAAGGCGCTGAACGAGGGTGACCTTGCCACACGTAATAAATTGGTCGATCCCAGGCAAATGTTCCACTCGGCAATCGTTGACCGGCAGGGGACGGGCGAGCCGGCCAAGACCTTGCGTGAAGCCTGCCCGATGTGCGCCAGCCTGAATCCGCGCGCGATCACGATCGACTTCATGATGGCCGAGGGTGACCTGGTAACCGTCCGATCGACTTGGCGCGGCAAGTACACCGACGTTATGCGTGAGGTGGCTGTCCCAGGCAAGGATGTCGTCGTCCATTACACGAACATTTACCGCATTGCCAACGGCCGCATCGTCGAAAACTGGGCCGCTTATGACAGACTCCATTTACTGGAACAGCTGGGGTTTGGCGTTACTGCACCGCCCGCGGCCAGTCCTGCCAAGTGATGGGATGAGTGCCGGCGCAAAGGGCTGGCAAATTCGGAAAAAAAGTGGGGCGATTCTTGCCCCATTTTTTCCGCGATGCGCTCCGATTCCGCCTGCAGGAAATTCGCTGCGGATGCCGGAGTCCTCACGCCAACAGGAAGTCCTCCGCAGCGACCGAGCCAACTGCATCGGCGCGGGCACCCAAAAAAAGAGGGGACAGCTTGAACTGTCCCCCTTGGCCCAATTTTCTGAGCCGATGGTTGTAGCTTCCAGCGGGCGAGGAGTATGGCCCGCGGAAGGTGCTGCGAAAAACCTGGAAATTAGTAGCTCAGATCCTTGAGCTGGTCTTGCGGTGTTTCGGGCGAATTGGCCGGCTGGATGTTGGCCGTGGATTGGCTGGGCGCGGCGGAAGCTGAAGCGGCGTTCATCGAATCGGCGCGGCTGCTGGTGAACAACACGGCGCTCAGAGCAACAACGGTGACAAGGCTTGCGGCAAATTTTGCGGTGGTATTCATGGTCATCCCCTGTGGTTGGTTGGCGTCCGCTGCAGCGTCCTGATCAGACCTTGCTGCGTTTCGCGATGGATGAAGCATGTTCCTCGTCGGCGCAGAAATCTGTGCTGCAAAACACAAGTTCCGGGCCAGTTTGTCAGAGAGTGAAAATTCGGCAGTGTTCGAGAGCTGCGCAAATGCACTCGAGGTTGCGACGCACCGCAAGTGGCGAAACGACAGTGCGGTTCACCGTCGCAGTCTTGCTAGACTGAAGCGATGAAAGCCCAACTCACCTGTATTTGCCTGTGTCTTTTGCTTTGTTGTACGCCTGCGGCCGGCGCGACGCCTGGCGAAGTCGAAATCGGCAAGACGCTGCGTGAAGCCAGCCTCGATCCCCTTGGCGGCAAGCCGCGCAAGCTTTCCGATTTTCGCGGCAAGCCGCTCATCATCAATGTCTGGGCCAGCTGGTGTGGTCCGTGCCGCGCGGAGATGGGTTCGCTGCAGGCGTTGTCGAAGCTCGACCGCAAGCAGCAGTTTCGCGTCATCGGCATTTCCACCGACGATGATCGCAAGGCCGCGCTGGATTACGTGCGCCGCGCGGCGCTGAGCTTCGAGAACTTCATCGACCACAAGCTGGAGCTGGAAAACATGCTGGGGGCGAACACCATTCCGGTGACGCTGCTGGTCGATGCCAAGGGCAAGGTGCTGTACAAGGCGCGCGGCTCGAAGGACTGGCTGCGGCCCGAATGGATCGGCATGATCCAGGTACTGTTCGATATCAAGATCGAACGCCAGTAAGCCAGCACGCAATCATGCGGATCGCCATTTGGCGAGCCTCTCCGGGCATTTTCGGCCTGGAAGGCCCGCCAATGCTGGAGTTTGTCCCTAAGGTCGCACGCCCGGTGCATCCATCGCCATGCCCGCGGCGCGCGCGGCGAGGTAGGTTTCCAGTTCGGCCATTTCGACCGAGTTGAACGCGAACGGCTCCGCGCGCACGCCGGTCATGCAAGCGCGGATGCGCCGCTGCAATCCGCCCATGCCCTGCCATTCCAGCCGGTAGATCGGATAGCCGGTCGGGTGGGCCTGCGGAATCGGCGCGCCTCCCAGCTTCTTGCCGGCATGCTGGTCATGGCAGTGGGTGCAGGCGAGGTCGAGTTGACCCATGCGCTGCCTGAACAACTGTTCACCGCGCTGAAAGAACGGCGAGAGCCGTGGATCGCGCCAGGGTGCGATCGGCGTGCCGCGCGACTGCAGCGCCACATAGCTTTCCAGCGCCAGCAGTGCGGCATGTTCCGGCGGCCAGGGCGTTTGCTGCTGATTGTTCTTGCGACACAGGTTGATGCGTTCGGCCAGGTTCAGCGGGCGCTTCGCAGTCACGTCAAAAGCCGGATAGGTCGCCGCCACGCCGCGCATGCTTTTGCCGGCATCACCGTGGCAGGCCGCGCAGGACTTGGCGCCCTTGTCGGGCTGCTGGCTCCACAGCGCCTCGCCTTCCTTCACCCACAACATGGCCGGATTCTGCGAGTCGTCGCGCTGCATGGCCTGTGTGGCCGGGCCCATGAACTCGAAACCTGATTTGCGCAGATCTGCCGCAATGAGTTTTCCCGGTAGCACCAGCGCCAGGGTCAGCGCGAATGCAAAAAACTGGCCGTGTTTCATGTCACGCTGATCGCCACCGACTCGCGTTGCACAAAACCATTGTCGCCTTCCCAGAGGAAATTGAGCGTGCCGCTTGCCGTCGCCCGGGTGTGAAAACTGAGCAGCGGATTGGCGGCCACCGCGGCAAACAATTCCGCGCTGAACACAACTTCGTTGCTCGCGCCATCGTCGTATCGGCAACTGAAGCGGCGGATCAGATCGCGCGGCAACACCTTTCCGTCCGGGCCGGGGCGGTAGCCGGTTTCCATCGGGTGCTGGATGAGCACGCGGATCTCGATGATGTCGCCGCGTTTGGCGGACTTGGGGGCTGTGATCAGGGTGCGTGCCATGGGTCAATCCTCGATGCACGCGGCCAGCGTGACGATCACATCCACCGTGTGTGACCAGATGCTGCCGTCGCTCATCTTCGCCAGCGCCACGAGTTTTTGGGAGGTTGCCAGGCGGATGCGGGTGGCAACCTGCGCCTTGCCGGCGCGCGGACCAAGCTGAAAGCGCACCACATCGCGCTGCGGGTTTTTCTCGTTGAAGAGGGCGATGGCGACGACGTGATCCGCGGCGGTCATGGGGCTGTCCACAGCCACCGCGACCGGGACGGCATTACCGTTGTCGATCAACTCGGCGATGTCGAGCCTGACGCGTCCTTCGTTGATGGCGCCGCCGCCGGTGTACGCGCGAACCGCCGCAGCCAGTTCCGTCGACAGCGGCGCAGCCGCGGCCGGCCGGACCAGCAACAGCGCAGCCAGTCCGGCGCCGGTCCTGATTGCCGCACGGCGTTTCATTTGAGCGTCACCAGGTAGGCGACCACGTCTTCGATCTGCTGGGCGTCGAGCAGGGTGCGCGACCGCCAGTTGGCGCCGACGCGGGTGAGCCCGCTGTCGCGAAAAAAAGCGGGCATGATGCTTTCCGGATTGAGGCGGCGACTGTCGATGATTCGGGCGCGCAGTTGTGCCTCGCTGAAGCGGCTACCGACGCCGGCCAGGTCCGGTGCGAGGTTGCCCTGGAAGCGTTCCTCGGCAATGGGCGCCGCATGGCACAGCAGGCAAAGTCCCTGCTGGCGGCTGGCGACGATTGCCCGGCCGCGCCGGGGGTCGCCGGGGGTGCTGGTAAGGGCTTGGGCGATGGCGGGAGGGACACCGTTAACTCGGGCGAGGGCGTGGCTTGGTGCAGGCATTCCGGCGATGCACAGCGCCACCAGGGCAAGCCTGGCGAACCCCAAGCTTGTCGGCGCCGCAGAGGCGGGCACCACTGGTATTGCCCGCGAATTGCCAAAAATTGCTGTCGTATCTGCGCAGGCGGGTACCGATGGGTTTGCGCGCGAATTGCCAAACACTGCTGTCGTACCCGCGAAGGCGGGTACCTCTGGCCTATGCAGTCCTAAAAACAACAACAGAGGTACCCGCTGGCGCGGGTACGACAAGATAGACAAAGCCCGACAATGCGCTCGCTAACCACTACGCTTTCTTCAAACTGTGGTTCTTTAGCGGCAGATCGCGGATGCGCTTCCCGGTAGCCGCAAAAATGGCGTTCAGCACCGCGGGCGCCGCCACAGCGATGGTCGGCTCACCCACGCCGCCCCAGAAACCGCCGGAGGCAACAATTACCGTTTCGACCTTCGGCATGTCGGCCAGCAACAGCGCCGGATACTCATGGAAATTGCTTTGCTGTATGCGGCCATTCTTCACCGTGCATTCGCCGTATAGCGCGGCAGAGAGGCCATAGGCGAACGAGCCTTCGACCTGCGCTTCGATCTGTTGCGGATTGACGGCGTGGCCGGGGTCGGTCGCGGCGACGATGCGATGAATCTTCAGGACGCCGTCGTCGCTCACCGAAACTTCGGCACAGGCTGCCACGTAGCTGCCGAAGCCCATGGTCTGCGCGAGGCCGCGGAACACGCCCTTGGGCAGCGGTTTGTCGTAGCCGGCTTTCTCGGCGACGGCATTGAGCACCGCCAGGTGCTTGGGATGGTTGGCCATCAGCTTGCGTCGCAACGCCAGCGGGTCCTGTTTGGTGGCGTGGGCGATCTCGTCGATGAAGCATTCGAGGTAGATCGCGTTCTGGTTGAGGTTCACGCCGCGCCAGAAGCCGGGTGGCACGTGCGGGTTGCGCATGGCGTGGTCCACCATCAGCGTCGGAAAGGTGTAGCCGATGGAAGTTTCCGGCCCGGGCGGGTTGAGGCCCTGGAACACCACCGGGTCCTTGCCGTCGCGGATGTTTTGCGGCGCGACACCGGCCAGAATCGACTGTCCGGCGATGCGCATCGCAAAGCCGGTGACGTTGCCGTCCTTGTCAAGGCCCGCCGTCAGCTTGCACTGCGTGACCGGATGGTAGCGGCCCTGCGCCATGTCTTCTTCGCGCGACCAGATCAGTTTCACCGGTGTGCCCGGCATGGTCTTGGCAATGGCCACCACCTGATGAATCCAGTCGGTGGCGCCGCGGCGACCGAAACCACCACCGAGGTGCAGCTTGTAAACCTCGCACTTGGTGTTGGGCAGGCCCGAGGCCTCCGAGGTCGCGGCCAGCGCCGATTCGCCGTTCTGCGTGGGCGTCCACACTTCGCACTTTTCAGGCGTATAGCGGCAGGTCGCGTTCATGGTTTCCATGCACGCGTGGTTCTGGTGCGGATAGGAATACACTGCTTCCAATTTGCTGGCGGATGCCGCGATGGCCGCCGCCGCGTCGCCGACCTGATGGCCGGCCACGGCGTTCTTCGCCTCCAGCCCTTCCTTCAGTACGGCACCGAACGATTCGCTGGACACCTTGGCGTTGGGGCCTTCATCCCATTCGATTTTCAGCAGGTCCAGCGCGGTCTTGGCCTGCCACCAGGTTTCGGCGACCACCGCGACTGCGTTGTCACCGACCTTCAACACTTTCTTCACGCCACGGCGTTTCAGCACTGCGCCGTCGTCCACGCTTTTCACCTTGCCGCCAAATACCGGGCAGGCCTTGATGGCGGCATTGAGCATACCGGGCAGCTTCAGGTCCATGCCGTAGATCTGTTTGCCGGTGGTCTTGTCGACCGTGTCCAGACGCGCCATGCGTTTGCCGACGATCTTCCAGTCCTTGATATCCTTGAGGGTGATGTCTTTGGGCACGCTCTGCTTGGCGGCCGCGCCGGCTACCTTGCCGAAGCTGGTGCTGCGCTTCGAGGCGGCATGCGTGATCACGCCCTTGGCAACCGAACACTCGGCCACCGGCACTTTCCATTCTTCTGCCGCAGCTTGCACGAGCAACATGCGAGCCGCCGCGCCGCCCTTGCGCACGTAGTCCTGCGATTCGCGGATGCCGCGGCTGCCGCCGGTGCCGAAATTGCCCCAGATGCGGTTGCGCGCCAGATTCTGTCCCGGTGTCGGATATTCGGTGGAGACCTTGGCCCAATCGCATTCCAGCTCTTCGGCCACCAGCTGCGCGAGGCCGGTCAGCGTGCCCTGTCCCATTTCGGAACGCGCCACGCGTACGATGACCGCGTCATTGGGCTTGATCACCACCCAGGCATTGACTTCTTCGGATGCAGGCGCCGCGGCCACTGACGCGGGCGACTGCGCGTGGGCGGGCGCGAGGAACGGCACGTGAAAGCCGACCACCAGACTGCCGGTCGCGGCAGCGGAACCCTGCATGAATCGGCGACGCGAAACCTTCGGAGGCGCGATGGTGTTCATGACACGCTCCTTTCGGGGTGAACGATGCCATCGGCGTCTGCCTGCTTGACGGCGCCGCCGGCGGCCACGGCCTTGATGGCTGCCCGGACGCGGTTGTAGGTGCCGCATCGGCAGATGTTGGTCATGGCTTCGTCGATCTCCTTGTCGGTGGGGTTCGGCTTGGCCTTGAGCAGCGCCGTGGCCGCCATGATCATTCCCGACTGGCAGAAGCCGCATTGCGGTACGTCCAGCGCCACCCAGGCTTTCTGCACCGGATGCGAGCCGTCCGGCGAGAGGCCTTCGATGGTGGTGATCTTGGCCCCGGCCTTCACGCTGGCGGCGGGCATGGTGCAACTGCGCACCGGTGTCCCGTCGATCAGCACCGTGCAGGCGCCGCAAAGCGCAATGCCGCAACCGTACTTGGTGCCCGTCAGCCCAAGCTGTTCGCGCAGCACCCATAACAGCGGCGTGCCGGCATCGGCCTCGTAGTTCAGCGACTTGCCATTCACATTCAGCTTTGCCATACAGAGACTCCCGATTTGGACGATGGAGGATTGCCGGCGCGAACCCGGGCGAGGACATGCTGCATGTTAGGGCCGCGCGGGGGTGATTGCAAACGGTTGAAAGATCATTGGTTTTTCAGAAAGTTCGATAAATTGGCCGGCAATTGACCAAGTGCTTTGTGCGCGAAGTCAGGGAGTGGTAGGCTTTTTCCGTAGAACACAAGAAAATCAACTCGAACTCGGAGAAAACATGTCGAACCATACGACTGAGCAGCTCCGCACCATCGCACTGGTCGGCCATTCGGCCGCAGGGAAAACCACACTGGCTGAATTGCTGCTGCATCGAACCGGCACCATCAACGCCGTGGGCAGTGTAGAGAAGGGGACGACAGTCGCCGACTTCGATCCCCTTGAAAAACAGTATCGGCACTCGCTCAATTCCTCCCTCCTGCATTTCTCCCACCTCGACACCCACATCCACCTCATCGACACCCCGGGGTACCCGAACTTCATGGGTCCGGCGATCTCGGCGCTGGATGCGGTCGAAACCGTGGCAGTGGTCATCAACGCCCAGAACGGCATCGAACTCACCACCCACCGCATGATGACGCTGGCGCAGAAGCGCCACCTGTGCCGCATGATCATCATCAACAAGATCGACGCCGACAATGTCGATCTGCCGGCGCTGTTGGCGCGCATCCAGGAAACCTTCGGCAAGGAATGCCTGCCGATCAACCTGCCGGCCAAGGGCGGCACGGCGGTGACGGATTGTTTCTTCACGCCAGCCGGCGATGCCGATTTTTCGTCGGTAGCGGCCGCGCATTCGGCGCTGGTCGACCAGGTGGTCGAGGTCGACGAAAAGCTCATGGAGCTGTACCTGGAGCAGGGCGACTCGATCACGCCCGAGCAATTGCACGCGCCCTTCGAAAAGGCGCTGCGCGACGGCCACCTGATCCCCGTTTGCTTTGTGTCCGCGCGCACCGGCGCCGGCGTGGGTGAGTTGCTCGACATCTTCGCCAAACTCGCGCCCAATCCCGCCGAAGGCAACCCGCCGATGTTCGTCAAGGGCGAAGGCAAGGACGCCGAAGAGTTCCGCTCGGTGCCGGACCCGAAAAAGCACGCCATCGCCCATGTCTTCAAGGTAGTGATGGATCCGTTTGTCGGCAAGGTCGGCGTGTTCCGCGTGCATCAGGGAACCATTTCCACCGGCACCCAGCTGTACGTCGGGCAGATCAACAAGCCGTTCCGCGTCGGGCACCTCTACAAGCTGCAGGGCAAGGAATACCAGGAAGTGAAATCGCTGGTGCCGGGCGACATCGGCGCCGTGGCCAAGGTCGACGAAATTGCCTTCGACGCGGTGCTGCACGATTCCCACGACGAAGACCGCATCCACATGCTGCCGCTGGAATTCCCGCAGCCGATGTATGGTCTCGCCGTCGAGCCGAAGCGGCGCGGCGATGAGCAGCGCATTTTTGAAGTGCTGCATAAGCTGGAAATGGAAGACCCGTGTTTCGTGGTCGAGCGGCACCCGACCACGCATGAGACGGTCATCAACGGGCTCGGCGACCTGCACATGCGCGCCATGCTGGAGCGCATGCAGAAGCAGTACAACCTGGAAATCGCCACCAAGCCACCAAAAATTCCGTACCGCGAAACGATCATGGCCAAGGCCGACGGGCACTGCCGGCACAAGAAGCAATCGGGAGGCGCCGGCCAGTTCGGTGAAGTGTTCCTGCGCATCGAACCGATGGCGCGCGGCGCAGGATTCGAGTTCGTCAACGATGTGCACGGCGGCACTATTCCCACGCAGTTCATCCCCGCCGTGGAAAAGGGTATTCGCGAAGTGCTCGCGTCCGGTCCGCTGGCGAATTTTCCGGTACACGATGTGCGTGTCATCGTTTACGACGGCAAGAGCCACCCAGTCGATTCCAAGGAAATTGCCTTCGTGACTGCGGGCCGCAAAGCCTTCATCGATGCGATATCCAAGGCGCGGCCGGTGCTGCTCGAGCCGATCGTCACTGCCGAAGTTACCGTCCCCGAATCGCATATCGGTGCGGTGACCGGCGACCTGTCCTCGCGGCGCGGCCAGATCACCGGCACGCGCGGCCTGTCGGCAGGCATCTCGGTGGTCATGTCGATCGTGCCGCTGTCCGAGTTGCGTGATTACCAGACGCGCCTGAAATCGATGACCGGCGGTCACGGCAGCTACTCGATCGAACTGTCGCACTACGAACCGGTGCTGCCGCACATCCAGGCCGAGCTGATCAAGGAATACAAGGTGGCGGCGAAGGAAGAGGACTAGCCGCTGCAGGGCCGGAACCCGCAAACAACGAAACTCAAGCACTGGCGCGCTTCCCCGGGGCTTTTTGGCCTGGAGGGCGCGCCGGTGCTGGGGTTTCTATCGCACAGCCATCGCCTGCTATCCCTCAATTGCGTGATGGCTTGATCTGTCGCAGATCATTCTTGCCGCCATGCGCTTATCTTGCAGGTAACTGCGCGGTAACGCGCCGCCGCACAACCGTTTCCTGCGGGAGTGCAACAAGAGTCAGAATCGGCACCGCCGCAGCAGACGTCTTCGGCGTGCGGGATCGCAACCCGCCTCCGTTGCTGCCCCGCACAAGCGTTGCCCTGGGGGAGAGCTCGAATGAAGAACCTTATCGGTGTCTTGCTGAATCTGATCGTCTGTCTGCTGATCGCGTCGCCCTTACTGACGCCCGCGCAAGCCGCACCGCCCCAGACCGTCAACTATCAGGGCGTGCTTACCAATGCCGGCGGCGCACCGGTCAATACCAGCGTAACCATGAGCTTTCGCCTGTACGACTCGGCGGCCGCCGTGGTGCCAATCTGGTCGGAGACCCAGACCGTCACGGTCAGCGGCGGCAATTTCAGTGTGGCGTTGGGCGCTCTTTCGTCGATGGTGGGACTGGAGTTCAACACGCAGTATTGGCTGGGCGTGCAGGTGGGCACGGACGCGGAAATGTCGCCGCGCCAACCGCTGTCGGCCAGCCCCTATGCCTTCCGGGCGGCGAGCGCGGACATCATCAACCCGACCGCGACGATTGCCGGCACGCAGCTGATCGGCACTATCTCATTTGCCAACCTGCCGCCTTGCGGCGCCGGCAATACCTTGGCATACAGCGGAACAGCCTGGGTTTGCAGTTCGGCGGTGACCGGGCCTACCGGGCCAGCCGGTCCGCAGGGGCCCGCCGGGCCGGCGGGACCGACTGGCCCCACTGGCCCGCAAGGTCCGCAAGGGCTTCAGGGTCTGCAAGGTGTGCAAGGTCCCACCGGACCGGCCGGTCCCAACGACATCACCGGCAACCTGACCATGGTGGCTTCGACGGCAAGTGCTGGCAATATCGTGAAGGGCGGCCTTCCGTTCCTGCACAACTACGGTTCAGCCAATACTTTTCTCGGGCAAAGTACCGGCAACTTTTCGCTGACAGGAATCTTCAACACCGCAATCGGACAAGGCGCGTTGAGCGTGCTCGGTGACGGCATCAACAATACCGCCACCGGCGCCAGTGCGCTTACCAACAACACCTCGGGCAACAGCAATTCGGCCTTTGGTGTGAATGCGCTTGGCCAAAATGTCAACGGCCACCTCAATACCGCGAGCGGTTTCCAGTCGCTGTGGAAAAACACATCCGGCGTGCAGAACACTGCCGTCGGGACGAACGCGTTGCGCGACAATATTTCCGGCAACGGCAACGTCGCAATCGGTGCCAACGCGCTGGCCAGCGTTACCGCGAACGGCGGCAACATTGGCATCGGTTCTCAGGCGCTTGACTTGTCGTCCGGCAATAACAATATTGGCATCGGCGGCTTTTCCGGCGCGGGGTTGACGGGTGACAACAATATCCGCATTGGCGCGGGCGGCATCACGGAAACCGTGTCGAATTCCATACGTATCGGACAGGCCGGCATCCATGACTCGACCACCATCGCCGGCATTAACGGTGCGACCGTCAGCAATGCTTCCGTGGTGTTTGTCGATGCCAATGGAAGGCTTGGCACCACCGGCAGCGCGTATCCTGCGGGCGCAACAGGACCGATGGGTCCGACGGGTCCGCAGGGGCCCGCCGGCCCGACCGGGCCGCAAGGACCAGCCGGTACCGGGTCGGTGGTGAGCGTGTCAACCGGCACAGGCTTGACCGGCGGGCCGATCACGACAAGCGGGACCATCGGCCTGACTTCCACTCAACTGTTGCCCACCATTGCCTGTACTGCAAATCAGATCCCGAAATGGAACGGCAGCGCATGGGCATGCGCGGCGGATGCCGACACCAATTCAGGCGGCACGGTTAGCAGCATCACCGCCGGCGCGGGGCTCACCGGCGGTGCGATCACCGCGACGGGCACCATCGCTGCCGATCCCACCTATTTGCAGCGGCGGGTGAGTGCCACGTGCGCGGTCGGTTCAAGCATTCGTGTCATCGCGGTCGATGGCACGGTGACCTGCCAAACAGACAGCAGCGGCCCGACTAATGCCTTCGTGGCGGGCGGCAATGCTTTTGGCACAGACGCGGTGCTGGGCTCTACGGACAACTTCGCGCTCGACCTTCGCGCCAACGGACAGCGGGTGATGCGCTACGAACCTGATGGTGCGAGCCCGAACGTGATCGGCGGCGGTTCGAGTAATGGCGTGACGGCGGGGGTGCGAGGCGCGACGATCGGCGGAGGTGGCCCGGCGAGTATCGATCCAGACTACGGTGTAGGCGCCAACAATGTCACGGATCACTACGGCACGGTGGGTGGGGGCTTTCGTAACCTTGCGGGAAATGACGACGGAACACTGACCAACCAAGCCTTTGCCACCGTCGGCGGGGGGTTGCAGAACACCGCGCGCGGCATCTATAGCACTGTCGGCGGGGGCAACACGAACACGGCGAGCGGCACCTATAGCGCCGTTGGCGGGGGCGTCTCGAACACCGCGAACGGCCTCCAGAGCACAGTCGGCGGTGGTAGCACCAACACCGCGAGCAGCGCCTACAGCACCGTGGCAGGCGGCGCCAGCAACGCCGCCAGTGGCACAGGCAGCACTGTCGCAGGAGGCGGCATCAACATTGCAAGCGGTGAGTCAAGCGCGGTACTGGGCGGCATCAGCAATGCAGCAAGCGGCCCACGCAGTTCGGTGCTCGGCGGGAACACGAATTCTGCTAGCGGCGACACTAGTCTTGCCGCCGGCTATTTTTCTACCGCCAGCGGCGCCGGCAGCTTTGCGCTCGGCACCCGGGCGAAGACCCAGACTGCCGGCGGGGCGCCGACCCCTCACCACGGCGCGTTCATCTGGGCCGACGGCAATAATTTTGATTTCAATACCTCGACCAATTACGAATTCGCCGCGCGCGCCACCGGTGGCTTCCGCTTCGTGACCGCGATCGACGGCGGGACGGGCCTTCCCACCCGCGCCATGACAGTGGAAAGCAACGGCGCCGTCACGATTCCTGTCAATTCCGGCGCAGCGAATCTCACGCTTTCCCAGGCGGTTGTGAACGACTTCGCACGCCTGCGACTGCAAACTACGACCGCAAATTTCTGGGACATCGCCGGCGGTTTTTCGGATGACCGCCTGAATTTCTACCGCCAGGGCAGCGGCGATGTGATGAGCCTGATGCCGGGCAACCTGACTGACCTGCTGGTAATGAGCAACGGCGCGCATCTCACTGCCGGCGGCACGTGGACCAACGCGTCCGACCGCGACAGAAAGACCGAAATTCGCGATGTCGATGTGCTGAAGGTTTTGCACAAAGTGGTGGAATTGCCCTTGAGCACCTGGCGGTACAAGGCCGAGGACCCGGGCGTTCGCCACATCGGCCCGATGGCGCAGGACTTTCACGGTGCGTTCAAGTTGGGTAGCGACGACAAATCCATCGCCACCGTCGATGCCGACGGTGTCGCGCTCGCCGCCATTCAGGGGCTCTATCAGATGGTGAAGGAAAAGGACGAGAAAATCCGCAGACTCGAAGCCACGCTTGAGGCCATCAAGAAAAAGCTGAACCTGGATTAGCGTCGGGCGGAATGCGAAAAATCATCATGAAGAAATTATTGATGTGCGCAGTCCTCAACGCAGCTGCGTCCTCCGCGGCCCTGGCCGCCGGCCAATCCAGCCCCAACTACGCCATCCCGCGCGATGCCATGAACAACGGTGTGGCCGACATGGCCTCAGCCAACTACCGGCTGGCCTCGTCGCTCGGTGATGGCGTCGCCACGGCCGTGATCCTCAGCGCCAGCTGCCAGATCCGCGAAGGATTCCGCGCGTTGGCCGCGAGCGGTCCGGCACCTGTGCTGCTGACGGTGTTCTCACGCAAGACGCACGGCAGTGTAGGCACGTTCGAGCTACCCATCGACAAGGCGCCCGCGATCACGGGTGCCGTCAGTGTGGAGCCGCGCATCATGGGCGGTGGCCACACCATCGTATTCAACTTCGACCAGCCGGTCACTTCGTTCACCGCGGCCACCGTCAAGGACAGCGGCGGTAACGTCGTGATCACGCCGACGGCTAGCATTTCCGGTACGTCACCGAACAGCGTGATCGTGCTCATGCCCGGCGTGCCGGACAACAAGCGCGTGTTGGTTTCGGTGACGGGTGTGAATGGCGCCACCGATGCCGCCGCCGCGATCGGCTTTCTGGTGGGCGACGTCAACAACTCGCGCGCGGTCAACGCGAACGATGTCACCGCCGTCAAGGCACGCGCCGGTACGCGCATCGACGCCGGCACTTTTCAGTACGACATCAACACCTCGGGGGTCGTGAACGCCACCGACATCTCGGCAGTGAAGGCGCGATCCGCGACCACGCTGCCGCCGAACTGAGCTCGGCGAAAAGAGACAAACTCAAGCATTGGCGAGGCTCACAGGCCGAAAACGCGGATTCAAGTACGAGTCCCGACACGCGGTGGGCGGTTGAATGCTACCTCGTATGGGGTCAGGAAGCCGAGACATTTCCTTGGTCTGTGGTTGTATTTTTCCTGCAGACGCCTGACCTTGGCCGGGGTGAGGTTGTCCATGCTCACCCCCTTGGGTAAATCCACGCGCAGCATGCCGATCTGGTTCTCGTTGGTGCCGCGCTGGTTTGGTGCACGAGGATCGCAGACAAAGGCCTTGTCGACCATGACCTCGCCCGTTGCCCTGAACTCCGGACCGCGATCGGTGGCCACACTTTCAAACGGAATCCCACAGTGATCCAGGCGTCGTTTCATCGATCGCGCCGTTGGCTCGGCCTCAATCCGTTCGAGCACCTTCAACTGCATGCACAAACTCTGCCGCTCGACCATGACCAACAAACGCTTTTTATCCTTCTTCTTGCCAATGGCGGTATCGGCTTCCCAATGACCGATCTCGATCCGCAGCAGAACCTCCTTGGCGCGCCGGTGGATCGACTGTGCAGAGCCGTTCCACCGGCGCCGGGCAGGCCGCTTCAGATGACGGCGCAGCCGGGCGGTATGCAACCACCGGTCCCAACCGTGGCGTTTGGCCGCCAGATGGATGGCCTGGAAGCTGACCGGCACCGGGTGTTGAATCGCTGTGCGGCGACCGCTGATTTGTTCCGGCGACCAGCCCGCCTTGATCTGTTGCTTGATTTCCTGCCAGTCTTCGGCGGGCTTGTGCCGCGCGTTGGCAGCACTGCGCGCGCTGGCCGCGTTGCGATGCCGCTGGGCCCGATGCGGACAGTACCGTCCCGCCGAATCACGACCGCGCTGGTACTCGTCATAGACCGCCGATCGATGCCGGCCCAGCGCAATGGCAATCTCGGACAACGGCAATTTGGCCACAAAACCGGCGTGAATCAGGTAACGTTCTTCCAAGGTGAGGGGCGAACCACTCATAGCGGCTTCCTTTCGTGTCAGAAGCAAAAGGGTACCGCGGTTCGTTACCTCACCCCTCCTTGCGCACGCCCTGAAGTGTCGGGACTCGTGGTTGAATCCGCGAAAAGGCCCAGAGAACCGCGCCAGTGCTGGATCTAACGTGTCTGCTGCTGCGCCGCCATGCGCGCGCGACGCGCCTCGTAAGCTTTGAGGTGTGTGTAGGCGATGCTGATCAGGCTGTCGTCGATGCCGTGCTGGCGCGCCTTGCCGAGCATGAAGCCGACGATGTGATCGGCTTCAACCGGGCCGCCACCTTCGAGGTCGCGCAACATGGACGCGGTCAGCGGGGAGCCGGTCGCGTTGATGAATTTCTTGTAGCGCTCGGTCACTTCCGGCCGCGGCGCGTAGCCTTCGGCGGTGGCGATGGCGATGCTGGCATCGATGTAGCGGTTCAACACGCTGCGGCCATCGGGCGTGGCGAGGATGTCGCCGACCGAGGCACGCATCAGGCAGGTCATGCCCGCCAGCGTGGAAAGGAAGGCGACCTTTTCCCACATGTCCTGCATGGTGTTGTCGGAAACTTTCCAGTCCACCACGGTTTTTGCAAACGCCTCGCCGAGTTGATTGGCCAGTGCCGTTTGTGACGGATCGCGCGCGCCCCAGTTGATCAGGTGTGCGTCCGCCATCGATTTCACCACGCCGTCCTTGGTCAAGGTCGCCGCGATCTGGCAGGAGCCGCCCATGACACGCGCCTTGCCGAAGGCCGCGTCGAGCGTGTCGAGGTGCGAGATGCCGTTGAGCAGCGGCACGATGCAGGTCCGCGGTCCCATCGCGGGGGCGATGGCGGTGATGCTGGCATCGAGGTCGTAGGCCTTGCAGGAAAGGATGACGATGTCGTATTCCGGCTTCACGTCCGCCGCCAGCACGGTCTTCACCTGCAGCGTGACCCTGTCCTTCGGGCTCTCGATGATGAGGCCCTGCGCGGCCAGTTGTTGCGCGCGCTTTTCGCGGACGAGGAAGGTGACGTCGGCGCCGCCCTGATGCAGGCGTCCGCCGAAATAGCCGCCGGTTCCGCCGGCGCCGAGGATGAGGATTTTCATGTTTGGGTGTCGTGTTGTGTATGGGCTATTGGTGCGAATTTCCAAGCGGCAAAGACGATTTCGCAGTCCTTCCCCGGCGAAGGCCGGGGGCCAATTTTATGTGAAAGACATTCAACTTAGGCCAGGCGACTGCATTCGCCTGTCGTTCGGCGGGCGCAGAGCATGCTCTGCGAATTCCCCGCTTCACCCCCGGCATTCGCGGGGAAGGCTACCAAGCAAACATCCCGCACTGCTACTTTGCTGTCGCCTTCTCTTTCAAATACTTCTCCGCCGCTTCCAGAATCCGGTCGCGGTTGAGCACGTAATCCTGTGCGGCAAGCTTGACTTCCACATCAGGCGCCACGCCTTCGCCTTCGATGCGCTTGCCGCTGCGCGTAACGAATCCGAGCTCGCTGTAGGCCAGTTGACCACCGCCGGGTAGGTCGGCGTAGCCCAGGTAACCTAACAGGCAGCCGCAAGTGCGCTGGCCGATGATGGTGGCACGGCCGCCGTCCTGCAGCGCACCGGAAACCACTTCCGAGGCGGATGCGCTGTTGCCATTGGTAAGGATCACCAGCGGCTTGGTGTAGGCCTTTTCCCGGGAACCCTTGAGTTCAGGCTCCAGTTTCATCACGTCGATGAAAAAGAGCGACACCGGTTTGCCGGTGCGGGTCAGCAGCTTCACGCCTTTCTGGTCTTCGGCAAAAAATCGCGCCATGATTTTCGTGGCCATGTCGCCTGAACCGCCGCCGTTGTTGCGCAGGTCCAGGATCAGGCCGGGCGTGTCCTTGAAGCTGTCGATGGCGTCGATGACGCCCGATTGCAGCGTGGGATTGAACGCCGAGAAGCGCACATAGCCGAAGCCGGAGGGCAGCACGCGGTGGCTCATGTCGGGCACCGCGCGGAATTTGCGTCGCGCCATGGTGGCCGTGATCTCGCTGCCGTCGCCGCGCAGGAAGGTCATGGTGGATTTGCTGCCGATGTCACCGCCGACGATCTTGCGCAGCGCGCCACGGGTACGCGCCCAAGGCGTGGAGGACTCGCGCGCTGCGGCGACCAGTTCGCGGTAATAGGCAAGGGCGGGCTTGCCGTCGATCGTCTTCACGGTCATGCCGGCGCGCACGCCTGCCCACCAGGCATCCGATTCGGTGTGCACGTTGGTGAGCAATAGCTGGTCGTCTGCCTCGATGAAGCCGATGCCCAGGGAGTGCGATTCCTGGGCCTTTTGCTGCGCCACCTGCTTGGGCGATTCGACGCGGGTATGCGAGTCTTTCAATTCGCCGGCCATCTTGTCCAGCAGTTCCCAGTACTGGTCGTCGTTGGTGGCGGCGTTGATCCTTGGTTCGTGGCGGGCCCGCACGGCCTTCCAGTCCACGCCGTTCATTTTCGGGTCGTAGTACTTGTCGTTGATGGTGTGCCACACCACATCCAGCGCCTCGCGTTTCCAGCTGTCGTCGTTCGAGGGGACGGGGACATTGCTGACCGGTGTGGCGGCGCGTTGGCGGCCGATCAGGTTGTACGGATCGACTGCGGCGCAGCCGGTCAAAAAAGCGAGGCAGGCAAACAGGGAGAGCGTGCGATGTGCGGTCATGAACGGGGCAGGTTGGAAATGAAAGGTGCCGGCAGCGCCGATAGTGCCGATAGCGCCACGCATTATGCGCGATTGGATTGGACGTAATGTAGCGATCCGAAACACAGGCAACCGTCCGCTATGATGCCTTGTGGAACTCTCCCCGAACCTGCTTGCCCTTGTCGTCGCCGTCGCATTCCTCTCGGCCATTGTCGGCGGCATGGGCGGTTTCGGCACCGGCATCATCCTCACTGCTACGCTGACACCGCTCCTTGGCATCAAGGCGGTGGTGCCGGTGCTGGCGTTTGCCGGGGTCATCATCAACTGCGGCCGTTTCTGGTTTTACCGGCACGATTTCAATGCGCGGGCGGTCAAGCTGGTGTTGCCGCCGGCCCTGCTGTGCCTGGTGGGCGCGACCTTCCTCTACGACAAACTCGACCCCGCGCCGCTGGCCGTGG
This sequence comes from Usitatibacteraceae bacterium, assembly GCA_044229235.1. Lineage (GTDB taxonomy): Bacteria > Pseudomonadota > Gammaproteobacteria > Burkholderiales > Usitatibacteraceae > UKL13-2. Next base: position 101,852 of record JBGATH010000008.1, read on the forward strand.
TCATCGGCGTGGTGGTGCTGCTGGCATTGCCGGCGCGGCGCTATTTGCAGTCACGCAGCCTGCACCTGGGCAGCACCGGCTTGGTGGTCGGCGGCGGGCTGTTCGGGTTTCTCAACGGCATCGCCTCGGGCATGGGGGTGGTGCTGGTTTCGCTGCTGCTGGGTGCGGGCCTGACCGGCACGGCGGTAATGGCCACCGATGCGCTGATCACCATCGTCGTGGACATTTCACGCGCGGCGCTGTTCAGTCGCTTCAACCTCCTGACCAGCAGCGGGCTGGTGCTGGGCGCCATCATCGGGCTCGCGTCGCTGCCAGGCTCCTGGATGGCCTCGAAGCTGGTGCAGCGCATGGGCCACAAGATGCACATCGCCATCATCGAAGTGCTGATCGCCATCGGCGGCGCCAGCATCCTTGTTCACGGGCTGCGCGCGCTCTGAAACCGGCAAAAAACCCGCCGTGTTTTCGGCGTTTGCCGGTATACTTGCGCCCGCCTTCGGACAAGGACACAATCCCTCGAAGAAACGGCGTCATGCGCGTCTCCCCGGCGTGCTGAAAACCCCAGAACACAATTTTGAGGAGTCCCCTGCATGTCTGCTGTGCCTAACGCCGTTTCCGGCGCGCCCGTTTCATCCTTTTCGCACGTTTCGCTCGACGACAAGTACCTGCTGAACCACGGCCGTGTGTACCTCACCGGCACCCAGGCACTGGTGCGCCTGCCCATGATCCAGCGCGCGCGCGACCTGGCTGCGGGACTGAACACGGCCGGCTTCATCTCCGGCTACCGCGGCTCGCCGCTGGGCGGCTACGACCAGGCGCTGTGGAAGGCCCGCAAATTCCTCGCCGACAATCACGTCCATTTCACGCCCGGCGTAAACGAAGAACTGGCGGCCACCGCCGTGTGGGGCTCCCAGCAGGTGGGCCTGTTTCCGGGCGCGAAATACGACGGCGTGTTCGGCATCTGGTATGGCAAGGGCCCCGGCGTGGATCGCTCGGGTGATGTGTTCAAGCACGCCAATGCGGCCGGCTCATCGAAAAACGGCGGCGTGCTGCTGGTGGCCGGTGATGACCACGCCTGCAAGTCCTCCACCCTGCCGCACCAGTCCGAACATATTTTTGACGCGGCTATGATCCCGGTGCTGTATCCGACTGGGGTGCAGGAAATCATCGACCTGGGCCTGCACGGCTTTGCCATGTCGCGCTACTCGGGCCTGTACGTGGCCTTCAAGTGCATCTCCGACACGGTCGATGCCTCGGCGTCCATCAACATCGATATCGACAATCCGAAAATCGTGCTGCCCGAGGACTTTCCGATGCCCACGGGCGGCGTGTCGATCCGCTGGCCGGACGCGCCCATGGAGCAGGAATTGCGGCTGCAGCAGGGCAAGATTTACGCGGCGCTGGCCTATTGCCGCGCCAATAAACTCAATCGCATCACCATCAACTGCGAGAACCCGCGGCTGGGCATCATTGCGTCGGGCAAGAGCTACCTGGATGTGCGCCAGGCGCTGGAGGACCTGGGGATCGATGACCGGCACGCGGCCGAAATCGGCATCCGCCTGATGAAAGTCGGCATGCCCTGGCCCCTGGAGCCGACCGCCGTGCGCGAGTTTGCGCAGGGCCTCGATGAAATCCTGGTGGTCGAGGAAAAGCGCCAGCTCATCGAATACCAGATGAAGGAGCAGCTCTACAACTGGCGCGACGACGTGCGGCCGCGTGTGATCGGCAAGTACGACGAACACGGCGAGTGGGAAGTTGCGCGCAGCGCCTGGCTGCTGCCGGCAGCCGGCGAACTCACGCCGGCCATGATCGCCCGCGTCATCGCCAAACGCATCGGCAAGTTCTACACCAGCAAGATCGTTGAAGCCCGCCTCAAGTTCATCGAGGACAAGGAAGCGGCGCTGGAGCGTCCGCGCGCCAAGGTGGCGCGCATTCCGACGTTCTGCTCGGGCTGCCCGCACAATACCTCCACCAAGGTACCGGAAGGCTCCAAAGCGCTGGCCGGGATCGGCTGCCACTACATGGCCACCTGGATCCGCCGTGAACAAACCATGACCTTCACGCAGATGGGTGGCGAGGGTGTGCCTTGGGTCGGCATCCAGCCGTTCACCGAGACCGCGCACATCTTCGCCAATCTTGGTGATGGCACCTACTACCATTCCGGCCTGCTGGCGATTCGCGCGGCCATTGCCGCCAAGGTCAACATCACCTACAAGATCCTGTTCAACGACGCCGTCGCCATGACCGGCGGCCAGCCGGTGGATGGCCCGATCAGCGTGCCGATGATCACCCACCAGGTGCAATCCGAAGGTTGCGGCAAGATCGTCATCGTCACCGACGAGCCGGAGAAATACCAGGCGCAGGAAATCCAGTCCGCGCTGGCACCGGGAGTGATGGTGCATCACCGCGATGAACTGGACGAGGTGCAGCGCATGCTGCGTCAGATTCCCGGTTGCACCGTGATGATTTACGACCAGACCTGCGCGGCCGAGAAGCGCCGCCGCCGCAAGCGCGGTACCTTCCCGGATCCGGCCAAGCGCGTGGTCATCAATGAACTGGTGTGCGAAGGCTGCGGCGACTGCGGCAAGAAATCCAATTGCGTATCGATCGCGCCGGTGGAAACCGAGTTCGGCAGGAAGCGCGCCATCGACCAGTCCAGTTGCAACAAGGATTTCTCCTGCGTGAAGGGTTTTTGCCCGTCGTTCGTGACGGTGGAGGGCGGCCAGCTGAAGAAGCGCAAGGCGGTGGTGCAGGAAGTGCTGTCCGCATTGCCGGAACCGACGCTGCCGTCGCTGGATCGTCCCTGGGGCATCCTCGTCACCGGCGTCGGCGGCACCGGCGTGGTCACCATCGGCGCGCTGTTGGGTATGGCGGCGCACCTCGAAAACAAGGGCGTGGCGGTGCTGGACATGACCGGCCTGGCGCAAAAAGGCGGCAGCGTTTACACGCACGTTCGCATCGCCGCGAAACCGGAGGACATTCATGCGGTGCGCATCGCCGCCGGTGAAGCCAACGCGCTGCTGGGCTGCGACATGATTGTGTCGACCTCGGACGAAGCCATCGCCAAGATGCAAAAAAGTGTGACCTCGGGCGTGGTCAATGCCGACGTCTCGCCGACCGGCGACTTCACCAAGCAACCCGACCTGCAGATTCCGGTGGCCGGGATGGAAGACGTGCTGCGCGACGCGATGAAGGAAGTCGATTTTGTCGATGCCTCGCAACTGGCCACGGCGCTGCTGGGTGATGGCATCTATACCAACCCGTTCGTCATGGGCTTCGGCTGGCAGAAGGGATTGATTCCGCTGACGCTGGAATCGATCCTGCGCGCCATCGAACTCAACGGCGCAGCGGTGGAGAAAAACAAGGCGGCCTTTGACTGGGGCCGCCGTGCCGCGGTGGACCTGCGCAGCGTGCAGAAGATGGCGACGCCGCCGGAAGCCAAACCGGAATCACAGCGCCTGTCGGAAACCATCGAGGAAATGGTCTCGCGCCGCCGGCAGTTCCTCACCGATTATCAGGATGCCGCGTATGCCGACCGCTACGCCGCGCTGGTGGCGAAAGTGCAGAAAGTCGAAGCCGAAAAGTTCGCCGGCAAGAAAGCCTTGTCAGCCGCGGTCGCCCGCTATTTCTTCAAGGTGATGGCCTACAAAGACGAATACGAAGTCGCGCGCCTGTATTCGCAGTCGGACTTCAGGAAGCGCATCGCCGACCAGTTCGAAGGTGACTACAAGCTCACTTTCCACATGGCCCCGCCCATCATGAGCGAGATCGATCCGGCCACGGGCGAGCTGAAAAAGCAGACCTTCGGCCCGTGGATGATGACGGCGTTTTCGGTGCTGTCGAAATTCAAGGGATTGCGCGGCGGCGCGCTGGATATCTTCGGCTACACGGAAGAACGCCGGATGGAGCGGCAGTTGATCGCGGATTACGAATCAACGGTGGATTCGTTGCTGGCATCGTTGTCAGCGGACAACTACGACGTGGCGGTAGATATTGCGTCGATTCCGGAATTCATTCGCGGGTTTGGGCATGTGAAGCATCAGCACTTCCTGGAAGCGAAGAAGCGGGAAGTTGAGTTGATGGAGAGGTTTCGGAATCCTGTTGCCGGAGCGGCGAAAGAGATTCGGGTGAAGGTGGCGGCGTAACGATTCGCGGCTTCATTTGGCTAGCGAGCCGCGATCCGAAGAGTTCATTGAGGTTCGAGTTTGTTCGTGCTCCGCAGGTCTCTGGCCCCTCCCTTTAGAAAGGGAGGAGTCCCGGATGTGTGCGTCCTCGCAAACTCCAGCACCCACGCGCCTCCCAGACCAAGAATGCCCCAAACGCCCCGCCAATGCTGGGCTCTCGCCTTGAAATGCAGGCGCCGCATTGCGCACCGCAGCAATAAAAAACAATTGCTTCCCCGATGACAACGATCAAATCGCGACCCGAGTCCCGCGCTAGAATCCCTCACGATTGAAGTACCGCATCGCTGCGCGGTGACCCCGCGAACCAATGCACAACAGTTCGACACCAAGATCGACACGGGGCACAACCCTGCGAGGAGAAATCAGATGACCAAGACCATCCCGGCGAACGGGCCGCTGCACCTGCATGTTCCCGAACCCAGTGGGCGCCCGGGGCAGGACACCGACTTCGGCTATCTGCATCTTTCGCCCGCCGGCGCCAAGCGCCGGCCACCGGTGAACGAGGTGCCGGCCAAAACCATTGACCTCGCTTTTGCATTGATCCGCGTGCTGGATGACGAAGGCCGCGCCGTCGGCCCGTGGGCGCCGGATGTCGATGCGGCATTCCTCAAGCGCGGGCTGCGCGCAATGTTGAAGACGCGCGCCTTCGATGCCCGCATGCTGATTGCGCAGCGGCAAAAGAAGATGTCGTTCTACATGCAGTGCCTGGGCGAAGAGGCCATTGCCACCGCGCATGCCATGGCGCTCAACGACGGTGACATGTGCTTCCCGACCTATCGCCAGCAGGGGCTGCTGCTCGCCCGCGACGATGTGCCGATGGTCGAGATGATGTGCCAGCTGTTCTCCAACCAGCGTGACCCGCTGAAGGGCCGGCAGTTGCCGGTGATGTATTCGTACAAAAAATACGGTTTCTTCTCGATATCCGGCAACCTGGCCACGCAGATGATCCAGGCGGTGGGCTGGGGCATGGCCTCGGCCATCAAGGGTGACAACAAGGTGGCATCGGGCTGGATCGGCGACGGTGCCACGGCCGAGGCGGATTTTCATACCGCGCTGACCTTCGCCCACGTTTATCGCGCGCCGGTCATCATCAACGTGGTGAACAACCAGTGGGCGATCTCGACCTTCCAGGCCATTGCCGGCGGCGAGGGCACCACCTTCGCGGCGCGCGGCGTGGGTTCGGGCATCGCATCGCTGCGGGTGGACGGCAACGATTTTCTCGCCGTGTACGCCGCATCCAAATGGGCGCTGGAGCGGGCGCGTTCCAATTTCGGGCCGACGCTCATCGAATGGGTGACCTACCGCGCCGGCGCGCATTCCACCTCGGATGACCCGAGCAAGTACCGGCCGGCCAGCGATGTGCAGCGTTTCCCGCAGGGTGATCCGATCGCGCGCATGAAGCAGCACATGCTGGCACTGGGCATATGGACCGAAGCCGAACACGAGGCGCTGCAAAAGGACGTGGAGGCGGAAGTGGCCAAGGCGCAGAAGGAAGCCGAGAGCTACGGCACCCTGGCCGACGGCCATGTGCAAAGCCCCGATGCGATGTTCGAGGATGTGTACAAGGAAATGCCTGCGCATCTGAAGCGCCAGCGCCAGGAATTGGGAGTCTGATCATGGATGGAACCAGCATGAAAACGACCCAGATGACGATGATCCAGGCACTGCGTTCGGCGATGGACGTCATGCTCGAACGCGACGACAACGTGGTGATCTACGGACAGGACGTGGGTTACTTCGGCGGTGTGTTTCGCTGCACCGAGGGGCTGCAGAAGAAGTACGGCAAGTCGCGCGTGTTCGATTCGCCGATCTCCGAGGGCGGCATCGTCGGCACTGCCGTCGGCATGGGCGCGTATGGCTTGCGGCCGGTGGTTGAAATCCAGTTCGCCGATTACTTCTATCCGGCCAGCGACCAGATCGTTTCCGAAGCCGCGCGTCTGCGCTTTCGTTCGGCGGGTGACTTTACGGCACCCATCACCATCCGCATGCCCTGTGGCGGCGGCATCTACGGCGGACAGACCCACAGCCAGAGCCCGGAGGCGCTGTTCACGCACGTCTGCGGCATTCGCACGGTGATGCCGTCCAATCCCTACGACGCCAAGGGCTTGCTGATCGCCAGCATCGAGTGCGACGACCCGGTGATCTTCCTGGAACCGAAGCGCCTCTACAACGGCCCGTTCGACGGCCATCACGACCAGCCGGTGGTGCCGTGGTCGAAGCATCCCCGCGGCGAGGTGCCGGAAGGCTACTACACGGTGCCGCTGGAATCGGCATCGGTCGTGCGGCCCGGCAAGGATGTCACCGTGATCGCCTACGGCACCATGGTGTACGTGTCGGAAGCGGCCGCCAGGGAAAGCGGCATCGACGCGGAAATCATCGATCTGCGCAGCATCTGGCCGCTGGACCTCGACACCATCGTCAATTCGGTGAAGAAGACCGGGCGCTGCGTGATCGTGCATGAGGCCACGCGCACCAGCGGCTTTGGCGCGGAACTGGTGGCGCTGGTACAGGAGAACTGCTTCTATCACCTTGAAGCACCGGTCGAGCGCGTAACCGGCTGGGACACGCCGTATCCGCACGCGCAGGAGTGGGACTATTTTCCGGTTCCCGCGCGCGTTGCCGCGGCCATGAAGCGCGTGATCGAGGGCTAAGCCATGGGCATCCACGTCATCAAGATGCCCGATATCGGTGAAGGCATCGCCGAGGTCGAACTGGCCGAGTGGCATGTCAAGGTTGGTGACGTCGTCGCCGAGGACCAGCCGCTGGCCGATGTCATGACCGACAAGGCAACCGTGGAGATTCCCTCCTCGGCGGCCGGCAAGGTGCTCGCGCTGGGCGGCGGCGTCGGGCAGGTACTGGCGGTGGGCGCGGAGCTGATCCGCATCGAAGTGGACGGGGCAGGCAACCAAAAAACGGCGCACGGCGTTACGCCCGCCAAACCGGCTGCGGCGCCCGCTGTGGCGGCGAGCGTGGTTGCGGCTGTCGCGAAAATGCCGGCCGGGCCCGCCAGGCAGCAGCCGGTGGCGGCAGCAGGCTCCAACAAACCACTGGCGTCGCCCGCCGTGCGCAAACGCGCGCTGGAAGCGGGCGTTGATCTTGGCGCCGTGGCCGGCTCCGGTCCGGAGGGCCGCATTACGCAGGACGACATCGATGCGATGCTGGCGGGCAAGACCTCGCCCGTGCCGGCGCAGGCCGCCGGCGCGGGTTATGCCAGGCGCGACCATGAAGAAGTCATTCCCGTGATCGGCCTGCGCCGCAAGATCGCGCAAAAAATGCAGGAGTCGAAGCAGCATATTCCGCACTTCACCTACGTGGAGGAGGTGGATGTGACGGAACTCGAGGCGCTGCGGGCGCGCCTCAACGCCCAGTGGGGCGCAACGCGCGGCAAGCTGACGCTGCTGCCGTTCATCATGCGTGCGCTGGTGAAGGCGGCGCATGAATTCCCGCAGATCAATGCGCGCTATGACGACACGGCCGGCGCGGTGACGCGATACGGCGCGGTGCATCTCGGCATCGCCACCCAGACCGAAGCAGGGCTGATGGTGCCCGTTGTGCGGCACGCGGAGACCCGCGATTTGTGGGCCAGTGCCAATGAAGTCGCGCGGCTGGCCGCGGCGGCGCGCGGCGGCAAGGCCACGCGCGATGAGTTGACCGGATCGACCATCACCATTACCAGCCTGGGCGCGCTCGGGGGCATTGCCTCCACGCCGGTGATCAACTACCCGGAAGTGGCCATCATCGGCGTCAACCGCATCGTCGAACGACCCATGTTCCAGGGCGCGGCGGTGGTGCCGCGCAAACTGATGAATCTGTCTTCAGCCTTCGATCACCGCGTGGTGGATGGCATGCATGCTGCCGAATTTGTGCAAGCGATGCGGGGCTTCCTGGAGTGTCCGGCGACGCTGTTCATCGACTGATGCCCGCCTGCCGATGATGGCGGCGGTGGCGTGGGAGATCCGGGCATTCATTGATTGGCCATGGCCCGAATTGTTTCCATCCCTCCGCCGGCTGGGGTCCGATTTCGTTTTGCGACTTCAAGCAACCTGGGCCCCGGCCTGCGCCGGGGAAGGTCAACTTCCACATCATCACGCTTAGACGATGGATCAGTGGGAGTCCCCGATGGGAAAACACAAGCACTGGCGCGGCTGTCCGGGCATTTTTGCCCTGCGCGCCGCGCCAGTGCTTGAGTTTCCTGGTCAGTGACAAGTTTGATGTCGTGGAAAAAGAAAGGGCGCACCGCGGTGCGCCCCTCCCGGAAACTGCGGTCCGGATTACTTGCTAAGGCATTCCTTCATGAAGGCCTTGCGTTCGTCGCCTTTCTTGCCGGTGGCGTCCTTGTTGCACGACTTCATTTTTTCCTGTTGGGCTTTCTTGGCGTCGCTTTCCTTTTTGAGGCAGTCCTTCATGAATGCCTTGCGCTCGTCACCCTTCTTGTCGCCGGCTTCCTTGTTGCATGCGCCCATCTTGTTTTGCTGGGCGGTGGGCGCCTTGTCTTCGGCCAGGGCCGAACCGGCCACGAAGGGCACGGCGAGGATGAATGCCGCGATCAGTTTCTTCATATCAGTCTCCTGTAGGTTGGGATTGCCACCCGCTAACGGCCGGCCGTTGCCGGCGGTTGACCGCGAGGCTATTCTGCCGCGAGCGCATCGGACCGGGCGGCGCTGACCTCGATCGGAATGCCGTTCAAGGCGGCGTTTCCCGATACCGCGTCGATGAGGCGTTCGTCCGAGAGGTCGTTGTAGCTGGCGCCGGCATGCTGCTGCGCAAGCTTGAGGCGCGTGCCGCTGCGATTGTGTCCCCAGCCGTGCGGCAGGCAGGCCACCCCCGGCATCATGTCGGGTGAGGCTTGCACCGCAACGGTGATGCTGCCGACGTGCGAGCGCACCTCGACCAGTTGCCCGTCGGCGAGGTTGCGCGCCGCGAGATCCGCGGGGTGCATTTGCAGCTGGTGACGGGGCTTGCCTTTGACCAGGCGGTGCGAATTGTGCATCCAGGAGTTGTTGCTGCGAACGTGCCGGCGGCCGATGAGCGTCAGTCCGGCCGGCGTTTTGCCGAGCAGGTCGCGGTTGAAGCGGAGGATGTCGTCAACGATCGCCTGTGGCGCGCAGGCGATGCGCTTGTCGGGTGTCTCGAGCCGCGAAAACAGCGAGGGCTTCAGCGGCCCCAGGTCGATGCCGTGCGGCGCGGCCAGCAGGTCGTTGATTCGCAGCGGCGCGCCGGCCAGCTTGAGCATGCCGCCGATCATCACCGCCGGTGCCGGTACCGGGGTGTATTCGCGTTTGAGTTTCGGCGCGAGCGCGGCGGCGAGCGCCGTGAAAATCTCCCAGTCGTAGCGCTCATCCTCGGCACGCGGCCAGGTGGCGCTATTGAAGCGGGTGACGTTGCGCACGGCGAAGGCATTGAACACGTAGTCGTAGTGATCGTGGCTCAGGCTGGAGGCGGGCGGCAGGATCAGGTCGGCGTGGCGCGTGGTCTCATTGAGGTATATGTCGATGCAGACCATGAACTCGAGACTTGCCAGCGCGCTATCGAGTTGCCGGCCGTTGGGTGTGGACAGCACCGGGTTTCCGCAGACGGTGATGAGGCCGCGGATCTGGCCCTCGCCCGGCGTGAGAATTTCCTCGGCCAGCGCGGCGGAAGGCAACTCCCCGGAAAATTCCGGTAGCCCGCTGACGCGCGAGCGCCAGGCGGCAAAGTGTCCGGGACGGGTGCCGGGACCGGTGATGGGCGCGATGGGCTGCGTGGGCAATGCGCCGCCGACCTGGTCCAGGTTGCCGGTGACGATATTGAGCAGTTGCACCAGCCACTGGCAAAGCGCGCCATAGGCTTGCAGCGTCGTGCCGATGCGGCCATAGCAGACCGCAGAGGGTGCGGCCGCAAACTCGCGGGCCATGCGGGTGATGTCCGCTGCGGCAATGCCGGTAACGCGCGCGGCGCTGGCGACATCGACATGCGCGATGGCATCGAGCGCGGCATCCAGGCCGTCGAGCTGGTCGGCGTGGTGAATGCGCGTCATGCCATCGCTGCGGATCACGTTGATCAGCGCCATCAACAGTGCCGCATCGCTGCCCGGCACGATGAAGTGATGCTCGTCGGCAATCTCGGCGGTCTCGGTGCGGCGCGGATCGACCACCACCACCTTGCCGCCGCGCTGCTGGATGGCTTTGAGGCGCTTGGCCACGTCCGGCACGGTCATCATGCTGCCGTTGGAGGCGATGGGGTTGGCGCCGAGGATCAGCAGGTGCTGGGTGTGATCGATGTCGGGAATCGGGATGAGGAATTGGTGGCCGAACATCAGGTATGACACCAGCTGCTGCGGCAACTGGTCCACCGAGGTTGCCGAGAACGCGCTCTTGGTTTTCAGCACGCGCGACAGCATCGGAATGCTCAGCAGGGTGCCGACATTGTGCACCGAAGGATTGCCGGCATAGAAGCCGATGGCATTATTGCCCTGCGCCAGCGAGATGGCGGCCAGCTTTTCGGCGGCAAGTGCGATCGCTTCATCCCAGCTGATCTGCTGCCAGGTGTCGCCGCTGCGCTTGATCGGCAGGCGCAGGCGGTCGGGATCCTCGTGAATGTCTTTCAGCGCCACCGCTTTCGGGCAAATGTGGCCACGGCTGAAAGGGTCGGCCTCGTCGCCGCGGATGGACACGATGTTGCCGCCCGCCACCTTGATTTCCAGGCCGCAAATGGCCTCGCAGAGGTTGCAGGCTCGGTAAACGGTGCGAACTTCCTGGTCGGCTGACATGGTGGCTCCGGGGCGGCGCGATGCGGGAATCAGTCCCGGCAATGTACACGAATGTACCGCCGCTTCGCGCCCCGCGGGCTATAATGACAGGGTCATCAGGGAGTAGCCTCCTTCCGCAACGGAAGGGAGGGCGTCAACATACTTGGCTTCGGCCATGGCGCCTTCGTCCGACAGGATTGGCGAGACTTTTGGCACGCGCTGCCGTTCGTGGTCGGACGGGCAGGGCGTGTCATCTGTCATCATCGTCCGGCCTGTTGAGAACCCCACATGGATGCCTTTTACATTTCCACTTTGGTTGTCGCCGTCGGTGAGATCGGCGACAAGACCCAACTTCTCGCGCTGCTGCTGGCGGCACGCTTTCGCAAGCCGGTGCCGATCATCCTCGGCATCCTCTTCGCCACGCTTCTGAATCACGGCCTCGCCGCGGTGGTCGGTGAATTGATTCGCGCGGCACTCAGCCCGGAAATGCTGCGCTGGCTGCTGGGTCTGTCCTTCATCGGCATTGCGCTGTGGGCATTGAAGCCCGACACGCTCGACGGCGAGCCGTCGCAGCAATCGAGCACCGGCGTGTTCGCGCTCACGTTTGTGACGTTTTTCCTCGCCGAAATCGGCGACAAGACCCAGCTCGCCACCGTCGCGCTGGCGGCGAAGTATTCAAACCTGCCGCTGGTGGTTGCCGGCACCACACTGGGCATGCTCATTGCCGATGTCCCGGCCGTGATCCTCGGTGAAAAGGCCGCACCCAGGCTGCCCCTGAAAGCCATTCGCATGGTGGCCGCCGCGCTGTTTGCACTGATGGGCATTGCGGTCCTGCTGGGTTTTTCGATCGGCTAGATATTTAGCGTGAGCGAGAAGCCGCCGGGCTGGATGTCGAGCCTCGCGCCGGCACCGTACGGCATGGTCAGCTTGCGGGCCACATGCCCGAACGGCAGGCCGGTCAGCACCGGAATGTGCAGGAGGTTGCGCAAGGTGTCGATCACATGTTCCATCGCATACGGGAAGCGCCCGGGTTCGGGCTCGCAATCGGTGAAGTCGCCGAGGATCAGTGCTTGCTGGCGCGACAGGATGCCGGCGTGGAACAGTTGCAGGAACATGCGTTCGACCGCATAGGGTTTCTCGCCGATCTCTTCCAGAAACAGGATGCCGCCATCGATCGCCGGCAGGTACGGCGTCCCGGCGAGGTGCGCCAGCAGCGACAGGTTGCTGCCCCAGAGCACACCCTCATGCGCTTGCGGCGGGTAGTTGTGCGCGCTGGGGAAAGGGCCGGTGTGCCAGGTTTCACCGCGCAGGACCGGCCAGCAGTTTTCTTCCATGAAGGCGTGGCCGGCAAGCGCCTCGGCGTCGTCGTCCTGCCCGCCGAAATCAATGGTGGCACCCGGGCCGGCGAAGGTGATGAGGCCGGACTGGCTGAGCGCGCCCAGGCTCAATGCGGTGAAATCGCTGAAGCCGATCAGCGGCTTGTTGGCGGACTTGACCAGCTTCCAGTCGACGCGATGCAACAGCCGCGACCAGCCGTAGCCGCCACGGATCATCATCAGCGCGTCGATGCCGGGGTCGGCCAGCTGGCGGTGGAAACTTGCCAGGCGCTGCTCGTCGGTGCCGGCGAAGTAGCGCCACTCTTCATGTGCTTCCGCCGCGACGCTGACGCCGAATCCGAGTTCCTGCAGTCGCAACACCGATTTGTCATGACGTTCGCGGTTGATCAGTCCGGACGGCGCGAACAGGCCAATGGTGTCGCCCGGCAACACCGGGTGTGGCAGCGTGTACGCGGGTACGCTCATGCGAGTGGCGTGCGCTGGCGCAGTTCGACGAAGGTCAGCAGGTTGCCGTCCGGGTCACGCAGGGTGAAACAGCGTTGCCCGGCGTGATTGCTGGCCGGTGCGGAGACCACATGCGCGCCGGCAGGAATGCGCGCGAAGCGGGCCTCGGCATCGTGGATGTCAAGGTGCAGCACCGGCGCATGCGCGCTGGATGCGGCGCCCGTCGCGGCTTGCCCGGCGGGAGACTTGGTGCCGATCAAGGCAATGCGCATGGCGCCGCTGGAAAGGTGTGTGACGCGAGCGCCGCCATTGGCCATTCGATCCTCGATCACCTGCCAGCCGAGAATATCCCGGTAGAAGCGTAGCGATGCCTCGAAATCGGCGGGCGCGAGCGTGACGTGGTCGAAGCGGTCAGGCATGCCGTTTTCCGTTAAGGCCCGCGCAGGCCGGTGCTACTTGCGGGCGGCCTGTGCGTCGACCACCGCCAGTGCCGTCATGTTGATGATGCGCCGCACAGTGGCAGTCGGGGTGACGATATGCACCGGCTTGGCGCTGCCCAGCAGGATCGGGCCGATGGTGATGCCGCCGCCGGCGGCAGTCTTGAGCAGGTTGAACGAGATGTTCGCCGCATCCAGGGTCGGCATGATGAGCAGGTTGGCTTCGCCCTTGAGACGCGAGTTGGGAAAGGCCCGCATGCGCACGCTTTCGGAAAGCGCGGCATCGCCATGCATTTCGCCTTCGATCTCGAGGTCCGGCGCACGCTGGTTGATCAGCGCCAGGGCGTCGCGCATCTTGACCGCGCTGGGTGCATCCGAGGTGCCGAAGCTTGAATGGGAGAGCAGGGCGGCTTTGGGTACCAGCCCGAAGCGGCGAATCTCTTCGGCTGCGAGCAGGGTCATTTCAGCGATCTGTTCCGGGGTTGGGTCCTGATTGACGTAGGTATCACAGACGAACACGGTGTGCTTGGGCATGATCAACGCATTCATCGCGTAGTAATCCTTGACGCCGCTGCGACGGCCGATCACCTGGTCGATGTAATGCAGGTGCAGCCCGTGCGTGCCGAAGGTGCCGCAGACCATGGCGTCGGCCTCGCCCTTGTGCATCATCATGGCGCCGATGAGCGTGAGCCGCCGGCGCATTTCAATCTTGGCATAGGCTTCGGAAACACCGCGACGTTGCGCCAGCCGGTAGTATTCCTGCCAGTAATCGCGATAGCGCTCGTCGTATTCCGGATTGACGACGTCGAAATCGATACCGGCTTTTAAGCGCAGGCCGAATTTCTCGATGCGCTGCGCGAGTACGGCAGGGCGGCCGACCAATATCGGTCGCGCCAGTTTTTCGTCGACGATTACCTGCACCGCGCGCAGGATGCGCTCTTCCTCGCCTTCGGCATACACGACGCGCTTGGGCGCCAGTTTTGCCTTGGCGAACAGCGGCTTCATGATGAGGCCCGACTGGTACACGAACTGATCGAGCCGCTGAAGATAGGCCGGCCAGTCGGTGATGGGGCTGGAGGCGACACCGCTGTCCATGGCTGCCTTGGCCACGGCTGGTGCGATCTTGGCGATCAGGCGCGGGTCGAAAGGCTTGGGAATCAGGTAATCCTTGCCGAAACCGGAAGTCGATTCGCCATAGGCCATGGCGACGATGTCGGACTGCTCGGCCTGCGCCAGTTCGGCGATGGCATGCACAGCCGCCAGTTTCATGGCTTCGTTGATGGTGGTGGCGCCCACATCCAGCGCGCCGCGGAAAATGAACGGGAAGCACAGCACGTTGTTCACCTGGTTCGGGTAATCCGAACGGCCGGTGGCGATGACGGCGTCGTCGCGCGCCGCGCGAATGTCCTCGGGCAGGATTTCCGGATTGGGATTGGCCAACGCCAGGATCAGCGGCCGGTCGGCCATGCGCTTGACCATGTCCTGCTTGAGCACGCCGCCTGCTGAAAGGCCCAGGAACACATCGGCGCCGTCGATGACTTCACCGAGCGTGCGCGCCGCGGTCTCCTTGGAGTAGCGGTCCTTGTTCGGGTCCATCTCCTCCTTGCGGCCGCGATACACCACGCCGGCGATGTCCGTGACCCATATGTTGGACATCTTCATACCCAGTGCCACCAGCATGTCCAGGCAGGCCAGCGCGGCAGCGCCCGCGCCCGAAGCCACCAGCTTCACATGCGCGATGTCCTTGCCGACCACCTTAAGGCCGTTGACGATGGCGGCACCGACGATGATGGCGGTCCCGTGCTGGTCGTCGTGGAACACCGGGATCTTCATGCGTTCACGCAGCTTTTTTTCAACGTAGAAGCACTCGGGCGCCTTGATGTCCTCCAGGTTGATGCCGCCGAAGGTCGGCTCCAGCGAGGCGACGATATCCACCAGCTTGTCCGGATCGCGTTCACTGACTTCAATGTCGAAGACGTCGATGCCGGCGAATTTCTTGAACAGCACGGCCTTGCCTTCCATCACCGGCTTGGCGGCCAGCGGCCCGATGTTGCCCAGCCCCAGCACCGCGGTGCCATTGGTGATGACGGCCACCAGGTTGCCGCGGGCGGTGAGGTTGCGGGCTTGCGCCGGATTGGCGGCGATTTCCTCGCAGACGGCGGCGACGCCGGGCGTATACGCCAGCGCCAGGTCACGCTGCGTGCCGAGCGGTTTGGTCGGGGTCACCTCGATCTTGCCGGGGACCGGGAACTGGTGGTACTCGAGGGCGTTCTGTTTCAGATCATGCATAGGGGCTCCGGGCTCCGCGGGATGGTGCCGGCACATTGGCGTTCAGCCGCGCAGTTTTTCGGGCTGGTCGTGGTCACCGGTCGTGATGCGCTGCTGTGTCAGCGCTTTATTGTCGTCTTGCTGGCATTTTTTCCAAGTCAAATCGAGTTTATCACGCAGGGTCCCGGGCCTATTTTATTGCGGCCGGGCTAAGCGCTTGTGACCGAAATCGAGGAGGGGGGTTGACAACTCATAACCATATGTCTAAGAATGTGGTTATGTACTCAGATTACACAAAAGCCATTCCCGTCGCCTGGAGCAACATTGCCCGGGTATTTACTGCGCTGGGCGACGAGCATCGGCAACGCATCCTGCTGACCTTCGAACCGGGCGAACGGCTCAATGTGGGACAGATCGTGGCAGTTTCCACGCTGTCCCGCTCCGCCGTGTCTCATCACCTGAAGATCCTGCGTGAGGCCGGCGTGCTCGACAGCGAGAAGATTGGCAAGGAAGTGCATTTCTGGCTGAACAAGAAGCGCATCCGCGATTCTTTGGTGGCGGTCATGGATTACCTGAAGACCCAATAATTTTTTTCCTCAATATGTCGAAAACTTTGGTTATATGATGCGCGCAAACGTGAACCGGGGTCGCCGCAAATTCCTCTCCGGCGTGGGCTCGGGCCTGTGCATGGCCTGTATCGGCACGGCGGCGCATGCGCTGCGGCTCGGTCTGGACGAGGGTGCCTCGCTGATGAATCCCTGCCTCGGCGCGCTGCCGGAGGCGCTGCGCAATCACACGCTGGTACGTGCCGCATTCGACGGGCTGGATGCCAGCCGGATCTGGGACTGCCACGCGCATTTGCTGGGCAACGGCGATTCCGGCAGCGGCTGCTGGATCAATCCGCAGCTCGAGTCGGTGCTGTATCCACGCCAATACCTGCAAAAGAAGTTTTTCCTCAACGCGGCCTGCGTGGAGGAGAAGCAGTTTCGCGTCGATCACGATTTTGTGGCCCGGCTGGCACAGCACGCCGACGCGTTTCCGGCGGGAGCCGGCCTGATGCTGTTTGCCTTTGATCAGACCTATCGCGAGGATGGAAGTCTCGACAAAGCGCGTGCCGCGTTTCACGTGCCCAATGCCTATGCCGCGCAAGTGGCGCGGGAGAATCCGCAGCGCTTCCGCTTCGTTGGCTCGGTTCACCCGTACCGGCGCGATGTCGAGTCGGCGTTGCGGCGCGTGGCTGCGGACGGCGCCGTCGCCGTCAAGTGGTTGCCGTCGGCAATGGGTATCGATCCCGGTTCAGCCAGATGTGACGTCTTTTACGCCACGCTGGCGAAATTGGGACTGCCGCTGATCACGCATGCCGGACATGAACGCGCCGTGAAAGGGGCTCATCAGCAGCAATTCGGCAATCCGCTGCGACTGCGCCGCGCGCTGGAACATGGCGTGAAAGTGGTGGTGGCGCATTGCGCAACCATGGGCGAAGACCGCGACATCGACCGCGGCCCCAATGGCCGCTACGTGGAAAGTTTCGAACTGTTTTCGCGCCTGATGTCCGAAGCGCGCTGGCAGGGGCAGCTGTTCGGCGACATCTCCGCCATCCTGCAGAACAACCGGGCAAAGTATGTGCCGAAGCTGCTGGCGCGGCAGGAGTGGCATGGCCGGCTGTTCAACGGCTCGGACTACCCGCTGCCCGGCGTGATGCCGCTGTTCTCCGTGGATAACATGGTCGAGCAACGCTGGCTCTCCGCCCGCGAGGCGGTCCTCATCAAGCAACTTCGCGAATACAATCCGCTGATGTTTGACTTCGTGCTCAAACGCACGTTGCGCATCGGTGGCCGGAAACTCGCGGACCCGATCTTCGAGTCGGGTGCATTTTTCAATCGCCAATCTGCCTAGGGGTTTAACTTGACGACAACCGCCACGCCGGTCACCAACAACCAGTTCGCGCTGCTCGGGCAACGCCGGTTTGCGCCTTTTTTCTGGACGCAATTCCTGGGCGCGGGCAACGACAATATTTTCAAGTTTGCCTTCACCGTGCTGGCCACTTACAAGGCCGCGGAGTGGGGCGGCATGGACGGCAAGCTGGCCGGCCCGATCATCGGCGGCCTGTTCATCCTGCCGTTCGTGTTGTTTTCCGCCACCGCCGGCCAGCTTGCCGACAAGTACGATCGCGCCGCCATTGCGCGCATCGTGAAGAACCTTGAAATCGTGTTCATGCTGGTGATTGCCGCCGGTTTTGCATTCACCATGCCGGCGTTCCTGTTCGTCGGCGTGTTCCTGATGGGCTGCCATTCGACCCTGTTCGGCCCGGCCAAGTTCGCCTACTTGCCGCAGCACCTGCGGGACAGCGAACTCACCGGCGGCAACGGGCTGGTGGAGATGGGCACCTTTGTCGCCATCCTGCTGGGCACCATGCTCGGAGGCGCGCTGGTGGCGATTCCCGGCGCCGGGCCGGGCTACGTTGCGATGGTGTCGGTGGCGGTCGCGGTGCTGGGGCGCATTGCCGCGGGCTTCATTCCGGCTTCGCCTGCGCCGGAACCGGACCTGCGGGTCAACTGGAATCCGGTCACCGAAACCTGGGCCAACCTGAAGATTGCCAATCGCAACCGCGCGGTGTTCCTGTCGATGATCGGCATTTCCTGGCTGTGGTTTTTCGGTTCGATCTTCCTGACCTCGTTCACCGGTTTTGCCAAGGAAGTGCTGTCGGGAAACGAACAGGTGGTGACCTTGCTGCTGGCGGTGTTCTCGGTCGGTATCGGCCTCGGTTCCATCCTCTGCGAAAAAATGTCCGGCCATCGCATCGAGATCGGTCTCGTCCCGTTTGGCTCGATCGGCATGACCGCGTTCGCCGTGGACCTGTACTTCGCATCGCGCGGCATGGGGACTAGCGGTGCGCACGCGCTCATCGGCGTCAGCGCGTTCCTCGACAACACCAGCAACTGGCGCATCCTGGCTGATCTGTTCCTGCTGGCCATGTTCGCCGGTTTTTACAGCGTGCCGCTGTACGCCATGATGCAGTCGCGCACCGAGCCGCATTACCGCGCCCGCATCATCGCCGCCAACAACATTCTCAATGCCCTGTTCATGGTGGTGGCGGCAGGCTTGTCCACCGCCATCCTGCACGCCGGCCTGACGCTGCCGCAGCTGTTCCTGACCGTGGCGATCATGAACGCGGCCGTGGCGCTGTTCATCTTTAAGCTGGTGCCGGAATTCCTGATGCGTTTCCTCATCTGGATGCTCATCCACACCTTCTACCGCCTTGAGAAGAAAGGTCTGGAGAACATCCCGGACGAAGGCGCCTGCGTGCTGGTGTGCAACCACGTCAGCTTTGTCGATGCCTTGGTGATCGGCGGCGCCATCCAGCGGCCGGTGCGTTTTGTGATGGATCACCGCATTTTCAAGGTGCCTGTCCTCAATTTTGTTTTCCGCACCGCCGGCACCATACCCATCGCCTCGGCCAAGGAAGACCCGGAAATGCTCGAGCGCGCCTACGAAAAGATCGCCGCGTACCTGGCCGACGGCGAGCTGGTATGCATTTTTCCGGAAGGGCGGATCACCGACAACGGCGACGTCTATCCCTTCAAGAAGGGCATCACCCGCATCATCGAGCGCACACCGGTGCCGGTGATCCCGATGGCGCTGCGCGGACTGTGGGGAAGCTTCTTTTCACGCTGGGGCGGCACGGCGATGCGCTATCCCCGCGGGGTGCATTCGCGGATCGCGTTGGAGATCGCCGCGCCGTGGTCACCGCAGGCCGTATCGCCCGAGGGTTTGCAGGCAAAGGTCGCCGAATTGCGCGGAGACTGGAAATGAGTACGGTTCCCTTCGCCGTCGGTGCGTGGGCTTCGATGCAAATTGCGAAGGCCCAGCATCTGTGTGCCTTCCAGGCCAGAAATGGCTGTAAAGGCTCGCCAGTTCTTGTGTCTGATTGCCGGGCCTTGCTTCGACCGACCGCTGTGCCAACGGCGCCGCCTTCATCCGGGGATGCTCCGTGAAGATCGTCGGACTCATCGTCGGCATGCTGCTGGGCGCGAGCATCGGCGGATTTGGCGGGGCGCTGGCCGGCGCGTTGTTGGGCTGGATCGTCGGCGACCTGTTCGCCAAGCGAAATGGCCGCGCGGATGACCTGCCAAACCATCAGGACCTGACCAGGCAACTTGCGGCGGCGGAAAAGTCCATCGACGAACTGCGCCAGCGGATCGAGCGCCTCGAGCGCGTGGAGCAGGCAAGCCCGGCACCCGCTGTGCAGCCTACACCGGCAAAGGCGGAGCAAGTGTCGCCGGCGCCAGTCACATCGCCGCCGCCGCTCGCGGCCTTTTCGAACCACTCCGCCGCGCAGGTTGACGCGTCGGCCGCCGCGCAGGAAACGGCAACAGGCCCGCAACGCCTGCAATCGACCACGGAACTTGTCGACTCGCCGGTGCCCACGCCAAGCCCGGTTCCGCCTGCCACAGAAACCGCGCGGCCAAGCGCGCTGAGTGTCGGACCTGCCGCCGTGACGGCGGTGGCGGCGAATGCCACGTCCGCGCCGGGCGATCCGCCAATGACTCGGGCGGCACCCCGCAAACCTGCGGTCCCGGCGGGTCCGACCCTGATCGAGCGCCTGCTCGAAGGCAATATCGTCGCCAAGCTGGGTGTGGTGATCCTGTTTTTCGGTGTCGGCTTCCTGCTCAAGTTCGCTTATGACCGGGGAATGTTTCCGCCGCAGCTTCGCCTGCTCGGCGTGGCCGCGGCCAGCGTCGCCATGTTCGTCATCGGTCGGCGCCTGCTGGAAAAACAAAGGACCTACGCCATCGTGCTCATGGGTGGCGCGATGGGCTTGTTGTATCTGGATGTGTTTTTCGCGCTCAAGACCTTCGCGCTCATCTCGGCGCCATTCGGCTTCGCGCTGTTCGCGGCGCTGGGCGTGGCGACCCTCCTGCTGGCGGTGCGTCTGGATGCGCGCGCGTTCGCGGTGCTGGGGCTGACGGGCGCATTCATGGCGCCGATACTGGCCTCGACCGGCAGCGGCAACCATGTGCTGCTGTTCTCCTACTACCTGATTCTCAACATCGTCATCCTCGGCGCGAGCTGGTTCAAGTCCTGGCGCGAACTGAACCTGGTTGGTTTCGTTTTCACGTTTGCGATCGCCCTGATATGGGGGACCGCGACCTATACGCCGGCGCATTTCGCGACGGTAGAGCCATTCCTGATTGCATTCTTCCTGCTGTACCTGGCGATCCCCATCCTGTTTGCACAGCGCCAGCCGCCCGAGCTCAAGGGCGTGGTGGACGCGACACTGGTGTTCGGCATGCCGCTGTCCACGGCGATGCTGCAGGCGGCGCTGACGCGCGGCATGGGCGACCAGATCCTGGCATGGAGCGCCTTTGCCGCTGCCCTGGTTTACGCGGCGCTGGCCTTTGCCCTGTGGAGCCGCGAGCGCATGCGCCTGTTGGCCGAAGCACATCTTGCATTGGCCATCGTCTTCGGCACGGCGGCGCCGTATTTCGCGTTCGAGGGCTACCCCACCTTCGCCTTCTGGACTCTGGAAGGCGCGGCGATATTCTGGATGGGTTGTCGGCAAAACAGCCTGGCGGCGCGCGGGTTCGCGTTGCTGCTGCAGTTCGCCGCTGCCTGCTATTTCTGGTGGCTGACGGTTGACCGGCTGCCGCTTGGCCAGCAGCCGCCCTGGCTGAACGATCGCGTCGTCGGCTGCCTGCTGATCACGGCCGCGTCAGTGCTGACCGCGTGGTTCATGAAGCGATTTGCCGCCGACGTCACCCGTCTCGAAGTGTCGATGCAGGGCCCGCTGATCGGCTGGGGAGGCGCGTGGTTGCTGTTCGGTGCCCTGATCGGCATTTGCGGGCAATGGCACGATGACCTGTCGCGGCTGCCGGCGCTGCTCGTAGCCACGGCGGCAGCCTGCGCCTTGGCCGAAGGCCTGGGCAGTGTGCTGGCCTGGCCGATCCTGCGGCTGGCGGCGCGCGCCCATGCGTTCATGATCGGCGTGCTGCTGCTGTTGTGGCTGCTGTTGCTGCCGGATTCGCATCCCATGCAGGCCGCCGGCGTGTGGGCGTGGCCGCTGGTGTTTGCAGTGTACTTTTTCGTGTTGCACCGCCAGTGCGCAGACGGCATCGAAGCGAGCAGCGGCTGGCGCTTCGCCGCCGGCTGGACGCTGTTGCTGCTGGTGGCCACCTGGGAGGTGTTGTGGCGTTACGACGCACGCGAGTTCGTGTGGGTGTGGGCCATCGGCGCCGGCGGCTTGATCGCCGCGGCGCTGCGCTTCCGCCTGCGGGAGTTCGCGGCCGGCATGCCTGCGATACCCGCGCGGGCGGGACTGTCGAACCTGCCGCTGTGGTGGTCGCTCGTCTGGTGGTTCGCCGGATTGCACGGTGTCATTGAACAACGCATTGCCGCCGAGCATCAACTGGCCGTGCATCTGGCGAGCGTGGCGCTGTCGGTGCTGTGTTTTGAAGCGGCCGGCAGCGCGTTGCAATGGGCTGCGCTGCGCCGCGCGCAATGCTTGCTCAGTCTGGCGATGTTGCTTGCCGCGCTGGACATCATTGGCCACAGCGGGCACCCGTTTGCCGGCGCGCAGTTCATGTCCTGGGCGGTGGCCGTGGTGGTCGGCACGCTGACCCTGCGCCGGCAGGCGCAGGACGGTTTGGCCCTGATGCCCGCCCCCCAGCACCTGTTCGCATGGTGGCTGGCGTTGGCGCTCATGCTGTGGGACGCGCACTGGCGCATCGAACATGCCGGACTGGGCGAGTCTTGGCTGTACGCCGCCACCGGGGCGATTGCCGCTGCGTGGCTGGCGCTGACCACGATGGGGATCGAGCGGCGCGTTGGTGCGTTCGGCGACCACAGCGAGACTTTTCGCAAATTTGCCGCATGGCCGCTGATCGTCGGCGTATTCATCTGGACGCTGGCGGCAAACACGACCTGCAACGGCAGCCTGCCGCCGCTGCCCTACATTCCCGTCTTCAACGCCCTGGATCTGGCGCAACTCGCGCTGCTGGGCGCCGGCGTCCGGGCATCGCGCAGCCTGGTCAACGATGCCGAGGCAAAACGCATCCTGCCCATGTTGTTCGCGGCTGCCGCATTTTTCTGGGTCAATGCGGTGCTGTTGCGCAGCGTGCATCAGTGGACGGATGTGCCGTTTGCCTTGCACGCCCTGCTGCGCTCGGTGGTTGCGCAGGCGGCATTGTCCCTGCTGTGGACCTCGGTGGCACTGGTGCTCATGACCATCGCCATCAGGCGCGTATCGCGTCCGCTGTGGATGGCGGGCGCAGCGTTGCTGGCAATGGTGGTGTTCAAGCTGTTCGTCAACGACCTGGGAAATACCGGCACGGTTGCGCGCATCGTGTCGTTCATCGGCGTTGGCGTGCTGCTGCTGGTCATCGGCTACGTTGCGCCAGTGCCGCCGCGCGCCGCTACAATCGCAGACGTCAAGGAGGACGCATGAGCTTGCTGGTTCGTTTGCTGGTTTCGATGATCTTCGCCTGCCCGCTGTTGCTGAACGCGGCGCCCGCTACCACGGACACGCGCTTCAGCGCCACCACCGGCGAAATCAAGCGTGAGGACGGCTCCACCTGGAGCGTGACGGTCACCGAGGTGGAACGAGCGCCGCGGCTGTCGGTACTGGAAATCGCAACCGTCGGCCGGCTGCCTTCCGTCGGCAGCTCGTTGTTTGTTGCCTGCTCGGTGCTCAAGTTGGCGCGCGAACGTGGATTTCGCTTTGTCGCGCAGAAGGACGAGAAAGGACGCATTCAACTCGGTTTCCTTGACCGCATCGAAGACGATGCCGCCAAGGCGCTCGGTCCCGCATTTGCAAACCTGGCACCGGGACGCAAGTACGACGCCGAATTCGTGGCGCCGATCTGTGACGCACCGCAGCCGCCCCCGCCGCCGGCCGACGCACCGCCGGCGCGCGGCGCCGCCCCGGCACCCAAGTGATGTGCCCTTGCCGGCACGCGCGCGTGACCGGCAATCGCTGTGGCGTGTGCCGCTGATCGCGGGCGATTGACCTACGCATGAGTGGATGAAAGCAAGCACTGGCGCGGCTTGCAGGCCATTTTTGCTCGGAAAGCCGCGCCAGTGCTGGTGTTTGGCCATTTTGTGCGGGCTGGCAACCAGGCGCCTGTGGGCCGCGTGATACACTGGCCTCGACTCCTTTCTGGCACAAATTCACATGTCCGGCAGCACCCTCGGCAAGATTTTCACGGTCACCAATTTCGGCGAATCCCACGGCCCGGCCATCGGCTGTGTGATCGATGGCTGTCCGCCCGGCATGGCGCTGAGTGCCGAGGATATCCAGGTTGATCTGGACCGCCGCAAGCCCGGCACCTCGCGGCATGTGACACAGCGCCGCGAGGACGATCGCGTGGAAATTCTCTCCGGTGTATTCGAAGGCAGGACCACGGGTGCGCCGATCGGCCTGCTGATCCGCAACGAGGACCAGCGCAGCAAGGACTACGGCAAGATCGCCGATGCGTTTCGCCCGGGTCATGCCGATTACACCTACCTGCAGAAATTCGGCATCCGCGATCATCGTGGCGGCGGCCGGTCATCGGCCCGCCTGACCGCGCCGACGGTTGCCGCCGGCGCGATCGCGCGCAAATGGTTGCGTGAAAGATTTAACGTCGAAGTCCGCGGCTATCTCGCGCAATTGGGCCTGAAAAAAATTCCGTTTGATTCCTGGGATGCGGTTGGCGCGAATCCTTTCTTTGCGCCCAATGCCGGCATGGTGGAAGACCTCGAGCACTACATGGACCAGTTGCGCAAATCCGGTGAAAGTTGCGGCGCGCGCATCAATGTGATTGCCAGCGGCGTGCCGGTGGGCTGGGGCGACCCGATCTACGACCGGCTCGATGCCTGCATCGCGCACGCCATGATGGGACTGAATGCGGTGAAGGGCGTGGAGATCGGCGCGGGCTTTCACAGCGTCGAGCAGCTGGGCACCGAACACTCCGACGAAATGACGCCGCAAGGATTCCTGTCGAACAACGCAGGCGGTATCCTCGGCGGCATTTCCACCGGGCAGGAAATCAGCGTTTCAATTGCCATCAAGCCAACCTCATCGATTCGCCTGGATCGGCAAACCATCGACAAAGCCGGCGAATCAGTGGTGATCAACACCCATGGCCGCCATGATCCCTGCGTCGGCATACGCGCCACGCCGATCGCCGAGGCGCTGCTGGCGCTGGTGCTGATCGACCGTGCCCTGGTGCACCGTGCGCAAAATGCCGATGTGGTGACGGGCACGCCGCAGATTGCGGCGGCTGCGCCCGGCAGGCCGGCACCGCACACGCGGGCTCGGCAGACACAGTCGGGCGAGTCCGACGACATCGAGGCTTGACCAGCCGGCGGGCGATCACGCGGTGGCCTTACACGGGCAGCGCAGCGGCAATACCCGCTGTCGCGAACATCGGGCGAAGCCGCCGCCGCCATTGGTGCGGCGCACAATGGAGCTTGTATAATTAAAGGCTTCGCTCCCCTCCCTGCAAGTGCACAACGCCATGGCGCAAACGCTTTACGACAAACTGTGGGATGCCCATCTGGTTCACCACGAATCGGATGGCACGGCGCTGATCTACATCGATCGGCACCTGGTGCACGAAGTCACCAGCCCGCAGGCGTTTGAAGGCCTCGAACTGGCCGGCCGCAAGCTGTGGCGCCTCAAATCCATCGTCGCCACGGCGGACCATAACGTCCCCACCACGTCGCGCAAGGAAGGCATCGCCGATCCGATCTCGCGCCTGCAAGTGGAAACGCTGGACAAGAACATCACCAAGTTTGGCGTCCCCGATTACTTCGGCATGAATGACGCGCGCCAGGGCATCGTGCACGTGATCGGTCCCGAGCAGGGCGCGACGCTGCCGGGCATGACCGTGGTGTGCGGCGATTCGCACACGTCCACGCACGGCGCGTTCGCGGCGCTGGCCTTTGGCATCGGCACCAGCGAGGTCGAGCACGTCATGGCCACGCAGTGCCTGGTGGCCAGGAAATCGAAGTCCCTGTTGATCCGGGTCGAGGGGCGCGCGGGTCGCGGAGTAACGGCCAAGGACATCGTGCTGGCAGTCATCGGCAAGATCGGCACGGCCGGCGGAACCGGCTACGCCATCGAATTCGCCGGTGCGGCAATCCGGGCGCTGTCGATGGAAGGCCGCATGACGGTATGCAACATGGCCATCGAGGCCGGCGCCCGCGCCGGCATGGTGGCGGTGGACGACAAGACCATCGAATACCTGCGCGGCCGGCCCTATGCGCCGCGCGCTGACCAGTTCGATCAGGCCGCTGCCTACTGGCGCACGCTGAAGAGTGACGATGGCGCGGTGTTTGATCGCGTTGTCGAACTCGACGCGGCCACGATCACACCGCAGGTCACCTGGGGCACGTCGCCGGAAATGGTCGCCGGCATCGACAGCAAGGTGCCGGAACCGGCGCGCGAGGCCGATCCGGTCAAGCGCGAGGCCATGGAGCGGGCGCTTCAGTACATGGGGCTCAATCCCGGCACGGCGATCAGCGAGGTAAAGATCGACAAGGTGTTCATCGGCAGCTGTACCAATTCGCGCATCGAAGACTTGCGCGCCGCCGCCGGCGTGGTCAAGGGGCGCCATATTGCCGCCAACGTCAAGCTGGCCATGGTGGTGCCGGGATCCGGCTTGGTGAAGCGCCAGGCCGAAGCCGAAGGGCTGGACCGGATATTTCTCGCCGCCGGTTTCGAGTGGCGCGAGCCGGGCTGCTCAATGTGCCTGGGAATGAATGACGACCGCCTGTCTCCGGGGGAACGATGCGCATCGACATCGAACCGGAACTTCGAGGGGCGGCAGGGAGCGGGAGGGCGCACTCATCTGGTCAGTCCGGAAATGGCCGCAGCCGCTGCCATCGCCGGACGGTTTGCCGATGTTCGGCAAATTCTTCCTTAACGTCTTACGCCGAAGTTCGGCAAATTTTCGTCAGGAGCAGGGCATGAAAAAACTGTTGGCAATGGTCGCGGCAATGGTGGTCGTGGCAGGGTGCAACACCATCGAGGGCATCGGCAAGGACGTGAAAAAGGGCGGCGAAGTCATCGAGAAGGCCGCCGAGAAAGCCAAGGGCTAGATGGAAGCGTTTCGCCAGCACATGGGTTTGGTGGCGCCGCTGGATCGCGCCAACGTCGATACCGACGCCATCATTCCCAAGCAGTTCCTGAAGTCGATCAAGCGTTCGGGCTTCGGTCCGAACCTGTTCGACGAGTGGCGCTACCTGGACCATGGCGAGCCGGGAATGGACAACGGCAGGCGACCGCTGAATCCGAACTTCGTGCTGAACCTGGCGCGCTACCAAGGCGCCTCGTTGCTGCTGGCGCGCAAGAACTTCGGCTGCGGTTCATCGCGCGAGCACGCGCCCTGGGCGCTGCAGCAGTTCGGATTCAAGGCCATCATCGCGCCATCGTTTGCCGACATTTTCTACAACAACTGCTTCAAGAATGGCCTGCTGCCGATCGTGCTGAGCGAGATGGAAGTCGATCATCTGTTCAACGTGGTGGCGGCCACGCCCGGGCTGAAGCTCAATGTCGACCTGGAACGCCAGGTGGTGGAAGTGCCCGGCGCCGAGACCTACAAGTTCGAGGTCGAGGATCACCGCAAGCAGTGCCTGCTCAATGGCTGGGACGACATCGGCCTGACCATGCGCCATACCGACAAGATCCGTGCTTACGAAGCGGCGCGCGCGCAGCGTGAACCGTGGCTGTTTAACTAGAGAAGCAAATGAAAATCGCAATTCTCCCCGGCGACGGAATCGGTCCGGAAATCATGGCCGAGGCGGTCAAGGTCATCGATGTGCTGCGGCGTGACGGCATGAAAATCGAGACCGAGTCGGCGCTGGTCGGTGGCGCGGCCTATGACGCGCACGGTCATCCCCTGCCGCCGGCGACGCTGACGCTTGCCCGGCAGGCCGATGCGGTGCTGTTCGGCTCGGTCGGCGGACCGCAGTACGACGCGCTGCCACGCGAACACCGCCCCGAAAAGGCGATCCTCGGGCTACGCAAGGAGTGCGACTTCTTTGCCAACCTGCGACCCGCAACCGTGTTTCCGGAACTGGCCGACGCATCGTCGCTGAAAGCGGAAATTGTCGCCGGACTCGACCTGATGATCATCCGCGAACTTACCGGAGACATCTATTTCGGTGAACCGCGCAGCATCACGGGCGAAAAGGGCAGCCGCGTCGGCATCAACACCATGCATTACACCGAGGCGCAGATCCGCCGCATCCTCCACGTCGGCTTCAAGACCGCGCGCCAGCGCAGTAAGCGTCTCTGCTCCATCGACAAGATGAACGTGCTCGAAGCCATGCAACTGTGGCGCGACATCGCAATCGAAATCGCGCCGGAGTATCCCGATGTGGAACTGACCCACATGCTGGTGGATAACGCCGCCATGCAGTTGGTGCGCAATCCCAAGCATTTCGACGTGATGGTCTGCGGCAATATGTTCGGCGACATTCTTTCGGACGAAGCGTCCATGCTCACCGGTTCGATCGGCATGCTGCCCTCGGCTTCGCTGGACGCCGCCGGCAAGGGCCTGTACGAGCCGATTCACGGTTCGGCGCCCGACATCGCCGGCAAGGGCGTGGCGAATCCGCTGGCGCAGATTCTGTCGCTGGCGATGATGATGCGTTATACGTTCAACCTGCCAGACGTGGCAATGCGCATTGAAAGCGCGGTGCGGAAGACGCTGGCAAGCGGGCTGCGCACGGGCGACATCGCCCGCAAGGGCGAAGCCGCTTGTGGTACCAAGGCGATGGGCGACGCGGTGATGGCGAACCTCTAGCGCGCGATGAAACACCAGCATTGGCGGACTTCCCAGCCTGTTTTCGGCCTGCGAGCCGCGCCAATGCTGGAGTCCAGTCAGTTTTTCGAATGATGATCAGAAAGTTGCAGTCATGGCAAAGTTGAAAGTAGGAATGGTCGGTTGGCGAGGCATGGTTGGTTCCGTGCTCATGGACCGCATGCGTGCGGAGCAGGATTTCGGTCTGGTTGAGCCGGTGTTCTTCACCACTTCGAACGTGGGCGGCGCCGCCCCGGCGGAAGCGCAGGGCGCGCCGCTGAAGGACGCGAAAGACCTCGCGCACCTGAAGCAGATGGACGTGATCATCACCTGCCAGGGGGGCGATTACACCACCGAGATTTACGCACCGCTGCGCGCGGCCGGCTGGAAGGGTTACTGGATCGATGCGGCCAAGACGCTGCGCATGAAGGACGATGCGGTCATTATCCTTGACCCGGTCAACATGCCGGTGATCAGGACGGCGCTGTCAAAGGGCATCAAGGATTACATCGGCGGCAACTGCACCGTGAGCTGCATGCTGATGGGTCTCGGCGGCCTGTTCAAGGCCGACCTCATCGAGTGGATGACCTGCATGACCTATCAGGCCGCATCCGGGGGCGGTGCCACCCACATGCGCGAACTGCTCACCCAGTACGGCGCGCTGCACGCCGAAGTGAAGGCGCTGCTGGACGACCCGCACTCTGCTATCCTGGAAATCGATCGCAAGGTGCTGGCCAAACAGCACGCGCTTACCGCCGAGGAGACCCAGCACTTCGGTGTCCCGCTGGGCGGCAACCTGATCCCCTGGATCGACAAGGACATGGCGTCGATGGGTACGCCGGGCATGTCGCTGGAAGAATGGAAAGGCATGGCCGAAACCAACAAGATTCTTGGCCGCGGACCGGCGTTCGGCAGCGCGGCGACGCCGATCGACAGCTTGTGCGTGCGCGTCGGCGCAATGCGCTGTCATTCGCAGGCGCTGACCATCAAGCTGAAAAAGGACGTGCCCTTGCCCGATATCGAGCACATCATTGCCAACGACAACGAGTGGGTGCGTTACATCCCCAACGAACGCGAACGCAGCATCCGCGAACTGACCCCGGCGGCCGTCACCGGCACCATGAATATCCCGGTGGGCCGCGTCCGCAAGCTGGTAATGGGGCCACAATACCTGAGCGCGTTTACGGTCGGCGACCAGCTTTTGTGGGGAGCGGCCGAGCCGTTGCGGCGCATGCTGCGCATCATTCTTGAAAAATAAAGCGTTTTCAATGAGTTAGCGTCGAAAACCGCGAAGCCGACGACAATTGGCGCGGACTGCGGCCATCGTAGCGGTTGAAAAAACAGCGGCTTTCGCTTCTAATGCTAGAAAGCGAATAAAGTTGAAACAATAACTCGTTGATGTTATTTTACTTTGTCCTCGAAAAATCGAAGGGTTGGGGTTACGTATGAACCGTCCACCGAAAACAAGATTGGTTGCGGCATTGGGGGGAGCGCTACTGGCGATGTCCGCGCTGTCAGCGGGCGCCGCGGGTCTCGGCAAGCTCACCGTTAATTCCGCGCTCGGTCAGCCCCTTTCGGCTGAAATTGAACTGGTCGCCCTGCAACCGGGGGAATTCGAGTCGATTGCTGCACGTGTCGCCAGCCCGGAGTCCTATGGCGACGCCAAGATTGAGTATTCGGCACAGCTGCGCCAGTTGCGGTTTGCCGTCGAGCGCCGCTCGGATGGACGTCCGGTCCTGAAGATCAGCAGCAGCGCGCCGATCAATGAGCCGTTCCTCGATGTGCTGGTGGAAATGAACTGGCCTGCCGGCCGCTTGCTGCGCGAGTACCCCATCCTGCTTGACCCGCCGGGTTTCAACGAGGCGCGTGTTGCGCCGCCCGTGGCGAG
This sequence comes from Usitatibacteraceae bacterium, assembly GCA_044229235.1. Lineage (GTDB taxonomy): Bacteria > Pseudomonadota > Gammaproteobacteria > Burkholderiales > Usitatibacteraceae > UKL13-2. The sequence goes on from JBGATH010000008.1 coordinate 131,922, forward strand.
CGTCTCCGCGGCGCGTCCGGCCACCCCATCCGCGCCGGTCGCCGAGCCGGCTGCGCCGAGCGCACCTGCCGCACCTGCAACTGCGGCGCCGGTGGTGGCGCCGATTGCGGCTGCCGGCACGCCTTCGGCCAAGTCCGAAGCCGGCAGCGGCGACACCTATGGCCCGGTCAAGCGTGGCGATACCCTCAACAAGATCGCGCTGGAAATGAAGACGGACGCGGTTTCCCTTGAGCAAATGCTGGTTGCGCTTTATCGCGAAAACAAATCCGCGTTCATTGACAACAACATGAACCGCCTGCGCACCGGCCAGATTCTCAAGGTGCCCTCACCGACCGACGTCGCGCAGATCGAAGTGAAGGAAGCGCGCAGCGAAATCAAGGCGCAGGTCGCCAGCTGGAACGCCTACCGTGAGCAGGTTGCCGGCAGTGCAGCAGCGGCTCCAGCCAAGCCCGCCGTGGCGACCAATGAAGCAACCGGCAAGATCTCGGTCGCCAAGCCCGACACGCCGGCACCGGCGAAAATCGGTGGCGACCAGCTGAAGATCGCCAAGAGCGATGTCGCCGTCGGCAAGGCGGGCGGAGCAGGCGCGGCCGGCACCGGCAGCGCACAGACGCAAGCGCAGATCACCCAGCTTCGCGAAGAAAAGATCGCAGCGGAAAATTCGCTGAAAGAAGCCAATTCGCGCGTCAAGGATCTGGAAAAGCAGATCACCGACATGCGCAAGCTGATGGAACTCAAGGGCCTGGCAGGCAAGGACGGCAAGCCCCTGCCCGAACCCGCCAAACCGGCGGATACGAAAGTGGCCGCAGCGACACCCGCGAAGGTCGAACCGCCGAAGGCAGAGCCGCCCAAGGCGGAACCGCCCAAAGTCGAGCCGGCTAAGGTGGAAGTCAAACCGGCCGACGTGAAGCCCGCCGATGCCAAGCCACCGGAGACCAAGGTTGCGCAAGCCCCCAAGCCGGCTGCGCCGCCGAAAGTTGTGCCGCCCAATCCGGCCGCAAAGGCACCGCCGCCACCGGAACCTGGATTCCTTGAAGAATACGGCCTGATTGCGGGCGGTGGCGGGGCCGCATTGCTCGGCGTGGGGGGCTTGCTTTTCTACATGTCCCGTCGCAAGAAAAAAGGTGGTACGGGCAACAGCACCAGCTTGAGCAAGCAGTCGTCGATCATGCCCAGCGATCTCAAGCCCAATACCGTTACGGGTAAGGGCGGTGGCGGCCTGGTGGATACCGGCAACAGTTCGTTCCTCACGGACTTTGACAAGACCGGCCCGGGCAGCATCGACACGGATGAGGTTGATCCGGTGGCAGAAGCCGAGGTGTACATCGCCTACGGCCGTGACGCACAGGCTGAAGAGATCCTCAAGGAGGCCATGTCGCGCGACAAGAGCCGCCACGAGATCACCGTCAAGCTGCTCGAGATCTACCACGCCCGCAAGAGCGTGCAGGCGTTCGAGACTGTGGCCAAGGAACTCAAGGATTCCATCGGTGGCGATAACCCGATGTGGGCCAAGGTTGCGGGCATGGGGGCATCCATCGATCCCGCCAACGCCCTGTATGGCGGCAGCGGGCAGGCCTACGCCACGACGGGTGCGTTCACGGCAACCGGTGCCAACCTGATGGCCGGCAGTGAGCCGGCCGAAAAGCCGGCCCCGGACCTCGATTTCGACCTCGGCTTCAGTGACAGCGCCGCCACGGCCTCATCGTCGGCGATCGATATCACCTCGCCGAACTCCGACCAACCCGCCGCAGGTGGCGGCCTCGATTTCGATCTTGATCTGAACGCGGGGGCATCAGCCGCACCTGCACCGGCCGCAGCCGACGCTGCTTTGGACTTTGATCTGGCGCTGGACGTGCCGGCCATGCCGGCTGCACCGGCGGCGGCACCGGCGGCCGAAGCCGGCGGTGGTTTTGATTTCGACCTCTCCAGCCTTTCGCTCGACAGCGCTGACGCGACCATGCCGAAACCGGCTGCAGCAGCCGATTTCACCAAAACCATCGCGGTGAACATGGGGGCATCTGCATCTGCTCCTGCGGCGCACGACAAGACCGCCGCCCTGAACCTCGGCGGCTTGAGCCTTGATCTGGACGTGCCGTCCGATGGCAGCAGCGGTGCCAGCGAGGGACCGAGCGCCGTGTCCACCAAGCTGGAACTGGCCAAGGCCTATATTGAAATCGGCGACGCCGATGGCGCCAAGGAAATCCTCAACGAAGTTACCCGCGAGGGATCGCCGGCACAGCAGGAAGAAGCGAAAAAGATCCTCGCCGGGATGTAGTTTCGGTGGTTTGAAATTGGGGCGCGCGGAAATCCGTGCGCCCCTTTTGTTTGCGCCGCCGGTGCGGCGCGGCGGTTTTCACAGGACGCCGTTTCATGCGCATTGCGCTGGGTATCGAGTACGCCGGCATTTCCTACTGCGGCTGGCAGTCGCAGCCTTCGGGTTGCGGCGTGCAGGACGTGGTTGAGGCCGCGCTGGCGAAGTTCGCCGGCACGTCGGGAGAGCGGGTGGCAATCACCTGCGCCGGTCGCACCGACACCGGCGTGCATGCACTCGGCCAGGTGGTGCATTTTGATACTTCGATCGAGCGCGAGGACGCGGCTTGGGTGCGCGGCACCAATACTTACCTGCCTGCCGACATCCGCGTGCTTTGGGCGCAGCGCGTCGACGCGGCGTTTCACGCCCGCTTTTCGGCACGCGGCCGGATTTACCGCTACCTGCTGCTCAATGATGGCGTCGCGCCCGCGTTGCTCACCGGCCGAGTCGGCTGGATTCACGCGCCGCTGGACCTTGAACGCATGCAGGTCGCCGCACGCACACTGCTCGGCGAGCATGACTTTTCGGCTTTTCGCGCAGCGGAGTGCCAGGCCAAATCGCCCGTGAAGCACCTTCGGCAAGCCGAAGTGCGCCGGCAGGGCGCCATCATCGACTTTACCTTCGCGGCCGATGCCTTTCTGCACCACATGGTGCGCAACATCGTCGGTGCACTGGTGTACGTGGGGGCGGGGCGCCATACGCCGGAGGAGTTTGCGGAAATCTTCGACAGTCGCGACCGTGCCAGGGCGGCCCCCACCTTTTCGCCGGACGGCTTGTATCTGTGGCAAATCGAGTACGATGACCGCTTCGCGATTCCGCAACCCCGCAATCGCCATCCCCTACTCGCCTGAGCATGCATCGCACCCGGATCAAGATCTGCGGCATCACCCGCGTCGAGGACGCACTGGCGGCCGCGGCAGCAGGCGCGGACGCGATCGGCATGGTGTTCTATGCGCCGAGCCCGCGCGCCATAAGCGTTGAAGCGGGCGCGGCAATTTGCAAGGCGCTGCCGCCATTCGTGACGCCGGTCGCGCTGTTCGTCAATGAAACGGCCGCCACGGTCAAGGAAGTCGTGGGCCGGGTGCGGCCGCTGCTGCTGCAGTTCCATGGCGATGAAGCCGCCGACTACTGCAACCAATTCACAATGCCTTACCTCAAAGCACTGCGCGTCGAGGCGCGGATGCGGACAACCGATTTGCTAGAATTTGAGGCTGGCTTTCGCGCGGCAAGCGCCCTGTTGCTGGACGCGCATGTCGAAGGCTTGTTCGGTGGCAGCGGACATACCTTTGACTGGGCGCTGATCCCGGACGCGATGCGTGGGCGCATCGTGCTCTCGGGCGGGTTGGCGCCGGAGAATGTCGGTGATGCCGTGCGCCGCGTGCGGCCATGGGCGGTGGATGTATCAAGCGGTGTGGAGCAGGCCGACCGCAAAGGCCTGAAGGACCACGCCAGGATCACGCAGTTTATTGAGGCCGTCAAAAATGCAGATGTATGACCTTCCCGATGCCAAGGGCCACTTCGGCCCCTACGGCGGTGTATTCGTCGCCGAGACGCTGCAAGCCGCATTGCTGGAGCTGAATCTGGAGTACGCCAAGGCCAAAGCCGACCCGGCCTTCATTGTCGAGTTTCAGCACGACCTGAAGCATTACGTCGGCCGCCCCAGCCCGATCTATCACGCCAGGCGCTTGTCCGAGCAGCTCGGCGGTGCGCAGATCTACCTCAAGCGCGAAGATCTTAATCACACCGGGGCGCACAAGATCAACAACACCATCGGTCAGGCGCTGCTTGCGCGGCGCATGGGCAAGCCGCGCGTCATCGCCGAGACCGGTGCCGGCCAGCACGGCGTGGCCACCGCCACCGTCGCCGCGCGTTACGGTCTGGAGTGCGTGGTGTACATGGGCAGTGAGGACATCAAGCGCCAGGCGCAAAACGTGTATCGCATGAAACTGCTGGGCGCGACCGTGGTGCCGGTGGAAAGCGGCTCCAAGACGCTCAAAGATGCCCTCAATGAAGCCATGCGCGACTGGGTAACCAATGTCGAGAACACGTTCTACATCATCGGCACCGTGGCCGGTCCGCATCCGTACCCGATGATGGTGCGCGATTTCAATTCGGTGGTGGGCAAGGAGTGCATTACGCAGATGCCGGAGATGATCGGCCGCCAGCCGGACGCCGTGCTGGCCTGTGTCGGCGGCGGTTCCAATGCCATGGGTGTGTTCTTCGATTACATCCCGCTTGAAAACGTGCGCCTGATCGGTGTTGAAGCCGGCGGCGAGGGCGTCGAGACCGGCCGTCATGCCGCATCGCTGACCGCGGGCACGCCGGGCGTGCTGCATGGCAATCGCACCTATCTCATCCAGGATGCGAATGGCCAGATCATCGATACGCATTCCGTGTCCGCCGGCCTCGACTATCCGGGCGTCGGTCCCGAGCACGCGTGGCTCAAGGATTCCGGCCGCGCGGAATACGTGGCCATCAACGACGATGAAGCGCTCGCAGCATTCCATCGCCTCTGCCGCACCGAAGGCATCATTCCGGCACTGGAATCCAGCCACGCGGTCGCGCAAGCCATGAAGATGGCGCCAACCATGGCCAAAGACAAAGCGCTGCTGGTCAACCTGTCCGGTCGCGGCGACAAGGATATGGCCACGGTCGCGACGCGATCCAATCTCACCCTGTAAGCCGTGCGGCGGGCGCAATGGCCCGTCAGGAACCGGCTCGTCACGCAAAGAAACCCCACGCCATGTCGCGCATCAAAACCACATTTGAGCGGCTTAACGCCGAAGGCCGCAAGGCGCTGATCCCATTTGTCACGGCAGGCGATCCCGCCCCGCAGCTTGCCGTGCCGCTGATGCACACGCTGGTCGAATCCGGCGCCGACGTCATCGAGTTGGGCGTGCCGTTCTCCGACCCTATGGCCGACGGCCCGGTGATCCAGCGCTCGTCGGAACGTGCGCTGAAATTCGGCGTCGGTCTGGTCGATGTGCTGGCTTACGTCAGCGAATTTCGCAAGACCAATCAGACCACGCCGGTGGTGCTGATGGGCTATGCCAATCCGATCGAGCGCATGGGCATGAAAGAGTTTGCCGCACAGGCCATGGCGGCTGGTGTGGACGGCGTGCTGGTGGTGGACTACCCTCCCGAGGAAAGCGCGACCTTGGTCGAGACCATGGATGCGGCCGGCATCGACGTGATCTACCTGCTGTCGCCGACCTCGTCAGCGGAGCGCATCAAGCTGGTGGCGCAAACCGCACGCGGCTACATTTACTACGTTTCGCTAAAGGGCGTGACGGGCGCGGGCAACATCGATACGTCCGACGTGGAAAACATGATCAGGCGCATCAAGGCCCAGACCAAACTGCCGGTCGGCGTGGGTTTCGGCATTCGCGATGGTGAAACCGCCCGGCGCATTGCCGGCTTCGCCGATGCAGTCGTCATCGGCTCGCGTATCATCCAGGAAATGGAAACGGCCACGCTGGAAACGGCGCAGGAAAAAGTGCGCGTGCTGGTCACCGGAATTCGAAAGGCAATGGACGCATGAGCTGGTTTCGCAAACTGCTGCCACCCAAGATCAAGTCGTCGGCGGCTACTTCGCGCAAGGCGGTGCCGGAGGGGCTGTGGAGCAAATGCCCCTCGTGCCAGGCCACGCTGTACTTCACCGACCTGGAGAACAACCAGCACGTTTGCCCGAAGTGCAATTATCACAATCGCATTTCCGCGCGGGTGCGCCTCGACCTGTTTTTCGATCCGGAGAATCGCGCCGAGCTCGGCAGCGAGGTGATTCCGGTCGACAGCCTGAAGTTTCGCGACAGCAAGAAATATGTCGATCGCCTCGAGGACGCCGAAAAATCCACCGGCGAGACTGATGCGCTGGTGGTGCTGCAAGGCACCGTCAAGGGCGTTCCGCTGGTCGCGGCTGCGTTTGAGTTCAATTTCATGGGCGGCTCCATGGGCTCGGTGGTCGGCGAACGCTTCGCCCGCGCCGTCGAGGCCTGCTCCGACGAGAAGCTGCCGTTCCTCTGCTACACCGCCACCGGCGGCGCGCGCATGCAGGAAGGCCTGCTGTCGCTGATGCAAATGGCCAAGACGACCGCGGCATTGCACATGCTGAGCAAGGCGCGCCTGCCGTTCATTTCCGTGCTGACCGACCCGACCATGGGCGGCGTGTCCGCAAGCTTCGCGTTTCTCGGTGATGTGGTGATCGCCGAACCGGGTGCGCTGATCGGCTTTGCGGGTCCGCGCGTGATCGAGCAGACCGTGCGCGAGACCTTGCCCGAAGGTTTCCAGCGCGCGGAATTCCTGCTGGAAAAAGGCGCCATCGACATGATCATCGATCGGCGCCACATGCGCGACAAGGTCGCGCAGTTGCTCACGCTGTTGCAAAAGGAACCGGCACCGGTTGCGTGATTGCCCCGGCTTGCCAAACCCTAGCACTGGCGCGGCTCCCAGGCCATTTTTGCCCGGGAAGGCGCGCCAAATGGCGATCTGCAATGATTTGTGCTCCGCGTAGTCGATGGCGTGTGCTGAGCGACGCGTGAACACATCCGTTCTCCCGAAATCCCTCGACGGCTGGCTCGACCACATCGGCCGGCAGCATTCGGCCGAGATCGTCATGGGGCTCGATCGCGTGCGCGAGGTGTGGCAGCGCATGGGCAGCCCGCGCGCACCGATCAACGTGGTGGTGGGCGGCACCAACGGCAAAGGTTCCACCTGCGCCATGCTCGAAGCCATGCTGCGGGCAGGCGGCTACCGGACCGGTTTCTATTCCTCGCCGCACCTCAGCCGCTACAACGAGCGTGTTTGCATCACCGGGCGTGAAGCGACGGACCAGGAACTTTGCGCATCGTTTGCGGCCGTGGAAGCGGCGAGAACCGCCTCACAGCCGCCGGTTCCGCTGACCTATTTTGAGTTTGCCACCCTGTCGGCCCTGCAGATTTTTGCCGCACAGGGCGTTGACGTTGCGATCCTCGAGGTCGGCCTCGGCGGACGACTCGATGCCGTCAACATCATCGATGCCGATGTCAGCGTGGTGG
>JBGATH010000050.1:0-23564 GCA_044229235.1 Usitatibacteraceae bacterium
TCCGAGCTACTGATCCGCGCTGGGCCGCACCGGCATGTATTGCGCCCCATCGAAATCCGGCTTCTTGCGCAGGTCAAGCGTGAAGGGGAACGCGGGATTGCGGCCCTCGGCCTTGAAATCCATCGGTCCGGGCGTATGGCCCAGCTTCTGGAACCGCGCGACGCGGCGTGCTTCGGCTTCAAAGGCGTTGACGGGGAAGGTGTCGTAGCTGCGGCCGCCGGGATGCACGACATGATAGGTACAGCCGCCGACGGAGCGCCCGGCCCAGCCGTCGACGATGTCGAACACCAGCGGCGAGTGCACGCCGATGGTGGGGTGCAATGCCGACGGTGGCGCCCACGCGCGGTAGCGCACGCCGGCAACGAATTCGCCGGGCTGTCCGGTCGGTGTCATCGGCACCACGCGACCGTTGCAGGTGATGAGATGGCGGTGCTGCGTCATGCCAGTGACTTTCACCTGCATGCGTTCAATCGACGAATCGACATAGCGTGAGGTGCCGCTGCCGGACATTTCCTCGCCGAGCACATGCCACGGCTCGATGGCCTGCCGCAGTTCCATTTCCACGCCCTGGTAGGCCACGCTGCCAAAGCGCGGGAAGCGGAATTCGAGGAACGGTGCGAACCACTCGAACTTCACCGGGTAGCCGGCGTTGGCGAGATCATCACAGACGGCACGCATGTCCTGCGCAACGAAGTAGGGCAGCATGAAACGATCGTGCAACTCCGTGCCCCAGCGGATCAGGTTACGGCGGTATGGCGTCTTCCAGAAGCGGGCGATGAGCGCACGCAGCAGCAGCATTTGCGTCAGCGACATCTGTGCGTGCGGCGGCATTTCAAACGCGCGAAATTCGAGCAGTCCCAGCCGTCCGGTGGGGCCGTCGGGCGAATAGAGTTTGTCGATGGAAAACTCGGCGCGATGCGTGTTGCCGGTAAGGTCCACCAGGAAATTTCGCAGCAGGCGATCCACCAGCCAGGGCTTGGCCGATTCCTTGCCGGGTGCAAGGTGCTCGTCCATCTGCTCAAAGGCGATTTCCAATTCGTAAAGCGCATCGCTGCGCGCTTCGTCCACACGCGGACTTTGCGAGGTCGGGCCGATGAAGGTGCCGGAGAAAAGATAAGACAGCGCGGGATGGTTTTGCCAGTAGGTAATGAGCGACCTGAGCAGGTCGGGACGCCGCAGCATCGGGCTGTCGGCCGGCGTGACGCCGCCCACCGTGACGTGGTTGCCGCCGCCGGTGCCGGTGTGCTTGCCGTCGAGCATGAATTTTTCGGTGCCGAGGCGCGAAAGACGGGCTTCTTCATAGAGCGTGGTGGTATTGGTCACCAGGTCCTGCCATCGCGACGCCGGATGGATATTGACTTCGATGACGCCGGGGTCGGGAGTCAGCGCGAATTTATTGAGCCGCTTGTCCGAGGGGGGTGTATAGCCTTCGAGGCGCAGCGCTTGTTTGAGTTTGCGTGCCGTTGTTTCGACCGTGGCGACCAACGCCAGATAGTCCTCGAGCTTTTCGACCGGAGGCAGGAAGACATGGAGGATCTTCTCGCGCACTTCCACGCACAGCGCAGTGCGCACGATTTCCGGCGCGGATTTGCCTTTTTTCAGTTCCGGCTTTGCCGGTTTTGCTGCGGCGGCTGAACTTGCCTTGGCGGGTTTGTCCTCACCGTCCGGCAAGGGCGCCTGCTCGGCAAACGGGTCGCCCTCGATGAGGCTTTGCGCATCTTCCGGTGCCACCCATGGCAGCGATGCCAGCGGCAGGCGAAAGCCCATCGGCGAATCACCTTCAAGCAGATAAATGTGCGGCGTGCTCAGTGGCCACAGGCTAGATACCCAGGTGGTCTGCACCTTGGTCGACGCATTGTCCGCCGCTGAAGCCGCCACGCGCAGCGGCAGCACGTACCCCACCGGATCGCCGATACCGCCTGCCAGCTGCGCGAGCAGCTTGCCGCGCGCGGCGGGCTTCTTCAGGTCCGGGTCGAGCGGGTCGATATTGGCCGGCAGGTCGGCCTCGCCCTTGATGGTGCGCCAGACACTTTCGAATGCCGGCATGGCGAAGTCCGCATGCAATGAAAGCTGCGCGGCAAGTTCGCGGGCGAATGCGGCCGCGTCCGGTTTGCGGTCGTCGTTGGGCGCGGCCAGCGCGATCAGAGTTTCATCGCGCCAAACCGGTACGCCGTCAGGGCGCCAGTAGCAGGACAGTGCCCAGCGCGGCAGCGGCTCGCCCGGGTACCACTTTCCCTGGCCAAAGTGCAGCATGGACCCGGGTGCGAAGCGCGGTTTGAGGCGCTTCAGCAGTTCGATGGACAGCGCCAGTTTCTTCGGCGACATGGCGGTGTAATTCCACTCCGCGCCGTCCATGTCGTCGATGGAAACAAAGGTGGGTTCGCCACCCATGGTGAGGCGTACGTCGCCCGCTTGCAGGTCCTTGTCGATGCTTTCGCCAAGCGCCACGATGCCGGCCCATTGCGCATCGTTGTAGGGCTTGGTAACGCGCGGATCTTCGTGAATGCGCGTGACCTTCATCTGAAAGTCCAGCACGGTTTCGCAGACGTCGGTATAGCCCGATACCGGCGCGGCCGAGGATGGAATGGCCGTACACGCCAGCGGAATGTGGCCTTCGCCGGCCAACAGGCCGGAGGTGGGATCCAGCCCGACCCAGCCGGCGCCGGGAAGGTAGGCCTCCGCCCATGCATGCAGGTCGGTAAAGTCGTGGTCAGTGCCGCTGGGGCCGTCCAGAGCCTTCTGATCTGCGGTCAGTTGAATGAGATAGCCCGAGGCAAAGCGCGCGGCAATGCCGAAATTTCGCAGGATCTGCACCAGCAGCCAGCCGGTATCGCGGCACGATCCCATGGCGCGCTCCAGGGTCTGCTCGGGCGTCTGCACCCCCGGTTCCATGCGGATCAGGTACTTGATGTCGTGCTGCAGCCGCGTGTTGAGCGCGACGATGAAATCGATGGTGTTGATCGGCTTGGCCAACAGTTCGGCTCGGGCGCGGTCGATCCAGTCGGCCAGCAGCTTTCCCGGTGGCGCGATTTCCAGATAGGCGGTCAGTTCACGCTGGTTGTCGGCCGTGTAGGCAAAGGGAAACTTCTCGGCGTAGGCCTCGATGAAAAAGTCGAAGGGATTGATGACCGTCATCTCGGCGACCAGATCCACCGTGATCGACAGCTCGGTGGCCTTTTCCGGGAATACCAGTCGCGCCAGCCAGTTGCCGTACGGATCCTGCTGCCAGTTGATGAAGTGTTTCTCGGGTTTGATCGTCAGCGAGTAGCTTTCGATGGGCGTGCGGCAGTGCGATGCCGGCCGCAGTCGCACCTCGTGCGGGCTGAGGTTGACCGGGCGGTCGAACTTGTAGTGCGTGAGGTGATGAAGGGCGACGCGGATGGTCATTGAGTTATGCCTGGAAAATGCAGTCCGACCTGTATCAGCAGGGCGAGGATAGGGTCCCGAAGAGCGTCGTTACTCCAGCCAGTCCGGGTCGGGCAATTCGCCGAACACGCGGCGCAATCCGCCGCCCCAGCGTTGCCGCAGCATCGAGAAATACGGATCGCCCTCGCGGATCCTTTGCTGTACGCCGATGCGCAACGCATCTTTCGGGTACCACAGCATGTCGATGGGCAATCCCACCGAAATGTTGGACTTGATGGTCGAATCGAACGAAATCAGCACGCACTTGGCGGCTTCTTTCTGCGGCGTGGACGGAGTGAGCACGCGATCGAGGATGGGCTTGCCGTATTTGGCTTCACCAAGCTGGAAATACGGGGTCTCATCGGAAGCCTCAATGAAATTGCCCTGTGCGTAGATATTGAACAGGCGCTCATGTTCGCCCCTGATCTGTCCGCCAACGATCAGACTGGCCGAGGCATCGATGCCGCTTTGCATCAGGACCGAGCCGTCGCGCCGCTGCATTTCGCGCAGCGCTTCGCCCACCAGCGTCGCCACGTCGAACATCGATTCGGCATTCCAGATGGTTGGCGTGCCGTCGGCGGCATGCTTGTGGCGGTCGAGCAGGTTGGTCACGCCCTGCGTCATGGCGAGGTTGCCGCTGGACAGCACCACGATCACGCGGTCGTCCGGTTTTTCGTAAACACGCATCTTGCAGAAGGTGGCGATCTGGTCCACGCCTGCATTGGTGCGCGAGTCCGAGGCAAAGATCATCCCGGAATCGAGACGAAGAGCCACGCAATAGGTCATTTGAACTTCTCCGAGGCAAAACTGTTTTTTTATGAAGCACTTTGCAATTCGGGCGCGAAAAACGAGCGGTTGATTTCGGCGCCGAGCTTGTCGGTGGAGGCCAGAAAGGCCGTCAGGTACTCATGCAGGCCGGTGGTGAAAATATCACTCATGCGTCCAAATTGCAGCGCCGCATTGATTTCGCCTGCCTGGCGGGTGGCTTCGGCAGAGGTGCGGTTCTGCACATCAACGAGAATGTTATAGACATCGCGCATGCAAAAGCGCATGGATCGGGGGATATCGGCGCGCAGGATGAGTAGCTCGGCGATACGTAGCGGCGTGATGGTGTCGCGAAACACCTTGCGGTAGGACTCGAAGGCCGACACCGAGCGCAGCACCGCCGACCACTGGTAGTAATCCACCGCGCCGCCCACGTCCGTGACGCTGGGCAGCAGCACATGGTATTTCACGTCGAGGATGCGCGCCGTGTTGTCGCCGCGCTCCATGTACGTGCCGAGGCGATGGAACTGGAATGCCTCGTCGCGGCGAATGGTGCCGAAGGTGACGCCCCGGAATAGATGCGAGCGTTCCTTGACCCAATCAAAAAATGCCGAGATGCCGCGCGCATACAGCCGGTCTTCGTCCATGTTCTGCATCTCCAGCCAGGTGGCATTGAGCACTTCCCACATTTCGCTGGTGATGGTGCCGCGCACTGCGCGAGCGTTCTCGCGCGCCTGCTTGGCGCAGGTGTAAATCGAACAAGGATTGTCCGGGTCCAAAGCCATGAAGTGCAGGACTTCCTTGGCGCAGACGATCGAATGGCGTCCGCTGAACGGGAACAAGGTACCGGTAATGTTGAGCGGTGCAAACCATTCCTGATCCTGCAAGTCCGGGTCCTTGGTGAGCAGGGACATGCGATAAGCCACATCGAGGATTCGCGCAGTGTTCTCGGCGCGCTCCACATAACGCGACATCCAGTAAAGATTTGAGGCAGTTCGGCTCAGCATGTCAGTCCACGATCCAGGTATCTTTGACGCCGCCACCCTGCGAGGAATTCACCACCAGCGAACCTTCGCGCAGCGCCACGCGCGTCAGGCCGCCCGGTACGAAACTGACCGACTTGCCGGAAAGCACGTAAGGGCGCAGATCGATGTGGCGCGGTGACAGGCCCTTGTCGGTGAAGGTGGGACAGGTGGAAAGCGACAGGGTTGGCTGGGCAATAAAGCGCTCCGGGGCGTCGAGCACGCGCTGCTTGTAGCGTTCACGTTCTTCCTTGGTGGAGGTCGGCCCGACCAGCATGCCGTAGCCGCCTGAGCCCTGCGCCTCCTTGATGACCAGGTCCTGCATGTTGGCGATCACGTAGTCCAGGTCCTCCTTGTTGCTGAGCATCCAGGTGTGCACATTGCGCAGGATCGGCTCCTCCCCCAGGTAAAAGCGAATCATCTCGGGCACGTAGGGGTACAGCGATTTGTCATCGGCGATGCCGGTGCCGATGGCATTGGCCAGCGCCACCCGCCCCGCGCGGTACGCCCGCATGAGACCGGGCACGCCCAGCATGGAGTCGCTGCGAAAGGCCTCCGGGTCGATGAAGTCGTCATCGATGCGCCGGTAAATCACATCGACCTTCTGCGGCCCCTGTGTGGTACGCATGAACACCGTGTTGTCCTGAACGAACAGGTCAATGCCTTCAACCAGCTCGATGCCCATCTGCTGGGCCAGAAACGCGTGTTCGAAGTAGGCCGAGTTGAAGTGGCCGGGCGTCATCAGCACGATAGTGGGATTGTCGATGCCCAGGGGTGCAGCGTTGCGCAAGGTTTCCAGCAACAGGTCGGGGTAGTGGTCGACCGGACGGATGAGCTGGGCGGCGAACAGCTCCGGGAAAAGCCGCATCATCATCTTGCGGTTTTCCAGCAGGTAAGACACCCCGGAGGGCGTTCGCAGGTTGTCCTCGAGCACGTAGTACTCGCCATCGGCATCTTTGACCAGGTCGATGCCCGCTATGTGTGCATAAATGCCGCCCGGCACATCGATATGCATCATTTCGGGGCGGAATTGCGAGTTTTCCAAGACTTTGTCGGTGGGAACCTTTCCCGCCTTGAGTATTTCCTGGCCGTGATAAACGTCCTGCAGGAAGGCATTGAGCGCATTGATGCGCTGCCGCAGGCCGGCGGCCACCTCTTCCCACCTCTTGCCGGGGATGATGTGCGGGACGATGTCAAACGGAATCAGCCGTTCGGATCCGCTGGTTTCGCCATAAACCGCAAAGGTGATGCCGACGCGGTGAAACAGCAGGTCGGCCGCCTGACGATTCTGCGCGATCTTTTCCGGCGGAGTATTTTCCAGCCAATCGGCAAAGCCGGCGTACTGAGGTCGTACGCTGCCGTCGGCTGCGTACATTTCGTTAAAGGGGGACTTGAGCGCCATCGGACCAGTTCGTTATTGTTCGCACGGAGTGCAAAAGCAATCGCCATGCCGGAAAGATGTTACCTGCTTTCGTTCGCGGCTGGCACTGACGTGACCGCGCGGGCTTAAAATGCCGCAGATGACCGTGACCCAAGACATGCTGGACGCCATGCCGGTGCCGATCACCGAGCGCCTGCGTGGACGCGATCTGCCCAGCCGCGCGCTGGCGTTCGTTGAAGCCGCCTCGCGGGCGACGCCGAACAGCGACGCCTTGCGCCGCGCGCACGAAATCGCCAGTGTGCTGGTGGCGATCGAGGCCGATGATGAAACACTGGCGGCAGCCCTGATCGCCGCAACCGTCCCCAAGGGTGAATTTGACGCCGACATTGTCACCGAGGCGTTTGGCGCCGACGTGACGGCGCTGGTGCAAGGCGTGTTGCGCGCCGGCCGCATCGAGAACCTGCAGACAGTCAAGGACAAAGGCCCAAGCCTGGAAAGCTTGCGCAAGATGCTGCTGGCATTGGCGGATGATGTTCGCGTGGTATTGATCAAGCTGGCCGAGCGCATTGTTTACATGCGCGGCATTACCAAAGCCGATGAGGCGACACGCCACGCCGCGGCCGTGCAAACCCGCGATTTGTTTGCGCCGCTGGCGAACCGCCTGGGTGTGTTTTCCATCAAGTGGGAGCTGGAGGACCTGAGCTTTCGCTTCCTTGAGCCGGAGCTGTACAAGCGCATTGCCGGCTACCTGGACGGCAAGCGCGGCGAGCGCGAAGGCTACATTCATCGGGTTGTCGACGAACTGCGCGAACAGGTGCGCGGACTGGGCATCGATGCGGAAATCGCCGGTCGCCCCAAACATCTGTGGTCGATCCACCGCAAGATGCAGTCCAAGAACCTGCCCTTTGAACGCCTTTATGACGTGCGCGCTGCACGGGTGCTGGTGCATACCGTGGCGGACTGTTACGCGGTGCTGGGCCTCGTGCACGACCGCTGGGAGCCGATTCCGGGCGAGTTTGACGACTACATCGCGCAACCAAAGGCCAATAACTACCAGAGCCTGCACACGGCCGTGATTGGCCCCGAGGGCAAGACGCTGGAGGTGCAGATTCGCACCCACGACATGCATCTGGCCTCGGAGCATGGCGTCGCGGCGCATTGGCGCTACAAGGAAGGCGGCGCCCCCAAGACCTCGGCCGAAAAGAAGTTCGAAGCCAAGATCGCCTGGCTGCGCCAGGTGCTGGAATGGAACCGCGAGCTGGCCGACCAGGGGGGCTTTTCGGAGCAGGTGAAGAAAGGCCTGTTCAACGACACCATTTACGTGTTCACGCCGCAGGGCAAGGTCATCGACCTGACGGCAGGGGCGACGCCGGTGGATTTCGCCTACCACGTGCACACGGATTTGGGACACCGCTGCCGTGGCGCCAAGGTGGATGGACAGATCGTCCCGCTCAATACCAAGTTGCAGAACGCGCAACGGGTGGAGATCCTGGCGGCGAAGCAGGGTGGCCCGTCGCGCGACTGGCTCAATCCGCAACTCGGGTTTCTTTCAAGCCCGCGCGCCCAGGCCAAGGTGCGCAACTGGTTTCGCCAGGAGTATTTCGAGGTTGATGTCGCCCACGGCCGCCAGACGCTGGAAAAAGAACTGGCCCGCGCCGGGGCGTCGTCACTGGCGATGGAAAAAGTCGCCACGGCACTCGACCACAAGGACGTGGACGAGTGTCTGGCGGCCATCGGTCGCGGCGAAATTACGCCTCATCAGATTGAAGTGTCGATTCGGGACCTGACTGCGCCCAAGGTGGAAGCCGCTGCGCCTGCCGAAATGGTGCTGGCCGAGCCGAAGCAAACCTCAAAGACGTCCAGCGGCGTGCTGGTGCTGGGCCTGAACAACATTGCGACCATGGTGGCGAAGTGCTGCAAACCGCTGCCCAATGATCAGATCGTCGGTTTCATCACCAAAGGACGCGGCGTGACGGTGCACCGAACCGATTGCATCAACATCACCTCTTTGCGGCCCGAGCAGCGCGATCGCCTGATGCCAGCAGCATGGGGCAACACCGGCGATCAGCCGTTCGCAGCCGACATCGAAGTGATCGCCGCTGACCGGCAAGGTTTGCTCAGGGACATATCCGAGGCGATGTCGCACGAGCGAATCAATGTCACGGCCGTGAATACGCTTTCGCGCGGAAATGTCGCCTCGATGCGTTTCACCGTCGAGATCGCCCGGGCCGACCAGTTGCAACGGGTGCTGCGTGCCGTGGGCGACGTGTCGGGCGTTGAATCGGTGCGGCGGCGATGATCATCGAAAGTCCGCCACTGGCGCGGCATTTGGGCCACTTTTGCCCTGGGAACCGCGCCAGTCCTGCAGTTTCGACCTTACTTCGAATGGAACACATCAAGTGATTTCCGCAATCCGCCGCATGAAATCGTGCCGTGCGCAGTACATCGAGGTGCACCGATGAGCCAGTTGGCGACCGAGAATCACGGGCCCCTGGCCGGTGTGCGCATCCTCGACATGACCTCGGTGGTCATGGGGCCGTTTGCAACGCAGATACTCGGCGACATGGGCGCCGACATCATCAAGGTCGAACCACCTGCGGGCGACAACATGCGCTGGGTCGGGCCGATGCGCAATCCCGGCATGGGGCATATCCATATGCACTTGAACCGCAACAAGCGCTCGCTGGTGCTGGACCTGAAAAAACCGCAGGGCCTCGAAGCGGCAAAGCGGCTGTTGGCGCAGAGCGATGTGC
This sequence comes from Usitatibacteraceae bacterium, assembly GCA_044229235.1. GTDB lineage: Bacteria > Pseudomonadota > Gammaproteobacteria > Burkholderiales > Usitatibacteraceae > UKL13-2. The sequence continues at coordinate 9,327 of JBGATH010000050.1, forward strand.
TGGTGTTCAACGTGCGGCCGCAGGCGATGGCGCGGCTCGGGCTGGGCTATGACGTGGTCAGCGCCATCAATCCAAAACTGGTCTATGTCGGCGCATATGGCTTTTCGGAAAAGGGCACGTACGCCGGCCGGCCGGCCTACGATGACCTGATTCAGGGCGCCGCCGGAATCCCGGCGCTGACCATGGAGCAGGGCGGCGATGTTCCGCGCTACGCGCCGGTCACGCTGGGAGATCGCAGCGTCGGGCTGCAGACTGCCATTGCCGTCATGGGTGCCTTGTTTCACGCGGCCAGAACCGGCAAAGGGCAGGAAGTCGAGGTCACCATGTTCGAGAGCCTGAGTCAGTTTGTACTCGGCGACCATATGGGCGGCCGTACCTTTGAGCCGCCGATCGGCTCGCCCGGTTATGCGCGCTTGATCGCGCCACACCGCCGGCCGTACGCAACGCGCGATGGCTATCTTTGCGTGCTTATTTACAACGACAAGCACTGGTCCAATTTCTTTGAAGCAGTGGGGCGAGTTGACCTCAAAACGGACCCGCGATTCTGCGACCATACGTCACGCGCCGCCAACATCCGCGAGGTCTACGAGTTTGTCTCCGACATCATGGCCACGCGTACCACGGCGGCGTGGCAAGACTTGCTTGAGCGGGCGGACATTCCCAATACGCCCATGCACACCATGGATTCATTGATCGACGATCCGCATCTGAATTCAGCCGGATTTTTTCCCGTATTCGATCATCCGACGGAAGGGAAAGTGCGCACCACGGCGCCGGTCGGCGAATGGAGCGAGACACCTCTGTCAATCCGGCGGCTGGCGCCGCGACTCGGCGAACATAGCCGGGAAGTGTTGGCAGAAGTGGGATATTCAGCGGAGGCGATCGACAACATGATCGCTGCGGGCGCAACCACGGTCGGCTAACCACTGCGGTTGTGCGTTGAAGAAAAACAGCAAACAGAACACACAGGAGACTTTCGTGGCAGACATGACACCCGGCGGCAGTAACGCCAATCGCAAGACCCACCCGCTGGTGATTGTCGCTGCCGGCGCGATTACGCTCTTTTGTCTCGTCGGCATCGGCGTGATGACCGGCATCATTCCAGGCGCCCAATCCGGCCCGGCACCCAAAGCTGAAACGGTTGCTGCGCCACCCACTGCAGCCGGGGCGGCGATGGCGCCGATCGGTTCGGCGCCCGAGGCCGCCCTGCCTCAGGGGGCGCCGCCAAATGGCTCTGGCGCGTCAAGCACGGCTCTACCGCCAATCAAGAGCGATACGTTGGGGCAACCAAATGCCAGGCTGGACGCGAAAGCGGGGAACGTCACGCCAGCGCCGGCGAAGCCAAACATTGCCCCGCCATCGTCCACTAGTGGCGCAAGCAGTGCGTCCGCAACACCGCCGACGCCGGTGTATGCCGCGACCACAAATCAAGCGGGAACTGCCGGCGCGGCAAACCCACCGGCAAGCCAGAACGAACCGGTGCCCGTCGTAAATCGGCCACCACCGCAAATCTGCCGAGATTGTGGAACGGTGGAGCAAATTACCCAACTTCAGCAACAGGGACAGGCCAGCGGCACCGGAGCCGTGCTTGGCGGGCTGATTGGCGGCGTCGTTGGGCATCAGGTGGGAAGCGGCCGCGGCAAGGATGTGGCAACGGTTGCCGGCGCGGTCGGCGGTGCGCTGCTGGGGAACCAGATCGAAAAATCGTCCGCCGGCAAATCCGGCTTCGACGTGCGAGTGAGGATGGAAGACAATACTTTCCGCACGGCGAAATTTGAAGGCGAACCCGGCTTTCGCATTGGCGACCGCGTGCGCTTTGAGGGGGGCAGGCTGGTTCGTCGTTAGCGCATGCCTTCTCGGGCATGTTCGATTGACGCAACTGGCCAACGGCACACATATTCGGCTAGAATTACCGATTCGGCAGGCACGTAGCTCAGCTGGTTAGAGCACCACCTTGACATGGTGGGGGTCGTTGGTTCGAGTCCAATCGTGCCTACCAATTCACTCAACGGCGTTTCAAGATGTGTTTTCCCCATCCGCCGGTCATATCTGCCGCAGGACGCCCAATTGCCGGCATGCGAGGGATTGTGCGACAACGCCTCAGGCCGCATTCTGTGCGCAAATGATATTGCAACTGATTGATTTAAAAGGATTGTTCCCCGCCTTGGCCGGACACAGGTTCCAACATGGAATTTCTTTCCGAAATTGTGAACTGCTTAACATCCCGCAACGCAAAGCGGCGGTATCTTCGTGTGGTTCGTTTGCCATTGATCAACGCCATTGAAGTTACTGCGACCAGGTGACACCGGCAATAGCAATAATGTTGAAGCATTGAGAACAAAGAATAAGAAGTTCGGCTTGAGCTTTCCCTTGGATTGGTTGTAACGCGCGCTCCATAGACAAAAATCGGCATGCATCGTTGACCGGCACACAAGGCGGGTTTGGCGAATGGATAGACCGAAAAAAACGAGTAGTTGAGAGAACCAACGAAGTTTTTGGGAGATTCAGATGGTTCGGTTATTGGGTAATTTTTTCCCGCTGAACATGCTGTTGCTGGTGGCTGTAGATGCGATTGGTTTGTTTTTTGCCATCGTCTTCGGCTACATGATGCTTTACCCGGGAGGCAACGCAGAGTTGCTCAGTTCGATACCCGGGGCGACGGCAATTGTTCTGGCGATGGTCTTTGTCACTGGGTCCTTGGGACTTTACAGCGACGTCACTCCCCGTGATTTCTGGCCCAAAGTCGTGCGCGTTGCACTGGCTTTTGCGGTCATTCTTCCTGGCCTGCACTGGATTTTTTATCGGCTTCCCGACGGTAGCGTATGCCTGCCGTGCCTAGGCGGGACCATGGCGTTGGGATTCATTGCAAAGTTGGCCATTTTCATGCTTAGTCACGCCTCGCCTCTGCGTCAACGTCGCGTAATGGTGCTCGGCGTCGGTGCCGACGCGGTTGCCGTCAAGGAGACGCTGGAACGCGCTGGCTCCGCCAAGCGAATCTCTGTGGTTGGCTTCTATTCGCCTTATGCAGAGCAGGTCGTGGATGCCTCGCTGCCCAGCAGCAAGATCCTGTGCTCATCGCGGTCGATCGGCGAAATCACCGGCCAGCACAACATCAATGAAATCGTGATTGCGATGCGCGAGCGTCGCGGCGGCACATTGCCACTGAAAGAGTTGCTGAACTGCAAACTCAAGGGCGTCAAAGTCACCGATCTTTCCGCGTTCTATGAACAGCATCGCAGCCGTGTCCGTATCGACCTGCTCAGAGAAAGCTGGTTCATCTTTGGCGATGGCTTTCGGCAAGGAAGGGTACGCATGTTCGTCAAGCGGGCATTCGACATCTGCGCCAGCGCCGTTCTGTTGGTCCTTGCCGCGCCCATCATGCTGGTTGCGGCGATAGCGGTAAAGCTGGAGAGCCCGGGACCGGTGATCTACCGTCAGGAGCGGGTTGGCCTCGGTGGCCGCTCTTTCAACATCATGAAATTCCGGAGCATGCGTGCCGACGCTGAAAAGGATGGGCCGCAGTGGGCGCAGGCCGGAGATTCCCGCGTGACGCGAGTTGGACGTTTCATGCGACTGACCAGAATTGACGAACTGCCGCAATTGTTTAGCGTGCTGACCGGGACCATGAGCCTTGTCGGACCACGCCCCGAGCGGCCATATTTCGTAAAGCAATTGGAAGAACAGATTCCGTTCTATGCGGCGCGTCACAGCGTCAAGCCTGGTGTGACCGGCTGGGCGCAGGTTCGGCACAAATACGGCGCCTCGATTGACGACTCATCCGACAAGCTGGAATATGACCTATTTTACGTGAAGAACCACACGTTAATATTTGATATTCTTGTACTTTTTCATTCTGTAAAGGTTGTGCTTACTGCCCAGGGCTCGCGGTAAGCTCCAGCGGAGAACTTGTCGTTTCGGCGCGTGTTTGTCCGCCGAACAGTACTCGGTGGTTGCCCCGTATTTCTGACTAAGTCACTTTAACTTCCCTCGTTACCCTCTTATTTTGGCAGCAGGTCCACTAAGCCAGTGCGACCGTTCATCCGCCAGAGTCAGCCGTCCCTCGCTCGCGCGATACTGGTTCTTGCCTTTGTTGCGTATGATTCCCGAATTGATGGTAAATCCGTTCAATGAGGGCACGTGGCGCGTCATTTCTCTTGCTGGCTTGTGTATGGGTTGCTCGCCTTAAGCCTGCCGGCTTTTGCTGCGCCGAACCTTGTTGCCGCAAAATCGAGAAAGCTCCATGCCGCTGCGGGAAACCTTGATGTTGCAATCGATATTTCGCAGCCGGTGTCGGGATTCATTTCCATAGAACCGCGCGAGATTGGTTCCGGGCACTTGATCGTCTTCCAATTCGACACCGCCATCGCTTCGGTTGGAAGCGCAACCTTGTCCGATGCCTTGGGCAATCCGCTTGGCAGCGTTGCATCGCCGACATTCTCCGGGTCAGAGGTATTGGTCCCGCTGTCCGGCATCCCGAATAACACCCGCACCGCGGTCTCAGTCTCCGCTGTCAACGGGAGCACCACCGCGACAGTGTCCGTAGGCTTTCTCGCGGGCGACGTAGACTCTGACGGCACCGTATCCTCGGCGGACGTTAGCGGTGTAAAGGCGCGTTCGGGCTTGGCGGCGACGGCGGTGACTGCCGCTTTTGACGTGAACGGTTCGGGCTCAGTGAATGCAGTCGACATTTCCGCCGTAAAGGCCAATTTAGGCCAGACAATTCCGGCGCTTGGTCAAGCGTCGCTGATGCTGGGCAGCGCCGGCAATGGCGTGGGCACAGTGACCGCAAGCCCGGGTGCGCTCGCTTGTCCCGGGGCGTGTGCGGGCAACATTAGCCTCAACACCGTCGTCACGATCACGGCATCGCCGGCACTCGGATCTACCTTTATCGCCTGGTCTGGCGATTGTTCCGGAAGCAATCCTGTGACTTCCTTGACCTTGGTCCGCAGCTCTGCCTGTACTGCGCAATTTTCGAGAAATGGTTTTCTGGTTACGCCGCAAGCCGGGTCCAACGGCGCGTTTTCACCGGCGACCCCGCAAACAATCCTGTTCGGTGACCGGGCGGTTTTCACTGCGATACCAAACTCCGGCTTTGTCGCGAACTTTGGGGGCACTTGTGGCGGCAGCGTCGGTGCGAACGTGTACACAACCAACCCAATTTCCGGTCCATGCACGGTCACAGCGACGTTTGTTCCTGCTGTGACAACCCTTTTGTGGGATCCGGTAATTGACGCACGCGTTTCAGGGTATCGGGTTTATTACGGTACCGTTTCTGGCGTGTATCAACAGTCGGCAGGGCAGGGTATCAATGTCGGAAATGTCACCAGCTACGTCTTGCCCGCGCTAACCGGAGGAGTTCAGTACTATTTCGCGGTTCGCGCGTATGATGCGAGCGGCGTAGAAAGTGCGTATTCCAACGAGGCGTCTAAATTCATCCCCTGATTCACTCATCGTGTAGCGGGTAAGGCTGGAGCCATCAACTCGACTCCTTTCCGTGCGAAGCCTCTTGAGTAACGCATCCTTCATGTGTTTGCTCAGGCTTTTTCCTGTTCAACTCGAAGGATTTTTCCAACATCGCTCAGCCCTCGCATTGTCAGCGGATTTTGCGCCGACCTTTCGCATGCAAAGCGCAGCCACGCATGGCTGGTGATAGCTTGTTCCAATTTCTGAAATGACTGTCGAGCCAGACTGAGTTGGGTTTGGCGTAGAGTCGCGGCATTGCAACCGTCAGGAAATCTTACACCTCACCGGAATTGCGCCAAAAGACTTCGTGGAGACCGCTTCAGTGCGTTGAAAATAAAAAAGAAATATTGCAATGGCCCATAAATTGCTTTCAATGAGTGTCTACAAGAAAACCCACACAGGAATAATTATGAAACTCAGAAACCGCTTGTCGCTCTCCATTGTTGCCGTTGCCGGAGCATTGGTATCACTGCCAGCAGCTGCCATCCCGTTTACGGTGACTGCGTGGGCGCCGGCCGGCGGCGCTGCCGTGAGCATTAGCAAGACAGACGCACCGGCGAAGAATTACAACGGGTCGGGCGGCGGCTTTGTAATGACTAACAAAACTCCAAATGTCGTGGAGTCTTTCATTTCGTGGTGCGTGGATATTTTTGAATATATTCCCGGTTCCACTGCGCGCGAATACACCCCCGATGTCGGCGGATTGTTGCTCAACGCCAACGTAAGAAATGATCTGGGTCGTTTGGCCACATTGGCGCTAGCCGCAGCCACGACTGCGGGTGCCAGCAATAATTCCGCAGCTTTTCAGCTTGCAGTCTGGGAAATTTTTTACGAACATGGCACGGGCGGCTATAACCTTGGGGCTGGTACATTCAGATCAAACTCCACGTCGTCCGCTCCCCATTCAATTGCCCAAGGCTGGCTGACCACCCTGAACACTAACCCGGGCCTGGTCAGCAATTACACGATGACGGTGTATACCAGTGGCGATGCTACTCATGCCGGGTACCAGGACCAGATCACCTTTAACAGCGTACCGGAACCTGCGACCCTCGGTTTGCTGGCCGTTGGCCTGATCGGAATCGGTTTTGCACGGCGTAAGTCTGCTAAGGGAAAAATCTCGGTCAACTAGTGATTTGTACAACCCCCAAAAAAACCCGCCGCTGGCGGGTTTTTTTGCATCCGCGAGAAAGCAGTCCAAGGGCATTGGTCAATGTTTGCTTTGTGTTTGAAGAAGATTCGGCCCCGTCGATACAGGTTGTGCGTTTTATTGCGGCGCAGGCACTAAACCAAAGCAAACGGCAATGTAGAATCGTGAATCTGTGCCAAACGGTTCAACAATGGCGTTCATCACGCATGCTTTTGACGTCTGCAATTCCGCGAATGTTGGACTTCTTTTCTTTGGAAATTCAATGGCGCCGGGCGCACTCGCGATGCAGACAATGAATCCAGTATTCAGCAGCATTGGATACCGCGACCTCGAAAAATCCGATGCAATCCGACTTTGTTTGGTGAATCGCGGATGAAGGCTGGCGTGGGTAGCGATACAGATCTCTCGAACTTAGGGAGAAAGTACGCGGCCGCAATGGCTGTCACTTTGATTTTCGCCGTGGTGGGATTTATTTACTGGCCAACGGTTGCTCACTTATTGGGAATTGGCACGCCGCCAGGTAGTACGACAGATGCGCCGCTGGTTGTCTTGGTGGTGCTGATCCTGATTTGGAACCTTCATCAAAAGCTATCGCTGTTGCCGATCCACTCTTTTCCATGGGGCGCGGTGATGGTGGTTGGCCTTGGATTTGTTTGGCTCGGCGGGCAACTGATTTATGCGCGTGTTTTCACCCAGTTCGCGGTTCTCGGCCTGGTGCCGGCTGCCGTGATTACAATTTTTGGTATTCAATGGCTTCGTGCGCTGGCATTTCCATTTTTCATTCTGCTGTTCGCACTGCCGGTATGGACCGTTCTGGTTCCGACACTTGTGAAATGGAGCGCGCTCTTTTCTGAAATGGCCATTCGCGCTTCTGGCGTTCCGATTTATCGCGATGGGGCGTATTTCATTTTGCCCAGCGGGTCGTGGTCGATCGCGGACGCATGCAGCGGTGTCGCTTTCTTTAGTACAAGCCTGCTACTCGGCGTCCTTTACGCATGGACGATTTACGAGTCTTCACGGAAACGTGCACTGTTTATACTCGCTGCGGCCACCATCGGCGTCATCGGAAATTGGGTCCGCGTGTACCTGACCATCATGATTGCGCATGTTTCGGACAATCGGTACCTGAGAGATGATCACTACATGTTCGGGTGGTACCTGTTCGCCTGTTTCCTGACTGTGCTTTGCTGGCTGGGATGGCGGTATCGGGATTCATCCGCATCCTTGGATGTGAGAGAAGGACTGCACGAATCCTCGAGCTTCAAAAGTGGCGCACTTTGCCAATCTTCATCAATGAAGCAAATAGGCGTGACTGCAGTCGCAGTCATCCTTTTGATGGCAATGTGGCCCCCATTTCGCACTGCATTGGCCGAACGATCGGGCGCTGCCTCCGCGACAATCAATACCATCGCGCAAGCGGCCGGCTGGATCATCGTCGATCACGCTCCCCAGGATTGGGTTCCGGAAATTCGCAACAGCGATGCCATGAAATCACAGTCATTCAGCAAAAATGGCAGGCAGGTGACAGTATTCTTTGGCGTGTATGCCAAGGAATCCTGGGACGCGAAGCTGGTGAGCGTCGCCAACCAGCTGGCCGGAGGGGATGGTTCGAAGTGGAGCCTGGCCGATCGCAACTTGGTCAAGGCAAATTTCAATGGACTTTCGCATGACGCGAAGACCGGGATTGTCATTGGGCGCGGGCAGCGAGTACTCGCGTGGCAATGGTACTGGATTGACGGTCATGTAACGGCGTCTGACCTGCACGCCAAAGGCTTTCAACTGCTGACCAGATTGAAGGGAAGAGAGCCAAAGTCCGTATGGGTTTCGATATCGACCGACGCCAGTCGATCCAGCGAGGACGCCAGCGCTGTCCTGCAGGAGTTCGTTCGTGACATGTCGCCTTTGATGGTCATGGCACTGAACAGTGCTGGAGGCTAGATGGGCAATACAAACGATCGGGTGTTTCGAGTACACGTGATTTCGAGCGGTATTGCTGTGCCTGCACGACGCCGCGCCATGTTCAAACATGCGCAGAGGTTTGCGTGAACAGTTCGTTGGTTCTTGATCCAACCCTCTGGAGCTTCGGTTTTGCTGCGTTGGTGTTTGCTGCTTTTTCACTAAGGCTGGCAATCGGATGGCGTGGAGGATTGCGCGCAAAAATCGTACTTGTTGCAGGCATTGCCAGCACGCTCTGGGCCATCGCCCTGATGGTTGCAACTGGTCTGGAACAGAAAGAGTGGTGGTTGACCGCGACGGCCATTGACATGTGCCGAATAGGGGCATGGATGGCATTCCTCCTTTACCTGTCGGGCGAATGGGCGCCTGATGGGGGGGGGCGCCTGGCCAATTTGCGTTCCCGATGGGTATTGGGTACGGGCGCATTGCTTGCGCTCGCAATTCTGCTGCCGTCGGATCCGCCGTGGCAGCCACCCATTCGCGATGCCGGGGTGCCCACAGGGTTCATCGTGCGAGTTGCAATTTCTGTACTTGGCCTGGCACTCATTGAGCAGCTATACCGCAGGACACCTGAGGACCGCATGTGGGCCATTAAGCCGCTTATCATCGGTCTGGCCGGAATGTTTGCCTTTGACTTGTTTATGTATGCCGAGGCAGTCTTGTTTCGATACCTGGACCCGGGGATGCGGGCTGCGCGTGGTGTGACACACGCGTTTGCGGTGTTTTTTGTGGCGATCGCCACGGCGCGCAACACAGCGTGGACAATCGATCTGCACGTGTCACGGGGCTTGGTTTTCCAGTCCACTGCAGTGCTGATTGCCGGCGTTTGCTTGCTGATTGTGGCAGCTGCGGGCTATTGGGTACGTATTTTTGGCGGCGGATGGGGCGCAACGCTCCAGATTACGTTTGTCTTTGCCGCGATGATGTGCCTCGCGGCATTGTCGCTATCCGGGCGATTGCGATCACGGCTGCGTGTCTTTATCAACAAGAACCTGTTTTCGTATCGGTATGACTACCGAAAAGAGTGGCTCAGCTTCACCGAGGTACTCGGCACCTCGGAGTCCGTCGAAAAACTTCATGAGAGAGTGGTCCAGTCGATCGCCAACCTGGTCGAGAGTGGCGGCGGGGCAATCTGGCTCGAGCGCGGAAATGCCTATTGCCAGGTAAGTTGCGTAAATCTGCCGGCAATCAACGAGACCGAGCCGTTGTCTTCCAAGTTTTCAGTGTTCATGCAGCGTACCGGCTGGGTACTACAGCTGGATGAAGTGCGTTCATTTCCTGAGCGGTTTGCTGATCTGGCCTTGCCAAGCTGGCTCACCCAGCTTGAAAACGCCTGGCTCGTTGTGCCCTTGCCCAATGGAGCGACCACGATAGGGTTTGTGGTGCTCGCAAGGCCCTTGTCGCCTGTCGACATTGATTGGGAAGTGCGCGACCTGCTCAAAACAGCGAGCCGCCAGGCGGCCGGCTATCTGGCGCAATTTCGCGCGCACGAAGCGCTGCTGGAGGCCGAAAAATTCAACGCGTTCAACCGCATGTCTGCATTCGTCGTGCACGACCTCAAGAACCTCATCTCACAATTGGCGTTGCTACTGAAAAACGCTGAACGCCACCGTGACAATCCCGAATTTCAGCGTGACATGCTCGAGACGATCGAGCATGTTGTACAGCGCATGACCCACCTCACGCAACAACTCCACACCGGGTCCGCGCCTGCGTCTCAGCCGCGCCTGGTTGAACTGCAGGAAGTGTTACAACGCATTGTTACCGCAAAACACCATTGCGCCGTGCCGGTTGACATAGAATCTGCATCTTCCCTGCGCGCTTTTGCGCATGAAGAACAGATTGAACGGGTGATCGGCCATATCGTCCAAAACGCAATTGACGCCACCGATAAGGGAGATCAGCACGTCAAGGTACGAATTTATGCCGAGAGAGGGTTCGCAGTTGTGGAAGTAGTTGACCGCGGAATCGGCATGAGCGAGGACTTTATCCGTGACCGGTTATTTCGCCCGTTCCAAACCACGAAAGAATCCGGCATGGGTGTGGGCATGAACGAGAGTTTTCATTACCTCAACGGAATTGGCGGACGCATCCACGTTGAAAGCGCTGTCGGCGCCGGTTCCTGTTTCCGGGTTTACCTGCGGCTGGCGGCGGAACCAATCGCGGCCGGGCTGAAATAGTCATGAGCGAAACCAAGAGAAAACCGCTGCTGATAATTGAGGATGACCCCGCCCTGCAAAAACAAATGCGCTGGGCGTTTGACCGCAATGAAACGCAGGTTGCCGGTGATTCAGAATCAGCGTTGGCGCAATTGCGGCGGTACGAGCCGGCTGTGGTCACCATGGACCTGGGATTGCCGCCGCATCCTGATAACACCACTGAAGGGTTTGCGCTGCTGGAACGTATCCTTGCGCTGGCGCCCTACACGAAAGTGATTGTTCTGACCGGACAGAATGACCGTGCCAATGCACTGCGAGCCATCAAGCTGGGTGCGTACGATTTTTTTGCCAAACCATTTGAACCGGAATTGCTCGGCCTGACGATTGAGCGGGCTTTTTGCCTGTATGAAATTGAGGAAGAGAACCGCCGCTCGCAGTCCGCAACAAAACCGAATGGCTTTGCGGGAATCATTTCGCGGGATGCGCAGATGCAGCGAATCTGCCAGACCGCTGAAAAGGTGGCACCGACAACGGCAACCATCCTATTGCTGGGCGAATCGGGCACGGGCAAGGAACTGTTTGCTCGCGCCTTGCACGACCTCTCGCCGCGACGCAAAGAGCGGCTGGTAGCCATCAATTGCGCGGCAATCCCGGAGACCCTGCTCGAAAGCGAGTTGTTTGGCTACGAGAAGGGCGCATTCACCGGGGCAGCCAAACTGACGCTTGGCAAGATCGAGACGGCAAACAAAGGCACGTTGTTTCTGGATGAAATAGGCGACTTGCCATTGGCGCTGCAGGGGAAGCTATTGCGGTTTCTGCAGGAGAGGGTCATTGAGCGTGTTGGCGGCCGCGACGAAATTGCGGTGGACGTACGAATCGTCTGTGCCACCCATCAGAACCTGAAAGCGATGATCACAGAAGGGCGGTTTCGGGAGGATCTGTATTTTCGACTTGCGGAAATCGTGTTGGAGATCCCGCCACTCCGAAACAGGCTTGGGGATGCAGGGTTATTGGCGCATGCCTTCGTGCATCGCTTTGCCGACGAGCAGAAACGCGGCTCAATTGCGTTGGCACCGGATGCCATCAATGCCATCGAATCACACCCGTGGCCCGGCAATGTCCGGGAACTTGAGAACTGCATCAAGCGTGCGGTGATCATGGCGGATGGTGCCGTCATTCATGGCGCCGATCTCGGTATCAATGCTGAAGTAGAGAGCCCAATGCTGAACCTGAGGCAAGTGAGAGAATCCGCCGAGCGGCAAGCAGTGGTTCGTGTGCTGGGCAGGGTGGACGGCAATCTCAGCCGGGCGGCGGAGTTGCTTGGCGTCAGCAGGCCGACGCTGTACGAATTGCTGGACCGCTTCGGGTTGCGGAACGCATCGACAAAAGACACTGAATGAAGCAGATCATTTACAAGGGAACGAATATGCACAATCGCAAATCTGCAATCGCGATACCAACGCTGGCCATTTTGGCATTTTCTGCTGCGTTGCTCGGCGCGTGCGGGGGCGAAAAGCCCGAGGCGCTGATTACCTCCGCCAAGGGTTACCTTGAAAAAAATGACCCTGCTGCTGCGGCTATACAACTCAAGAATGCACTGAAGCAGCAAGACACGGGCGAGGTTCGCTTCCTTCTCGGTAAGTCGCTGAATGCCACAGGAGAACATTCGGCCGCGCTCATTCACTTGCGGCAGGCGATCGAGGCGCGATACCCCGCAGACGCCGTGCAACCAGAACTTTCCAAGGCGCTGCTGGCGCAAGGCGAGTTCAAGAAATTGATTGCGGAGCTTGGCAAGGTCAGCCTCAGTGACGCAACGCTGCAGGCCGGCCTCAAGTGTGACATTGGCGAGGCACATCTCGCCTTGGGACAAATGCAGGAGGCAAAGGAGGCTTTCGCAGCAGCGCTGGCAAAAGTCCCAAGCTTTGTGCGCGCGCGCGCGGCCGAAGGGCGCATTCTGGCGGCTTCTGGAGATATTCCGGGCGCAACCGCGGTTGCTGACGGCATCCTCGCGGCGCAAGCCGATTCTGCGTACGGTCTCAGCCTGAAGGCGGACCTGCTGTCATCCCAGGGCAAACCTGACCAGGCCATCGAGGTGCTTACTTCACTGGTCAAGGTTGCGCCGCAAAACGGCCAGGCTCGCTTCAACCTGATTTCATTGCTGATTGCCGGCGGGAAATTTGAGCCCGCAGCAGCCGCCATTGAAGAGATGAAGAAGACCATCCCACGCGATGGCCGCAGCAAATACCTTGAGGGCCTGCTGGCGTTCCGCAAAAACGAGCCCGCAAAGGCTCGTGACGCTGTCTTGCAGGTTTTGAGCGTTGCCCCAGAACACACGCCATCCCTTCTTTTGGCCGGCGCCTCCGAGTTCCAACTGGGTTCGCTATCGACCGCTGCAGACTATCTCAAGAAAGTGTTGACCAAGGCGCCAAACAATCTCTACGCGCGAAACCTGCTGGTGGCCACGTATATGCGCCAGGGCCAGCATGGCAAGGCGGAGGATGCCTTGGCGCCGGCGCTGGTCCAGGCGCCGAATGACCCGAACGTGTTGCGCGCGGCCGGCGAGGTGGCGATAGCCTCCAACAAGCTCAAGGACGCGGCCAAATACTACGATCAGGCACTTGCGCTCGAAAAGGACAATTCCGCCACCAAGACCCGCTTGGCGCAAATTCGACTGGCCAGTGGCGAGACGGACCGTGCGCTGGCCGATCTGGAAGCAACCTCGGGTGGCGACAAGACACAGTACCAGTCAGACCTGGCCCTCATTTCCACCTATGTTGCTCGCAAGGAGACCGACAAGGCTTTGAGTGCGGTGGCCACGCTGGAAAAGAAGCTACCGAACGATCCGCTGACTTACAGCGTCAAGGGCGCCGTCTACCTGGCGCGCAACGACAACAAGAATGCGCGCATTGCATTGGAAAAGGCACTTACGATACAGCCTACCTACTTGCCGCGCCGCGCGTGTTTTGGCAGGGATTGACCTGGCTGAGAAGAACCCGACCGCGGCGGCAGCACGAATGGAGGCAATCCTCGCCAAGGAAACCAATAATGAAGGTGCGCTTCTGGCGCTGGCACAGGTTCAATCATCTGCCGGGCTGCCCCGCAAGGACATTGCCGCGACCTTTGAGCGTGGCATCAAGGCCAACCCAACCTCGGTGGCTGTCCGCCTGGCGCAGGTGAATTTTCTGATCCAGGGCCGCGACACCAAGGCCGCGCTGGCCGCAGCCCAGGCAGCCTACGCCGCCATTCCCAACGACCCGAAAATACTCGACGTACTGGGATTGGCGCAGTTAGGAGCAGGGGACAGCACTGCGGCCATCGAATCGTTCAACAAGCTGGCCAAAATGCAGCCCGATTCACCGGTGCCACAACTGCGACTGGCCGCGGCCAGCTATGCGGCGAAGCAGACCAACGAGCCTATTGAAGCGCTGCGCAAGGCGCTGGCGATCAAACCGGACATGATGGAAGCACAGCGCGGCATTATTGCCATGCAGCTCGCTGCCGGTAAGACTG
>JBGATH010000051.1:0-22504 GCA_044229235.1 Usitatibacteraceae bacterium
GGATCTTCTATCTAACAGTACTAAGAGGGATGCGAAATTCAGTACCTCTGAATCCGCTTTTGCAAGAGCGTTTGACATTGGAAGTGTCCGTTCAAAAAATCACTTTCCAACGGTACTCTGCGCGTACAACGCAATCTACATCGACTTGTCCGGACTTGTTGAGGTTTTTCCCCTGTGCCTGTCGATTATTCGACGCACTTCATCGTCTGTTTGATCTTCTCTTACAAGCTTTTCTTCTCTGAGCATCGATATGATCTGCCGCGTCAATCGCGGTTTCTTTCCGGTTTCGAGATTCACAAATCCGTCCAATGCGCGCACGAGTTCGCGAATTCTCCTATTGAGATCTTCGCGCCCTGTAAGTGAAATTGCGGCCATCAATTTGTCGGGACGACGTCTCGCGCCATCGTCTTTGTTCGCGTCAACGTCCTGATCCGCCTCAAGTATGCGTTTCGCAATCGATATCGTCCAAAGTCGCGTTTCCTGATCCCGTCGCCCTTCCGCCACTTGGCGCCACATTACAAGCGCCGACGTGCGGTCGCCATTAAGCGCTTGTTGGAAGAGTTGGCTACATTCAAAGTCACTAAATTCCGCATCGAGATCCTCTGCGGGTCGCTTGGCGTCCGAGATCCCGCTGTTGCTACCTTGGCTCGGCGGCTTCGCTTTCATGAGACTGATCCTACCTTAACGATTGAGCCAGCTTGCCGAAGGGATAAACTCTCAACGTGATTAGCCCAACGCTGTAACCATAACGTCGCCTCTGAGTCATACCGATGGCGGTCGTAGATTGCGCCAACTGAATTGTCGACATGATTTAGGATTCGATCCTGAACGACTCGTGGGCATCCAAGCCGAGCAAGCCCAGTTGCGACCGTTCTGCGCAAATCATGGGTTGTCCAGGGCATTTCAATTGGATCGATGCAGTCCTTACGCGCGTTGTACTGCGCAAGCCCAATTGCTTTTTGTGCAATATGCTTTCCGCCGCGCGGAGTCGGAAAAACAAACACGTCGTCGATTCCTTGACGTTGTTTTAGCAAATCAACTGCCTGGGTTGGCAACGTGACGCTGTGCGGCTCACCATTTTTCGTTTCAAGAATCATCCAAGTGCTTCGGTCCAAATCGATATCGCGCCACCTTGCCGCAACTATTTCACCAGATCTGCAACCTGTACACAGCATTAGGGAAATCGCGTCGCGAATCGACCTGCTGTATGGACTATTTGGCAACCACTTCATGAAAACGGCGAGTTCGGAGTCTGTCAGGACACGTTTCCTGCGTACCTGCGCGGCTCCCTTCAAGCCAAGAACCGGTGAGACAAAATCGTCTGGGATCCTTCCTTGTTCCGCCGCGTGGTTGTAGGCACACCGGATGCGCGATAGAAGTTGAGTTGCCACACGCGGTGCACGAGACAACACCGGACGAATCACTTGCTCGCGCAACTCATTTCTAGTGATCGCCGTCGCCGGTCGATGGCCGAGCTTTGGCAGTAACTCTCGTCGCAACAGGCGCTCACCTTCGGCACCTCGTTTTTGTTTTGCTAGGTCTTCTTCAATATACTGCTCAATCAAATCGCCAACCGTATAGTTCGCTTGGCGCTCTGCGGCACGCTCGCTTCGCTGTTTGTCGCGGTCACGGCGCTTTTCGAGCTGTGGATCGATCCCTTGTTCGCGCTCCATCTTTCTTTTCAGCACAGCTTTGCGTGCCTCAGCGAGCGTCATTGCGCCAAATTCGCCAAGTTTTATTTGTCTGAGAGCACCATCGCGCGCACGATAGCGATAGAAGAATACCTTCTTGCCCGTCGCAGTAGATCTAACGCGCAATCCAGGTAACGACGGATCGCCAAGCTCATTGCCCGGCGGCATATCAGCGATAATTTGGCGGGTCAACGCTTCAGATTTTGGGGCCGCTTTTTCTGACACTAATATTGCCACGGTTACCCTCCTCAACTAAACAACCTATACCAACACCTACACTCGAAAAGTGTACAAGCACTGGTCACTACTTGCAAGAACTTGCCCAGAGCAAAACACAAAAGTGTATTTCTTTCATTAATAATCAAATGTTTAGACCAGAATCGCCCAACAAAATCAACAATTTACCGGATGGGTCGATAGGTAATCACACGCCGATGATGCAGCAGTACCTGCGTATCAAGGCGGATTACCCGGACACGCTGGTGCTGTACCGGATGGGCGACTTCTATGAACTGTTCTTTGACGATGCCGCCAAGGCGGCGCGCCTCCTCGACATCACGTTGACCACCCGTGGGCAGTCTGCCGGCATGCCCATTCGCATGGCCGGTGTGCCGTTTCACGCCCTGGAGCAGTACCTTGCGAGATTGGTCCGGCTCGGCGAGTCGGCAGTAATTTGCGAGCAGGTGGGCGAAGTCACCAACAAAGGGCCGGTCGAGCGCGCCGTGACGCGCATCATCACGCCCGGCACGCTCACCGACAGCGCACTGCTGCCGGATGCGCGCGACCTGCTCATCGTCGCCGTTTACCCTGCCGGCCCATCGCTTGGCATCGCGGCTCTGGCGCTGGCCAGCGGGCGATTCCGCGTGCTCGAGGTCAACCGGGCGCAACTGCCGGCGCAACTGGAACGGCTGCAGCCGTCGGAGCTGCTGGTGCCCGAGGACACCGACGTGGCCGCGAGCGGCGTTGCCATGCGGCGCCTGCCCGCCTGGCAGTTTGATACCGCCTCGGCATCCAAGCTGCTGGCGAAACAGTTTGGCACCGCCGACCTCGCCGGCTTTGGCTGCGAGGAACTGCCGCTGGCCATTTCCGCCGCCGGCGCCCTGCTTCAATACGTTCAGCAGACCCAGCGCAGCGCCTTGCCGCACCTGACTTCGCTCAGCGTCGAGCGCGACGATGACTTCATCCGCATGGACGCCGCCACGCGTCGCAATCTCGAGATCACCGAGACCATCAGCCGTGAAGCCGCGCCCACGCTGTTTTCGCTGCTCAATACCACGGTGACAAGCAAGGGCGCGCGCACGCTGCGCGACTGGTTGCAGCAACCGCTGCGCGATCGCGGCGCCGTACTCGAACGCCTGGCCGCGAGCCACTTGCTGCGGGATCGCGTTGCCGCGATTCATGGATTGCTGGCGCAATGGCCGGACGTGGAGCGGATCGTCACCCGCGTTGCGCTGCGCACCGCGCGGCCCCGCGACCTGGCCGCGCTGCGCGACGCACTGGCCGCAGCGCCGCTGGTCGCCAGCGCCATTGCCGACATCGAAACACCAGCACTGGCGCGGCTCTCCGGGCATTTTTGCCCGGAGAGCCTCATCCACGCTGGACTTTCGACTTCAATCCGCGATGAGCCCAACGCATTGATACGCGACGGCGGCGTCATTCGCGACGGCTTCGACGCGGAACTGGACGAGTTGCGCGCCATCCAGACCAACACCGGCGATTTCCTGCTCCAGCTGGAGCAACAGGAGCGCGCGCGCACCGGCATCGCCAACTTGCGGGTCGAATACAACCGGGTGCATGGTTTTTTCATCGAGGTCACGCAAGGCCAGCTGGACAAGGTGCCGGACAATTACCGCCGCCGGCAGACGCTCAAAAATGCCGAGCGCTTCATCACGCCCGAGTTGAAGGTGTTCGAGGACAAGGCCTTGTCGGCAAACGAGCGCGCGCTGGCTCGCGAGCGATTTCTGTACGAACAGGTTCTCGACCAGTTGCTGCCGCACGTGCCTGCCCTGCATGCGCTGGCGCGCGCCGCGGCGGAACTGGATGTGCTCTGCGCCAACGCCAGCAATGCCAGCCGCTTCAACCTTTCCGCACCGGTGTTCATCGACGAAGACCGCATCACCATCCAGGGAGGGCGCCACCTGGTGGTGGAAAGCCAGGTGCCGAGTTTCATCGCCAACGATTGCGACCTGTCACGCTCGCGCCAACTGCTGCTGATCACCGGACCGAACATGGGCGGCAAATCGACCTACATGCGGCAGGTCGCGCAGATCGTGCTGCTGGCGCACACCGGCTCAATGGTGCCGGCCGCACATGCCGAGATCGGCCGCATCGACCAGATCATGACCCGCATCGGCGCGTCCGACGACCTCGCCGGCGGGCGCTCCACCTTCATGGTGGAAATGACCGAGGCAGCCGCCATCCTCAACAACGCCACCAGCAGCAGCCTGGTCCTCGTCGACGAAATCGGCCGCGGCACCTCGACCTTTGACGGCCTGGCGCTGGCATGGGCCATCGCCCGCCACCTTGCGGAAACCACACGCTGCTACACGCTGTTTGCCACGCACTACTTTGAACTGACGCAACTCAACGCCGAACTTTCCAACCTCGCCAACGTGCACCTCGACGCCGTCGAACGAAAGGACAAGATCGTGTTCCTGCACAAGCTCGAATCGGGCCCGGCGGACAAGAGCTACGGATTGCAGGTTGCGCAACTTGCAGGCGTGCCGCGCGCGGTGGTGCGTGCTGCCAAGAAGCATTTTGACCAGCTCGGCGCCGACGCCCGCCAGCAATCCCCGCAGGGCTCGCTGTTCACGGCGCCGGCAGCCGCTCCGGAAGCCGCGGTGCATCCCTTGCTGGATGCCATCGGCGATCTCAAACCCGACGAGCTGTCGCCGCGGGAGGCACTGGACAAGCTGTACCAGCTGAAAAAAATGCTCGATCAGTCCACGTAGGGACTCGCGCGCCGCGCGCGCCGGATCAAGGACGCCTAGTGATGATGCCCATGGTCGCCGTGGGCGTGACCGTGTGTGACTTCATCGGCCGTTGCCGCACGCACATCCTCGACGCGGCACTTGAACAGCAGTCGTTCGCCGGCAAGCGGATGGTTGCCATCGATCACCACCTTGTCTTCGGCGATATCGGTGACGGTGTAGACCACCCAGCGATCATCATCCTCTCCCTGGGGCAGCCCCTCGAACTGCATGCCGACGGCAACCGTTGCCGGAAAAACGCTTTTGGGTTCGACGCGGATCAGGTTCTCGTCGTAGTCGCCGAACGCGTCCTCGGGTTCGAGGGACAGCGCAAGTTCATCGCCCGACTGCTTGCCGGTCAGTCCTTCCTCCACCAGCGGAAAAATGCCGGCATAGCCGCCATGCAGATACGCGAGGCTGGTGCCGGCCTCGCCGAGCAGGTTGCCGTCGCTGTCGCTGAGTTCGTAGGAAAGGGTAACCACGGTGTCTTTGGAAATTTGCATGATGAGAGGCGCAATGCCTGCGCAATGGGAGATGGCAAGGATCGGCGCGTGTGCGCCGCGGTGAACGGCGGGGATTGTATCGCAGTCGCTGCGAGACGGCGCGAAGGCGTTCAGTGGCCGTGGATGCGGCGCACCAGCTTCAGGACTTCGGCGGCGTGTTCGCGCGGATTGAGGTCGCGCAGAATGTGCCGCACCGTGCCGGATTTGTCGATGACAAAGGTCGAGCGGTGAATCAGCGGGCGGGAAACGCCGTTGTGCGCCTGCTCGGTCATCACCTCGTACATCTTCATGACCTCGCAGTCCTCGTCCGACAGCAAGCGCAGCGAGAGGCCATGCTTGTCGCGAAATTCCTCGTGCGCGAGACAATCATCGCGCGACACGCCGAACACGACGGTGTCGCATTCCTCGAAGGATTCTTCATGATCGGAGAAGTCGATGGCCTCCAGGGTGCACCCGGGAGTGCCGTCCCGCGGGTAGAAATAGAGGACAACGTTCTTCTTGCCGCGAAAACTGGAAAGCTGGATCATTTCCATGCTCGCGTCGGGCAGTTCAAATGCCGGTGCTTTCGAACCTACCTGTAACATTGTCGCTCACCCCTTTTTTCATGAGACGGTGAAGTCGAATTGATTCTAACGCATTTTCTTTTTTGTCTTGCAAGGCCCGGTTGAACCATGTCGAACTCACCTCGCGCGCGCAGAAATACCTCCGGACTCCAACAGCTCGGCGGCATGGGCGCGAACGAATTCCTGCGCAGGCATTGGCAGAAGCAACCGCTGCTCATTCGCAATGCGTTCCCCGAATTTCTCGACCCCCTGACGAAGAACGAGGTGCTCACGCTCGCCGGGCGCGACGAGGCAGAAAGCCGCCTGGTGGTGCGGCAGGGCGGGCAATGGTCATTGCGGCATGGCCCAATCTCGCGCAGGGAACTTCCGGCAAAGAATTCCGGGCCGTGGACCGTGCTGGTCCAGGACACGCAGCATTTCTCGCACGAAGCACATGAGCTGCTCGGCGCCTTCCGCTTCATCCCGCATGCACGCGTCGATGACCTGATGGTGAGTTTCGCCGTACCGGGGGCGGGCGTCGGTGCACACGTCGATTCCTACGACGTGTTCCTCATCCAGGGTCTCGGGCGCCGCCGCTGGCGCATCTCATCGCAGCGCGATTTGCGCCTCAAACCGGACCTGCCCCTGAAGATACTTGCCAGGTTCCAGCCGGAGGAAGAGTACCTGCTGGAAACGGGGGATGCCCTTTACCTGCCGCCAGGCTATGCCCATGACGGCGTTGCCGAAACCGAGTGCCTCACCTGGTCGGTTGGTTTTCGCGCGCCAAGCCAGCAGGAACTTGCCACCGCCTACCTCGATTACTTGCGCGACAATATTTCACTCAGCGGCACATATCGGGATCCCGATCTCACCGCAAGCGTTCACGCGGGACTGATGGACAAACAGATGCTGGGGCGATTTTCTGCAATGCTTGATGAAGCGCAGGCGACGGCCGGCAATCGCGGGCATCGCGAAAGATTCCTTGGCCGCTACCTGACCGAGCCCAAGTCGCACGTTTTCTTTGACGCGCCATCCACGCCGTTGAGCGCGGCAAAGTTTCGCAGCGCGGTGTTCAGGG
This sequence comes from Usitatibacteraceae bacterium, assembly GCA_044229235.1. GTDB lineage: Bacteria > Pseudomonadota > Gammaproteobacteria > Burkholderiales > Usitatibacteraceae > UKL13-2. The sequence continues at coordinate 6,784 of JBGATH010000051.1, forward strand.
ATGGGGTGGAGCTGGACCTGCGGACGCGTTTCCTTTATCAACGCAGCGCCTTTTTTATCAACGGCACGGAGCTGGGCGTTAAGCGGCAGGATGCCGCCCTGTTCCGTCGTTTGTCGGATGTTCGCCAGCTCGGCGCCAGCGAGATCCTGCAAAGCGGCAGCCAGACCGCGATCGATACCCTGCTTGGCGCCTACCGCGACGGTTACCTGCATGTCGGCCGTCGCCGCGATACCCACACCTGATGCATGTTCAGTCGACAGACGGAAGGATGATTGCCATGAGCGAGCCACAACCGACACCGGAAAAGGTCCATAGAGTGATGGAGGGACGCATCGACGCTGTCGCCGCGATCGATGAGGTCATCGCTGCAGCGCACATCGAGCTCTGCGTGTTCGATGTGCATGTTCGCGCAATGGTTGAGCGCGGCTTCGCGTCCCCCGCGCGCTGCGATGCGTTGCGTTCGTTGTTGCTCGGCAGCCGCAACCATCGCCTGCGAATCGCGCTGCACGATATCCAGGGATTCGAAAGCGCGCTGCCGCGATTGCTGCAACTGCTCACGCAATTCTCCGGCCAGATGCAGGTCCACCGTACCATTGGCCTGGCGCGGGAAGCGGCCGATCCGTTGGTCGTCGCCGACGACCGCCACTTCTGGCACAAGCTGTACATCGACCATCCGCGCTCGGTCATGACGCTGCACGACGCACAGGAGACGCGCCCGCTCAAGGAGCGGTTTGAGGAAATCTGGGACGCCAGCGAACTCGGCCTGAGCGGCACAACGCTCGGCCTCTAGACCGGGGAACGCAGCGGCCAGCTACACCGGCAGGACTGGAAATTTGTGCACTGCACCACTTAACTGCTATACTTGTTGGTCGGTCGAAACAGATCAAGCTTTCTGCAAGCCTCTACGCATCATCGAGTGCTCCAACGATGTTTGGACGTCACATCAGCCGATAAAAAATTTGATCAAATTTTTCATCAAGGGAAGTCTCAAATGAACAAGTCAATCATCCTCGCTGCAATCGTCGCTGTCGGCCTCGCCGCCTGCGGCAAAGAAGAACCGAAACCCGCGCCCGCTGCGCCGGCCGCACCGAAAGTCGAAGCTGCCAAGCCCGCTGAAGCGCCGGCTGCTCCGGCCGCTGACGCTGCCAAGCCTGCTGAACCGGCCAAGGACGCTGCTGCAGCTCCCGCTGCCGCTCCGGCCGCTGCTCCCGCAGCTGCTGCTCCGGCCGCCGCGCCTGCCGCTGCCCCGGCTGCCGCTCCTGCGAAGGATGCACCGAAGAAGTAATGCACCCACGGGTGTGTAGCAAGCAAAACGCCGGTCTTCGACCGGCGTTTTTCATTGGTGCGCCTGCTTCCCGCGCGCCAATGGCCAACTAGACCTGGCGCCATTCGAAGCCGGTATCCTGGCGGGCGATGCCGATCCAGCCTGGCTGGCAACCCAGCGCTCCGGCCAATGCCGCCTGCGCCAAATCCGGCGCATTGTTGGTCTTGGAAAGGTGGGCGGCAAGCACATGCTGCAATTTGCTGCAGTCGATGTTGCGCAGTAGCGCTGCCGCAGCATTGTTGTCCAGATGCCCGAACCTGCCGGCCACTCGCTTCTTCAGGCTCGCGGAGTAAGGGCCGTTCATGAGCATGTCGAGATCGTGATTGCATTCGAGTACCAGCGCATCGCAACCGGACAGCGTGCTTTCAATGTGCGCCGTGATGGTTCCAGTGTCGGTAAGCACGCCCACCCGTGCCCTGCCATCCGACAAAACGTACTGTACCGGCTCAAACGCATCGTGCGGCACCAGATACGGCGTGATGTGAAGGTCGCCGATGGCGAAGTCGCTGTGCGGATCGACAAAATTGACCAGCCCTGGCGCCATCGCGTCCATGTCGAGCAGCTTGGAGGTGCCGTGGGTGAGCCACACCGGGATTCGGTATTTTCGGGACAAGCGGGCCACGCCGCCGAGATGATCCGCGTGCTCATGGGTGACGATGATTCCAGTAACTTGCTCCGGCACCATGCCGGCACGCTCAAGCCTTCGCACCACCTCGGCGAGGCCGAAGCCGCAATCGAGCATGACGCAGGACGCGCCGGTGCGCGCCAGCAGGGCATTGCCCTCGCTGCCGCTGCCCATCGAACAGAACTGCATTGCCATCAGGTCCACCCCTGAAAAACAGCGGGCCCGCCGGAATCAATGGCGAGCCCGTGGGTCTGTGTCGCGTCGAGCCGCGCTATTTCAGTTGCTCGAGCAGCAGGCTCAAGATGCGTTTGGCCGTGGCGGAATCGTCATTCCTGGCATCCGCGGTCTGCACCACGACGCTGGAATTGCCGCCCGCTTCCGTGACGAGGATCCGATACTGCGGCTTGGCTGCCGGGTCATCCTTGCGCCAGAAAGCGAGCCGCTCCAGCCATCCCTTGGAACTGCCGGTCTTGGCTTCCGCATCCGGATCGATATACCGGACAAAGAACACGCCCTTCGAGCGATCGCGGTCTTCAACGGTGAAGCCAATCCGGTCAAGCGCCAGCCCGACCCGGCGCCAGGAGCGATCAAACGGCTCGTTTACAGTAAGCGCGCCACCCTTGACCTTGTCGTACGATGCCCGCAGCGAAGATCCGGCCGCCGCCCCGCCAGCGGCGATGGAGGCCTTGTCGGGCGGGGTAAAGCCGAGTTTGGTAACCATGCGCGCGAGCATTTCAGCCTCGAGTTCCCGGTCTGCCGGGCGCGGCTGCCAGACGGTGCTGGCCTTGTCGGGATTGGAGAAAACTTCCTCTACGCCGCGGTGGCTGATGTAGACCTCGGTCGTGCCTGGCTCGGAACCGGGCTCGAGGCGGGTGCGGAATTTGTCGCGAAACCCGGTTTCATAGAGGCCATCAAGCAATTTGCCGACAGAATTGCGCACGAAGTCCTGGGGAATCTTGGAACGATCCTCGGCCCAGTCGGTTTCCATGATGCCCGCTTCGGGTAACTCGCGCTTCAACACAAAGCCCGACTCCGTCCAGAAATCCTTGACCAGCAGCCATACTTTGTCGGGCGTCGCGCGCACCACCAGCCAGCGCTGACTACCCGAGCGCTCGACGCGGACGTTTTCCACCTTCGGCAGCACCGCCGATGATGTCGACGCACCCTGCGCAGCGCCACGTTCGCGGTTATAGGCGGAGTACGTCGTCGCCCTCGCGTCGGGAATCACAAAGCGGTCATCGGCTACCGGCGAGGTCAGGTCTGGCGGCACTTCCAGGGAAGCAATGCGACCTCCCTGCGAACGGTAGTCCGGCCCCTTGGAGGAGAAGCTACTGCACCCGGCGACGAAACTGCTCGCGAGCGCCACAACCAGCATGACTTTTCTTGACAGCATTTAGGCAACTTCCTTTAGATGATCGAGAGCACCGGCCGCCTTCATGGCGTCCAGCAGTTTTGCGTGATAGCGGGCATCAAACGGCGTCAACGGCAGGCGAATACCCGCGTCAATCAGGCCCATGCGATGCACAGCCCATTTGACAGGAATCGGGTTGGACTCCAGAAACAGGTTTTGGTGCAACCCGAGCAACCTGTTGTTGATGTCGATCGCCTTCGCGCGGTCGCCGTTGAGGGCGGCCGCGCACATTTCGTGCATCAGCCGCGGCGCAACGTTGGCGGTGACCGAAATCGTGCCGTGTCCGCCGAGCAGCATCAGCGCCAGAGTGGAAACGTCCTCGCCGCTGTAAATGCCAAAATTCCGCGGCGCATGCTTGAGCAGTTCCACCCCTCTGGCCATGTTGGCAGTGGCGTCCTTGATACCGACGATGTTCGGGATCTCCGCCAGCCGCAAGACCGTTTCGTTGCTGATGTCGGCAACGGTACGTCCGGGCACGTTGTAGAGCACATGCGGCATGTCCACCGCTTCCGCGATCGCGCGGAAATGCCGGTACATGCCTTCCTGGGTGGGCTTGTTGTAGTAGGGCACCACCGAAAGCGAGCAATCGGCACCGGCCTGCTTTGCATAGGATGCCAGGTGGATTGCCTCTTTGGTCGAATTGCCGCCGGTACCTGCCATGACGGGGATGCGCTTGTCGGCATATTCGACGGCCGCCGCGATGAGCCGGCGATGCTCGTCGAAATCCACAGTCGGTGACTCGCCGGTGGTGCCGACGATGACGATGCCGTCGGTGCCCTCGGCCACATGCCAGTCGATCAGGGACTTGAGCCGCGGGAAATCGAGCGCGCCATCGGCCAGCATCGGGGTGACAATCGCCACCAAACTTCCGGTCAACATAGAGGCATGAAACGTAAAGGGTAATTGGTTATTTTAGCATTTAACGGTGCGGCACCCGGGTGGCGCACCGGCGGGTCAGCGGCGCGCAGCGAGGCGCTGCACGATGGCCTCTTTCGGCTGCGCAACGTAGCCATGCTCGTAGCCGATGACCGTCATTTTTTTCCGGACTACCTCCAATAACTCGCCGGGCTGCAACAGGTATTCGGGCCGGCTCGGCCGGCCGTAGCGTTCATTGCCGACGGCGAAGGTTTCGTAGATCAACAGCCCGCCCGGCGACACCGCGCCCAGAATGGCGCCGAAAAGCGGGCGATGCAGGTAATTGGTGACGATTACGGCGTCAAACTGCTGTGAAGCGTACGGCCAGGGGCCGGATTCCAGGTCGGCGCGCGTGAACGAAACGTCACGCGAAAGTCCCGGGGACGCTTCGCGATCCACGGCGAAAACGCGAAATCCGAGCGAGGCAAGCCAGTTCGCGTGCCGGCCATCACCGCAGGCAACATCGAGCACACACCCGGACGGACGGATTTCAGGCACGAATCTGCTCACCCAGCCTGAGGGCGTGCGTTGCAAAGGCGCTGGGGAGACTGCTGACGCGGTGCTCATCCGCGCATGATACCGAGGTGGGTCTGCGATAATGCAATTACCGCGCGAATCCGCCAGAACGACGCGCCCAGCCCTTGGCTTACCTGAAAAAAACGACCCGAATGACGATCACCCACATTACCTGTCAGGACATGGGCCGCGCCGATCCGCTCGCTTTCGCGCGGCAACGCTTTTCCCTTCCCGATGGCGTGATCTACCTAGACGGAAACTCGCTGGGAGCCTTGCCGAAAGTCACCGCAGCGAGATTGGCCCGCGCGGTCGAACAGGAGTGGGGCCAGGGCCTGATCCGCTCCTGGAACCAGGCGAATTGGGTCGGGCTGCCGCGTGCCATTGGCGACCGTATCGCCGCCTTGCTTGGCGCCGCGCCCGGCGAGGTGATCGCCGCCGACTCGACCTCCGCAAATATTTTCAAACTGCTCGCCGCCGCCGTCGACCTGGCCATGAAGACGGACGCCACGCGCAACGTCGTGATTTCCGAGCGCGGCAACTTTCCGACAGACTTGTACATGGTGCAGGGACTGCAGGCAATGCTCGGCACTATCGAACTCAGGCTGGTTGATGACAGTTACATTGCGGATGCGTTCGACGACTCGGTTGCAGTGGCTCTGGTTACCCAGGTGGACTATCGCTCCGGCCGCATGCAGGACATGGGTGAACTGAACCGCAGGGCGAAACTGGCTGGCAGCCGAATCATCTGGGACCTGAGTCACAGTGCCGGCGCGGTCCCGGTTAACCTCAATGGTTCCGGCGCGGAACTTGCCGTCGGTTGCGGCTACAAGTACCTTAACGGCGGCCCCGGCGCGCCAGCTTATGTTTATGTGTGCAGTGACCTGCAACCGCGTCTCTATTCGCCGCTGTCCGGCTGGTTTGGCCATGCGGCGCCATTTGCGTTTTCAACGCAATTCGTCCCGGCGCCCGGTATCGAGCGTTTCCAGTGTGGCACGCCCTCGATCCTCGCGATGCAGGCGCTGGAATGCGGCCTCGCAACCTTCGACGGCATACCGATCGCGGCACTTAGGGAAAAATCCCTGGCGCTGTCCGACCTGTTCTGGCAACTGGTGGATGATCGCTGCGCGGGCTTCGGCTTGCAGTGTGTGTCGCCGCGCGACCATGCCATTCGGGGCAGCCAGCTTTCGTTCTCGCATGCCAATGCCTACGAGATCATGCAGGCCCTGATCGAGCGGGGTGTGATTGGCGACTTTCGCCAGCCCGACCTGCTGCGCTTCGGATTCACACCGCTCTACACGCGATTTGAAGACATCTGGCTGGCGGTGGACGTCCTGTCTGAAATCATGCGAACTGACGCCTGGCAGGACCAGAAGTACCGGCATCGCAACGCCGTCACCTGAGAAAACGCCATGGCAACGCCATCCCCCATCCGCATAGACTTTGATCGCCCCTACGAGAATCCTGCCCGGTCCCGAATGACCGTCGGCCACGCCTGGGCAAAGGTGTTGCAGGAACCGGCACCACAGGAACGTGCCGCCCTGAAAGAGCGCATCAAGCGGATGCTCAAGGAACAGGACGCCGTGCTGGTTGCACACTACTACGTGCATCCGGACTTGCAGGACCTGGCCGAGGAAACCGGCGGCTGCGTTTCGGATTCGCTCGAAATGGCTCGCTTTGGCCATGCCCATCCGGCAAAGACGGTGGTAGTTTGCGGCGTGCGGTTCATGGGGGAGACAGCGAAAATCCTCAACCCTGAAAAGCGCGTGATCATGCCGGAACTGGAGGCCGAGTGCTCCTTGGACCTTGGTTGCCCGGCAGACGAGTTTTCGGCTTTCTGCAACGCGCATCCCGACCGCACTGTGGTTGTCTATGCCAACACCAGCGCCGCAGTGAAAGCGCGCGCCGACTGGATGGTGACCTCTTCCATCGGCCTGCGTATCGTGGAGCACCTGCACCGGCAGGGCAAGAAAGTGTTGTGGGCACCGGACCGGCACCTTGGTGCCTACATCCAGCGCGAAACCGGCGCCGACATGCTGCTCTGGCAGGGATCCTGCCTGGTGCACGATGAGTTCAAGGCGTTTGAACTTGAGGACCTCAAGCGGCGGCACCCCCAGGCGATGGTGCTGGTACACCCGGAGTCCCCGGCAGGAGTTGTCGCCCTCGCGGACGTGGTCGGGTCCACCACGCAGATCATCCGCGCCGCGCAGTCTCTGCCGGCCAAGGAATTCATCGTCGCCACGGACAAAGGCATCTTTCACAAAATGAAAGCCGCGGCACCGGACAAGACTTTCATCGAGGCGCCCACTGCCGGCAACGCCGCGACCTGCAAGAGTTGCGCGCATTGCCCATGGATGGCGATGAACGGGCTGGCCAATCTCGCCGCGGTACTGGAATCGGGCGGCAACGAAATCCAGATCGAACCGGAAGTTTCCCGACTGGCGCGCAAGTCCATTGAGCGCATGCTGGATTTTGCCAAGGGTCTCGACCTCGGCAAGGCTGCGGTGCGCGCCAGGCCCGGCGAACCCAGCGGAATCGGGCCCGCCTGAGAGCGGGCTGCGGCACAAGTATTCACGATTACCTGCGGCGCAGTGTGAACCGCTGCACGCGTGCCGTTGGCAGTGCTGGGTTAAACTTGCCAGCAGTTGTGCAGGCCCGATGGTTTCAACTCACCATTCCGGCCGGCCTGACGGCACCGGGTAACCGCCTATGACAGCGAACAGCGAGCATGAACGAAGCCGGACCGACCACTGATTCCGCAAACAGCCAGACCAGCGAAATTGACGCGGTGACACTGGCCGAACTGACGCGCGCGCTGCTGCCCTATCTCGGCCCCTACTCGATCACGACGGTCAAACGCGCCAGCCGCGCGACCAGCGACCCGAAGGAAGCGATCGACCTGGTCGCCCAGCACATTGACGACGTGGGCAAGCGCGAAATGTTCCTCAAGAGCGCACGCCGCGTGCTCCAGTCGATTCAAGCCAACGCCGCCGCGCCGCGAGTCCCGACCGCGGCACCTGCCGGACAGGGTCGTACGGGTGGCCGGCCTGCCACGCCAATCACGCCTGATCTGGTCAAGCGGGGTGAACTTGCACTGGCGCCCATCATCGGGCCGCTGGCCAGCGTCTTGGTGGGGCGTTACGCCAAAGTTGCCGAAAACTCGCGCGATTTCTTCGAGCGGCTCGCCAGCCACTTGCGCAGTGCCGAAGAACGCGAATCTTTCTTTGCCAGTATTCGCAGCCATGCGGCGGCAGAAGGAAACTGACATGTCCGCATGCGACATCGATTCACAAGGGGAATGAGATGGGCCTGCGGCTCAAATTCAATCTGATCCTGCTCGCCGTGTTTGTTGCGGGCTTTGCCACGGTTGGCGTGGTTGCCGGACGCTACCTCGAGCGGCAGGCCATCGACGACGCGCAGCGGGCCGCCATGCTGGTACTGGATGCCGCCAGTTACGGCAACCTGGAGCCGCGCATTGCCTCGGGGCTCGGTTCAAGACTGCACGACATGAAGGTACGCGAGTTTTCTACCGAGGAGACGCTGACCGGCATTGAGGCACAAGTGGCGCAGCGCATCAAGTCATTGGCAAGCGGCCAGTTCTCCGACGTCATGACGACCGCAACCGGCGACCGGCGCCTGGCTGTTGCACGCACCTACCGCGCCGCCGATGGTACGACGCGCGTGCGCCTTGCCAACGTCGACCTGATTCCGGTTCTCGCCACCGCCAACATCGCGCTGACGACCCTGCTGAGTTCGATCGGTGCCGTATTCCTGGCCGTGTTCGTGGTACTCAACCTCATGCTCGACCGCATGATTGTGCGGCCGGTGGCCGAGATGGCGCTGCAGGCGGACGCTGTTTCCATCGGCAACTTCTCGATACCGGAATTCATGCCCAAGTCGAAAGACGAAATTGGCGTGCTGGGCGTCGCCTTCAACCGCATGCGGCGCAGCACCGAAGAAGCCATCAAGCTGCTCAAGGGCGCGGACTTCTGAGGCCGCGTTCCTAGCGACCGTACAGATCGCTGGCACGGTAGTGCGCCCCCATGTGCCGCAGGCCGACCAAGATCGCGGCGCTGGCAGGCAATGCCAGCAACACCCCAAAGAAGCCGAACAACTGGCCGAAAGCCAGCAGGGCAAATATGACGGCAACCGGATGCAGGCCGATGCGATTGCCCACCAGCCATGGCGTAACCAGGAATCCCTCGATCAACTGGCCCACGCCAAACACGCCCCAGACAAGCAGTACGCCACTGATGGTCGGGAACTGCATCACGGCCGCGACGGTACCAAGCACCAGGCCAGTACCGCTGCCGAGGTAGGGGACGAATACCAGCAATCCGGTGATCAGTCCCACCGGGAGCGCAAATTCGAGGCCGGCAAGCCACAGGCCGCTGACATAAAAAATCGCCATGATCAGCATGACACTGATCTGCCCACGCAGGAATTCCGACAACACCTCCTCGACTTCACCGGCGACCGTCGACACCGTGGGCTGCAAACGACGCGGCACCCATTGGTCGATGGTGACGAGGATGACACGCCAGTCTCGCAGCACATAAAAAAGCACCACCGGGATCAGCAACACGTTGATCAGGAAGCCCAGCAGTGCCAGCCCGCCAATCCCCACTGAGGAAAACACCTTCTTGGCGATGCCCGAGGCATCCGAGATATTGTCGGTAACGAACTGCTTGAAGGTCGAGGCGTCGAGGCTGATCGCCACACCCAGCGTCTCATTGATCCAGGGAATGGTGCGTGTTTTGAGCTGGTCGGCAAAGTTCGGCAGCTGGCCGGCGAGCTGCGCGAATTCCTTGTAAAACAAGGGCAGCACGATCAGCAGCAGCAACAGCACAGCCAACAACAGCGTAAGCACGGCCAGCAAGGTGCCGATGGTGCGGGACACACCTTTTTTCTCGAGGCGGCTCACCATCGGGTCAAAGATGAAGGCGAGAATTGCCGCCGCCAGGAACGGAGCCAGGATCGGCGAAAGCACCCACAGCAGAAAGCCGAAGCCAATCGCGGCGACCAGCAGGGTGACGCTGTTCCAGGTGAGCCACCAAGGCGCTTTGGGCGCCTGTCTCGCACGCAGGCGCTGCAGGAACGCAGGGGGTTCGTCAGCAGTTTTTCGGGGGCGTGAGTTGGGCATTTCCAGTAAAATTCCAGTCTCCCGGATGGGTTCGCGCCCATGCTAACCCAATTCTCGCCCCGCGCTTTTTCGCGCAAGCAGCCATGACAACGACCCTCAAGCAGCCCGCCCCGCTCACCTACAAAGATGCCGGCGTCGATATCGACGCGGGAGACCAGCTGGTCGAAAACATCAAACCCTTCGCCAAACGCACCATGCGTCCGGAAGTTCTTGGCGGAATCGGCGGCTTCGGCGCGCTGGTGGAGGTATCAAAGAAATTTCGCAATCCGGTGATGGTGTCCGGAACGGACGGCGTCGGCACCAAGCTCAAGCTCGCCTTCCATCTCAACAAGCACGATACCGTGGGCCAGGACCTAGTGGCCATGAGCGTCAACGACATTCTGGTGCAGGGCGCCGAACCGATCTTCTTCCTCGACTATTTCGCCTGCGGAAAACTGGACGTCGCCGTGGCCACGGATGTCGTCAAAGGAATTGCCTACGGCTGCGAGTTGGCCGGGTGCGCGCTCATCGGTGGCGAAACCGCCGAAATGCCGTCCATGTACCCGGCCGGCGAGTACGACCTCGCCGGCTTCGCCGTCGGCCTGATGGAAAAGGACGCCGTCATCACCGGGCGCAGCATCGTTCCGGGCGACGTGGTGATCGGTCTCGCGTCCAGCGGACCGCACTCGAACGGCTATTCGCTGATCCGGAAAATCATCGAACGGTCGGGGGTCGATCTCCATGCCGGCGCCAACCAGCAACTGGCCCGGGACCTTCTGGCGCCAACGCGCATTTACGTGAAGCCGGTGCTGGCGTTGCTGGAAAAGCATCCGGGGATGGTGAAAGGTATGGCACACATCACCGGCGGCGGATTGACCGAGAATATCCCGCGGGTGCTGCCTGACGCGGTTACCGCGCGGATCGACGCCCGTTGCTGGACGCGGCCCGGCGTTTTCGACTGGCTGCAATCGCAGGGACAGGTGAGCAGCGCCGAGATGGCCCGCACCTTTAACTGTGGTATCGGCCTGGCGGTCATCGTCGCCGCGAGCGACGCCGAGGTGGCCGCGGCAGAACTACGCACAGCCGGCGAAACCGTGTTCCGCATCGGTCACATCGACACCCGCGCCGAGGGCGAGGCGCAAACCATCGTCACTTGACCAAAGGGAAACCCCAGCATTGGCGCGGCTCTCCGAGCACAAATGACCGGAGAACCTCGCCAATGCTGGGGTTACACCATGACCCGGTTCCCCGCATGAAATCTGTCGTCATCCTCATTTCCGGTCGCGGCAGCAACATGGAGGCGATTCTGCGAGCCCGGCTGCCGCTGGAAATTCGCGCGGTTATCTCCAACCGGCCCGATGCCGGTGGACTTGCTACCGCTCGGTCGCATGGCATTCCGGCGCGAGCCATCGATCATCGTGGATTCGCCAGCCGCGATGCATTCGACGCCGCACTCGCCGAGGCCATCGACAGTTACTCGCCCGACTTCATCGTGCTCGCCGGTTTCATGCGCATTCTCACGGCCGAATTCATTGCGCGTTATCCCCGCCGCATTGTCAATATCCATCCCTCGCTGCTGCCCGCATTCCCAGGCCTGCATACGCACCGGCAGGCGCTTGATTCCGGCGTGAAGATTCACGGGGCGACGGTACATTTCGTCACGCCAGCCCTCGATCATGGGCCGATCATCCTCCAGGCTGCGGTTCCGGTGATGGGCGATGATACGGAAGACTCGCTCGCTGCCCGCGTGCTCGCGCAAGAACACCGAATTTACCCGCAAGCCCTGCGCTGGCTTTGTGAAGGCCGGCTGGAATTTACCGCGCGCGATGTCGTCCAACTGACTGGCAAGGACGTTTCTGCCAGTGCCGGGGCACAATCCCTGATCGCCCCGTGGGATGGATGAAATGAATCGCTGGAATGTTTTGCCGCGCATCGTGTTGCCCGTCCTGCTGTCTTGGGCAAGCTTTGCACCAGCTCACGCGGCAATCAGTGCCCCGCTGGAAATCAAGGCGCTGTACAGGATTTACAAGAGTGGCGTGCACATCGGCAATGTCGACGAAACATTTACGCGCACCGGCGACAGCTACCGCCTGACGTCAGACACGGAAACCGCCGGCCCCCTGCGAATTTTCCTGCGCGATCGCCTCAGCGTCAGCGCGGAGGGCAAGGTCGGAGAACACGGACTCGAGCCGGCCCGCTACGAGTTGAAGCGCCACAACGACTCATCGAAGAACATTCTCGCGACCTTCGATTGGGCCCAGCGGCAGATCATTTCGACGCACAACAACATGACCGAGTCGTTCGCGCTGCCTCCCGGCACGATGGACCGCATTTCAGCGATGTACCAGTTCGCGTTTCAGGAGCCGCAAGGCGATGAAGTTCAAATCTGGATGAGCCAGGGCAAGAAAGCGGAGAAATACCGCTACCTCAAGCAAGGTGAGCCCACCCTGGATCTTGGGTCGCAGCGCTATGCCACGGTTCACTTTGCGCGTGATGTCAAGCAGGGCGAATCCAAGGCGCAGCTTTGGCTGGCGAAGGATCGCTTCTACTTGCCTGTTCGCATGGTCTTTGAGGATTCCCGCGGCCTGTCGCTAGAGCAGGTGCTGGTCAGCCTGCAGACAAGATGAGCCCGCAGTCGCCCGCAGGCTCGGGTGCCGGTGGCAAATGACTGCCAAGGTAATGACCCGACCCGCGCTGCATGCATCCGATTCCGCGGTTGGCGCGTGGTGGTCTACACATCGTTCGCGCGTACCCGGCCTTGCGCTGCTTCTGTCGGTTGCGATTCATCTGTGCGCCTATTGGTTTCTGCCGCAGATGGCAACAGCGTGGCGGGCACTGCCCGAGGTGATCTATGCGGCCACGCTTATTCCGCAGCCCATCGCAACACCCTCGGCTCCCGCCAAGGCGCCGGCCGCGCAGCCGCGGCGCGCCCAGCGGGCGGCAGCAAAGCCGGCCCGGCAAGCAGCCACGCCGGCGGAAACTGCCGCGCCCGACACGGCCATCCCGACCGGCCCCGTATTAGCGGCCGATTCCACAGCGGCCAATGATGCCGCGCCGGAGGCGACCATCAGCCCGCCAGAAGCATCCGCCAGCGCAGCAACGCCCGAACCGGTTTCGCCGATTCAGCCGGAGACGGTGGCAGATGCGCCACCGCCGGTGGAACTGCCGTCGCGGATCAGCCTGTCATTCAAGGCTGTTTCCAGCATTTCGGACGGCGTCGCAGATTACACCTGGAAGCGTGACGGCAACCGCTATGAGACCGAGAGCTCGCTGCAGGCCACCGGCTTTTTCGTCAGCATGTTTGCCGGCGTGATGTATCAGGTCAGCCAGGGGGAGGTCGACTCGGCTGGCCTCAAACCGGACCTGTTCCGATTCCGGCGGGGCGAAGGCGAGGCCGAAGTCGCGGAATTCCTGCGGCCGGCCAATGAACTGCGACTCACCCGCAGCGGCCGCGTGCGCAGCCAGCCGCTGCCGCCCGGCATCCAGGACACCCAGAGCTTCCTGTTCCAGTTCGCCTATGAGGCTTCCCGGCTGAAGGCGACCGACGACCGCCTGGACGTGCTGGTCACCAACGCCCGAAAGGTCTATCGGCACCGGTTCCGGGTGGTTGGCCCGGAAACCGTGGAAACCGACTTCGGCACGGTCGCCACCCTGCACCTGCGCAGCGAAGCGGTGGACCCGGAGGATGTTTACGAGGTCTGGCTTTCCCCGGAAAACTACCATCTGCCGGTAAAGCTCAAGTTCTTTGCCGGACGCTTTCCGATTGAATTGATTGCGACAAGTATCCGCTCTACGCCATAATCTCGTCCGTGGCGCGCCGTGCCCACCCTGCCAGGGCCCTATTTTGGTTCCGCAGGTAATCCAGATCCCGTCTGCATGCCATTCACTCCCGCCCAGTTCAATACCCTCGTTGAAGCGCTGACTGTCGTACTCCCGCTGACTTCTCCGGCCGATGTGCAACTGAAACGGTTTTTTAAGGAACACGCCAAGCTCGGCGTGAGGGATCGTGCGCTCATCGCCGAGACCGTCTACGCGGTCCTGCGCCATCGCCGCACCATCGAAAGCATCGCGACCGACGGCGTGCCCCGCAAAATGGCACTGCTGGCACTGACGCGCTTCCAGGGCATCAGCGCACGCGAGCTGATGACGGTGCTGAAGAAGGCCGAGAGTACCTGGCTAAGCGAAAGCAAATCGCAGCTTCCCGCCAATCCGCCGCTGGGCATCGCTTCCGAATTGCCGGACTGGGTGATTGCACGTCTGAAGAATTTCATGAGCGACAAGGAAATCCTGGCGCTCGGCCGCAGCATGATGAATCCGGCACCGCTGGACCTGCGCGTCAACACCACCAAAGGCAAGCGCGACGCCGTTCTCGAGCAACTGCGGCGCGGTGAGATCGCCGGTAAGGCGACACCGATTTCACCAATCGGCATCCGCCTCGACCAGAAAGTGGCGCTCGCGCAGCACCCGGCGTTCCTGGAAGGCTTTGTCGAAGTTCAGGACGAGGGCAGCCAGTTGCTGGGACTGCTGGTGGAGGCCAAGCGCGGCGAAATGGTCGTGGATTTCTGCGCGGGCGCGGGCGGCAAGTCCTTGCTGCTCGGTGCCGCCATGGCGTCGACCGGCCGGGTCTATGCGTTCGACGTTTCCGAAAAGCGTCTGACCAACCTCGCGCCGCGCTTGAAGCGCTCGGGCCTGTCGAACATCACGCCGCAGAAAATTGAGTCCGAGAACGACACCCGCATCAAACGCCTCGCCGGCAAGATTGACCGGGTGCTGGTGGACGCGCCCTGCACCGGCCTTGGCACGCTGCGGCGCAACCCGGACCTCAAGTACCGCCAGACCGAGGCCGGGCTTGCCGAGCTGAACGTCAAGCAGACATCCATCCTCAAGTCGGCGGCGCGCCTCGTCAAAGTCGGCGGCAGGCTCATTTACGCGACCTGCAGCTTCCTCCCCGAAGAGAACGAGCAGATCGTCGATGCGTTCCTTGCCGGGCACCCGCAATTCAAGCTGATACCGGCCTCAAGCATCGTCACCCGCCAGAAATGGCCGTTGAAGGACATGGGCGATTACTTCAAGCTGAGCCCGCAGCAGCACGGCACCGACGGCTTCTTCGCCGCGGTAATGGAGCGCCAAAAGTAGGCCTGCCATGCCGGTGGCCGCCGATTTTGATGTGCTCCTACGCCAATTGGGCACGGTACACGCCTGGTGGCAACTGGGTGTTGTGGTCGCCGGGTTCGCCATCGCCTGGCTGCTCGCCCGCAGCATTCGCGCCAAGCTGCCCGCCGACCTGCAGCCGGGAGCCCTGAAGATCGGCGCGGGCAGTATTCACCGACTGGTGTTGCCGTTGCTGGCGCTTGTGATAGTGTGGACGGGCAAGTTCGTCGTCGCCCGCTACCAGCCGGTGCCCCTGCTCAATATCGCGATTCCGCTGATTGCCTCGTACGTCGTCATCAGGCTCGCGCTGTACCTGCTTCGACACCTGATGGCGCCAAGCAGTCTGCTCAAGGCCTCGGAGCGCGTGGTCGGCTATGGCGTGTGGCTGATCGTCGCGCTTTACCTGACGGGCGTGCTGCCGGAAATTGCCAATGCCCTCGACGACATCAGCTTCATGGTGGGCAAGCAGAAGATCACGCTGCTTTTGGTCGTTCATGCGCTGTTCTGGGCGGTGTTCACCGTCGTAGTCGCGCTGTCGATCTCCCGCATCATCGAAAAGCGCCTGCTGGCTGCCGAATCGCTCGACATGAGCATGCGCGTATTCGCCGGCAAACTCATCCGGGCGACGGCGGTGGTTCTGGCCATCCTCATCACCCTGCC
>JBGATH010000052.1:0-21508 GCA_044229235.1 Usitatibacteraceae bacterium
TTCTTCCAAGGTGAGGGGCGAACCACTCATAGCGGCTTCCTTTCGTGTCAGAAGCAAAAGGGTACCGCGGTTCGTTACCTCACCCCTCCTTGCGCACGCCCTGAAGTGTCGGGACTCGTGGTTGAATCCGCGTTTTTGCCTGAAAAGCCGCGCCAGTGCTCGAGCTTCACTTCATGGTGCCGTAGTAGACCCGCGTGTCGTATTCGAACGCGACGCGCCCACCCTGCTGAAAGCGCTCGAAAATTTCCTTTGCGCGCTGGGCCATTGCCGCATGTTTCGGGTGGTCGCGACCGGGCATGTACGACGACGAATTCAACCGGCCGAGCAAGCCGTCCAGGTCAAAGCGCTGCACATTGTCAAACGTAGCCTCAAACGGTGCGTTGCCATAGAACACGGCGAACACTGCCGGGTCCTGCACATTCTTGTGATTGATCTCGTTGTAGTCCGTGCCGAATTCCTGCAACAGCGCCTCGTAGGCCTGCAGAAACGGCGTGGTGTCGACGCGGCGGTCGTTCCACACCAGCACCAGCCAACCGTCTTCCTTGAGAATTCGCATGAACTCGGCGCGCGACTTGATCTGGTCGAACCAGTGGAAAGCCTGCCCGGCGACGACGAAATCCATGGCATGTGACGGCAAGCGCGTGGTTTCCGAGGTGCCGTCCATGCTGGTGAAGCGCCCGAACTCGGCCAGGTATTGCTCGCCTGCCTCGCGCATCTCGCGATTGGGTTCCACGCCGATCACCGGGTTGCCGTTGTCGAGAAACAGCCTGGTCAGGATGCCGGTCCCGGAACCGATATCGGCGATGACGCTTTCCGGTGTCAGGCCGCAGCGCGCGGCCAGCAGGTCGATGATCTCGACCGGATAGTGCGGCCGGTATTTGATGTAGTCGTCAACGCGAGACGAGAAGCGCGTCGTGGAGTTTTTTGCCGGCATCAGCGTGTCCTCAGAACCATTGGTCCTTCATGTCGAGTGTGGTGGTATCGATTGAATCAAGCAGGTTCAGCATTGGCCGCACCTTGGGCAGTTCCCAGCGGATGAAGTATTGGCAGGCCATGAATTTGCCGCGATGGAAGTCGTCCGACCGGCTGGGCGCGCGCGCCGCCGCCAGCGCCTGCTCGATCCAGATCCAGGCCATGACGATATGGCCGAAGGCTTCGAGGTAGACGGTGGCGTTGGCCAGCATCTTGTTGACGTCTCCCGCGGCATGCAACTCCCGGGTGGTTTCCGCCAGATGGTCCAGCAGCACGAATACCTCGCCCACCAGCTCGGTCAGGTCGCCGTCCTCGTCCGCGGCATGCAGCGTGGCTTCGATGCGCGACACCAGCAATTTGAGCGCTGCACCGTCTTGCATCACCACCTTGCGACCCAACAGGTCCAGCCCCTGGATGCCGTGGGTGCCTTCGTGAATGGGGTTGAGGCGGTTGTCGCGGTAAAACTGCTCGACCGGGAAGTCGCGCGTGTAGCCATACCCGCCATGCACCTGAATGGCGAGGCTGTTGGCTTCAAGACACCACTGCGAGGGCCAGCTCTTGGCGATCGGCGTGAGAATATCCAGCAGCAGCGTGGCCTCCCGCCTCAGCGTTTCTGTTTCGCCGGTGCGCTCATCGTCCACCAGCTTTGCGCAGTACAGGTTCAGCGCCAGCGCGCCCTCGGCATAAGCCTTTTGCGCCAGCAGCATGCGGCGCACATCCGCATGCTCGATGATCGGTACCTGCGCCGCGGCAGGATCCCTGGCCAGCGGTGGACGGCCTTGCGGCCGGTTGCGCGCGTAGTCGAGCGCGTGCAGGTAGCCGGTGTAGCCCAGCATGGTGGCGCCGAGGCCAACGCCGATGCGCGCCTCGTTCATCATGTGGAACATGTACGGGAGGCCCTTGTGCGGCTCGCCGACCAGATAGCCTATCGCACCCGGTTTGCCCAGCGGCCGATGCTTGCCCTCGCCAAAATTGAGCAGCGTATTCACCGTTCCGCGGTAGCCCATCTTGTGATTGAGCCCGGCCAGCGTCACATCGTTGCGTTCGCCGGAGCTGCCATCGGCATTGACAAGAAACTTTGGCACGATGAACAGCGAGATCCCTTTCACGCCCGGAATCAGCTTGCCGTCCGCTCCCGGCAATTTAGCCAGCACCAGATGAATGATGTTTTCTGCCAGGTCGTGCTCGCCACCCGAGATCCACATCTTGTTGCCGGTCAGCCGATAGGTGCCGTCGACCAGTTCGGCGCGCGTCTTGATATCGGACAGCGACGATCCGGCCTGCGGCTCGGACAGGCACATGGTGCCGAAGAAGCGTCCGGCCAGCATCGGCTTCACATAGGTATGAATCTGCTCCGGCGTGCCATGCGCCAGCAACAGTTTGGCGTTGCCGATGGTCAGGAATGGGTAAGCCGCAGTAGCCACATTGGCGCCCATGAACCAGGCCATGCAGGCTTTCTCGACCAGGGTCGGCAATTGCATGCCGCCCAATGCGTAATCGTGCCCGGCGGCCAGCAGGCCGGCGGCGGCAAACGCGTCAAGTGCCGGCTTGACCTCGGCAATCAGATGCACCCGCTCGCCATCGAAATGCGGTTCGTTGAGGTCGGCCTTGCGGTTGTGCGG
This sequence comes from Usitatibacteraceae bacterium, assembly GCA_044229235.1. Lineage (GTDB taxonomy): Bacteria > Pseudomonadota > Gammaproteobacteria > Burkholderiales > Usitatibacteraceae > UKL13-2. The sequence continues at coordinate 2,595 of JBGATH010000052.1, forward strand.
GAGGAACAGGTCGGTGGCGATCTGCTCGCTGGTCTGCAAGGCCGCATCAAAGGTTTCGCGCGAGTGGTCGGCGTAACGCGGTCGCGCCGTCAGCGACTCCGCGTCCAGCCACTCGTAAAGCAGGAACTCGAGGTCGCGACGGGCGACGATCTTGCTCATGCGGCGTTGAAGCGCTTGCCTTCGGCGGCCAGCCTCGCCAGCAGTGGCGCCGGTTGCCAGAAGCCGGCATCGGCGTGCGCATTGCGGGCGAAGCGCTGCATGGTTGCCACCACATTGTCCAAGCCAGCCTGATCGGCGCAAAACATCGGCCCGCCTCGATAGGCCGGAAAGCCATAGCCGGTGAGGTAAACGATATCAATGTCGGATGCGCGCAAGGCAATGCCTTCCTCCAGCAGCCGCGCACCTTCGTTGACCAAGGCGTAAACCAGCCGGTCGACGATTTCCGCATCGTCAATGGCACGGGGCGAAATCCCCGATTCCGCCCGGCAGGCGGCGATCATATCGTTCACCACCGACGCGTTGCGCGGCGTGCGATCGCCCGCGACATAGTCGTACCAGCCTGCGCCAGTCTTTTGTCCATAGCGGCCGAGTTCGCACAGGCGGTCGCCCACGCGCGAAAATTTCAGCTGCGGTTTCTCGGCATAAAGCCGTTTGCGTATGGCCCAGCCGATGTCATTGCCGGCAAGGTCGCCCATTCGAAACGGTCCCATCGCCATGCCGAAAGCCTCCATGGCACGGTCCACCTGTTCCACCGACGCGCCCTCGTCAAGCAGGAACATCGACTGACGGATGTACTCGGCAATCATGCGGTTGCCAATGAAACCGTCGCACACGCCGGCCACTACCGCAGTTTTCCGTATCCGGCGCGCCAGCTTCATCGCCGTTGCCAGCACGTCTTTCGCGGTCGCCGCGCCGCGAACCACTTCCAGCAGTTTCATCACATTGGCCGGGCTGAAGAAGTGCAGGCCGATCACATCCTGCGGGCGGCTGGTGCCGGCGGCAATCCGGTTGAGGTCGAGCGTGGAGGTATTGCTGGCGAGGATCGCGCCCGGCCTGGCGACGGCATCGATCTGTGAGAACACCTGTTGCTTGACGCTCATGTCCTCAAACACGGCTTCGATGACCAGATCGCTTTGCGCCAGGTCCGCATAGGCGAGCGTCGGCTTGAGTAACGCCATGCGCTGGTCCAGCTTCTCGGCTGAGAGCTTGCCTTTCTTCACGGTATTTTCGTAATTGCGGCGGATCGTCGCCACACCGCGGTCCAGCGCGTCCTGCTGCATTTCCAGCAGGGTGACGGCGATTCCCGCATTGAGAAAATTCATGGCGATGCCGCTGCCCATGGTGCCCGCGCCGATCACGGCGACCAAACTGATTTCACGTGTCGGGGTAGCTTCGGGGATGTCGGGAATCTTTCCGGCCGCGCGCTCTGCGAAAAAAGCATGTCGCAGCGCGGCCGATTCCGGCGTGGCCATCAATTGCAGAAATGACTCAAATTCGAAGGCGAGGCCGGCATCGACGTCGCGCAGCACGGCGGCCTCCACCGTTTCCAGGCACTTGAGCGGTGCCGGATATCCCCTGCTGGCCGCCGCGACCTTGTTGCGGGCCGCGGCAAAAAAAGTTGCGGGATCGGCAACCCGCGCTCGCCTGTCACGAACCCGTGGCAATGGCACTCTGTCGGCGATTTCACCGGCGAAGGCGAGCACACCAGCAAGAAAGTCACCGCCGATGATGCGGTCGATGGCTCCGGCGGCAGCAAGTACTTCCGCCTTTACCGGTTCGCCGCTGGTGATCATCTGCAGGGCCAGTTCCACGCCGGCGGCGCGCGGCAGCCGTTGCGTGCCGCCGGCCCCTGGCAACAGGCCAAGCTTCACTTCGGGCAGGCCGATCATCACGCCCAGCGCGGCGACGCGGTAGTGGCAGCCCAGCGAAATCTCGGTGCCGCCACCCATGCACACACCGTTAATGGCCGAGACTATCGGCTTGTCGCTACGCTCAAAGCCGGCGATCAGCTCATGCAGGTTCGGCGACTGCATCGCCACCGGCTTGCCGAACTCGCGGATATCAGCGCCGCCCGTAAAGACGCCGTTGGCCCCGGTGATGACGATGGCCCTGATGCCGGAATCGGCAAGCGCGCGCTTGATTGCAGCGTCCAGCGATTCACGCGTAACCAGGCCCAGGCTGTTGATGGGCGGATTGTCCAGCGTGATGACGGCGATGTTGCCGTGCGTGTCGTATCGAGTAGTCATGCTGAGTCCAGGAGGGGAAGTGCCATGGTTGGTGGCGCGATGCGGGTCGAGGCTAGTGTCGCGGCTTGCGCGGCATGCGCGTGAAGACGCGGTCGTACAGCCAGTTGGGCATGATGCGCAGAATGCGGCTGGCGGCGCCCATTGTCCAGGGAATCACGGTGAAGCTGGTGCGCGCATCGATGGCACGGGCGAAGCGAATCACCGCTTCATCAACATCGATGAGGAAAGGCATCTTGAATTTATTCACCGCCGTCATTGGCGTGCGGATGTAGCCGGGACAGATGGTGACCACTTCAACACCGCTGCCGCGCAACTCCACGCGCAGCGACTCGCAGTACTTGACCGCAGCCGCCTTCGAGGCGGAATAGGCGCCGCCACCGGGAATGCCGCGGAAACCGGCGACGCTGGCGATACCGACCAGCGTACCCTTGCCGGCGCCACGCATCGGCGCAACAAAAGGGTGAAAGGTGTGGACCATGCCCATGACATTGATGTCGAAGATGTCCTGGAAAGCCTTCAGGTCGTCCTCGATTTCGGTCAGCGTTCCGCGCGAAACGCCGGCGTTGGCGACGACGATATCCGGCACGCCGTACCGGGCCATGAAATCGGTCGCGGCGCGCTTGATTGCGGCGGCATCGCGCACATCCGCAATGTAGATAGCCGGCGGCGGGCTGAGTTCTGCCTGCAATTTCTCAAGCAGTTCGCCGCGACGCGCCACCAGCCCGATTTGTGCACCACGCGACGCATAGTGCCGCGCCAGGGCTTCGCCGATACCCGACGAGGCGCCGGTAATGAAGACTGTAGTCATCCCGGCATTCTACGCAAGCGCAGCCCCCGAAAAAAAACGCGGGCCGGTCATTGCCGGCCCGCGTCGTGGGACTTTCAGCCCGATTATTTTTTTGCCGGGGCGGCGGCCGGTTTGGCGGCGGCCGGTGCGGTCGACGCTTTCAGCTTGGCGCGCGTTTGCTCGATCAACTGGTCGGCATTGGCCAGCATGCGCTCGGTGCTGCCGGTCTGCTCCAGCAGGTAGCGGCCGTCCACCACCAGCATCGGCGTGGCGTTGATCTTGTAGGTCGCGGTCAGGTTGCGGGCGCGGTTGATCTTGTTCTGCACCGAGAAGGACTTCTGCATCTCCTCGTATTTCTTCGGGTCCACACCCTGTTTTTCCAGCCACTTGTTGAGCGTGGCGGGGTTGCCGAGGATGACGTTCTCGACATTGGCGGCGTCGAAGATCTTTTGGTGCAATTTCTCCTGCAGGCCCATGGCTTCCAGCGTGTAGAACAGCGGAATGCTGTCGATGCCGCGCACGGCGAACGCGGCCGGGACGCGCTTGATCTTCACGTCTGGCGCCTGCTTGCCGGCCCATTCATTGAGCTTCGGTTCGAGATGCGCGCAGTGTATGCAGCCATAGGCAAAGAACTCCAGCACCTCGACCTTGCCGTCATTCTCGACCGGTTGCGGAGGCGAAAGCGGGACGACGTCGCGCTGCGACTGTGCCACAGCAGAGCCGATGGCCAGCGCCGCCAGCAGGGCAGCAAAACGGGAAAACAGGGTCGGGAATGTCATGGAATATCCTGTGTTGAAGGGTTGATGCTTGGTGTAGCGCTTCGCTCTTAATGCAACATTAAAACGTGTCTTTTCCGCCGACTCGGCGTTGCAAATACTCGCAATAGCCCGCTATTGCTGCGCTTTGCGCCTTGATTCGACGAAAAATCCATCGTTTTTCATGAGTCGCACCAATAACGAAGCGCCACACTAGTCCGTGCCTTTGACCACTGCGGCACCGATCCCGCTCTGGGACAGCACGGTTTTGATTCTGTTCACTTCGTCCAGGCTCTTGTAGGGGCCCAGCCGCACCCGGAATAACGTGCCCTTCTCAGGCAGGTTGACCGGCTTTACCGAAGCCTCGAAGCCGGCGAACGCCACTTTGGCGCGCATGTTTTCGGCATCGGTCTGATTCTGGAACGCCCCTGCCTGCAGCATGAACACTTCATTGCTGGCCGGTTTGATCTCCAGTTTTCCAGCTGGTTCCGGTTTGGCGGGAACGGCCGTGGCTGCAACCGGCTTTTCGGTGCGCGGCTCGGTCTTGGCGGCCTTTTCGGATTTGTCCGCTTTGTCGGCCCTGTTGTCGGCCTTGTCGGTGCCTTTCTCGCCGGGCAGGATCTGGTAGAAATCGAATCGCGGCTTGTCGGCTTCCGACTTGGCGGCAACCGCGGGCGGTGATGGCTTGGCCGGAATCGTCGGCAAGGCATCCACCGGGCGCTCTTTCTCCACGAACGGTGTGCTGGCGCGGTTGAGCCAGATCGCCAGCCCGAGCGCGAGACCCACGCCCAGCAGCAGGCCGATGATGATGCCGGCGAACAGCGGATTGATACCACCGCGACCCGGCCGGCCGGCCTTCGGCGCCACGTCGATGCCACCGCGCGGTGGCGCGGGTCGCGCGTCGCGTGCCATGGCCTACATTTTCTCCGGAGCAGACACGCCGAGCACGGCAAGGCCGTTTTTCAACACCTGCCTTGTCGCCAGAATCAGGGCCAGCCTAGCAAGCTTCAACTTCTCGTCCTCGACCAGGAATTTCTCGGCATTGTAGTAGCTGTGCAGTTTGGCGGCGAGATCGGCGAGATAGACGCAAACCAGGTGCGGCGCCAGTTCGCGGGCCGCGCTGTCGAGCAGTTCGGGGAAATCGGCAAGCGCGCGCAGCAGGTCGGACTCAAATTTGCTGGTGAGCGGCGTCAGGTCGACGTCCTGCAACAGAGACAGCTCGCCGCCCCACTGGTTCAATACGCTGCAGATGCGCGCATGGGCGTACTGCACGTAGTAGACGGGATTGTCCTCGGAACGGCTCTTGGCCAGGTCGATGTCAAAGGTCAGTTGCGAATCGGACTTGCGCATGACGAAAAAATAGCGTGTCGCGTCGCGGCCGACTTCGTCGATCAGGTCGCGCAGGGTGACGTAGCTGCCCGCGCGTTTGGAAATCTTCACTTCCTCGCCGCCGCGCATGACGGTAATCATCTGGTGCAAAACGTAGTCGGGGTAACCCGGCGGCACGCCCATTTCCATCGCCTGCAGGCCGGCCTTCACGCGCGCCAGCGAACCGTGGTGGTCCGCGCCCAGCTCGGTGATGGCGCGCACATAGCCGCGCTCCCACTTGGTGACGTGATAGGCCACATCCGGCAGGAAGTAGGTAAATGTGCCGTCGGACTTGCGCATCACGCGGTCCTTGTCGTCGCCGTACTCGGTGCTTTTTAGCCAGAGCGCGCCGTCTTTCTCGTAGGTGTGGCCCATCGCCTCGAGGTGCTTGATGGTTTTTTCGACCAGCCCGCCGGTGTAGAGCGAAGATTCGAGGTAGTACTGGTCAAACTGGACGTCGAACGCCTTCAGGTCCAGATCCTGCTCGTGGCGCAGTGCGGCGACGGCAAACCTGGTTATCGCTTCCAGGTCGTCACCCTTCGCGTCCCGCGGCTGTTCGCCAGCGTAGCGTTCCGCGATCTCGACGATGTACTGCCCGCGATAGCCGTCCTCCGGGAACGGCGCGCTGTCGCCGGCCTTTTCGCGCAGGCGGGCCTGCACCGACAGGCCCAGATTGTTGATCTGCGCGCCGGCGTCGTTGTAGTAAAACTCGCGGCTCACCTGCCAGCCCTGTGCATCCAGCAGGCGCGCCAGGGTGTCGCCAATGGCCGCGCCGCGGCCGTGGCCGACGTGCAGCGGGCCAGTCGGATTGGCGGAAACGAACTCGACCAGAACCTTGCGTCCGGCACCGGCGGCGCCGCGACCAAAACTGCCGGCGGCAGCGAATACGGCTGACACCACGCGGGTTTCGGCGGTCGGCGAGAGGCGAATATTGATAAAGCCCGGCCCGGCGATATCCGGTTTGCCGGCCAGCAGCGTCGAGGCCGGCAACGCGGCGACGATGGCCTCGGCGATCTCGCGCGGTTTCGCGCCCAGTTTCTTCGCCAGCTGCAGCGCGCTGTTCACCGCGAAGTGCCCATGGTCCGGGTTCTTCGGCTTTTCGACCTCGATGGCGAACGGCGCGGCCTCGTCCTTCAGGGCCGGAAAGGCATTGAACAGGGCTTGCTGGAACAAGGCGGCGATGGCTCGCTTGTTATCGACGAATGTGACGGGAGAGGACATGGCAGGGGCGCGAAGAGTAGCCCGAAATTATAGCGGGAAGGGTCGCCAATAGCGACCATTTCCCTGCTGTGAACGCGGTCGATAGCCCGCAAAAAATGGCCAAACCCCAACACCGGCGCGGTGTTCCGGGCGTTTTTGCCCGTGAAGGCGCGCCAATGCTGGAGTTTGGCGCTTGTGATGCAACGCGATTCAGAGCTCGAGCGGATCAACGTCGATGATCCATTTGACGGCGCGCGACGCATTCGCCGCCACCTGCGGCAACCACGCGGTGAGAAAGCGCTGCAATGCAGCGCGCGAATCGGCCTGCATCATCAACTGCCGCCGCTCGAAACCGGCCTTGCGTTCCAGCGTGGCCGGAACCGGATCCCATACCTGCACGCCCTCTTCCTGTGTCACGGCACGCGCCGCTGCCGAGGCCTGCGCCATGAAGCGGTCCACCTCGGCCGCCGCTCTTGCCTCTGCGCGCAGCAGGGCGAGGTAGCTGTACGGCGGCAGCTGGGCCATTTTCCGCTCCGCCATCGCCATCGCGGCGAATTGCGCATGGTCTTGGGCGGCCACTGCGGCATAAAGCGGATGACGCGCGAGCCGCGTCTGGATGAGCACGCGCCCCGCCAGCGCGGCGCGCCCGGCGCGGCCGGCAACCTGCATCAATTGGGCCGCCAGCCGTTCACCGGCACGAAAATCGGCCGAGAACATGGCGCCGTCGGCGTTGATCACGCCTACCAGCGTGAGTCGCGGAAAGTCGTGCCCCTTGGCCAGCATCTGCGTGCCGATGAGCAGGTCGATTTCGCCGGCGGCGGCGGCATCGAATATGCGTTCGGCCGAACCGCGGCGCCGCGTCGAGTCGCGGTCGACGCGAGCGATGCGCGCGTTCGGCAATGCGGCGCGCAAGGCGTCCTCGATGCGCTCGGTGCCCTGCCCGGCAGGCACCAGTTCGGCACTGCCGCAACCCGCACAGGCCGTCGGCACGCGCGTTTCGTATCCGCAGTGGTGGCACTTCATGCGCCGCGCTTTCTGGTGAAACACCAGGCGCGCGCTGCAACGCGTGCAATGCGGTATCTCGCCGCATTGCGTGCAGACCAGCGCAGGCGCAAAGCCGCGGCGGTTGATGAACACCAGCGCCTGTTCGCCGCGCTCGACGGTGCGGCGCAGCGCGTCGATCAACGCATCGGTAATGCCATCCTTTGCGCGCTCACGGTCGAGATCAAGGTAATCGATCTTCGGCAACTTCGCCGCGGCCACCGCGCGCTGCGGCAGGGTCAGCGCCACAAAACGTCCACGCTGGACGTTGGCGATACTTTCAAGTGAAGGCGTTGCCGAGCCGAGCACCATCGGACAACCTGCCTGCTGGGCGCGAAACACCGCCACGTCGCGCGCCGAGTAGCGCACGCCCTCCTGTTGCTTGAACGATGCGTCATGCTCCTCATCGACGACGATCAGCCCGAGCCGCGGCATCGGCGTGAACACCGCGAGGCGGGTACCGAGAACGATGTCGGCGGCGCCGGACTGCGCGGCGAGGTAGGCGCGCAGCCTCGGCACATCGGCGAGTCCGCTGTGTTGCGCAGCGATCTGCGCCGTCGGGAATCGCGCCGCCACATGGCGCAGGAACTGTGGCGTCAGGTTGATTTCCGGCAGCAACACCAACGCCTGCTGGCCGCGCGCCAGCGTTTCTGCGATCAGTCGCAGGTACACCTCGGTCTTGCCGCTGCCGGTGATGCCCGACAGCAGGAACGGAGCAAACCTGCCGGCGGCACCGCTGACCGCGCTGACCGCGCGCAACTGATCGTCATTGAGATGCGGCCCGTCGGGCATGGCCTGCAGCGGGTCGTGCCTGGCCGGCGACGCGTCGGCGGGACTGTCTGCCACCCAGTGTTTGCCGGCCAGCGTACGCAACGTTGCCGCCGCACGTTCGTGACGCGCTTTCAGTGCGCGGTCAGCCTGCGGGCCGTTCCTGAGCGATTCGAGGATGGACCGTTGCGCCACGGCACGCGCCGGCAGTGCGCCCGGGTCAGCGAGCGCCGCCAGCCCGGCAGCGGTGATGCCGACCATCCTTTCCCGCTGCGGCGAGAGAGGTTTGGCAGCGCGCATGGAAGGTGGCAAGGCGTTGAGCGCGACCTGGCCAAACGGTGCGTGGTAGTAGCCCGCGCAAAAGTGGAACAGCGCAAAGTCATTTGCTGAAAACTTGGGCAGGTCGCGCTGCACATGGATCAGCGCCTTCAACTTGTCTGCCGGCACGTCGCTGGTCGCGACCACATCGACAACGACGCCGGCCAGTCGCTGCCGGCCGAACGGCACGACGACCAGCCTGCCTATGTCCTCGACGCTGATTCCAGGCGCGAGAAAGTCGAAATAACGGTCGAGCGGCAGGTCAAGAGCGACCTTCGCGATGGGGGGATTCACGTTCGCCTTCGGCCCGCTGGGAAACGCCCCGAAACCCGCGTGGATATTGGCTCTCCAGCCTGTGGATAAGTGTGTGAATAGGTCACGTCGGCGGGCGTCCTTGCTGGAAAAGCACGCCGGCCAACAAGTTTTGCAGTCGCAGCATCAAATAAAAAATTAATGCAAATCATGGAGTTGCACAATTTTCCTCGGACTGCTCCGCAGGTACGCCGGCTAATTTGATGGACCAAGCTTTCTGTGCATAAGCAAGGGGGCTGCGGGCCGTATGTCGAAAAATATTTTGCTTGACAAGCCCTTTGGCCTAAGCCCGAGCACTGGCGCGGTGAACCGCGTTAACAAGCGCTTCCACGTTGGCCGGATCGGTGAACTGAGAAATACCGTGCCCCAGGTTGAACACATGACCTGTTGCATTTCCGTCATGCGCAAATTCGGCCAGCACGCGCGCCGCTTCGCGCTCGACGGTGGCAGCGCTGCCAAACAGCACGTTGGGGTCCATATTGCCCTGCAGCGCCACTTTGCCGCCCACCCGGCGCTTGGCTTCGGCGAGGCTGATGGTCCAGTCCAGCCCAAGCGCGTCGGCGCCGATGTCGGCCATCGATTCCAGCCACAGGCCGCCGCCCTTGGTGAAGAATATGCGCGGTACTACCCGCCCCTCGGCAGTGCGCTTGAGCCCGGCCATGATGCGCCGCGCATAGGCCAGCGAAAAGTCCTGGTAGGCATCGTGCGCCAGTGAACCTCCCCAGGTATCGAACACCATCACCGCCTGCGCGCCGGCGTCGATCTGCGCATTCAGGTAGGCGATGACGCTTTCAGTATTCTTGTCGAGGATGGCGTGCAGCAAGTCAGGGCGCTGGTAGAGCATGGTTTTGACACGACGGAAATCATCCGAGCCGCCGCCTTCGATCATGTAGCAGGCCAGCGTGAACGGACTTCCTGAAAAACCAATCAGCGGAACTCGGCCGTTGAGGGCGCCGCGGATCTGCTTCACCGCGTCGAAAACGTATTGCAACTGACCCATGTCGGCAACCGGCAGGTTCTTCACCTCCTCCTCGGTGCGCACGGTGCGTTCGAACTTCGGGCCCTCGCCCTCGGCGAAATAGAGGCCAAGTCCCATCGCATCGGGGATGGTCAGGATGTCCGAGAACAGGATGGCGGCATCGAGCGCGAAACGATCGATGGGCTGCATGGTCACTTCGGTGCAATAGTCGGGACTCTTGGCGAGGCCAAGAAAACTGCCGGCGCGTTTGCGCGTCGCGTTGTACTCGGGCAAGTAGCGTCCCGCCTGGCGCATGATCCAGATGGGGGTATAGGCAGTGGGCTCGCGCATCAGCGCGCGCAGGAACGTATCGTTTTGCAGAGTGGTCATGGGCGGAAGAAAGAATTGCGGCCCGGTGGCCGCATGCCCGATTATCGCATTGCAGGTCGCGGGCCATGGAAATGCACGCGGTCATGGCGACGAGATCTCTAGCCCGTTACGCGCGATCGCGGGTGGCAACGCACATTCCACTCAGCACGATCGCAGGTCAAAACTCAAGCATTGGCGCGCCTCTCCGGCCGAAAATGCCCTGCGAGGTGCGCCGGTGCTCGAGTTTCGCTAGCGGGAACTTCATTAACCTGCTGCGCGGCCAACCTTCGCGCCTCCGGTGCTCTGCGTACCTTCGTACGCGTCCGCTCCTCGACTCGAATTTTGGCCGCTCGCGACGGTTTCTAGAAGTTCCCTAACGCGGCAGGTCGGAACTGCCCATCAAGTATTCGTCAACTGCCCGCGCGCACTGGCGGCCTTCGCGTATTGCCCATACCACCAGCGACTGCCCGCGACGCATATCGCCGGCGGCGAATACTTTCGGGTTGGCGGTCTGGTAGGCGCCCTCACCTTCGGTAACCGCCTTGACGTTGCTGCGTGCATCCTTTTCCACACCGAGCGCCGCGAACTGCTCGACCAGGCCCGCCTGCACCGGTCCGAGAAATCCCATCGCCAGCAATACCAGGTCGGCCTTCATTTCGAATTCGGAACCGGGCACTTCCTGCATGCGACCGTCCTTCCACTCCACTCGAACAGCCTTGAGCTTTTCGACCTTGCCGTTGCTGCCGACAAACGCCTTGGTCGCCACCGACCAGTCGCGCTGGCAACCTTCCTCGTGGGAGGAGGATGTCCGCAGCTTTACCGGCCAGTACGGCCACACCAGCGGCTTGTTCTCGGTTTCAGGCGGTTGCGGCAGCAATTCAAACTGGGTGATGGACTTGGCGCCGTGGCGATTGGAAGTGCCCACGCAATCGGAACCGGTATCGCCGCCGCCGATGACGACGACTTGCTTGCCGGTTGCCATCAACTGGCCGGGCACCTTGTCTCCCGCCACCACCTTGTTCTGCTGCGGCAGGAACTCCATGGCGAAATGGATGCCGGCAAGCTCGCGGCCGGGGACAGGCAAATCGCGCGGCAATTCAGCCCCGCCGGAGAGCACCACGGCGTCGAAGTCTTCCATCAGCGCCTTGGCCGGCGTATCCACGCCGATATTCTGGCTGGTGCGAAACTGCACGCCCTCGGCCTGCATCTGTGCCACGCGCCGGTCGATGTGTGACTTCTCCATCTTGAAATCGGGAATGCCGTAGCGCAAAAGCCCTCCAATTCGATCGGACTTCTCGAAAACGATCACGTCATGGCCGGCGCGGGCCAGTTGCTGCGCCGCGGCCAGTCCGGCCGGACCGGATCCGACCACTGCCACGCGCTTGCCGGTCTTGTGCTTCGGCGGTTGTGGCGTAACCCAGCCCATCTCCCAACCCTTGTCGATGATGGCATGCTCGATGGACTTGATGCCCACGGCGTCGTTGTTGATGTTCAACGTGCAGGCTGCTTCGCATGGTGCCGGGCAGACGCGTCCGGTGAACTCGGGGAAGTTGTTGGTCGAGTGCAGCGTATCCAGCGCCTGCTGCCAGTTCTGTTGGTACACCAGGTCGTTGAAGTCCGGGATGATGTTGTTGACCGGGCAGCCGCTCTGACAGAACGGAATGCCGCAATCCATGCAGCGCGCGCCCTGGGTCTTGGCCTCCGCATCCGTGAGATGCAGCACGAATTCCTGGTAGTTCTTCAAGCGCTCGGCGGGTGGCAGCGATGCCTCGCTCAGGCGCTGATATTCGATGAATCCGGTGGGCTTTCCCATAAGTCCCTGCTGAGTGCGATGGTTGGTGTTATGCCGCTTTTTGTTGCGCGGGTGCGGCCTTCTTGGCTGCCAGTTCCTGCAGTGCGCGCCGATACTCGGTCGGCATGACCTTGACGAAGGCGCGCGACCACTTGGGCCAGTTGGCGAGGATTTCGATGGCGCGCTGGCTGCCGGTGTACTTTGCGTGGTTCTCGATCAGCGATTTGAGCAGCGCGGCGTCGGACATGCCGAGGTGCGATGCCGGCGTCACGTTTTCGCCCACCGGCTCCAGTTCGACCATGGCAAGGTTGCAGCGATCCTTGAAGGCACCGTCCTCATCGAGAACGAAGGCGACACCGCCCGACATCCCCGCCGCAAAATTGCGCCCGGTTGTGCCCAGCACCACCACGGTACCGCCGGTCATGTATTCGCAGCCATGGTCCCCGGTACCTTCCACCACCGCCGAAGCGCCGGAATTGCGCACACAAAAGCGCTCGCCGGCGACACCACGAAAATATGCTTCACCCGCGGTCGCGCCGTACATCACGGTGTTGCCGACGATGATGTTCTCGAGCGGATTGCCGGCGAAGTCAGCTGACGGGCGCACCACGATGCGGCCACCCGAGAGGCCCTTGCCGACATAGTCGTTTGCCTGTCCGGTCAGTTCGGCCGAAATACCGCGCGACAGAAATGCGCCGAAGCTTTGCCCGGCGGTGCCAGCCAGCTTGAGCACGATGGTGTCCGCTGGCAGGCCGTCATTGCCGTAGCGCTTGGCGACTTCGCCGGAGAGCATGGCACCCGCCGTGCGATTCAAGTTGCGAATGGCAGCTTCGATCACCACTTTTTCACGGCGCTCCAGCGCCGGCCTGGCTTTCTCGATGAGCAGGTTATCGAGCGCCGCGTCGAGCCCGTGATCCTGCGACTCGGTGTGGCGGCGCGACACCTCCGGCGGCATCTGCACCTGATGGAAAATTCGCGAGAAATCGAGCCCCTTGGCCTTCCAGTGCGTGACACCCTTGCGCGTATCCAGCAAATCGCTGCGGCCGACAAGGTCGTCAAATTTGCGGATGCCGAGGCTGGCCATTAACTCGCGAACTTCTTCGGCGACGAAGAAGAAAAAATTCACCACGTGCTCAGGCTGGCCGTTGAATTTCTTGCGCAACAACGGGTCCTGGGTGGCCACGCCCACCGGGCAGGTGTTGAGGTGGCACTTGCGCATCATGATGCAGCCTTCCACCACCAGCGGTGCGGTGGCGAAACCGAATTCATCCGCACCCAGCAGCGCACCGATGACCACGTCGCGGCCGGTCTTCATCTGGCCGTCGACCTGCACCGCGATACGGCCACGCAGGCGGTTCAGCACCAGCGTCTGCTGGGTTTCGGCCAGCCCAAGTTCCCAGGGCGTGCCGGCATGCTTAATCGACGACACCGGCGATGCGCCCGTTCCACCGTCGTGGCCGGCGATGGTGACGTGATCGGCCTTGGCTTTTGCCACCCCCGCGGCCACTGTTCCCACGCCAACCTCTGAAACCAGCTTCACGGAAATTGACGCATTTCGATTGCAGTTTTTCAGGTCGTGGATCAGTTGCGCGAGATCTTCGATCGAGTAAATGTCGTGATGCGGCGGCGGCGAGATCAGTTCCACACCGGGCGTGGCGAACCGCAGCTTGCCGATGTATTCCGACACTTTGTGCCCGGGCAGTTGACCGCCTTCGCCGGGTTTGGCGCCCTGCGCCATCTTGATCTGGATTTGATCCGCGGAATTGAGGTACTCCGCCGTCACGCCGAAGCGCGCCGAGGCGACCTGCTTGATGCGTGAACGCAGCGAGTCCCCGACCTGCAGCGCGATGTCGGTTTCCACCACATTGCCCAGTTTGCTCTTAAGGGTTTCGCCGGCCTTCTGCACCGGGATGTAGCGCTTGGCGTCTTCGCCACCCTCGCCGGTATTGGACTTGCCGCCGATGCGATTCATCGCCACCGCCAGCGTCGCGTGCGCTTCGGTGGAAATCGAACCCAGCGACATGGCGCCAGTGGCAAAGCGCTTGACGATTTCCTTGGCCGGCTCGACTTCATCGATCGGCACGGCCGCGCCCGCCGGCTTGAGCTCGAACAATCCGCGCAAGGTCATGTGGCGCCTGGTCTGGTCGTTTATCAGCCTGGCGTATTCCTTGTAGGTCGAATACGAGTTGGCGCGCGTCGAGTGCTGCAGCTTGGCAATGACATCCGGCGTCCACATGTGTTCTTCGCCGCGCACCCGGTAGGCATATTCTCCGCCGGCATCGAGTTGCGTACGCAACACCGGATCATCGCCAAACGCCTTGCGATGCAGCTGTATGGCTTCCTCGGCAATTTCGAAAATGCCGATGCCCTGGATATTGCTTGCCGTGCCCGTGAAATATTTCTGAACAAAGTCCTTGCTGAGTCCGACGGCCTCAAAAATCTGTGCGCCACAGTAGCTCTGGTAGGTGGAAATGCCCATCTTCGACATCACCTTGAGCAAGCCTTTGGAAATGGCCTTGATGTATTTCTTCTCGGCATCAAGCGGCTCCACGCCGGGCAGGTAACCCTGCATGTTGCGCAGCGTTTCCAACGCGAGGTAGGGATGCACCGCGGCCGCGCCGTACCCGCCCAGCAGGGCGAAGTGATGAACCTCGCGCGCGCTGCCGGTCTCCACCACCAGGCCGGTGGACGTACGCCGGCCCTTGCGCACCAGATGCTGGTGAATGGCGCCGACGGCCAGCAGTGCCGGGATCGCGACACGTTCGGCATCGACATGCCGGTCGGTGATGATCAGCAGGTTGTAGCCGAGGCGCAGCGCATCCTCGGCGTGCGCGCACAGCGACGCCACCGCCGCCTCGATGCCTTCGGTCCCCCAGGCCGCGGGATAGGTGATGTCGAGTTCGTGGCTGCGCAGGTGATTGCCGGTGAACATGTCGATATGGCGGATCTTCTCCATATCCTCCGCGGTCAGCACCGGTTGCGGAACCTCCAGCCACTGGCCGGGATCGGTGTGGTCGATGTCCAGCAGGTTGGGCCGCGGACCGATGGTGATCGCCGTGGACATCACCAGTTCCTCGCGGATCGGATCGATCGGCGGATTGGTGACCTGCGCGAACAGCTGCTTGAAATAGTGATACAGGTTGCGCGGCTTGTCGGACATCACCGCCAGCGGCGAGTCGTTGCCCATCGAGCCGGTCGCCTCGACACCGGCCTTGGCCATGCTGGCGAGAATGACCTTCAGATCTTCCTGCGTGTAGCCGAACGCCTGCTGCAAATCGTGCAGCGGAACCGGCGACTTGGTGGCCGGCCTTCAGGTCTTCCTGCGTGTAGCCGAAGGCGCTGTTGCACGATACGTCCCTTCTCGATGTCGACCAGGAACATCTTGCCCGGCTGCAAACGCCACTTCTTGACGATCTTGGCTTCGGGAATGTCGGCGCGGTTCAGGCCAGCACCACCATGTCATCGTCGGCGGATACGCGCCGGGCGCAGGCCGTTGCGATCGAAGCGTCGCGCCGATCTGGCGGTCGGTAAAAGCCATCGCGGCTGGTCCGTCCCAGGCTTCCATCAGCGTGGCGTGGACGTAGATGCGGCCCTCGTCCTCGATGTCCACCGGGAATCATCATCACATCTTGCCAGGGCTGTCGAAGCTGGCGGAATCCGACTGGCCGTCGTAAATGACGATCTTCCAGATCCTCCTTCAACACCGGCGAGGCGATCGCCGTTGCTGGCGCGCCCGATCCAGGCCAGCACCACCATGTCGTCGTCGGTGAGCAGATAGCGCGCGGGACGCAGACCGTTTCGGTCCAGCGTCGCACCGATCTGACGGCCGTCGGTAAATGCCATCGCGGCCGGCCCGTCCCACGCTTCCATCAGCGTGGCGTGGTATTCGTAGAATGCACGCCGGTCTTCGTCCATCAGCTTATGACCGCTCCACGCCTCGGGGATCATCATCATCATGGCGTGCGACAGCGGATAGCCGCCCATCACCAGCATTTCCAGGCAATTGTCGAAGCTGGCGGAGTCCGACTGGCCGTCATAAATAAGCGGCCAGATCTTGTTCAGGTCTTCCTTCAGCACCGGCGAGGCAATGGACTGCTGGCGTGCGCGGATCCAGTTGACGTTGCCGCGCAGCGTGTTGATCTCGCCGTTGTGCGCGACCATGCGGAACGGATGCGCCAGGTCCCAGGTCGGAAAGGTATTGGTCGAAAAGCGCTGGTGGACCAGTGCCAGCGCCGTCATCATGGTCGGGTCCTGCAGGTCGAGATAATACTTGCCCACCTGGTCGGCCAGCAGCATGCCCTTGTAGACAATGGTGCGCGTCGAGAATGACGGCACGTAAAATTCCTTGCCATGGCGCAGGTTCAGCGCCTGGATGGCGTGGCCGCAGCGCTTGCGGATGATGTAAAGCTTGCGCTCGAGGTCGTCGGGCGACATGGTGGGCGCGCCGCGCGCCACAAATACCTGGCGGATCAGCGGTTCCACCGCGATGGTGGCGGCTGACAGGCCGTGGTTGTCGGTGGGGACGTCGCGCCAGCCGAGCAGGATCTGGCCCTCGGCCTGGATGGCGCGTTCGATTTCCTGTTCGCAGGCCGTACGCGAGGCCGGTTCGCGCGGCAGGAACACCATACCGACACCGTACTGGCCAACCGCAGGCAGCGTAAGCCCCTGTTTGCCGCAAACGCGCCGCAGATGCTGGTCGGGTACCTGAATCAGGATACCCGCGCCATCTCCCAGCAAAGGATCGTAGCCGGTGGCCCCGCGGTGAGACAGGTTCTCAAGGATTTTCAGGCCCTGCTCGACCAGTGAATGCGAGCGCTTGCCCTTGATGTTCGCCACAAAGCCGACCCCACAGGCATCATGCTCCTGGGTGGGTTCGTACATGCCGTTGGCCTGGCTGTCGATGCGTGCGGCGCGGTCGCGCGGGTCTACCTGGGCGGTGTCCTGGGACATTCGTGCTTCTCCGAGAAAAACGGGTAACAACGCGGACTATCTTCCGCCTAATTCAGACGCGCAGATAGGTTGCGAAAGGTCTTGTTACCGGGCGAAAAGGGCTGGTGGCCCCGCAGTTTTTCGACGGACGGGGCGCTCGGTAAAGCTTGCCCAACACGTTGATGCAGAAAGACTACTCCGGAATAAATGCATGATAGCGTCGGCATTTGCGCAGTGCAACAATTTTGTCTTGGCATGCCGTGCGGCGGCTGACTGCGTCACTCGGCCCACCCGGGCCGCGGCCGCTGGCGCGTTTGCCACGATGATCGCAGTGCGCACAAAGCGCAGCGCTATAATCGACCGGAAGCGGGCGCCGCCCACTGCGAAAACGTTAATCGCATTAGCGTAATTGCACTGGCGTGCTGGCGTAAATGGCCGGGACAAGAACCAACAAAGGAATCGCAATGGCAGAAGCAGTGAGCAGCTCGTTTAGTTTGTCGCCAATCGCGCGACGTTCCCTGGCTATTCTTGCGATATGCCTCGGGGCCGCCGTGCTGAACTCGTGCGGATCGGGCGCTGTTTCCTCGTCATCGTCGCCAGACATCGCCTTTTCAGTTTCGCCGGCGTTGACGACCGCTTACTCCGGTGTGCCGGTGACGTTCACCATTTCGGGCGGAGGGTTGCGTGGGCCGTATCAGGTGACATCGAGCAATGCATCGCTGCTGCCGGTGCCGCCCGGAACGATCAGCGCGACGCAGTTTTCACTGACCCCCTCCGTGGTCACCAGCAACCAGTCCGTCACCATCACGGTCCGCGATCAGGTCGGTGCGCTCGCGACCGCCAGCACCACCATCACGCCCAACTTCATCGGTAGCGACATCACGGTAACGGGTACCGGCCCGGCGACGACCGGGCTCGCGGCTTGCCAATCGACCGGTGTGGTGTGCGCCGGCCAGACCGGCACCGTCAAGCTGACGGTGTCGTCGCTGGGCGCCCCGGCCGCAGGACGAACGGTGCGTTTTGATGTGGTTCAAGGCGCGTACCGATTCCCCACCAACCCGGCACAGACCGTGTTCGCCGCCTCGGTGACGGTGACATCCGACGAACGCGGTGTGGCCAGCACGCCCCTGCTGGCCGATACCAGCGTGCCTTTCCAGATCGCCACGATTCGTGCGACTGACGTTGCATCCGGTGCGTTCAGGACTTCGACCTTCTTCATTCGTCAGCCGACGGTTGCCGGTGCCGAGTTCACAACGGTGCCGACGCAATGGACCGTCACCGGTACCTACAAGACGGAATGCCCGGGCGCGGTGGTCGACTACCTGATCTTTGGCGGAACACCGCCGTACACCATCCGCTCTTCCATTCCGGGTTTTGCCAACATTTTCCCGTCAGTGACCAACACCGAGAACCCCAGCCGCTTCACGGCGACGTTTGGTGCCTCCACGTGTGCGGCCGATTCCAGCGTCGTGTTCACCGTCACCGATGCCACCGGTCTCACATTACTTCCCACGCTGACGGTCAAGCCCGGTACCGAGGACCGGCCGGCGCCGCCGCCGACGTTGACGCTTTCGCCGGCAACACTCACTGTCGGTTGTGGACAGCAGGGACAGTCACTGGCCACGGTTCTGACGTCGTCGTCAACCACGCCGGTGGTAACAGCCTCGCTGGGGACTGCTGTTAACCCGAGCAATGCGTTGGTTGTGACTGTGGCGGCCTCCGGTGGCTTGATCACTGTAACCCGAGCGGGCGCCGGTAGCGCCAGTACTGTAGGGCCCCCTCTGGCTGCAATTCCGACGTCGCCCGGACCCCCAATTACGGCGGTAATCACGGTGGGCTCAGGGGCGACAGCGCCGCAGACACTATCCGTCGTGACCCCGGTCTATTGCAATTAGATGGCAATCGTACTTGGCAGGGCGAAACGCATTGATTTTGCGGCTTTTTTAACGAACCCGTCAGCAGCCGGGCGGAATTGCGGGATACCTTTCGCCCCTGAAAAAACACTTGCAAGCTACTGCAAGTTGCGCTTTAATAAAGTCGGGTAACGCTTTAATTTATTAGAATACTAGCC
>JBGATH010000053.1:0-21223 GCA_044229235.1 Usitatibacteraceae bacterium
TCTTCCAAGGTGAGGGGCGAACCACTCATAGCGGCTTCCTTTCGTGTCAGAAGCAAAAGGGTACCGCGGTTCGTTACCTCACCCCTCCTTGCGCACGCCCTGAAGTGTCGGGACTCGTGGTTGAATCCGCGAAAATGCCCGGAGACGCGCGCCAATGCTGGACTTTGGGCATTTGGGAACTTCGATTAACCTGCTGCGCGGCCAACCTTCGCGCCTCCCGGGTTTGGCAAATGAGTCTGCGTACCTTCGTACGCGTCCGCTCCTCTACGCGAATTTTGGCCGCTCGCGACGGTTTCTAGAAGCTCCCATTTTGTGTGGCCCGCGCCGCTGCCGCCCCCGGCATTGAGCGCCGCAAAACGGACCGCTCATCGCCGCCTGGCAATTTTCATCAGCCACATTCTGCAATTCGTCGTTGCCGCCCTATGAAAATGCGCGCTTCGCCCTAAACTGCAACTCATCTGCTGGATGACCAGCCAGACCACCGACCAAACAGGAGCACATCATGACCATGGCCGACGAACTGCAAAAACTGCAAACCCTGCGCGATCAGGGCGCCCTCACGGAAGACGAATTCATCCTTGCCAAGAAGCGTGTGATCAATGGCGAGCCTGCTGCGGAACCCATCCGCCCGCGCGCCGATCCCGCTGGCAATGCGCTGCAGCAGCTGCGCCGCTCGATGTCCGATCGCTGGATCGGCGGTGTGGCCGGCGGCCTCGCGCAGATGACGGCGATCCCCTCGTGGGCGTGGCGCATCCTGTTCATCCTTACGCTGCTGCTGCATGGCCTTGGCGCGCTGGTGTACCTGTTGCTGTGGATCTTTGTTCCGCTGGAACAGCGTCCGGTGGCGATGCGCATCCAGCCGCAGGAGTCAGACCACGTGGTGCCGCCGGGGGCTTGAAATGCCTTGCCCGGGTGCCACGTAACTTTCGGGGTACCGCGGTAAACTCCCGCCATTCCCGCCCGCGCGGGGATGGCGCTTTTATGTGCGGCGCGAAATGCTGAGGTGTCCCGGGGAACTTGTGGAAGCCCGACGCGCTCAGTCAATCCATATGACCACCTTGTTGCTGTCGATCCAGAACCCGCTCCTCCCGTAAAACATGGCCCGTCGACCGATGAAAAACCTCTGCCTCGCGCTGTCGCTGACCGGCGTGCTGACGCTCGGCGGCTGCGTTGCGCGGGTTTCCGACGGCAATTCGCCCGTCGAGCAGGCTGCACATGATCGTGAAGTTGCCGCGACCACCGCGCAGCTGATTCCCGACCCCCACCTGTACACCACCAGGACCTTTGACTGGCAGGACGCCGCGAGGGCGCGTGCCGTGCCGGCGCGGGTTTACCTGCCGGCCACGGCATCGGCGGGCGCGGCCGCGACCAGGGTGCCGCTGGTGGTGTTCTCGCACGGCATCGGCGGCTCGCGCGAGGGCTACAAATACCTGGGTCGCTACTTTGCCGCCAACGGTTATGCCAGCCTGCACGTGCAACATGCCGGCAGCGATCGCCAGGTGTGGTTCGGCAATCCGTTCATGCTGCTGTCGCGGCTTACCGGCGCGGCCACCGAAAGCGAAGCGGTGGATCGGGTTCGGGACGTCACTTTCGCGCTGGATCAGTTGCTCGCCAGCGATGTCGGTGCGCGCGTGGACCCGGACCGCATCGTCGCGGCCGGACATTCCTACGGCGCCAACACATCCATGCTGTTGGCCGGCGCCAAGGTGGAGCGTGACGGCAAGGTGATATCGATGCGCGATCCGCGCTTTCGCGCCGCCATCCTGCTTTCCGCGCCACCGTTCTACGGCTCCGGTGACGCGAAACAGATCCTCGCCAACGTCGAAATTCCCACCCTTCACATCACCGCCACTGACGACGACATCCCGATTCCCGGTTATCGCTCCGGCGTTTCCGACCGCATCGAGGTTTACGAGGCGATGGGGAACGGCAAGGGCACTCCCAAGGCGCTGGCTGTATTCAAGGGCGGCTCGCACAGCATCTTCACCGACCGCCTCGGCACCGGTGGCACAGAACTCAACCCAAAGGTGAAACTCGCCACGCGCGACCTTGCGGTTTCATTCCTCAACAGCCTGTACCGTGGCGACACGGCCGCGCTTGGAAACTGGCAGGCCCGCTACGCGGGGCTGGTCGACAAGTTCGACCGCAAGGCGATCCAAAGCAGCCAATAGTGCGAGGGCTTTGTGCTACATGCGGTCCAGCGGGCTGATCACGCCGCGGCCGGCGACCTTCAGCACATGGGTGTAAATCATGGTGGTCTTCACATCCGCGTGACCGAGCAGTTCCTGGACGCTACGGATGTCATAGCCCGACTGCAGCAGGTGAGTGGCGAAACAGTGCCTAAGTGTATGCGGTGTCGCAGGTTTGACGATGCCTGCCTGGGATACGGCGCGCCGAAAATCCCGCTGAAATGTCTGGTCGTACAGGTGGTGCCGGCGCGTCACGCCGGAACGCAGATCAAGCGAATGCGCGGCCTGCGGAAACACCCAGAACCAGCCCCAGCTCTTTCCGGCCAGCGGGTACTTCTTTTCGAGCGCGTGGGGCATGTACACACCCGACTGCCCGGCCGCTTCATCCTGCGACCACAACGCACGCGCATCGGCGATCTGAATTTTCAACGGCGCAACCAGCGCCTGCGGCAGCATGACCACGCGATCCTTGAACCCCTTGCCTTCACGAATGACGATGGCGCGATGGTCGAAATCGACATCTTTGACGCGCAATTGCAGCGCCTCGGTGATGCGCATGCCGGTGCCGTACAACAGCCGCGCCAGCACCGCGTGCTGACCCGACAACATGGCCAGTACCCGCGCCACTTCATCTTGCGTGAGCACCACCGGCAAGCGGCGTGGCACCTTTGGCCGCGCCAAACCATCCAGCCAGGGCAGCTCGATGCCCAGCACTTTTTGGTAGAGGAATAGCAGCGACGACAGGGCGACCCGGTGGGTAGATGCGGATACCTGTCGCTCGGCTGCCAGAAACGTCAGAAACCCGCGCACCTCGTCGCCACCCATCTCGCGCGGATGGCGCTTGCCCGACCAGCGAATGAAAAACCTGATCCAATACAGATAGGCTTCTTCGGTCCGCTTGCTGTAATGGAGATATCGCACCCGCTCCCGTACCTGGTCCAGAATTCGCGCGGATTGAAGTGCAGGCAATGCGTTGCTAGACTGCCGTTTGTTAACCGCGTATGGACGAATTGCAGCGTTTGTGCAATTGACGGAAAACGTGGTTTTGTTATGGCTGTACATACATACAGTATAATCATGGAACCATCTGATTGCAAGCGTATTTTTGGCCGTTTTCCAGGAATGATAGGGAGCAGCCTGGAATGTTATGCGGACGCCATGCTCCCTAAATTGCGTTAGGCGTCATGAATCCAGATCGCATTCTCACGATGAACGACTACTACGATGGGCCACGCCTGGGAGTGGCCGAGCTGGAAGGGGTTCCTCATATCTACGAAGCGGAGTTTGATCGCAGCTCCGAGGAGTACGGTGACACGTACTTTCTGTCGCCCATCGATCCGTCGCTTCTCGCGCTGGTTCTAGAAGATTGGGAGATATGGCTTCGCTGGGAGGCGGCGCATAAACGAAACGAAGTGACTCTAGAGTCTCATCCTGCGCTTCCAGCCGAGCGCGCTCGTCACGAAGAGCTGAAGACTGCTATTGGCGAACGCCTGAAGACAGACCCAAGCAATCGCTGCTATTTCAAGGCTAAGTTCAGTCATGTAAGCGTCGAAGGCGAGTGGTCCGGAACACTTGTTGAGTGGCAGAGGCAATGACGCCTAACCCTTCCATCGAGGGGGACGTCCAAGGGCTATCGCCCCCGGCCGCCCCTCATGTCAAACGTTAGACCTCACATGAACGTGGTAGCTCGGACGGTGGTGATGCTTTCGGCGACGGCGTGCCTTGCTGGTTGCGTTGGAATTGCTGGCCTTGTGTATAGCGGAGACGGCACGCTCAGCGATCGAGGGCTGCTCGCGTACTCGCGCCGGTACGTCATCGACTTGGGCCCGTTCGACGTGGAGCGTCCCGGCTCCAAGACCTATCGCCTAAGTGCGTTGCCGCATTCGACTCTAGTTGTGGGGCTCGACATCCTCGAAGAGCAGCCGAATCGCCTTTCTGAGGAAAGGCTCAGGCGCGGCCGCCTACATATTCTTTTGAAGAACTCGGCAGGTGAAGTCGTAATTGACGAAAATGAACCTATCGAAAAGTGGACACGGACCTACGGCGAAGGCGACAGTTCATCTTCCTACTACCGAAGTGGCGAGACAGTCGATATCCGCTTCGGCAACAATGACGTACGCCCTACCAAAATCCGGCTCAAGGCTTCGGGAGGTTGGGGGACTTACTTCGATGCAGAGGGCATCGAAACATACACACTGATCGTCACTTTGATTGAATCATTGCAGCCCACTGGGAAGGCCGCCCGCGTGAGCGTCATTGGATGGGATCGAATGTGAGGTCTAACACGTCGTTGAAGTTCGCTCCCTTCGGTCGCGGGACGCCGCAAAAGCGCGGCGCCCCTTACCTTGGTCGTTAGAGCGCAACTCCATGCGGAAAAGTCTTCTAGTCTCAGCAGGTGTGGCCGTAGTCCTCGTCTGCATTCTGTTCGGCGCTCTCTTTCTTGTGCCTTACCCAGTGCTCGGACGAATAGTTGTTTCTGTCGGCTTTCCGCTCGGCGAATTGTTTATGCGCGTTCTGCCGAGTGCGGTGGTCTATGAATTGGTGCCAGAAGGGGGAGGCGCTGCTGCTGCTCTCGTGATCGGTTCGTCTACTTTGCTTACCTGGTTCTTGATATTTTGGGGCTGCTGTTTCGTGGTATTCGGGCGTATGCGCTCTAACTCGTCGCTCCACACGGACGCGCCAAAAGCGGCGCGCCCGTGAGCTAGATCGTTAGACAGCATGAAACACATTCTTCTCGCAAGCTTTTTACTTGTCGCGTGTTCTGGGGTCATCGAGACATACAACCCTGGTCCAAGCCCGTTGCTGCGAAAGGCATTTGAACAGCGCCTTTCGAAGGAAGGAATCAAATTCACGGTTGATAATCGTGGTTACTATTCAACGTCCTCACAAGACTATCAACGAATGACGATAATCGGGAAGGAAGTGAATTCATTAATAGGTGGCACAACCTATCTGCCTGCTGACGAAGAGTGCCCGACAAAGCGTATGCAGACATTTCTCGAGGAGCAGAACATTCTCTTTGTCAGAGGTGATTTTGAAGGAAAGCCAAAGTTTCATGTGACCACGGCTGATTTCAATCAGCACAAACTAATAAACGTGCATGCGAGTTTCGTCTTTGCCTGCGAGAAATCGCAGTGAGGAGCTTCAAGCTCATGTCTAACACGTCGCTCAAGGTCGCTCCCTTTGGTCGCTGGACGCCGCAAAAGCGCGGCGCCCTTTAGCTAGGTCGTTAGACCGCGATGCCTCGTTACGCTGGCTTCCTCCCTCGATTTGCTGCTGGTGTGGTCGACACCTTCGTCCTCATTCCTTTGATCGCGCTGGCCATGTGGGCCAACGTTAACTCCTACACCACTGCTTTGCTGCTGGAAATTCCGTTCACGTTGGCGTTCGCTCTTTACAACATCTATTTTGTCGGCCGCTGGGGGCAGACCCTCGGCAAAATGGCTCTTCGAATCCAGGTTACTTCTCTCGATGGAACTGCCGCTGGATTTCATCGTGCGCTGATGCGACATCTTGTCGATCTGATCTTCTCTCTTATCATTTCAGCGCTGAATATCTACACTTTCCTTTCCTTCTCCGCCGCCGAGTACGATGTCCTGCCGTTTGCCGAGAAGATGGAACTCATTGACCAACACACTCCTTCGTTGAGTGACACAATCACCTATCTTTCCCTTGCTTGGGCCGCAAGCGAGTTGGTGGTCTTGCTCTTCAACGCCAAGCGCCGAGCCATCCATGACTTCATTGCGGGTACCGTGGTGGTTCACTTGGAGGAAAAACCCGTTGCGGTCTAACCCCTCCGTCAACCGGACGCCCGGCAAGCTGCGCTTGCCGGTACCCTACGCGCTTCGCGCTCCGGTCGCCGGTTACGTCGAACGTTATAGAGCATGAGTCTCCTCAACCAATTCAAACGCCAAGAAAATACGGAGCCTAAGGCGGAGGCAGTGCCGCTTGCCGTTCTATACGCGACGGCGCGCGAGGGATTATCTTCGGATGCGGGTTACGCTTTACGCGACATCATTTCCAAATCTTCCCAGCTCGATTTTGAGTTTCTGAACCCAGGTTCATTCACCGTCTACTTCCGCGGTTCGGACGAAGGAAAAAACCAAGCAGAAGAATTGGCGACTGCGCTCCGACAATATGCGAGGAAGAGCGCGATACCTTCGTTTGGCGTCGCAATTCAAGCAGGCGAATGCATAGTTGCATTTGACTCTGATGGCCGTTTGGCATCACGACCATTGGGGCTGACAATCAATCATGCAATGACCGCCGCACACAAAGAGGCAAGTGCCAATGCTCTATAACTCGTCGCCCAATTTCGCTCCCTTCGGTCGCGGGACGCCGCAAAAGCGCGGCGCCCTTTGGCTCGGACGTTAGAGCGCAGAAAGACTCCTCATGGCTACCTTTGAAGTCCATCGCGAGGTTGATCGATTTGTTCTCTTGTTCGAGACACCTCGTCAAGAGATCGGCGCATATGCGCTTGCAAGCGCACTTGTTGCATTGGCTGATGCGGTGCGCGAAGCCAACGCGACGGTCAATCCAGGCTATCGCGTCGAGGTGGTTGTCGAAACACTGTCGGCTGGCAGTTTCAAGGCCACCGTCAAGACAGTCTTCACTCAAGCAAGAAACCTGTTCTCCAGTACAGCTGTTCAAGCCGTGATTTGGGGAATAGTGTCGACGCACATCTACGAGAAGTTCATCAAGAACGACGCGCCACCCAAGATTACGGTCTCGGAAGACCTCGTCGTGATCGAGATCGGGAAAGAAAAGATAGTTGTCCCACGAGACATCTATGAAGCCAAGAAGCAAGTTGAAAAGTCAGAACGTTTCAACAACGCAGTTGGCAAGATCTTCGAGGCTGCCGCATCAGATCCGAACGTAACGGGAGTCTCACTCTCCGAGGATCGAAAAGATGCACCGCCGCCTCTTGTGATCCCGCGCGAGAAGTTCTTGATCTTTCAGACCGAGCAATCCGTGGACGAGACAACCCGCGAAATCATCGAGGTCACCCAAGTAGAGATCAATCGCGCAATACTCGAACGCGGTAAGCGGCGCTGGGAGTTCTTCTGGCGAGGCGTCAAGATCGCGGCTCCCATCTTGGATGAACGCTTTTTCAATCGGTTCTTTGCGCACGAGATAACGATAGCGCCTGGTGATGCTCTAGAAGTGGCTCTCAAAATCATTCAAGAGAAGAACCCCGATTCCGGAATCTTTGTGAACGTGCGCTACGAGATCATTGAGGTCTATCACCACGTGCCTCGGCTCAAGCAAACTGCGCTCTAACTCAAACGTTATGCGTCAAAGTATTTGCCACAATGAATAGGCTAACGATCTTCGCCGACTATTTTCAATTCGTGCTTATGGATGAAGGGTCAGAAGATGACTTCTCAACGATCTGGACCGACGAAGCCTTTGACCGAATGCTGGCTGTCGGGTCGAACGCCGTGTGTCCCGGCACGCTACGAAACGTTGACGTCAACGTCGAAATTGAAATACTAGATGAGCCCCCATCCATTGACCTTTCTCAGTGGGATCATGCGGTAGAGGCATCCATAAACATCCCATCTGGAAAGCTAGTGGTAATGGGATGCACTGGATACTTGCCTGATGCAACTAGAATTGAAATCAACCCAGGCACCTATCAACTCTTGTCATTGGCTGGCGGCATTGCCTCCATCAAAACTGAGTGGGAAGCTGCAGATGATGTATACCGCGTGTATCTCTGGCCAGGCGAGAATCGCCAGCCACACCTCATTAAGAAGTGGCAGCGCGCAGCCGCATAACTCGTCGCTCAAGTTCGCTCCCTTCGGTCGCCGAACGCCGCAAAAGCGCGGCGCCTCTTATCTTGGACGTTGTACGCATTTCCCAGGGAGCAGAACAGCGATGGACACCGAAAACCGAAGAGCAGCTGCTGCACCTGAACTATCGAACGCCGCCATCTCGGCGCTACGGCAGGGAAACAAGATAGAGGCGATCAAAATCGTTCGAATGGAACAAAACATCGGGCTGAAGGAAGCAAAGGACGCGGTCGAAGACTACGTGCGAAGCCACCCAGCCCTTGAGGCTTCTCTCGCCACTGCACAGGCCGGAACGAAACGTAGCGCACTGGTTTGGCTCGCTGTCCTCGTCGTTCTGGTACTCCTCGGCTATCAGTTCCTCGTCAAGCAATGAGTCGCGACCATGTGTTCCAACTCTGGCGCGGCGACTAGCCGGAAGCGTTATGCCGTTTCTTGCGGTCGTGCCTGATCGCCGCACAGCAACATCTATAGCCAGATGTTTTTGCCCCGCTTGGCACAGCAATGAAGCGCGAACTTACCGACAACGCCGACCAGCCATGACCGTCCACCTCGACCACATCCTGATTCCCTCAAGGAACCGGGAAGCCGCAGCGCGGAAGCTGGCGGAGATCCTCGGTGTCACATGGGCGCCAGCGAGGGTTGGTCCGTTCACTGCTGTCTACGTGAACGACGGACTGACGATCGATTTCGATGAATGGACGCAGGAGTTTCCAAAGGGGCACTACTGCTTCCGTGTAACTGAGCCGGCGTTCCGTATCATTCTTGCCAGATTGAGCACATCGGGCACGGCGTATCGCAGCCTTCCGCACGGCCCGGATGACCATCAAGTAAATACCACCATGGGCAGTCATATCGTCTACTGGAGCGAGCCCGATGGGCACGTCTGGGAGTTGCTTACCGAGAGCTACGCTCGCGCTCCCGAGCAGGGTTAAAGCCAATCCAAAGGCGATGCCTGCCCGTTCCGTCGAATGGCGTTTTGCCAGCCAACGGTCCTCAGGCGCCATGCATTGCAAACGTCAGGCAACATCAAGCGCACATTCCGTCATCACCCCCCAACCTTGGAGGCATCATGAAACGCGTAACAGGAATTGGCGGTATTTTCTTCAAAGCCAACGATGCGCCTGCGCTGCAGGCCTGGTACAAGCGGCACCTCGGAATCGATGTCCAGGAGTGGGGCGGTGCCGCATTCACCTGGACGGATGGTGAAGGCAAGCCGGTTGGCGGGACAACCATCTGGTCCATCGCCTCGGCGCAAAGCGACAACTTTGCCCCCAGCACGGCACCGTTCATGGTCAATTACCGGGTGGAAGACCTTCATGCCCTGGTCAAGGTCCTGCGCGAAGAGGGCTGCAACGTTTTGGAGAAGGTCGACGATTCCGAGTACGGGAAATTTGCCTGGGTGATCGATCCGGAAGGCAACAAGGTCGAACTTTGGCAACCGCCTGCCGGGCAATAATCAGGGCAGTCGGTTCAATTCAAACTTTTGCGGTCATTCCTGGCAGCGGAGCGAGCATGAAGCATGTTGGCAAGGATGCGCCTGCTATTCTTACAACGGTCCTCAACGCCTTGCGCGCGCGCGACGCACTGCACGAGAAATCGCCGGCATCCTTCTATTTGCGCTCAAAGGCTTTCGTTCATTTCCACGAGGATGCTGCCGGTTTGTTTGCCGATCTGAAGGAAGATCTTGTTTCATTCACACGGTATCGCGTCACCACGCACGCCGAACAGAGGGCGTTCCTCGCGCGGGTCGAACGCTGTTTGGGCGGGCCGAGGGCGCGCACTGCGGCAAAGGAGAAATGAGTGTCATCCGAAAAAGCGTCCAGGCCGTCCCGCTACTTTTCACCCTCCTCGGCAGCCGCGGTTCTCGCGGTGGTGTCGTTCGTGTCCGGTCTGTGGGCCCTGATTCATCTTGATCCGCCGGCCACACCCGGGGATGACTACGACATTCAACTTTACATCACGCCCGTCAGCGTAGGTCTCCTGCTTGCGGGCATTGTGCTTGTCGGCCTGACCAGGCTTCTTCGCAAGCGCGAGTCGAAGCGCGCTGCATGACGCCTGCGGCCAGCGCGCAGACCGACGCGTGCCACGCGGCGCCTGACGCCAGACCGAGTCGCGCTCATACGGCGCGGTCTGATGCTGCGCGTCACGGCGGCTCGCCAGTCGCGGACGGGCGGCAGCGTGGCAGGCTTTGCCCGACCGCATCTGCACCCGCCAGGATGCGCATTCACCCGGCGGCGCCCATTGCATCCCTTGCCTGCCGGTGGCTACACTAGCCGCGCGTACCCCTCAATCAATCCAACAGGGAAAGACAAGACATGAGTCAGAACACGGAACTGATCCGCAGCCTTTATGCCGCCTTCGCCAAGGGCGATGTGCCGGCAGTACTGGGCGCACTCGCGGCCGACATCAAGTGGACGGAAGCGGCCGGCGGGCCGTATGGCGGCACGTATACCGCGCCTGGCGGCGTGCTCGAAGGCGTGTTCATGAAACTCGGCGGCGAGTGGGATGGATTCGCCGCGGTGCCGGATGAGTTCGTCGCCAGCGACAATACGGTGGTCGCATTGGGTCACTACAGTGCGACTTACAAGGCCACCGGCAAGAGCTTCCGCGCGCCGTTCGCACATGTGTGGAAACTGCAGAACGGCAAGGTGGCTTCGTTCGAGCAGTACACCGATACCTGGGTTCATCGTCAGCCGATGCAGTAAGCAGGCCTCGCCAGCGTCTGGCAGCGCGCAAGGAAGGCCATGCGGATTCGTGAAATCGACGCGGCTGACGACGCTGAGATTGACCTCGTCGCGCAACGCATGCGCGACACCCTCATCGAGGTCGAGGGGCCGGAGACCGGAGTCGCGCTCTACACCATGGACTGGCTGCGCGATCGCGTGCGCTGGCACCTGGATCCGGACAAGGCACTGGCCAAAGTGCTGCTGGCCGTGGACGCCGACGGCCAGATCGTCGGTCACACCATCGTTCGCCGGGAAAGCACGGAAGAGGGCGCGCACTTCGGGCTGGTGTCGACAACCTATGTCGTGCCGGCATCGCGGCGCTTCGGCATCGCGCAGCGTCTGCTGGAAGCGGGTGAGGCGTGGATGCACCAGCACGCGCTGCCGGTATCGGCCACATGGACATCATCAACCAACACGCCGCTCATCCGCTTGTATGCCCGAAACGGCTATGCCCAGGTGGAGCAGCATGCCCATCCGGTCACAGACACGCTGATGGTGAAGCTGGAAAAGCGCTTTGATGCCGATGCCCGACGGGTATTGCCGATTGCAAGCTGATGAGAGCGGGGTGAGCATGAATCCGGACAACTTCTTCTACGTCGCCTTTGCCGTGGCTACCATTGCCATCGGCGGGACCTTTGTCTATCGCATGGTCAAGTACGGCAGCCTCAAGGCGGTATTTTTCGGCGCGCCGATCCGGCGCACGCTCGGCGAAGTGTCCGGCAGCGCGGAGGTGGCGACCGTGAGCATCAAGGTCCACCTGCTCGATGGCGGCGATGAGCGCGCGCTCGGGCTGGAGATCGTGGTCAAGTCCACCGCGAGCTATCAGATGATGCCGGTGACGCTGTCGCGCACGGAAGCGCGCAAACTCGGCGCGCTTCTGCAGTCCCCCGCCATTGGCGTTCAGGCCAGCTTGGCTTAGCGCGGTGCCAATATCACGCTTGTTTGATCTGCCGCGTGGACAGGGAGCACACCCCGCGCGAAGATAGGCTGGCCGGGACGCCGTTGGCGCGCCTCTCGCTGTGTGACCGGAGAAATGCATCATGTCGGACAACTTCAGCCTTGACGCCTACGCACCGAAGGAAATCGCCGCGCGCGTGCAAACCGTGGGGGTGGCCAAGGCGCGCATGCCGTTGCTGTCGATGCTGATGCTGAGCATGCTGGCCGGCGCGTTCATCGGCCTTGGCGCGCTGTACTTTGTGATCGTGCGCGCCGATCCGACGCTCGGATTTGCCGCGAAGCAGGTGGCAGGCGGGGTGGTGTTCTCGCTCGGCCTGTTCCTGGTGGTGGTGGCCGGGGCGGAACTGTTCACCGGCAACAACCTGCTGGCCATGGCCTGGGCCGATGGCAAGATCACCACGGCCGAATTGCTGCGCAACTGGGTGGTGGTGTGCTTCGGCAATTTCGTCGGTGCTGCGGGGCTGGCGCTGATCGTTTATCTTTCCCGGCACGCCGACTTGAACAATGGCGCCATCGCGCAAGAGGTGGTGAAGATCGCCGCGGCCAAGGTTGCCCTGCCATTCTGGACGGCGTTCTTTCGCGGCGTGATGTGCAACGTGCTGGTGTGCATGGCGGTGTGGATGGTGCTGGGCGGGCGCAGCGTGGCCGACAAGTTTTTCGCGGTGTTGTTGCCGATCTCCGCTTTCGTCGCCGCCGGCTTTGAACACAGCATCGCCAACATGTATTTCATCCCGCTGGCCATGTTGCTGCAGGGTCTGGACGGCGTGGGCGCGAACGGCCCCCTGATCACCGTGGCCGGCTTCGCGGGCAATCTGGTGCCGGTGATTCTGGGCAACATCATGGGCGGCAGCGTGCTGGTGGGGCTGGTGTATTACGTGATCTACCGGCGCCCCGTCGATTCGAAATAGCGGTTTTCAATACGAGGTGAACGACGTGATCCGTATCCGCGAAATCGACCACATTGTCCTGCGCATCGTTGATGTGGAGCGCATGCTGGCATTTTACTGCGGCGCGCTGGGCTGCACTATTGAGCGGCGGCGCGATGACATCGGGCTCATCCAGCTGCGCGCCGGGACTGCGCTGGTCGATCTGGTACCGATCGGCAGCAAGCTGGGTGACATGGGCGGCGCGCCGCCGGGCGCCGAGGGGCGCAATCTCGATCATGTGTGCTTTCGCGTCGATCCGTTCGACGAGGCGGCCATTCGCGCCCACCTCGCGGCGTGTGGCATTGCGGCCGGCGCGACCGAGCAGCGGTTTGGAGCCGAAGGCGAGGGGCCATCCATCTATCTGCACGACCCGGAAGGCAACATGGTCGAACTCAAGGGGCCGCCGAGCGCCTGATCGCCGGGTGCGCGCGCGGCCGGGATGCGGCACAATCGGGACTCCCCAGTTGACCGGAATCCGGTGTGCACCATGCAACTCGTCTGGCCTTGCCGCGAATTTCTGCCCGCCTACGTTGATGCGCTGCAACGCGGCTGGTCGCCCGACAATCTGCGCGGCGCGGCGGCGGCGCAAGACGAACTCGATCACATTCAGCGTGATGCTGACGGCTATCTCGCGCTGCAGGTCGATCGCGATGCGCGTGGCGGGGATGTGACGCTGCCCGACGGATCAAAGGCGCCCCGCCTGCCCGGCTACCGCCGCTGGCTGTGGGATGGCGAGTTTTGCGGCCTGATCGGTTTCCGCTGGCAGCCGGGCACCACTGCGTTGCCGCCGCATGTGCTGGGGCATATCGGTTACGCGGTGGTCGAATGGAAACGCAACCGTGGCCTCGCCACCGCAGCGCTGAAGCTGCAATTGGCGGACTGCCGCGCCGAGGGATTGGAATTCGTGGAACTCACCACCGACCTCGACAATCGTGCTTCGCAAAAGGTCATCACCGCCAATGGCGGCGTGGTGGTCGAGGCGTTTCGCAAGTCGTCGGCATACGGTGGCGCTCAGAGCCTGCGTTATCGCATCCGGCTGGACGCAACATGACTTCCCGCGTGCCGCGCGGCCAGCAGATTGTCGAACTGAAAAGCCTCGGACCGAGGTCGGCGGAAATGCTGGCGCGGGCCGGCATCTCGACGGTTGCCCAATTGAAAAAGTTGGGTGCGGTAGCGGCATACGCGCAAGCGAAGCAGAAAAACGGCAGCGCCAGTCTCAATCTGCTGTGGGCGCTGGAGTCGGCATTGACCGGCCAGCGCTGGCAGGACGTGGCACGGGAGCACCGCACCAGCCTGCTGCTGGCGCTGGAGCAATTTGAGCGCGACCGCGCTGCGCCGGCCGACTGAGAAGGGAAAACAGCCCATGAAAAGTCATTTGCGCATCGCGCGCCCGGTCACCGATGTCGAACGCACCTTGCGCATGTATTGCGCCGGGCTCGACCTGCGGGTGGTGGGCGCGTTCAAGGATCACAACGGATTCGACGGCGTCATGCTCGGCCGGGCGGGCATGGACTATCACTTCGAGTTCGTCTTCTCGCACCATCATCCGGTGACGCCGACGCCAACCGGCGAGGACCTGATGGTGTTTTACCTGCCGGATTACGCGGAATGGGAAGCGGCGTGCGCGCGCATGCTGGCGGTGGGGTTCCGTAAAGTGGCCTCGATGAATCCCTATTGGGATGTGCGCGGCGCAACTTTTCAGGACCACGACGGCTATCGACTGGTGCTGCAGAATGCGGCATGGACCAACAACGAAGCCACCACGGACAAGGAGCAGGGCGCGTGATCTATCCCTTCGCAGGCAAGGTGGCGCTGGTCACCGGCGGTACCGACGGCATTGGCCTGGCGGCGGCGATGGGCTTTGCCGCCTCGGGTGCCAGGGTGTTCATGGTCGGGCGCAATGTCGCGCGCGGCGAACGCGCCTTGCAGCAGGTCCAGTCGGTGGCCGCTGCCGGCGCGGAGGCGGTATTTCATTCCGCCGACATGGCCGACCCGAAAGCAATCGCCGGCATGGTGGCTGCGTGCCTGGCGCGCTTCGGCCGGCTGGATTTTGCGGTGAACAACGCCGCCGCCGAATTCCCGCTGGTGCCCATGACCGAGATTCCGGAGGAGTCGGTGGAGTTGAGCATTGCAGTTGACCTGCGCGGCACCTGGCACTGCATGAAACACGAGATCGAAGCCATGCTCAAGACCGGCGGCGGGGCCATCGTCAATGTTTCATCAGTGAACGGCTTCGCGTCTTCGCCAAACGCCGCCATGTACAGCGCCACCAAGCACGGCATGAACGGGCTCAGCACGGCGGCGGCGCGGGAATACATCGGCAAAGGTATTCGCATCAATACCGTCTGCCCCGGCGCCATCGAAACACCGCGGCGCCAGCGGCGGCTGGCCGGTTTCACTCCGGAACAGGTCGCGAAGCACTACAGCGATTTGGCCGGCAGAGTGCCTTTGGGCAGGGTCGCGCGCGCGGAGGAAGTAGCCGAAGGCATCCTCTGGCTGTGCTCGGATGCGTCCTCGTACGTGGTCGGCCATCACCTGGTGATTGATGGCGGCCTGAGCGCCTAGGCGTTCCCGGGGGACAAAACTCCAGCATTGGCGCGGCTTTCAAGGCATTTGTGCTCTGGAAGCCTCGCCAATGCTGGAGTTTGGCGATTTTATGCTGCAAACCTGCCGGCCCATCACGGCGCTTTCCCGGACCTGGCCGCCTCCTCGTGAGAAAATGCAGGCTTACCCCGAAAGCCGCGCACCTCGTGAACACCACCACCGCCAGTCCCTTGTTGCATTCCGCCTTCTACAAGTTCGTCCGACTGGATGATCCGGACGCGGTCATCGAGCACCTGCGCGTGTTGACGGCTGATTTGCTGGGCAGCATCCTGGTGGCGTCCGAGGGCATCAACGGCATGGTGGCCGGCAGCGTATCGCAGCTCGACGCGTTCGAAGCCGCGCTGCAGGCCGATGCGCGCATCGGCGCGGTGACCTTCAAGCGCAGCCCCTGCGTTACCGCGCCCTTCAAGCGCATGAAGGTGCGCCGCAAGGCCGAGATCGTGCCGTTGGGCATCGACGGGGTGGACGCGACCCGCGGCGGCGGCATCGACGTCAGTCCGGCAGACTGGCGCAAGCTCATCGCCGAGGACGACGTGGTGCTGCTGGATAACCGTAACAGTTTTGAATACAAGGTGGGGCACTTTGAGGGCGCGATCGACCCGCAGGTGCATCACTTCCGCGATTTTCCGGAGTATGTGAAAGCGCATGCCGATGAATGGAAAGCGCAGGGCAAGCGCGTGGCCATGTACTGCACCGGCGGCATCCGCTGCGAAAAGACCAGCGCGTGGATGGCCGGCATGGGCATGCCCGTTTACCAACTCGAAGGCGGCATCCTCAACTACTTCATGAAAATGCCCGATGCCGAGAAGGACTGGAAGGGCGAGTGTTTCGTCTTCGACAACCGCATCGCGCTCGATACCAGGCTGCAGGAAACCGATACCACGCTGGAAGACGTGTACGACGGTGAGCCGGACGGCGAATGGCGCCTGGCGCGGGCGAAGACGTTGAGCGATGCGTAGCCTGGTTGCGGGTTTTACAGCCCGGCGAGGGAGCTAGGCATGACTGGCGCCTTTGAGGATGGGCGACCCCAAATCCCCCTCAATCCCCCTTTAAAAAAGGGGGAGGCCGACATTACGGATATACCGCCGCAGAAAGCATTTGGCACTTCCCCCTTTGCTAAAGGGGGATTGAGGGGGATTTCAGGTGACCGCACAGGGCAACCCCTCGCGGCGAACGACTGAGACCCGAACGTGAACCCACTTTCTCGCTTTCCCACCCGTAACGGCGTCGGCGCCAGCTGCATTGCATTGCGGCCGGGAAACTGGCCGACGGTACTGGACTTTCTCGACGAGCGTTTCCCGTCGGTGCCGCGCGCGGAAATCGTCGCGCGCATGCGGCGTGGCGACGTGATGGACGAGGCCGGTCTGCCCATCGACCCCGGGCATGCCTACCTGCCCAA
Organism: Usitatibacteraceae bacterium; assembly: GCA_044229235.1. GTDB lineage: Bacteria > Pseudomonadota > Gammaproteobacteria > Burkholderiales > Usitatibacteraceae > UKL13-2. The sequence goes on from JBGATH010000053.1 coordinate 16,597, forward strand.
CCAGAAACTCTTCTACTACCGGCACATCGACGACGAGCCGCGCATTCCATTCGAGGAGGAAGTGCTGTTCCAGGATGACCTCATCGTGGTCGCCGACAAACCGCATTTCCTGCCGGTCACCCCCGGCGGGCGCTACCTGCAGGAAAGCCTGCTGGTGCGGCTCAAGCGCAAGCTTGGCGTGGAGACGCTGGCGCCCATGCACCGCATCGACCGCGAGACTGCCGGGCTGGTGCTGTTCACGCTGAGGCCGGAAACACGCGGTCGGTACCAGGCGCTGTTCTCCGGCCGCGAGGTGCACAAGCAATACGAATGCGTGGCGCCGTTCCGGGATAGCCTGGTGCAGCCAATCGAGTACCGCAGCCGCGTGGTGCTCTCGGACCACTTCATGCGCATGCGGGAGAGCGACGGCGCGGCCAACGCCGAAACACGCATCGAGATGCGGGAAGAAGCGCGCGGCCTGGCCCGCTACCGCCTGATGCCGCTGACCGGCAAGAAACACCAGTTGCGGGTGCACATGGCGGCCCTCGGCGCGCCCATTCTCTATGACCAGATTTATCCGGAGCACGTGCCGGATGAACTGCTGGATGCCGATTACGCGCGGCCGCTGCAATTGCTGGCACAGGCGATCGCCTTTCGCGATCCGATCAGTGGCGAAGAGCGGCAGTTCAGTACGCGTCGCACGCTGCTGCCGCTGGCCTGAACACTGTTGAAACGATGCCGCGCGACGGCGCACACAACGCTGCCCGTCCAGGGTCGTAAACTCTCATGAAACCGGGCGAACGATGCCCACCAGCCAGCAAGGAATATCCATGCCCTTCACCTACAACGTGGTTAGCGGAGCCTCTGCCGACAGGCTGGAGAAACTGATCGCCGAACGCCTGCAGCCGGGCGCCGACAAGGATGCCATCGACCGGCGCATCTGGCGCCTGTTTGGCGAGAAGTGGGCGGTGCTCTACACCGATCTCTCCGGCTTTTCACGCAACGTGGCCGAGTTCGGCATCATCCATTTTCTGCAGACGATTTTCGAATCGCATCGCCTGCTGGTGCCGCTGATCGAGAGTCACAACGGCATCCTGCTCAAGACCGAGGGCGACAGCCTCATCGTCATGTTTCGCAACGTCAACGATGCCGTGCGCTGCGCCATCGCCATGCAGCACTGCACGCAGGAACATAACTTGGCGCGGACCGACGCCGAAAAGGTGCTGCTGTGTGCCGGCATCGGCTGCGGACAGGTATTGCGCGTCGGCGACAGCGACATCTTCGGCGCCGAGGTCAACGCCGCCTGCAAGCTGGGTGAGGACGTGGCAAAAACCGGAGAGATCCTGCTTACCGGCGGCGCTGCCGCCGAAACGCGGCTGCCTGACAACTGCTCGCTGCGGCCGATCAACACCGTGCCGGCCGGCGCGGAGGCGGCGTTTAAACTGGTGTATGCGCGCTGAAAATTCGCTGCCGGGCTTGCCGGAGTACCTGCCGGCACTGGACGGCGTTCGGGGCATTGCGATCCTGCTGGTGCTGTTTCATCAGCTCGGACTGATCGAATCCGTCTCTGGAATCGGCGGCTACCTGTTCCGCTACGTCATCGGCACCGACTGGGTCGGCGTCCAGATGTTTTTTGTGCTGAGCGGCTTCCTGATTACCGGAATACTGCTTGATACCCAGCGCTGCCAGAACTACCTGTCCGGGTTTTATGCGCGCCGCTTTCTGCGCACGTTTCCGCTCTACTACGGCTTGCTGCTGGCAGCGTTTGTAGTGTTGCCCCTGCTGCGCGTGACGCCCCCGGCCGAAAGCGGATACGGCGCGCACCAGATCTGGTTCTGGCTGTACCTGTCCAACTGGAGCGGGCCGCTGTTGGCAGAGCATCACGGCATGTTCCCGCACCTGTGGTCGCTGGCGGTGGAAGAGCAGTTCTATTTGATCTGGCCGTTCCTGCTGCTGGGCGCGACGCCGCGCCGCTGTTTCCAGCTATGCATTGCCGTCACGGTCCTCTCGTTCGCTGCACGCTGCATCATGGTCGGACAGGATGCGTCGGCCGGTGCAATCTATCAGTTCACTGTCAGTCGCATGGACGCGCTGGCGCTGGGCGGCGCTGTGGCGGCGGCGTGGCGCATTCCGGCCTGGCACGATTGGCTGGTTTCCCACAACAGCCGGATCGCGTATGCCGCCGTGCTGCTCGGTGTGGTCGGCGCCTTGACAACACATGGCTATTCGACTGTCCGGGTTGAAGGCCAGCTGTGGGGATACACGGTGGTGGCGGTGGTGTTTGCCCTGTTGCTGTGCTGCACGCTGGTCGATGAAGCCCGGCCTTCAAGCGCGATCGTGAACCTGCTGCGCCTGCCGGCGCTGCGTAGCGTCGGCAAATATAGCTACGCCATCTACATATTTCACAAGCCACTGCACGATTACCTCGGCGTGCCGCTGTTGGCATGGCTGGGCTGGCCGATGAGCACCTCGATTGTGTACAACCTTGCCTACATCGCCGGCGGGTCTGCGTTGCTTTGGCTGATCGGGCTGGTTTCATACCACGGCTTTGAAAAGCATTTCCTGCGAATGAAGCCGGCCTATGTGCCGCGACCGGCGGCCGCATGACGTGGGCAGCAGGATTTTGTCGCGAGCCACCGGTACACGCTGCCGTTCAAACGATCACCCTTCAAGATTAATAATCCCGGACCCGTTAATTCCATGATCTCACGCACGCTCTTCACCCCCGACCACGAATCCTTCCGCGACAGCTTCCGCAAGTTCCTCGAACAGGAAGTCGCGCCGCATCACGAACAATGGGAGGAGCAGGGCTTTGTCGATCGGGCCGTGTGGAACAAGGCCGGCGAGAATGGTTTCCTGTGTACCTCCATGCCGGAAGAGTACGGTGGCGCCGGCGCGGACAAGCTGTTCTCGGTAATCGAAATGGAGGAGCTGGGACGCGCCGGATTTTCGGGCATCGGTTTTTCGTTGCACAGCGAGATCGTGGCGCCGTACATCCTGCATTACGGTACCGACGCGCAAAAACAAAAGTACCTGCCGAAACTGGCCAGCGGCGAAATGGTATCGGCCATCGCCATGAGCGAGCCGGCAGCCGGCTCCGACCTGCAGGGCATCAAGTCGCGGGCGGTGCGCGACGGTGATCATTACGTGCTGAATGGCTCCAAGACCTTTATCACCAATGGCTGGCACGCCGACCTGGTGATCGTCGTCGCCAAGACCAACCCGAACGAGGGCGCAAAGGGCACCAGCCTGTTCCTGGTGGAACGCGGCATGCCTGGCTTCGAAAAGGGCAAGCGGCTGAAAAAGGTAGGCCTCAAGGCGCAGGACACGTCCGAACTGTTCTTCAATGACGTGCACCTGCCCCTCGACAGCCTGCTCGGCGGCGCCGCGTTTGAGAATCGCGGCTTCATCTGCCTGATGGAAGAGCTGCCCTGGGAACGCCTGCAGATTGCGGTCACGGCCATCTCCAGCGCGCAGGCTGCCATCGAATGGACCACCACCTACGTGAAGGAGCGAAAAGCCTTCGGCCAGCCGATCGGCAATTTCCAGAACACGCGTTACAAGCTGGCCGAACTGCAAACCGAGGTACAGATCGCGCAGGTGTTCCTGGATAAATGCACCGAGCTGCTGATGGAGAAAAAGCTCGACACCGCTACCGCATCCATGGCCAAGTACTGGTGCACCGACCTGCAGTGCAAGGTGATGGACGAATGCGTGCAGCTGCACGGCGGCTACGGCTACATGTGGGAGTACGCGGTCGCGCGCGCGTGGGCCGACGGGCGGGTGCAGCGCATCTACGGCGGCACCAACGAGATCATGAAGGAGCTGATCAGCCGCTCGATCGGGCTGCCCGGGCGCTGACGGTGGGCGCCGCGGGCGACGCGCGGCCGCGCGGCCGGCCGAAGAAGGCGCCGGACGCCATCGACGAGGGCAACCGCCGGCAGGAGCTGCTGCGCGCCGCGGGGCGGCTGTTCCGGCAGCAGGGCTTCGCGGCGACGAGCACGCGCGACATCGCCGCGGCCGCGGGCATGCGCGCCGGCTCGCCCTTCTATCACTTCGAGAACAAGGCGGCGCTGCTGTTCGCCGTGGTCGAGCAGGGCATGCACGCGGCGCTCGAGCGCCAGGCGCAGGTGCTGTGCGCGCTGCCGGCGCGCGCCGACACCGCCGCGCGGCTGCGCGCGCTGGTGCGCGTGCACTTCGACATCCTGCTCGGCCCGGGCAGCGACTTCATCCCGGTGATGCTGTACGAATGGCGCTCGCTCGATGTGCCGCAGCGCCGCGCGATCGCGGGCCTGCAGCGCCGCTACGAGCACGCGTGGAAGGCCGCGATCGAAGCGCTGCACGCGGCCGGCGGCATCGGCGGCGACGCGCGCCTGGCGCGGCTGATGATCCTGGGCGCGCTCAACTGGTCGGTGCAGTGGTACCGCGTGGGGCAGGGCGCGTCGCTGGACGAGCTGTGCGACAGCGCGCTGCAGCTGTTCGTGCGCGCGCCCGCGCGCCGCGGCGGGCGACAATCGGCGCCGCCATGAAGACGAGCGTGCTCTACGGCTTCCACGCAGTGGGCGTGCGGCTGAAGGTCGCACCGGCGACGGTGCAGGAGCTGCACCTCGACGCGCGCCGCCGCGACGCGCGCATGCAGCGCCTGGTC
>JBGATH010000054.1:0-20590 GCA_044229235.1 Usitatibacteraceae bacterium
GGTGCCGGCCCTTTTCTCTTTCGGTGCTGCAGCTCTGTTTTCTGCGAACCAAATGCCTCCGTTGGTTTTTGTACACGTTTTCCTGGTTGGGCGTATTGTGTCCCCTCACCCGCCGCATGCGGGTGTCGCAAAAAACAATTCCAATAACCTGACGGGAGCAACAAATCATGAATCGATTATTCAAGCGTTTTGCAAAGCTGTTTGTTTCCGCTTTTCTTGTTCTGACTCCGCTGACATCGCTGGCGCAAGAGTGGTCGCCGGCACAGAAGGAAGTCTGGAAAAACGTGGAAGCCTACTGGGCGGTGGACGCCGCGGGAAATACCGACGCCTTCATGGCCTACTTTCACCCTGACTACGCCGGTTGGAACCTGAACAACGCCATGCCAAGCAGCAAGGCGTCGGCAACCAAGTTCATTGCCTACCAGCACAAGACATCCAAGACCTTGGTGTACGACCTTCAGCCGGCCGCGATCAAGATCCACGGCAATGTCGCGTTTGTGCACTACCACTATGTGCAGGTCAACAAGGATGCCGCCGGCAAGGACAAGGAAACCTCGGGACGCTGGACCGACATCCTGATGAAGCAGGGCGACAAGTGGCTGCTGATCGGCGACAACGGTGGGCGCACGTCGAAGGACTGAGCCGCTTCAATACCGCAAGTTGCAAATAAAGGGGCCAATGCGGCCCCTTCTTCATTGCGTCATTCGTCGAAGTGCTCTCACTGAAACGCAAGAAATGAATGACGCTGGATCGCCCTATTTCGGCAGTGGATTCGCCTTGCTCTCATCATCCCAAGTCTCGGCCAGGATCCAGTAACGTTTGCCGTCGTAGGACAGCATGATGTTGTTGATGCCGCGCGCGATCACCGGGCCGTCTGGTGTTTTGCGCGCTTCGTAGGTGCTCCAGACATGTACGGAGTGGCCGAATGTTCTGGTTTCGCGTTTGGTTTCGCGCTCAAAGAAACCCGCTTCCAGACTGGCCTTGGCATTGGCGTGGTATTCCTTCACCGAAAAGCGCGCCAGCTCACGCTCTTTTTTCTCGTTGCGCTTGTAGATGAAGATTGCGGCATCCGGATGATGCAAAGACAAATCGCGCGCCACATCACGCGGCACGCCAGGCCCGCCAGAGACCACTTCATAGTAGGCGCGCATCAGGCCGTCGAGGGTGGTGACGTCGGCGGGGCGGGGATAGATCGGTTCCAGGGCGTGGGCGAAGGTGACGGTGAAGGCGAGGCAGGAGAGGAGCAGCCAAGTGCGGAGAACGTCAAACGTGGCGCTGGGTGTGGCGTGGAGGCTCATGTTGGTTCCTGGGTTGAAAGTGGTGTCGCCACATTTACTCTGATTCGAGCTTTCTCCATTTGGCTATGCACAGCGCGAAAAGCACGAGTGCTATTGGTAACGTTAGCAGCCATGCCCAATGCAGGAGCAAATACTCGGATTTACCAGTGACCGCCGCCATCGTGAACGGCAAGAGAATGGATCCGGGACCTATCACATTTGTCAGCGTCATCAGTACCACAGTCGATACAGGCGCATTCCGCACACTCTTGAACGTGGGAAAGAACTTTGCTTTCTGTTCGAACTTCCACACCAACCAACACATCGCCAATATTACAAGCACAGAAACCATGAACATTTCTTCGGATCTGGCACCGACTGACACGCGAATGATTTCGAAAACAAAAACTCCCAAAATCAAGCCTATCAATCCAACGACGGCAAAGTACAGCACGCCGAGATTCAACATCGCGAACATTCATTCTCCTGACTTAAGGCAGGCGACGGTTACTTGTCGCCATTTCTAAGTTCGTGCTCCCGGTTTGAGTGGATGCTGCTTCGGCTTGCGCAAAAGCATCGAGGCCAAGTCTTGCAACATCGCAATGCTACATTGCAAGACTTGACCCTGATGAGCTGCAAGCGTTGTCCAACAACCGACTCATACTCACATCGTTTCGCGCTCGAAACGTTGGGCAGACTCGGTGCTCAAAATGCTGAAATTTAGTTTCTTATGTGCCACATCAACCTTTTCAACGCGTACCGTCAAGTACTCTCCTGGCAGCAGATCTCGGTTCTCAAGATAGTTGGACTGAAGTGTTCGAGCTGGCACAAGGCCTGTAAGCCCACTTTCAAGTTCAACGAAAACACCATGGAAGGTAAGGTTGACAACACGCCCGATATGCTCAGAGTTTTCCGGATATCGAATATGAGCGTCGAACCACGGGTCAATAAAGCGCGACCGCGCGGCCTTTAGGCGAGCCAATGCGTCTTCGGCGGTCTTGAGACTTGTAAGGTGAACAATATCGCCTCGATCCAATTCGGAATCGACGCAGGCCAACAATTCACTCCGCTTCTGATTCAAGAAATTCAGCAGAATCTCAGCGTGTTCCATAGTCGTGTGTACGATGAATTGGCGTGTTGCATCGCTAATGTTGCCGGCAATATGTTCTGCTACCGACTTATCGGAAAACCACGTATCTTCCGCAACGGCTGCTAGGTACTCAATATTTGTGAGGGCATCCAGATGCACGAATCCCGCCGGACTAATGCGGATCAAGTCGTGCTCGTCGAGGCCACTTACGCGAAGGTGCTCTGTCACGATTGTCAAGCCTTCAATGAGCGACCTAACTTCTCTCGCAATGACCTGAGGATCAAAATAAGTTGAGAGCGACTGTGTGAGCTCACGAATTGGAAAATAGCCCGGAATCCCTGATGGGCCCACTTTCCTAAAGCGTGCCTCAAGCCACCTCAAGATCGAGATTCTTACAAAATACTGCGGGATATCATCTGCAGGATCTACCGAAAAGACATTCTTCAAGTAGGCGCTTGCGCTGTCGTAGAATCGTCGGTTCAAACGCAAGAGCACACGTGCAACAAGAAACGATGGCAACGCGTGCCTTCCCTCGGACTGTCGTATTTTGAAAATCTCGTCGGCGCCAATGTGACCACTTCTGCAGAACTCAAGAAAGATTTCGAGTGCGCGGCGTACGTTTGCGCCAGCGAGTCCAGCAATCATTCTTCTTAGAAAACGGTCATGTTCGAATACCGATGTGACGATAGCAGTTAGATAGTAAGACTGCTCTGTTGCTGGGTAATCAACATGAAATCCATTCGGCAAGTCATACCGGAGCATCCTAGCTCCGGGCTCAGCGATTTGTTTCAGCGCAAGCGCCACCCGTTTTATCAAAACCTGCTGAAAAAGCGGCGGCTCAATTCTGAATACATAGTCCTTAAGCGCCGTATCCAGTGGTGGCTCTTTCTGATGGTTTTCAAATGTCTCTTCCCGCATAGGAAGGAATACTAAACAGCGCAACTCGGTTTGCGCCCAATGCGCCGCCTGAAACATTAGCAGTTGGTCATCTCTATCGCGTTTGTCGCAATTGTCTAAGACAAGAATTAGTAGCCGCTGTCGCTCGGTGCATGAGTACCGAATATGAGCTTTAGCGCTCTTAACCGGATCGTTGACTAGCCTCGCAAGTTCCTCCGCGAGCTTTTCTCTATATTGCGGCGAGTTATGCTCAAAGAGCGCGCCTATTCCACGCTCAAATTGGCGCACCTCTACTGAAAAAACGAGCTTCAGTCCTTCGAGCGTCTGTAGGTCTTTTTCCGGTAGCGAAGCTGCACATGATTCTATGATTTGTTGACAGACCCAATGATAAATTTGCTCCCTTGCAAGCGGCGCGTTATTTAGATTGGCGCGACACCACACCAAGGAAGCGCTTCTCTTTCCTTCAAAGTGAACCTCTTGAAGGTAATCAACGAAAGTGGTCTTACCAGCACCAACCTGCCCGACCAGCAGCACAACCTTTGCCTCGAGAGCTCGAAGATTCTTGAATGCGGCCTCCAGTTCAACTGGCCTGGCGGAATCATCAATTACTTTGGCCGCGACCTGCGCTATCGGGCGCGAAGCGCGAATGATGCGATCAATTGGATCTTGGTATCGAATTCGACTCCGAGAAGATACATAGGCATCGCGTACTATACGACGTCTATCTTCCCAGTTTTCTGGAGTGAACACATGGTGAACATTTAGCGTCAGAGTTTCACCAAACGAATTGCGAGGCAATTCCTGCGAGCGAAAGGACTCTCCACCAATTAATCGTTTGGGCGAGTAGAGTTGATTTGCGGTAAGCCTAGCGCGGCTAACGCGTCGAAGCTCGTCGGACAATACGGAAAAGGCTGCGAACTCAGCTAAGCGTTGAGCACCGTCTGCCGCAAAATGCATTTGCGACCATTGCAGCTGAAAATCGGGGCGCTCATGATCAACAGGGCCAGCCCAAAGCTCTGAACTGTTGGCGACCAGAACCTTTTTAACCGGATTAAATTTTGCGGGAAAAAGTGCATTGATCTCGTGCGCATAAAGCCGCGCCTCGCGATAAGCCAGCGACAAATCTTCACCGGGCCCCTTCGCCTCGATTACCAGCATCGGTATAGACGATATGACGACCGTAAAGTCAGGGAAATATAGTTTCTCTGATGCCCCTTTGCCAATCCTCAGCTTTGCAGTATTGGCTTTTGTGAGTATGTTGCTAGCAGGAATACCCAACCCAAGCGGTCTATCCCTTGTCAACAAAGGGAAAATCAACTTCTGCTCTACATCACTTTCGGTTTGAACATCAGGTTGCATTTCCCCCCCCAAGACAATCCTCAGGGGATTTCTAGGAACGAGTGACTAGAAAGCCAGTGGCGGAGCGCAAAGTAGCCGCCACAGAAGCCGTTACTCCCAATTCAACGCCCCTCCCGTCTGATACTCCGTCACCCGCGTCTCAAAGAAGTTCTTCTCTTTCTTGAGATCGATGAGTTCGGACATCCACGGGAATGGGTTGGTGGCACCGGGGTAGAGCACGTCCAGCCCGATCTGTTGCGCGCGGCGGTTGGCGACGAAGCGCAGGTATTCTTTGAACATCGGTGCGTTCAGGCCCAGCACGCCGCGCGGCATGGTGTCTTCGGCGTAGGCGTATTCCAGTTCCACGCCTTTGCGGAAGAGGCCTTCGAGTTCCTTCTTGAATTCGTTGGTCCACAGCTGCGGGTTTTCGAGCTTGATGGTGTTCACCAGGTCAATGCCGAAATTGCAGTGCATGGATTCGTCGCGCAGGATGTACTGGTACTGCTCGGCGGCGCCGGTCATCTTGTTCTGGCGGCCGAGTGAAAGGATCTGCACGAAGCCGACGTAGAAGAAAAGGCCTTCCATGATGCAGCTGAACACGATCAATGATTTCAGCAGTGCTTGGTCGGTTTCGAAGGTGCCGGTCTTGAAGTTCGGGTTACAGAGCACGTCGATGAAGGGGATGAGGAAGCGGTCCTTGTCGCGGATGCACTTCACTTCGTTGTAGGCGTTGAAAATCTCGGCCTCGTCCATGCCCAGGCTTTCCACGATGTACTGGTAGGCGTGGGTGTGGATGGCTTCTTCGAAGGCCTGGCGCAGCAGGTATTGGCGGCACTCGGGCGCGGTGATGTGGCGATAGGTGCCGAGCACGATGTTGTTGGCGGCCAGCGAATCGGCGGTGACGAAGAAACCGAGGTTACGCTTGACGATGAGGCGCTCGTCCGGCGTGAGGGCGTTCGGGTCCTTCCACGTGGCGATGTCGCGGTTCATGTTCACTTCCTGCGGCATCCAGTGGTTGGCGCAGCCGGAAAGGTATTTGTCCCAGGCCCATTTATATTTGAAGGGCACCAGCTGGTTCACGTCGGCCTTGCCGTTGATGACGCGCTTGTCTTCGGCGCGCACGCGCTGGAAACGGGCATCGACGGCGGCATCGGCGTCCTCGACCGGCGGGGCATCGGGGTAGATGTGCGAGACGTCGCCGCGCACCTGGTTTGACAGCACGCCGCTGTAGGCGTTGGACACGAGGTTTGGCGTGGGTATGCCGGCCGGCTGCAGGCGCGGCATGGGCGCGGGTGGCGTGGCGGCTGGTGTGTCATCCCAAGATAAAGACATTTTTCGATGCTCCTGTTTTAGTTTTCTGGTTTGTCGGCGTGCGCCGGCGGTTGCTATTTTTTGGTGTTGCTAACTGCGTGATTCTCTTGATGCCGATTTTGGTGTTGCGAAATTGTTTGGCTGCAGGCCGATTGTTTTTCTATTCAGAGGTCCCCGCCTTCGCGGGGACGACATGTTAAAAACTGGGGCGGTGAATCTTTTGGGGTGCGTGACTAATTTTGTTTGTTCAGAGGTCTCCGCCGGAGCCTGCCCCCGAGTGGTTTTGTCGGGGGCGGGGACGACAGGTAAAAAAAGTGAGGGAGGGAATCAAGTGCTTACTTACCGCCAACTTCACCTGCCTCGTCCTGCTAATTCGTTGCCGGCAACTTACCGGTCTTGATCCAATCTGCCACTGCCTGGTACACCTGCTTCTCTTTCCCGGCGAATTGGTGGCCGCTGCCGGGGCCGCAATCGCGGCGGGAGTTGCGGTTCACACGCGGCAGGTTCGGGTCGTCCACGGTAATCAGGGCATGCCAGCGGGCTGCTTCCTCGATATCCGCGTACGGCAAACAGCTGTCGCGTTTGTGATGCACCACCAGCACCGGCACTTTCGGCTTCAGCGCCTCCAGGGCACCGATCCATTCGCTGCGAAACGCGTCATTGGCGGCGGACATCAACACGACCGCCTGCAACTTCGTTCCCAGCTTCGCCCCCAGCGCCGCACCAATGTGCGTGGCCGAGACTGCACCGTTGCTGTATCCCAACACCGTGACTTTCGCCGCCGGGTACTGCTTTGTGAGCACATCGATCACCGCGCCCACATCCTTCACATGCTCCGGACCTTCGCGCCAGTCGATCGAGATGCCGTCGTTCTGGTCGCTGGGCAAACCCACCACCGCCACCACACCCAACTGCTCGGCCAGGTAGCCGCGCACCACGATGCGATTACCGGCGATTTGGTCCAGCTCACCTTTTACCGGTGGTGCCACGGCCCCTGCGCCGCCGGGCAACATCACCACCACATGCTTCACCGCGTTGCGATCGGCAATGCTGCTTTCGGTTGCCATCACAAATACCTGCTCCACACCCGGGCGGCTTGGGGCGGCGTACGCCTTCTCCGTCCAGCTGGCCTGCGCTTGAAGGCCAATCAACCCAAGCGCGACACCTAAACCAAACTTGCTGCCTGCTGCCTTGTTACTTGCGCCGAACACAAATCAGGAGGCGACCGACGCTGCCTCGTTGAACTGCGCTGCCGCAAATTGGCCGATGGGCGCGAAGTGTTCATACGCCATCGGTGCTTCGAAACTCTCTTCACGCACGCGGTTGATTGCGGCGACGCAATCACCGCGCCTTGCATAGCTCACGGGGCTCACTGCTAGCTTCACGCCGTTCGGGGCCGAGAGATACCAGCGCCAGTTGCCGACGACATCCTGATAAAGGTGGAAGACCATGGTGTTGCCCCCTTTTTCGACCAACGGTTGCTACGGTTGAACTTCGGTTGATGATTTCCCGGCGCATCCTGCCGGCTTGCACCGGCAGGATGCGAGGGCTTGTTGATTAATGCTGACGAAAGAATCCGGGCATGGACAACAGCTCGGTATCCATCAGGCTGGTGACGTTCTCCAGCACGATGGCTTCGTCCGACGCTTTCACCGCAGAGATGGTTTCAAGACACGCATCCTTGTCGCGATAGCCTTCCCCGGAATCGGCAATCTTCTTGCCGTCGTCCCCGGAAAGCTGCCACCGCCACTCGAGCTTTGCATCCTGGAAGATGTGAAATTGCATTCGCGTTTCCTCTTCTTGGTGGGTGAAAAAATCGTGGTGCTGCGGGACTGCTACTTTTTTCTGTCATCCCCGCCTACGTGGGGACCTCGGGCTTTTCTTCTACCGCTACGTCTCTGTTTCGTCGTCCCCGCGGAGGCGGGGACCTCTGGCTAATATCTGTTTGCTCAAACTCAAAAAACTTATTTCAGAGGTCCCCGCCTTCGCGGGGACGACATAAAAGACGGGGACGACAGGAGGGTTGTGGTTACTGGCAGGCCTCACATTCGGGGTTATCGATCGAGCAGAACTTCGCGCCCTCTGCCGCGCCATCACCCATGCCGCCTTCCGATGCGAGTGCTGCCGCCACTGCCGACGAGGCGCCCATGCCGCTCATGCCACCCGACACCGGCACCGAATTGAGCTCACCGCCACGGCCCGTGGATTTCTCGGCCGAGGATGCGGACAGCGTGCGCAGGTAGTAGGTGGTCTTCAGGCCACGCAGCCAGGCCAGCTTGTAGGTCTCGTCCAGCTTCTTGCCGGAAGCGCCGGCCATGTAGATGTTGAGCGACTGCGCCTGGTCGATCCATTTCTGGCGGCGCGAGGCGGCTTCGATCACCCACTTGGTATCGACTTCAAAGGCGGTGGCGTACAGGTCGCGCAGGTCTTGCGGGATGCGGTCGATCTTGCCGAGGCTGCCGTCGAAGTACTTGATGTCGGCGATCATGACTTCGTCCCACAGTCCACGCGCCTTCAGGTCACGCACCAGGTAATCGTTCACCACGGTGAATTCGCCCGAGAGGTTCGATTTCACGAAAAGGTTCTGGTAGGTCGGCTCGATGCAGGCTGACACACCGATGATGTTCGAGATGGTGGCGGTCGGGGCGATGGCGATGCAGTTGGAATTGCGCATGCCAAATTGCTTGATGCGGCTGCGCAGTTCGTCCCAGTTCATGGTGGCGGACATGTCCACTTCCACGTAGCCGCCGCGCTCTTCGCGCAGCAGGTTCAGCGAATCCTGCGGAAGGATGCCGCGATCCCACAGCGAACCGCGATAGGACGAGTACTTGCCACGCTCCTGCGCCAGCTCGGTCGAGGCCCAGTAGGCGTAGTAGCAAACCGCTTCCATGCTGGTGTCGGCGAAGACAACGGCGGCTTCGGAGGCGTAAGGCACGCGGATCTCATGCAGGCAATCCTGGAAGCCCATGATGCCGAGGCCCACCGGACGATGCTTGAGGTTGGAATCGCGCGCTTTCTTCACCGCGTAGTAGTTGATGTCGATGACGTTGTCGAGCATGCGCATGGCAGTGCTGACGGTGTTCTTCAGCTTGGCGTGGTCGAGCACGCGCTTGCCGTCGACCGTCGTCATGTGATTCACCAGATTGACCGAGCCGAGGTTGCACACGGCGATTTCGGAGTCATTGGTGTTGAGCGTGATTTCGGTGCAGAGGTTGGAACTGTGCACCACGCCGACGTGGTTTTGCGGCGAGCGGATGTTGCACGGATCCTTGAACGTGATCCACGGGTGGCCCGTTTCGAACAGCATCGACAGCATCTTGCGCCATAGCGTCAGCGCCGGCACTTTCTTGAAGAGCTTCATTTCGCCGCGCGCGGCTTTCTCTTCGTAGCCGGTGTAGGCCTTCTCGAATTCCTTGCCGAATTTGTCGTGCAGGTCCGGGCAATTGGAGGGCGAGAACAAAGTCCAGTCGCCACCTTCCATCACGCGGCGCATGAACAGGTCCGGAATCCAATTGGCGGTGTTCATGTCGTGGGTGCGACGACGATCGTCACCGGTGTTCTTCCGGAGCTCGAGGAACTCTTCGATGTCGAGGTGCCAGGTTTCGAGGTAGGCACACACGGCGCCCTTGCGCTTGCCGCCCTGGTTCACGGCCACCGCCGTGTCGTTCACCACTTTCAGGAACGGCACCACGCCCTGCGATTTGCCGTTGGTACCCTTGATGTAGCTGCCGAGTGCGCGCACCGGGGTCCAGTCGTTGCCGAGGCCGCCGGCAAACTTGGAGAGCAGCGCGTTTTCTTTCAGCGCTTCGTAAATGCCGTCGAGATCGTCGGCCACCGTCGTCAGGTAGCAGCTCGACAGCTGCGAACGGCGCGTGCCGGAATTGAACAGCGTCGGCGTGGACGACATGAAATCGAACGTGGACAGCACGTTGTAGAACTCGATGGCGCGCGCTTCGCGTTCCACTTCGTTCAGGGCGAGGCCCATGGCGACGCGCATGTAGAACGCCTGCGGCAGTTCGATGCGCTGCTCGTCGATATGGATGAAGTAGCGGTCGTACAGCGTCTGCAGGCCGAGGTAGGTGAACTGGTTGTCTCGGTCGGCGTTGAGTGCTTCGCCGAGCTTCTTCAGGTCGTATTGCGCCATGCGTTCATCGAGCAGTTCGGCCTGGATGCCGCGCTTGATGTAGCCGGGGAAATAGTCGGCATAGCGGGCCTGCATGTCGTGCGGCATTACTTCTTCGCCGAGGATTTCCTTGCGGATGGAATGCATCAGCAGGCGCGAGGACACCTTGTTGTACGCCGGGTCTTTTTCGATCAGCGCGCGGGCGGCCATGGTGGCGGCCTTGAAGACTTCTTCCTGCGGCACGCCGTCGTACAGGTCGCGCAGGGTGGCTTCGAGGATCTGTTTCGGGTTGACGAATTCACCCAGCCCTTCGCAGGCTTCCTCGATCAGCGTGGACAGCGCTTCCACGTCCAGCGGACGATGGCCGCCGTTGATGGTGACATTGATGCCGGCGGCCGCGCCGGCCAGTGCCTCGGGCACCTTGGCGGCACGCTCGGCGGCGCGCTCGGCGGAACGCTTTTCGCGATACAGCACGTAGGAGCGGGCCACTTCATGGGCACCGCCGCGCATCAGCGCGAGCTCGACCTGGTCCTGCACTTCCTCGATGTGGAAGGTGCCGCCAGACGGCTTGTGACGAATCAGCGCGTTCACCACCTGCGCGGTGAGCTGCTGCACCATGTCGCGCATGCGCGCGCTGGCCGCTTCCTGGCCGCCATTGACGGCGATGAATGCCTTGGTCAGGGCAACAGCGATCTTGTTGGGTTCGAACGGGGCAACCGCACCGTTGCGACGGATGATCTTGTAATCCGAGTATCGCGATTCGGCGGAATCGGTATTCGTGTTACTCACAGATGCTGCGGTCAGGCCAATTGCGGGATTCGCCGGATGAATATCGGATGCCAGTCGCATGAGGGGTCTCCTTGTGACGTATTTTTTATAGTGGAATCAAAGACTTGTTGTGGTGCCCTGCTTCACTGCGTTTGCTTCCTGGCGGCGGGGTCCGTTTTTTTTCGGCAGCCGAACACGGGGGAGAACTGAAAAGCCCACAACTTTTCCACCGCGCGTCCCAACGTTGTACAGCGGTTGGGAACAGAAGCATCCACAGCTCACACAATATCTAGTGCTTGCATGGGTAAGTCGCCACTATATCGTGCGATTTCGGGTGAAAGCAACAGTATTTTTATTTGTCTGTTTTCGTGCGAAAAAACAAGCACTTAAAGCGCCGAAAACGAGCCAAAACCGGCGTGGAACTTAATGTGAAACATTAAGTTTGAAAGGGCCCAATAAATACGCCCTTTCCAGGGCAAAAACAGCCGGAAAGCCGCGCCAATGCTAGGGTTTGTGCAGTGCGGGGGGCATGGAAATACGCTTCTGACCGGCCAAAAACGTGCCGGACCGGACAATTTCGGGCGCAGAAATGGGCGGCGATTGGCGCGTAAAGGCTCGCCGGCAGCGTTACGGGAACCCGTCGGGGGCGCCAGTTCGACCCTGTGCCCCGCGGCCAATCGAAAATTCAGGGCGCGTTCAGGTAGCGCGCTTCGAATAGCGTCACCGGCACCGGCGGTCCCTTGAGGAACCCCTGGTACTGGTCGCAATGCAGGCCGGTCAACAGCTGCTTTTGCTCGGCGGTTTCCACGCCCTCGGCCACCACGTTGAGCTTGAGCGAATGGCCGAGTGCGATGATGGCTTCGATGATGGCGGCGTCATCCAGGCTGGTTTCGACGTCACGCACAAAGCTCTGGTCGATTTTCAGGGTATCGACCTGGAAGCGCCGCAGGTAGGCCAGCGAGGAATAGCCCGTGCCGAAATCATCGATGGCGATGGTCACACCGAGGCCGGAGAGCTGCCGCAGCATGTCGATGTTTTCATCGACGTTGTTCATCAGCATGCTTTCGGTGATCTCCAGTTCCAGCGCCTCGGGCGGCAGATTCGCGGCGACCAGCGCGTCGCGCACGGTGCGCGGCAGGCTCTTGTTGAACTGCCCTACCGACAGGTTTACCGCGATGGGGACGTTGCGTCCGAATTGCTGCTGCCACTTCCGGCACTGCAGGCAGGCTTGCTGCAGCACCCAGTCGCCCAGCGGCACGATCAGGCCGGTTTCCTCGCACACGGGGATGAAGCTGCCCGGGCCGACCAGCCCGAGTTCCGGGTGATTCCAGCGCAGCAGCGCTTCCACGCCCGAAAGCTCGCCCGAAACCATGCTGAATTTGGGGTGGTAGTAAAGCTCGAACTCGCCGCGTTCGATGGCCCGCCGCAAGGTGCTTTCCATGGTCAGCTTCTCGACCGCACGCGCGTTCATTTCCTCGGAATAGAACTGGTAGTTGCGGCGGCCGTGTTCCTTGGCGAAGTACATTGCCATGTCGGCATTGCGCACCAGCGTCGAGCCATCGGGTGCGTCGCTCGGGAACACGCTGATGCCGACGCTGGCCGAGCTGGAGAGGACCTTGGAGGCAATCTGATAGGGCTGCGAAAGCGTGGCGATGACTTTCTGCGCCACCGCGCCGGCATCCTCTGCCACGCGCAGGCTCTCGAGCACCACCACAAACTCGTCGCCGCCGATGCGCGCCAGCGTGTCACCCTTGCGCATCAATAGTTGCAGCCGATCCGCGACCATGCGCAGCAACTCGTCGCCGATGGCATGACCGAGCGAGTCATTGATGGTCTTGAAACGGTCCAGGTCGATGAACAGCACCGCGACCAGGCTGTCGTTGCGTTGCGCGGAAAGTATCGCCTGCGACAGCCGATCGGCCAGCAGGCGGCGATTGGGCAACTGCGTCAGCGCGTCACGGGTGGCCAGTTCCTCGATGCGTTGCTCGGCCAGCTTGCGCTCGGTGATATCCAGCCCGGTGCCGCGAAAGCCGATACGGACCTCGTCGGCGTTGAACATCGGCACACCGGATACCTGCTGCCAGATGGTGCGTCCGTCGCGCGTGAGCGAAAGGTGCTCGAGTTGCCGGATCGGTTCGTTGGCATCCTCGCGTGAGGCGAACCACTGCCGGAGGCGCTCGGCCTCCTCGGGGGTGGTGAAATCAAAGGTGGTCTTGCCGAGCATCTCGGCAGGCCGGTAGCCCAGCACTTTCTCGATGCGGTCCGAGACGAAGGTGTAGCGCCATTCGTCATCCACTTCCCACACGTATTCGCCGGCGGCATCAACCACATCGGCAAAACGCTGCTCGCTGGCGCGCAGCTGCCGGTAGGTTTCATTGCGCTCGGTGACATCGATGAGGATGGCTAGCAGGCAGGCCTCGCCGTGCAGGTCGATGATCTCTCCCGACATCAGCGTATCGGCGATGGCGCCGTCCTTGCGCCGCAAGCGGAACTCGAAGTCTCGCACCCGTCCCTCGGCCTGCAGCCGGGCGCGCAGTTCGCCGCGACGATCCGGATCCACCCAAATGCCAAGGTGCAAGGCGCTGGTGCCGAGCAACTCCTCGCGCGCATAGCCGCACAGCTTCTGCCATGCCTCGTTGAGCTCGACGTACACGCCGTCGGAGAGGCGCGAAATGATGATCGCGTCAGGACTCGAATTGAAGATGCGCGCGAAGCGGTCTTCTGACAATTGGCGCTGCCGCTCGGCGCGGGTGCTGGCGCTGACGTCGATGATGGTGGCGACGATGCAGCTCTCGCCTGAGTACTCGATCACCTGCGCGGAGTAAAGCACATCCATTTCAGAACCGTCCGCGCGGCACAGGCGCACCGGCATGCTGTCGGCCCGCTTGGTGGACGCGAGCTGCTGGAGCAGTGCGCTGCGGCCGACCGCACTGGGCCACACGCCAAGTTCGAGGGTGGTCCGGCCGATGACCTTGTCGCGGGAAAAGCCGAACAGGTTGAGGCATGCCTGGTTGATTTCGAGATAGCGGCCGTCGCTGAGGCGGCTGAACGCAACCGCAACCGGGCTCGCCTCGAACAGCGTGGAAAACAGCGACTGGGAACGGCGCAGGCCAACCTCCGCCGTGCGTTGCCGGGCACGCGTCACCCCGAGCACCAGCATCACCAGCGACAGAGCGTACAGGTATCCCTGCTGGACGATGCTGCGATACAGGTCCGGCTGGTCGGCGAACGGCCCGCGGCCCGTGGATGTCGTGAATACGGCAATCGCGGCAATGACCAGGTTGGCGAGCGCGATGGCGCGCACCGAGGATCGCAGGGCACACCAGACCGCAAACGGAAATATGGTGAGGACCAGCAGGTCGTGCACCCAGGGATCAACCCGAGTGAGGCTGAAAGCGATCGCGGCGAAAGCGCACGGCAGGAGCATCACCAGGTCGCGCGCCGACAGCGGTTCCTGGCGCGGCCGCCAGCTCAGCGCCAGCGGCGCGACCAGCACAAAACCCATGGCATCCCCCAGCCACCAGAGGAAACCGCGCACCGGAATATCCGGCCCGGTGGCCCAGCCACTGCTCACCTGCGCCATCGTTCCCAGCGCCGCCGAGAGCACACTGGTTCCCAGGGCGATCGGGATGAACAGCATCATCACGTCGCGCACGCTCAAGTCGTCCTGCTGGAAGCCGGTCCATTTGCGCGCGATCCACGCCGAACTGATGGCGGACACCGTATTGGCAAGCGCCATCAGCAGCGCGCCGGGCAGCGACAGATCGGGGGCAAGTCCGCCGAACAATGAACCGATGGCGACTCCGGGCCACAGTCGCAGGCCAAACCAGGTCAGTGCGGCGAAGCCGATGCCCGTTGGCAACCACACCGCGGCGGCATTGGTGTCGAGTTCAGTCAGCATCACCGCCGCCTTGGTGGCGATGAAGTAAATCAGCGAAAGCAGGAGTATCCGGCCGGCGACCAGCCAGCGCTCCAGAAATCGCGGGATCATGTTGGCCTCTCCCGAAACTGGCGCCTCAAGTCAGGCCAGTTTACATGGCTGGTGCGCGCAGCAGGCGGCACCGCGACATCACTCGATGCCGAGCCGGTCGAGGCGGTAGCGCAGGCTGCGGAAGGTGATGCCGAGCACCTTGGCGGCGGCGGTCTTGTTGAAGCGCGTTTGTTCGAGCGCCTTCATGATCTGCTCGCGCTCGATGCGATCGAGGTATTCGTGAAGCGGAATGGTGCGATCACCGGACAGGACGGCGCTGTCCGCGGCAGCGGATGCCGCCTCCTCGCGCAGGTGCAGGTCCGCCTCGCGGATGCGCTTGCCGTCGCACAGCGCCAGCGCGCGCTCGAGGATGTTTTCCAGTTCGCGCACATTGCCGGGATAGTCGTAGCCGGCCAGGGCGGCGCGTGCGTCGTTGCCCAGTTCGGGCAGGTCGATGCCGGCCTGCTGCGCAAGACGCGCCAGCATCTGCTCAACCATGAGCGGAATATCCTCGGGGATTTCCCGCAGGCTGGGCATTTTCAGCTCGATCACGTTCAGGCGATAGAACAGATCCTGGCGAAATTCACCCGCCGCCACTTTTTCCGCGAGGTTCTTGTGGGTCGCGGAAATGATGCGAAAGTCCACCGGGACCTCGCTGGTGTCGCCAAGCTTGCGCACCTTCTTGTCCTGAATGACGCGCAACAGCTTGACCTGCATGACCAGCGGCAGGTCGCCGACTTCGTCCAGGAACAGGGTGCCGCCGTCGGCCGCGTGCAGAAAACCATCCTTGTCGGCGTCAGCGCCGGTGAAGGCGCCTTTGCGATAACCGAAGAACTCGCTCTCCATCAGGTTCTCGGGAATGGCGCCGCAATTGACCGCGACGAATGGCGCGTCGCGACGCGCGGATCCGTCGTGAATCAGCTTTGCCGCCACTTCCTTGCCGGAACCGGATTCACCCGCGATGTGCACCGGCGCCTGGCTGCGCGCCAGCTTGGCAATCATTTCGCGTGCCTTTTGCATGGGGGCGGATTCACCCAACAGGCGCGAGGCGCCGAGGGCGCGATGTGCCCCGCTGTCGCTCATGGCAGGTGGGACGGCCTCGCCCGAACGGTCCGCGGCATTGCCGCGACGCGGGCGCTCGTTCGCGGCGTTGGGAAGATTGAGCGCCGAGGTGATGACTTCGCGCAACTGCTTGAGCTGGATGGGCTTGGAAAGGTAGTCAAAGGCGCCGGCCTTGAGCGCAGCCACCGCATTGTCGGTGCTGCCATAGGCGGTGATCACGGCCACCGGCGTATTGCCGTAACTTGCGGCGATATGCGTGAGGACGCTGAGCCCGTCGCCATCGGGCAGCCGCATGTCGGTCAGGCACAGGTCAAAGCTTCGCTCGGCCAGGCGCAAAAATGCCTCCTGGCAGGTACTCGCGGTCACGGATTCAACACCCATGCGCATCAAGGTGAGCACAATCAGCTCGCGGATGTCCGCCTCGTCGTCGACGATCAGTACGTGTTTTGCCTTCATGCGCGAGTCGCGGCTCCTGTGAAAGTGATGCGGAAACAGGCGCCATTTCGCACATCCTGTTTGTCCGGCACAAACTCCAGCCGCGCATTATTTACGTCGGCAAGCTCCCGTGCAATATACAAGCCCAGGCCGGTGCCGGTACTGGCGGTCGTAAAAAACGGTTCGAACAAATGCGGTACCGCGTCGGCGGCGATTCCGGGGCCGTCGTCCACCACATCGAGAACCGCCACACCCGGCGAATCCGCGTGGTGCAGGTGCAGCAACACGCTGCCAGGGAGTTTTTTGCAATGGTGACAGGCATTGCGCACCAGGTTCCACAGCACTTGATCCAGGTGGCTGCGGTCGAACGATACCTTCTGTTCGGTGTCGATGCGTATTTCGATGAGGGCCGGATCGAGCTTTTCGTTTCCGCAGAAATCATGGACGAAGCGCTGCAGGCATTCCTTGAAGTCCAGCGCTTCGGGGTGCGCTCGGTCACGCCGGTTAAGGTAGAGAACCTCCTGCACCATCCTGTCGAGGCGATAGGCGTTGTCGCGAATGATGGTCAGGAGGCGCGCGTCCTCGGCACGGCGACCGGAGCGCTCGGCGTCTTCGTGCATCAGTTCCGCGGCGTGGTTGATGCTGGACAGCGGATTGCGGATCTCGTGAGCAATGCTGGCGGTGAGGCGGCCGAGTGCCACCAGTTTCATCTGCTGGGCCTGGGAGCGAATGCGCCCGGCGTCCTCGATGAACACCACGGTCGGCGCCGCAACCGAGGCCGCATCCTCCGCGCCTTTGTTGCCGATGGCGACGAAGCGCACCTGGATGTCGCGCTGCGTGCTGCGGTCGCGCACGATTGAAAAAATGCGCTCCGGATCGCGTTGCCATTCCTCCAGCATGCCGGCGAGGGTGCGCGAGACTTCCACCAGTCGCCTGCCATTGGCGCCCTGCAGGCCGCCGACCAGCAGTTCGCTTTGCGGATTGTGCTGGCGGACCACGCCATTTTCGTCCACGACCACGAAACCGTCCTGCATGTCGCGGATGACCAGCTCGTTGATTTGCGCGAGGTTGGCAAGGTCGACACCGCGCAGCGCAGCGATGCGCTCCGCGCCCTCCGCGTACTTGGCGAGGGTGTAGGCCAGGCCGGCAATGACGAAGTAACTGCCTGCCAGCAATCCGGCCTGCAGGAAATCAGCCAACTGTGCATCGAGCGCCAGAAAACGCCAGGACTGTTCGAGGAGGATGGCCAGGGCAGCGACGGCAGCGTGAAAATACGCGATGCGGCCCCGCGCCACCAGCGCGGATGCGGCCAGCGTCACCAGCAACAGCAGGCCGATACCGCTGCGGATTCCGCCGGAGGCGTGCATCAGCAGGGTCATGGCCACAACATCGACCAGCACTTGCCCAAACAGGTGCTTCGACGGGCCGGGCGAACGGACTTCTGCCATTCCCGCCAGCGCGATGGCGGCGAGCAGGTAGAACGCCAGTGACCACGACGCCAGTTCCACCGAGGTGGTTACCAGCAACTGGTAGCGCTGGAAGCCCCAGTAGGAAAGTGCCAGGATGACCGCGATGACCAGGCGGTAGCGGCAAAAGATCGTCAGCGAGCGCCAGACGGTTTCCGTGCGCACCGACAGCGCGTTCACGGGCGCGGGCGCTGCGCTCACGGCCGTCGCAACAGGAGGCACACTCGCCATCGGCGCAGCTGTCGCTTCAGGCACGGCGCCGGTGCAGGCAGGCGTCCGGCTGGCGGCAGGACAAAGTCCCGTCGACGCTCATGCTTTCCGACTCCGGCATGAACACGCCGCATCGCTGGCACTGGATCATTTTCTCGGCAGATGCAGGCTTGGTCGCCTGGCTCTCGTCGCGACGCGCGGCCGCCCCCTTCAGCAGGCCCTTGACCAGCACCCAGCCGGCGATGGCAACCAGCAAAACAAGTAGTGCTTTTCCCATGAATAAGCCCGCGATGCAAACAGGCCGCAGTTGGTTACGACGGTATCGTATCCCAACGGCAGCTTCAGAGGGACGATCCGGTCAGGATGCGGCGCGCAATACGGGCCGGCGATTGGCAGCGCCGCCAACCGGCGCAGGCTATTTTTCGACGAACGCGCGCTCGATGGCAAAGTGCCCGGGCGACGCCATGTGGCCTTCCACAAAGCCGCGCTTGAGCAGCATCTCCCGGGAATCCTTGAGCATCGCCGGGTTGCCGCAGATCAGGACGCGGTCGGTCTCGATATTCAGCGGCGGCAGGCCAACGTCCGCCGGCATCTTGCCGCTGTCGAGCAGGGTCGTGACACGCCCCTGGTTGCGAAACGGTTCGCGGGTCACGGTCGGGTAGTAGATCAACTGCTTGCTGACCTGCTCGCCGAAAAATTCGTTGCGCGGAAGCTCCTCGGTGATCAGTTGGTCGTACGCCAGTTCGGAAACCTCGCGGCAGCCGTGCGCGAGCACGACCTTGTCGAAACGCTCGTAGGTTTCCGGGTCCTTGATGATGCTCATGAAAGGCGCGAGGCCGGTGCCCGTGGCGAGCAGGTAAAGCGTCTTGCCCGGCAGCAGGTTTTCCATGATCAGGGTGCCGACCGCCTTGCTGTTGACCAGCAGCGTATCGCCGGCCTTGATGTGCTGCAGGCGTGATGTCAGCGGGCCGTTGGGCACCTTGATGCTGAGAAACTCCAGTTGCTCTTCGTAATTGGCACTGACCACGCTGTAGGCGCGGAGCAAAGGCTTGCCCTCGGCCTCGATGCCGATCATGGTGAACTGGCCATTCAGAAACCGAAACGACGGATCACGCGTGGTGGTGAAGCTGAACTGCCGATCGGTCCAGTGATGCACTGAAAGAACGCGTTCGTGAAAAATTGAGGCCATATTAATGCTGACTGGATATGTTGTATTCGATTGCGGCATTACCGCCGCACCAATGAAAAAAGCCGGTTTTCACCGGCTTTTGTCTAAGGAATTGGTCGGGGCGAAAGGATTCGGTCACCTCGTGGCACTCGCTGCGCTCGTGTCCACTCCTCGACCCCGGCTCGGCCTGAGGCCTCGCCTTTCGAATCATCACGCCAAGCACGCAGGTGCTTGGCGTCCTCGACAGTGCTTCAAAATTTGGTCGGGGTGAGAGGATTCGAACCTCCGGCCTCTACGTCCCGAACGTAGCGCTCTACCAGGCTAAGCTACACCCCGCTTGCGGCGCAGCCTAAAAGCGACGCTCCACCGCGAAAGCGCATAATTGTAGCAGAGCGTCCCGGCAAACGGAACCCTTCAGCCCGGCGATTGCGTCGGCAGCCGTGCGCGCCTCGACCCGCGCCTGCTCGCGAGAGTAGTCCAGCGCTCCCGTGGCGTTGATAGCCGCTACGACGGCGGGCATGTCGTCCCGACCGCCCTCTTCGATGGCGCGGCGGATCACCGCAGTCTGCGCGGCGTTGCCATGATGCAAGGCGTAAATCAGCGGCAGCGTGGGCTTGCCTTCGGCCAAATCGTCGCCGATGTTTTTTCCGGTCTCGGAAAGATCGCCCGAATAATCGAGCACGTCATCGATGAGCTGAAACGCCGTGCCCACGTGCATTCCATATTCGGTCAGCGCCCGTTCTTCGCGCTCATTGGCGCCTCCCAGAATGGAACCGACCTGGCAGGCGGCGGCAAACAATTTCGCTGTCTTGTAGCGCACCACGCGCAGGTACTCTTCCTCGTTGGTGTCAGCATTGTGAATGTTCAGCAGCTGCAACACTTCGCCTTCGGCAATGACATTGGTGGCTTCGGCCAGGACCTGCATCACGCGCATTGAGCCAATCTCGACCATCATCTGGAAGGCGCGCGAATAGAGAAAATCGCCAACCAGCACGGCGGCGGCATTGCCGAACTGCGAATTGGCGGTGCGCCGGCCACGCCGCAGGTCCGACTCGTCAACCACATCGTCGTGCAACAAAGTCGCGGTGTGGATGAACTCAATCACGGCCGCCGCCTCCTGCATGTGCGGCTTGTTGGCACCGAAGTGGCTTCCGGCCAGTACCACCAGAGCAGGCCGCAGGCGCTTGCCGCCTGATTCGACAATGTATTGCGATATCTGATTGATCAGCACCACTTCCGAGGAAAGGCGCCGACGGATAACGGCATCAACGGCCGCCATGTCGTCGGAAATAACGGCGCGGATGCTGTCGAGCGAGATTGCTGTATCGGGGGAATTCATTCAGTGGTCCGGGGAAGCCGCCAGCTCACCCGTAAACCCCTGTTTCGACACGCGAAAAGGCCCTGAAAGGGTTTGACGAGGAAGTGGAAAGCACGTATGATAGCGGGTTCCGTCGCCTGATGGCAGCGCAATGGTC
>JBGATH010000055.1:0-20291 GCA_044229235.1 Usitatibacteraceae bacterium
TCTTCACGGTCTGGGTCAACGTCTTCGACACCTGCCGGCTCAGGGCCGGTGAAAAGTTTCTCGTGCACGGCGGTTCGTCGGGCATCGGCCTGACCGCCATTCAACTTGCCAAGGCCTTCGGCGCGGAAGTGTTCACCACCGTCGGCAACGCAGAGAAGGCCGCGTTCTGCAAAAGTGTCGGCGCGGACCACACCTTCAATTACAAGACCGAGGACTGGATGGCCGGCATCGCTGCCATGACGCAAAAACAAGGCATCAACGTCATCCTCGACATGGTGGGCGGCAGCTACATCGAGAAAAACCTTCGCATTCTCGCGCTGGAGGGCCGCTACTGCTTCATCGCCTTCCTCGAGGGTGGCCAGGCCACTGTCGATTTCCGCCCGCTGATGATGAAGCGCCAGACCATCACCGGTTCCACCTTGCGCGCACGGCCGGATCAGCAAAAGGCCGCGATCGCCGCCTCATTGCGGCAACAGGTTTGGCCGCTGCTGGAATCGGGAAAAGTGAAACCCGTGATTTACAAAACTTTTGCCCTGGACGAAATTGTTGAAGCGCACCGGCTGATGGAGTCGTCGACACATATCGGCAAGATCATGTTGAAAGTGGCGTAGCAGGCCGTCGCTAAAAGTCCAGCATTGGCGCGGCTTCCCGGGCATTTCTGCCCTGGGAGGCCAGTGGGTGCTTGAGTTTGACAAACTGTCCGCAGCCTAGACGTTGCGGCCCCTCCCTTTATCAAAGGGAGGCTGGGAGGGATTTTTTTGTGGCCGCAAGTAGGTGGCGTATCAGCCATCGCCGCCCCAACAAAAGAAAAAGGCCCGCATCCGCGAGCCTCCTCCCTACAACTACATTCCAAAAACTAGAACGGAATATCGTCATCCATGTCATCAAACTTTGCCGCTCCACCCTTGCCTGCGGCCGGTTTGCTCGCCGCACCTTGCGACGCGCCGCCGCCGGATGAGGCGCGGGCATAATCACCGCCGCCGCCACCACCATCCCCGCCCATGCCCTGCCGCGAACCCAGCATCTGCATGGTTTCCGCGATCACTTCGGTCGAATACTTTTCGACGCCGTCCTTGTCCTGCCACTTGCGTGTCTGCAGGCGCCCCTCGACGTAAATCTGGCTGCCTTTCTTCAGGAACTCGCCGGCAATTTCCCCGAGCTTGTAGTTGCCGCGATTGAAGAAAACGACGCGATGCCACTCCGTCTTCTCCTGCTTTTCGCCGTTCTTGTCTTTCCACGTCTCCGTGGTGGCGATGGACACATTGGTGATGGCGCTGCCGTCCGGTGCGTAGCGCGTTTCAGGGTCGCGCCCGAGATTGCCGACGAGAATGACTTTGTTGACGGATGCCATGAACTTTCCTTGTTGACTTTGTTTGAACCCGATGAACAACGCGTTTGCCCGTCAGTTGGTGGACAGCGCGGCGAAGCGGCATTGTCGCTGAAAAAAGGGATGCAGTGTGAAGCCATGAAGCGGTAAAATACTCGGTTCGCCTCCCCTGCCTTACTGATTCGTTTCAACGCGCCTCCCGGCCAGGAAAACACATGGATTTGATCCGCATTCGCGGCGCACGCACGCACAACCTCAAGAACGTCAACCTGGATTTGCCCAGGCACTCGCTGGTGGTCGTCACCGGCCTGTCCGGTTCGGGCAAGTCCTCGCTGGCATTCGACACGCTGTATGCGGAGGGACAGCGGCGCTATGTGGAATCGCTGTCGGCGTATGCACGCCAATTCCTGCAATTGATGGAAAAGCCCGATGTCGACCTGATTGAGGGCCTGTCGCCGGCGATATCGATTGAACAAAAGGCAACGTCGCACAACCCGCGTTCCACGGTCGGCACCGTCACCGAGATCCACGATTACCTGCGCCTGCTGTTCGCACGCGTTGGTACGCCGTATTGCCCCACCCACAATTTCCCGCTGGAAGCGCAGACCGTGTCCCAGATGGTCGATGCCGTCGTCGGCTGGCCGGAGGGCACGCGGCTGATGCTGCTGGCGCCCGCAGTGGTCAACCGCAAGGGCGAGCACGTCGACCTGGTCGAGGAATTCCGTTCGCAAGGATTTGTGCGCCTGCGCGTCAATGGCAAGGTCATCGAAATCGATTCCTTCCCGAAGCTCGACAAAATGAAGAAGCACACCATCGAGGTAGTGGTCGATCGCCTCAAGGTGGCGCCGGATCCGGCCACCGGTTCGCCGCAGGCCCTGAAGCAGCGCCTGGCCGAATCGTTCGAGACCTGTCTGCGCGTGGGCGACGGCAAGGCGGTGGCGGTAAACATGGACAGCAACGCCGAAACGCTGTTCTCGTCCAAATTTTCCTGTCCGTCGTGCGATTACTCGCTCTCGGAAATGGAGCCGCGGCTGTTTTCGTTCAACAACCCGATGGGCGCCTGCCCGGCCTGCGACGGCCTCGGCGAAATCACCTTCTTCGATCCCAAGCGCATCGCCGCCTACCCGGGCCTGTCGCTGGCCGGCGGCGCCATCAAAGGCTGGGACCGCCGCAACCAGTTCTATTTC
This sequence comes from Usitatibacteraceae bacterium, assembly GCA_044229235.1. Lineage (GTDB taxonomy): Bacteria > Pseudomonadota > Gammaproteobacteria > Burkholderiales > Usitatibacteraceae > UKL13-2. Next base: position 2,515 of record JBGATH010000055.1, read on the forward strand.
CAGATGCTGGTCGGCCTCGCGGCCCACTATCAGTTCGACATCGAGAAACCGTTCGAGCAACTGACGCCGGAGGTGCAGCAGCTCATCCTGTTCGGCTCGGGCAAGGACAAGGTTGCGTTCAAGTATCCGGGCGAACGCGGCCGCAGCATCGTGCGCGAGGAAGTCTTCGAAGGCATCGTGCCCAACCTGGAACGGCGCTACCGCGAAACCGACTCGATGGCAGTGCGTGAGGAACTGGCGAAATACATTTCCACCAAGTCCTGCCCGGACTGCGCCGGCACGCGCCTGCGCATCGAGGCGCGTCACGTGCGCGTCGGCGACAAGAACCTGCACGAAATCTCGGCCATGCCGCTGAAAGATTCCAGCCCGTGGTTTGAAAAGGTCAAGCTGGCGCCACAAAAAATGGCCATCGCCGACAAGATCATCAAGGAAATCTCCGCGCGCCTGTCGTTCCTCAATAACGTCGGCCTTGATTACCTTTCGCTGGTGCGCTCGGCGGATACGCTTTCGGGTGGTGAAGCACAGCGCATCCGCCTGGCTTCGCAGATCGGCTCGGGTCTCACCGGTGTGATGTACGTGCTCGACGAACCGTCGATCGGCCTGCACCAGCGTGACAACGATCGTCTGCTGGAAACGCTCAAGCGCTTGCGTGACCTCGGCAACTCGGTGATCGTGGTCGAGCACGACGAAGACGCCATCAATGCCGCCGACTACGTGGTGGACATGGGGCCCGGCGCCGGCGAACACGGCGGGCAGGTGGTGGCGCAGGGCACACCCGCCGAAATCAAGCGCGCCTCCGAATCGCTGACGGGACAGTATCTATCGGGGAAGAAATCGATCGCCATCCCGAAGAAGCGCACCAAGGTCGACCTGAAGAAAGTCCTGACCATCAAGGGTGCCTCAGGCAATAACCTCAAGGGCGTGCGCCTCGACCTGCCGGTCGGGGCACTGGTGTGCATCACCGGCGTTTCCGGTTCCGGCAAATCCACGCTGATCAACGACACGCTGTACAAGTCGGTGGCGCACCACATTTACGCCTCCACGGATGAACCGGCGCCGTTCGAGACCATCGAGGGACTCGACCACTTCGACAAGGTCATCAACGTGGACCAGTCGCCGATCGGCCGCACACCACGCTCCAACCCGGCGACCTACACGGGCTTGTTCACACCGATTCGCGACCTGTTCGCCTCGGTGCCGGAAGCGCGCGCCCGCGGTTACGGCCCGGGCCGCTTTTCGTTCAACGTCAAGGGCGGGCGCTGTGAGGCCTGCCAGGGCGATGGCATGATCAAGGTCGAGATGCACTTCCTTCCCGACGTGTACGTACCCTGCGACGTCTGCCACAGCAAGCGTTACAACCGCGAAACGCTGGAAGTGCACTACAAGCACAAGAACATCCACGAGGTGCTGGAAATGACCGTGGAAGCCGCGTACGAATTCTTCAAGCCGGTCCCGGTGGTGGCGCGCAAGCTGCACACGCTGCTGGAGGTAGGCCTTGGCTACATCCGCCTCGGCCAGAGCGCCACCACGCTGTCCGGTGGTGAAGCGCAGCGGGTGAAGCTGTCGCTGGAACTGTCCAAGCGCGACACCGGTCGCACCTTGTTCATCCTCGACGAACCGACCACCGGCCTGCACTTCCATGACATCGATCTGCTGCTGAAAGTGCTGCATCGCCTGCGCGACCACGGCAACACCGTGGTGGTCATTGAACACAACCTGGATGTGATCAAGACGGCGGACTGGATCGTCGACCTCGGTCCGGAAGGTGGCGACGGCGGCGGCGAGATCATTGCCCAGGGCACCCCGGAAGAAGTTGCGGCAACGCCGCGCAGCTTCACCGGACGCTACCTCGCGCCCATCCTCGGTGTGGCCAAGAAACGCCCATCGGCGGCCAGCGCGAAATAGCCGCACATGACCCCTCGCGAACTTCTGCTCGGCAGTTTCCGCGCGGCCCTGACGGCGGCGGATCCACTGGTCATCGTTCCCCGGCACTTGCCGCCACCGCCAAGGGGCAGGACACTGGTGGTCGGGGCGGGCAAGGCGGCCGCTTCCATGGCCAAGGCGGTGGAAAACGCCTGGCCCGCCGATGCACCGCTGGACGGCGTGGTGATCACGCGATATGCGCACGGGTATGCGGGCGACGAGGCTTTGAAACGCATTCGTGTGGTCGAAGCCGGCCATCCGATACCCGACCAGGCCGGTGAACGGGCCGCGCAGGAGATTCTTGCCAAGGCCAGCCAACTCGACGAAGCAGATTTGTTGCTGGTGCTCGTTTCCGGCGGCGGCTCCAGCCTGCTGTCCCTGCCGGCGGAAGGCATCAGCATGGCAGACCTGAAACTGGTGACGCGCGAACTGCTTGCCTGCGGCGCCCCCATTCAGGAGATGAACGTGGTGCGCAAGCACCTGTCGCTCATCCAGGGTGGAAGGCTGGCTGCAGCCACGCGCGCGCAGGTGCTGGCGCTGATTGTTTCGGATGTGGCCGGCGATGATCCCTCGGCCATCGCGTCCGGCCCGACCGTTGCCGACCCGTCGACCTATCAGGACGCGCTGGAAATTCTCAATGCCTACCGCATCACCCCGCCGCTGGCCATCGCCCGCCATCTCTCCAACGGCGCGCGTGGCGGCGTCGCCGAGACGCTCAAGGCCGGCGACCCGGTGTTTGCGCGCGTACAGAATCACCTCATCGCCACGGCGCACGCCAGCCTTTCCATGGCGGGCGCCTACTTCCAGCAGCATGGCGTGACGCCGATGATTCTCGGCGACACCGTCACCGGTGAAGCGCGCGAGGTCGCCAAGGTTTACGCCGCGCTCGCTCGGCAGATCCGACGGTTCCACCATCCGCTCAAACCACCGGTGGCATTGATTTCCGGCGGCGAATGCACCGTCACCATTCGCCAGGGTGCGGCAACGGCCGGTCGCGGCGGACGCTGCAGCGAATTCCTGCTGTCGCTGGCCATCGAACTCGAAGGCCTGGAAGGCGTGAGCGCGCTGGCCTGCGACACCGATGGCATCGATGGCTCGGAGGACAATGCCGGCGCGCACTTGAGCGAGGATTCTCTGGCGCGGGCGCGGGCCCTAGGCCTGCAGCCGAAGCAACTGCTGCAGGACAACGACGCCTTCAGTTTTTTTGCGCCTCTGGGCGATCTGGTCGTGACCGGCCCGACGCGCACCAACGTCAACGATTACCGTGTCATCCTCATCACCTGAGTACGCTGCGTCGCGCCAACTGCAAGTGGAAACTGCCACGGCGCAGCGCCCATGCGTTTAACTGGTTTGCCGCCGACCGGGCCGAGCACCAATGCGTGTGACCGCTTGCCGGAGGCCACCTGGCGACTCCCGCAAAAAGTGAAAACCCCAGCATTGGCGCGGCTTTCAGGCCATTATTGACCTGCGGACCGCGCCAATGCTGGGGTTTGATCGCAGCGAACTTCTATTAACCTGCTGCGCGGCCAACCTTCGCGCCTCCGGTGCTCTGCGTACCTTCGTACGCGTCCGCTCCTCGACTCGAATTTTGGCCGCTCGCGACGGTTTCTAGAAGTTCCCCACAGCCAGTTCGGCGCGACGCGCTACCGGATCAGCTTGAATGCCCGGCCAAGGGCCACCAGTGCAGCAAATATCGCGACGCTGAAAACCATGGCGGTAAATGCCGTGGCCAGCGCCAGGGGAACTCCCGTCAGGCCCAGCGAGGTCATCGCCAGCCAGGCGAGCACCGCACCGGGCACGCCGGACGCGAGTATGGCCAGCACGCTCTGGAGATAGGATCTCATGGGTGAAGGAAAATGAGTATAAGAACCGTGTTCAGGAATGGATGACATGGTGCGCTCGATCATTGTGTTGTTTTGACTGCGTTAACTATCGGTCCCGCACCGCGGACCGCTCTCCCTCCGACGGCATACTAGCCCAAATTGGGTGCCAGCCAGCGCTCCGCCGTGGCGATGTCCCAGCCCTTGCGTTTGGCGTAGTCGGCCAACTGGTCGCGGTCGATCTTGCCCACCGCAAAATACTGCGCCTGCGGATGCGCGAAATAGAACCCGGACACCGCCGCGGTCGGCCACATCGCGAAACTGTCGGTCAGGGTGATTCCGGCCTTTTCAGCGGCGTCGAGCAACTCGAACAGCGGCCCCTTTTCCGAGTGTTCCGGGCAGGCCGGATAGCCCGGCGCCGGGCGGATGCCGACGTATTTTTCGGCGATCAGCGCGGCGCTGTCCAGTGACTCATCCCTGGCGTACCCCCAGTATTCGCGGCGCACCTTGGCATGCAGGCACTCGGCAAACGCCTCGGCCAGCCGGTCGGCCAGCGCCTTGAGCATGATGGCGCTGTAGTCATCGTGTTTTGCTTCGAAGGCCTTGGCGCGCTCATCACAACCCAAGCCCGCCGTGACCGCGAACGCGCCCAGATAGTCGGTGAGTCCGGAATCCTTCGACGCGATGAAATCTGCGAGCGATTGATTCGGGTTACCGGCCGGCTTTTCGTTTTGCTGACGCAGATGATGGAAGGTCTTCAGTACCGTGGCGCGCGATTCATCGGCGTAGACCTCGATATCGTCGCCCACGCTATTGGCCGGCCAGAAACCGATCACCGCGTTGGCACTGAGCCAGCGGCCCTTGATGATCTGGTCGAGCATTTTCTGCGCGTTGGCAAAAACTTCGCGCGCTGCCGCGCCCACCGTGGCATCTTCCAAGATCTTGGGATACGAGCCCCACAGGTCCCAAGTCTGAAAAAACGGGCTCCAGTCGATGTAGGGCACCAGTTCTTCGAGCGGAAAATTCCTGATCGCCTTCACGCCGGTGAAGGATGGCTTCGTGACACGGTACTGCGCCCAGTCGAGGCGGGTGCGATTGGCACGCGCAGCTTCCAGCGGGACCAGCTTCACGCCCTTCTTGTTGGCGTGCTGCTCGCGAACCTTCACGTAATCGTCGCGCACCGACTGCACGTAGTCGTCTTTCAACTCGTCGGAGAGCAGGTTGCTGCATACGCCGACGGCGCGCGAGGCATCCGGCACCCACACCACCGGTGAATGGTAGTTGGGCTCGATCTTGACGGCCGTGTGCGTGCGCGACGTGGTCGCGCCGCCGATCAACAGTGGAATGGTGAAGCCGCGACGCTGCATTTCCTTTGCCACGTGGGCCATTTCTTCGAGCGACGGCGTGATCAGGCCCGACAGGCCGATGATGTCGGCGTTTTCCTTGATGGCGGTGTCGAGAATTCTGTCGGTCGGCACCATCACGCCAAGATCGACCACGTCAAAGTTGTTGCACTGCATGACCACGCCGACGATGTTCTTGCCGATGTCGTGCACGTCGCCCTTGACGGTGGCCATGACGATTTTGCCCTTGGCCTTGGCATTTTCGGCACCGAGCAGGCGCTTTTCTTCCTCGATAAACGGGATCAGGTGCGCGACGGCTTGCTTCATCACCCGCGCCGACTTCACCACCTGCGGCAGGAACATCTTGCCGGCACCAAACAGGTCGCCGACCACGTTCATGCCGTCCATCAGCGGGCCTTCGATGACATTGATCGGGCGCCCGCCGGCCGCAGCCACCCTTTGGCGGCACGCCTCGGTGTCTTCAACGATGTATTGCGTGATGCCCTTGACCAGCGCATACGACAGGCGCGCTTCCACCGGATCGCCGCGCCAGGCGAGGTCTTCGACCTGCTCTTTTTTCTGCCCTTTGAACTGATCGGCAAATTCGACCAGCCGCTCGGTGGCGTCAGCGCGGCGGTTGAACAGCACATCCTCGACGCGCTCCAGCAGGTCCTTGGGAATGTCGTCGTAAACACCAAGCTGGCCGGCATTGACGATGCCCATGGTCATGCCGGCGCGGCCGGCGTGATACAGGAAGGCGGTGTGAATGGCCTCCCGCACCGGATCGTTGCCGCGGAACGAAAACGACACATTCGACACGCCGCCGCTGACCTTGGCATAAGGCAGGTTCTTGCGGATCCACTCGGTGGCGCGGATGAAGTCGATGCCATAGGTGGCGTGTTCTTCAATGCCCGTCGCCACCGCAAAAATGTTCGGGTCGAAAATGATGTCTTCCGGCGGGAAGCCGACATCCTCGGTGAGAATCTTGTACGAGCGCGCGCAGATCTCGATCTTGCGCTCATAGGTGTCGGCCTGCCCCTTCTCGTCGAAGGCCATGACGATTACCGCCGCGCCATAGCGCCGCGCGAGTTTGGCGCGCTCGATGAATTCGCCAATGCCTTCCTTCATCGAGATGGAATTGACGATGGCCTTGCCCTGCACGCATTTGAGGCCCGCCTCGATTACGCTCCACTTCGAGCTGTCGAGCATGATCGGCACGCGCGAAATATCGGGTTCACTGGCGATCAGGTTCATGAACTTGGTCATGGCCGCCTGCGAATCCAGCATCGCTTCGTCCATGTTCACATCGATCACCTGCGCGCCGTTTTCTACCTGCTGGCGCGCCACGGCGAGCGCCTCGTTGTAGTCGCCGTTGAGGATGAGTTTCGCAAAGGCGCGCGACCCGGTGACGTTGGTGCGCTCGCCGACGTTGACGAACAGCGAATCGTCGCCGATGTTTAGCGCTTCCAGGCCGGACAGGCGCAGGCGTTTCTCGATCTGCGGGATCTGCCGCGGCTTGCAGCCGGCCACAATGTCGGCAATAGCCTTGATATGCGGCGGCGTGGTGCCGCAGCAACCGCCGGTGATGTTCAGCCAACCCGCTTCGGCCCATTCACGGATGAAAGCAGCCGTCTGCGCAGGCAGCTCGTCGTATTCGGCCATCGCATTGGGCAGGCCCGCGTTGGGGTGCGCCGACACCATGCAATCCGCCTTCTCGGCCAGCTCCTCGATATGCGGTCGCAGTTCCTTTGCGCCCAGCGCGCAGTTGAAGCCAATGGCCAGTGGATTGGCATGACGAACCGAGTTGTAGAACGCCTCCACCACCTGGCCGGACAAGGTACGGCCCGAAGCATCGGTGATGGTGCCGGAGATCATCACCGGCGGACGGTCCTGTGGCGCCAGCCCGCGCGCCTCGTATTCTTCCTCGACAGCAAAGATCGCCGCCTTGGCATTGAGCGTATCGAAGATGGTTTCGATGAGGATGATGTCGGCACCGCCATCGATCAGGCCGGCCGCCGCTTCGCGATAGGCGTTCTTCACCTCGTCAAAATTGACCGCGCGAAAGCCCGGATCATTCACGTCCGGCGACAGCGACAGCGTGCGGTTCATCGGCCCCAGCACGCCGGCCACAAAGCGTGGCTTCGCGGGCGTCTGCTGCGTAAACGCGTCGGCCACCTCACGTGCCAGCTTGGCGCCCTCGCGGTTCAGCTCGTAGGCCAGCGACTGCATGTGGTAGTCGGCCATCGACACCGCGGTGGAGTTGAAGGTGTTGGTCTCGAGAATGTCCGAGCCCGCTTCCAGGTATTGCTTGTGAATCTCGCGGATCACTTGCCGGCGCGTCAGCGTCAGCAGGTCATTGTTGCCGCGCAGATCGCTCTGCCAGTCGGCAAAGCGCTCGCCGCGATACTCGGCCTCGGTCAGCTTGTAGCGCTGGATCATGGTGCCCATCGCGCCGTCGAGCACGAGGATGCGCTCCGCCAGCGCCCGCTTGAGCGCGGCGGTACGTCCGGGACGGGTGGTGAGTGTCTGATCCATGGTCAATTCGCTTTGGGCCGCCGGCGCGGCGGTGTCATTTGCCTGCTTGCGCGGCGATCCACGCGTCAACCTTTTTCTCCAGCAAGGTCAGCGGCAGCGCGCCATCGGAGAGCACCAGGTCGTGATAGGCCTTGAGCGAGAACTTGTCGCCGAGCCTGGCCTTGGCACGGCCGCGCAGCTCCTGAATTTTCAGCGAGCCGATCTTGTATGCCAGCGCCTGACCCGGCCAGGCCATGTAGCGCTCAGTGGCGCGGCGGGATTCGGCCTCCGAATAGCCTTGCGTGTCCATCATGTACTTGATGGTTTGCTCGCGCGACCAGCCCTTGGTGTGCAGGCCGGTATCGGTGACCAGGCGCACCGCGCGCAGCAGTTCGTCGTTGAGGTGGCCGAGGTAGGCATGCTGTTCGGTGAACAGTCCCATCTCGTGGCCCAAGGTTTCCGCATACAGCGCCCAGCCTTCACCATACGCGGTGAACCAGCCGTGCTGGCGAAATTTTGGCAGCGTCAATTCCTGCTGCAGGGCGATGTGATAGTGGTGGCCCGGCTGGCCTTCGTGCAGGAACAGCGTGGTCATGCCCACCGTCGGGTATTTGGCCGGATCCATGATGACCGCATAGAACACGCCAGGACGCGAGCCATCGGTGGCCGGGTTCGAGTAATGATCCGACGCCGTGGCGCGGGTCAGCTCCGGTTCGGGGCGAATTTCCAGTGGCGCCTTGGGCGAACGTCCGAACAGGTCCGGCAGCTTGGCCATGATTTTCCTGTTCAGTTCCGCGTACGCGTCCAGCACTTCCTTCTCGGTCTTGAACGGCCGGAATTGCGGCGCCTCGTCAGCCCATTTCAGGAATTCGGTGAGGCTGCCCTCGAACTTGTAGTGCTGGCGGATCTTGTCCATCTCGCCGCGAATGCGTGCCACTTCCTTGAGGCCCAGATCGTGAATCTGCGTCGGGGTCATTTTGGTGGTGGTGTAGCTGCGCACGCTGTACTCGTACCACTTCCTGCCGCCAGGAATGGCATCGATGCCGGCCTTGTCGCTGCACTTCGGCAGATATTCTTTCTCCAGGAATTCAGCCAGCCTTGCCATTGCCGGCTGCAGCTTTTTCTCGATCGCCTCGCGATAGGCAAGCGTCAGCTCCTTGCGATCCGCGTCGCTGAACGATGCCGGCATGACTTTGATGGCGGTGTAAAACGGGCTCTTCTCAATGTCCGCCTCGGCCAGCGATTTGAAGGCCGGCAGCCCGCTTTCGATCAACGGTTTGGGGCGCACGATGCCGCGCTTGATGCCCACCTTCATGTTGGCGATGGCTTGATCCGACCACTCGGGCAACACCAGCAGGCGCTTGAGATAGTTGCGGTAGTTGGTAACCGTCTTGAGCGGCTGGATCTGCTCGCCGCTGCCGAACTGCGCGACGTACACCGGCAAGCCGCCAAACTGGTCGACCGGCAGCAACTCGCTGGGGAAGCTCAGGCCCTCGAGCGTGTCGCGGATTTCTTCCTGCAGCAGGTCATAGGTGAGCTTGTCGGCCGGCGACAGCGCCTTGGGGTTCACAGCCTTGAGCGCGCGCTGCGTGCCATGCAGTTTGGCGAGCAGCCTGGCCTTGAATGCCGGCGCGATCGACACTTCCAGCTTGTCCTCGTATTTGGCGTCGCCGGTGATCTGCGTGCCCTGCAAGGGGCGCAGTTCCAGGCCATCCTGAAAATACTTTTCGGCAATGGCTGCCAGCTTTTCACCCTCGGTGGGCGCGGCTTCGGCGGGCAGGACCATCGACAAACAAAGGCACACAGCCAATACAATCTGTTTCATTTTCGCTCCTCGAAAAACAAAAAACCTGTCCATTGAGCCGGACAGGTTTTGCGGAAAACTCGCTGTCTCGCTTTAGCCGAATTTCGGGTGTTTCATCACCCGGCGCCCGCAAGCTGAAGCTCAAATCGGCGCCACTGATTACCAACTGCAATCAACGAGTTACATTCTACGCCTTCGTGTGCGGCCGCGCCAGCCACTCAAGTGCCAGCGTCGTCATCGCCCTCACGCCCACCTTGAGCCCGGCTTCATCGACGTAAAACCGCGGGCTGTGGTTGGACGGGGCGTATTTGCAGTCCTGGCCGGGTGGGGTGCAGCCGATAAAGAAGAAAAAACCCGGCGCTTCCCGCTGGAAGTATGAAAAATCCTCCGCGCCGCAGGTCTTCGGGCAGATTCCGACCTGGGCGTCTCCCGCCGCGCGCTTGAGCACCGGCACCGACCAGTCGGTCAGCGCCGCGTCATTGATCGTCACCGGATAGCCTTTGTCGATATGCACCTTGGCGGTGGCGCCGCCGGACTCGGCGATCAATGTGGTGATCTTTTCGACGAACTGGTGGATGTCGTTGCGATGCTTTTCATCGAAGGTGCGGATGGTGCCTTCCATGTGCGCATCGTCGGGAATGATGTTGTTGCGATTGCCGGCGTGGAAGGTGCCGACGGTCACCACCGATGGTTCCTCGGTCAGGTTCAGCTTGCGCGACACAATGGTCTGCAGGCCCAGAACCACTTGCGACCCGACGACAATCGGATCGACGCCCGACCAGGGCTGGGCGCCGTGTGTCTGCTCGCCGCGAATGAAAATACGAAACCGGTCGGCGCTGGCCATGAGCGGGCCGGAGCGGTAGCCGATGTGGTGGGTATTGAGCTTGGAGGTGATGTGCAGGCCGAACACCGCGTCGACCTGCGGATTCTGCATGCAGCCTTGTTCGATCATCAGCTCGGCGCCGCCCTCCTCGCCCAGCGGCGGGGTTTCCTCCGCCGGCTGGAACAGGAATTTCACCGAGCCATGGATGTGTTCGCGCATGCCGGCGAGGATTTCGGCCACGCCCATGAGTATGGCCACGTGCGTGTCGTGTCCGCAGGCATGCATGACGCCGGCTTCGGCGCCGTTCCACATCGCCTTGACCTTGCTCTTGAACGGCACATCGGTCTCTTCGGTGACCGGCAAGGCGTCCATGTCGGCGCGCAGGGCGACGCATGGGCCCGGCTTCGCGCCCTTCAGCAGGCCGACCACGCCGGTGTAGGCAACCTGCTCACGGATGTCGTCGAGCCCCAATGCGCGCAGGTGATCCGCGACGACTTTGGCCGTGCGCACTTCGCGATTGCCCAATTCCGGGTTGGCGTGAAGGTCGCGGCGCCAGGCAATCACCTTGTCGTTGAGACGATCTGCATGCTGGGCGATCAGGGCATCAATGGCTGCGGCGGCAGCGCTGGATTCAGGTGCGTTCATGGCGGAGAGTTCGGTCCCGGAAAATGGCAGGTGGAGGGGCAGGCGGTATTGATGCATTATCCCACCGTGAAAACTCCCCCGGCGGGCCACCGATATAATGACCCGAAAGGATCGCCATGGAACACCTCACACCTAAACAGGCTTTTGACTTCCTCAAGAAGGATCCGACGGCGGTATTCGTCGATTGCCGCAGCGAAATGGAGTTTCTGTTCGTCGGCCACCCGGTCGGGGCCATGATGATTCCGTGGAACGACGGGCCGGACTGGGAAATCAATCCACACTTTGTCGGTCAGGTAAAGAAAGCCGTGGGCCACTCCACCCACCGCCCGGTGGTGATCATCTGCCGCAGCGGCAACCGCTCGGTCGATGCGGGTGTCGCGCTGGAGCAGTCCGGGTTTACGCAGGTCTACAACGTGCTCGAAGGCTTTGAGGGCGATCTGGACGACCACCACCAGCGCGGCAAGCTGGGCGGCTGGCGCAAGGAAGGACTGCCTTGGGAACAGGTCTGACGGCAGGGAACTTCCATTAACCTACTGCGCGCCCATATTTCACGACTCCGGTGCTCATCGTACTCTCGTACGCGTCCGCTCCTCGCCGCGAACTTTGGCCGCTCGCGACGGTTTCTGGAAGTTCCCGGCGGCAAAACTCAAGCATTGGCGCGCTTTTGCAGCCATTTTTGCCCTGGAAGTCGCGCCAATGCTTGAGTTTGCCCGTGGGCAGCAATAGCTGATGAAGCTGTTCTATTTTCTCGCGGCCGCCATCGGCGCCATCGTCCCCTACGCGGTCTACTTTGGATACCTGGCCTATGTCCCCGGGTCTTCCGGCGCCCTCTCGCTTGCATGGGACAACCCCATTGCCGCGGCCACGCTGGCCGATTTCACACTGTCCTGTCTGGTGTTCTGGCCATTCGTTTTCAAGGAATCGCGCAAGCTGGGCATTCGTCATGCGTGGTTTTTCATTGTCACCAACATCCTCGTCGGACTCTCGTTCGCGCTGCCGGCGTTCCTGTTCGCCCGGGAGCGCGCGCTCGAACGCTACTGATGCCGGACCGGCACCGCGAACTGCCGCCGCTGGCGCTGGCGTGGACCATCTGGGGGCTGGGCGCCGTCCTCTACTTTGTGGGTTTCTACCAACGTGTCGCGCCGGCGGTCATTACCAATGAACTCACCCTCGCGTTCGGACTGACTGCCGCCGGGCTTGGCAACCTGTCGGCGTTTTACTTCTACAGCTATGTGGCAATGCAGATCCCGACCGGGCTGCTGGCCGACCGGCTCGGGCCGCGCAAACTGCTTACCGCCGGCGCCACGCTGGCCGCCGTTGGTACCGCGGTATTCGCGATGGCGCCCGACGTCAGCGTCGCCAATCTGGGCCGCCTGCTGATCGGCGCCTCGGTGGGCGTCGCGTTTGTTGCCATGTTGAAGCTGGCCAGCGTCTGGATGCCGCCGCGGCAATTCGCGTTGACCTCCGGCATTGCGCTGGCCGTGGGGGTGTTCGGGGCGGTGTTCGCGGGCGCGCCGCTGCGCCTGCTGGTCAATGAATTCGGCTGGCGCGCCGTGATGTGGATGAGCGCGGCCATCACCCTGCTCATCGCCGTCATTACCTGGCTGGTGGTGCGCGACAATCCGGCCGAACGCGGCTACCGCAGCCATGCGGAAGGACACGCGGTCGAACGCGGCCACCTGCGCATCCGCGACAGCGTGTTGGCCGCGCTGAAAAACCGCAACGTCGTGCTGCTGTTCTTCATCCCGGGCGCTGCCAGCGCCACGGTGCTGACGTTTGCCGGATTGTGGGGTGTGCCCTTCCTGGTCACGCACTACGCGCTGTCCGCGACCAACGCGGCGGGGCTGTGTTCCACCATGATGATTGCGTGGGCAGTCGGCAGCATTGCCTGCAGCGCCGCATCCGATCGGCTCGGCCGCAGAAAACCGCTGTACATCGGCGGCCTCGTCATCACCATGCTGCTGTGGGCGCTGCTGATCTATGTGCGCGATATCCCTTACACGCTGCTGGTGGCGCTGATGGTGGGTATCGGTTTTTTTGCCGGCTGCTTCATCATCAGTTTTGCGTTTGCGAAAGAGTCCGGCCCTGCGCATCTGGCGGGTACGGTTTCCGGGGTCAGCAACATGGGAGTCATCCAGGGGCCGATGATCATGCAGCCGGCGGTGGGATTGATCCTCGACCGAAGCTGGCACGGTGCGCTGGTCGACGGCAAGCGGGTATTTGATTTCACCGCCTACCAGCAGGGCTTCTCGCTGATCCTGGCCTGGGGCTTGATCGCCCTGGTCCTGCTGCTGCTGACCGACGAGACGCACTGCCGCCAACGCGCCTGATCAGCCGCGCTTGCGTCGTACGCTGCGCCGGTAGCCCGTCCAGCAGGCGAGGCCGCAGAGCATCATGGCCCCCATGCCCAATGCCATCCAGAGCGGTGAGTGCGACAGGGCCGGCGAGATAACGCCGGCCACCAGGGCGTTGATCATGCCGCCGACAAAGCCGGACAGCGAACTGGCCATGCCGCGACGCGAGGGAAACAGGTCCATCACCATCAGCGACAGCGAAGGAAACGCCACGGCGGTGCCGGCGGCGTACATGAATATGGGCAGGATCGTCCACGGTATGGTGGGCGTGGCAAACGTCGAATAGAGCAGATTGAAGATCACTGCCGAGGCCATCACCATGTAGCCGAGGCGCACGGTCTTATCGGGCGACCATTTGCCGGCGACGCGGCCGGACATGAAGGCGCCGGTCATGATGCCGCCGATGCCGGGAACGAACAGCCAAGCGTATTCGGTCGGCCCCAGGTGCAACTGTTCGGGAAGAAACACCGGCGCGGACAGGATGTAGAGAAAGAACCCGTTGAAATTGAAGCCGGCTGCAAATGACAGGCACAGGAACGGCAGGCTGGAACCGACTTCGCGGTAACCGCTCAACAGCGGATTGACCCGGAAGGATTGCCGCTTGTGCGGCGGCAGCGTTTCGTGAAAAGCGTAAACACTCATCACGATCAGGGCCAGCGTGAACACCGCCAGAAACCAGAAGATCGAGTGCCAGCCGTAGTGCGCGAACAGGAAGCCGCCCAGCACCGGCGCAATGGCCGGCGCCAGCCCGAACCAGAGCGTGACCATCGACATCACCCGCTGCGCATCCGCATCCGCGAACAGGTCACGCACCATGGCGCGGCCGACCACCATGCCGGCACCCACCGAAAGACCCTGGATCGCGCGCGCCACCAGCAATTGGCCAATGCTCTGCGCCAGCGCGCAGCCGACCGTGCCGATGAAAAAGAACACCAGTCCGCCGATGATCACCGGCTTGCGGCCAAAGCTGTCCGACAGCGCGCCGTGAAACAGGAACATGAACGCAAACGCGGCCAGGTACACCGAAAACGTCTGCTGCATTTGCAGCGAACTCGCCGACAGATCCTGCGCGATGGTCGGAAAGGCGGGGATGTAGGTATCGACCGCGAAGGGGCCCAGCATGCCCAGGGCGGCCAGCAGCAATGCCAGCAGCCAGCGCGGGGTGGCGTGATGCGCGTGTGGTTGCTGCGTGCCGGGTGGGTGGCTGGGGGACATGGAATGATCGGCCAGGGACCGCAAAGCCGGCCGAATGAGGGGAGCCGTATTTTACCCGCCGTGCGGACCCTGTTTGTCCATCTTGCGATATTGGATGGCTTCGGCAATGTGCGCGACGCCGATGTGCGCCGCGCCGGCCAGATCGGCGATGGTGCGCGCCACCTTCAGCACCCGGTGGTAGGCACGCGCCGACAAACCCATGCGGGTGATCGCGTCCTTGAGCAGATTTTCTGCCGCTTCGTCCGGCTTGCAGTGGATATCAATCTCGGCCGGCGCGAGCTTGGCGTTCGGCTTTGACTGCCGATCCAGCTGCCGCTGCCAGGCTTGATCAACGCGTTGGCGAATCTGCGCGCTGGTCTGGCCCGTGCCCGCCTTGACCAGTTCCAGTTGCGGGACCGCCGGCACTTCAATCTGCACGTCAATGCGATCTAGCAACGGTCCGGAAATCCTGCCGCGGTAGCGCGCGATCTGGTCCGGCGTGCAGCGACATTTGTTCAGGTAGTGCCCGAGGTAGCCGCAGGGGCAGGGATTCATGGCCGCGATCAACTGGAACTCGGCGGGAAAATCCGCCTGTCGTGCCGCGCGCGAAATGGTGATGCGCCCGGATTCGAGCGGCTCGCGCAGGACTTCCAGCACACCACGCTCAAACTCGGGCAACTCGTCGAGGAACAGCACACCCTGGTGCGCCAGCGAAATCTCTCCCGGTCGCGGATTGCCGCCACCACCCACCAGCGCCACCGCCGACGCCGTATGGTGCGGCGAACGGTAATTGCGCCGCTTCCATTGCTCGATACTGAAGCCGCCGTTGGCGAGGCTTTGTACCGCGGCGGCCTCGAGCGCCTCGACGTCGGTCATCGGTGGCAGGATGCCGGGAAAGCGGGAGGCGAGCATGGTTTTGCCGGTGCCCGGCGGCCCCATCATCAGCACGCTGTGCCGGCCAGCCGCGGCGACCTCGAGCGCGCGCTTGGCCTGGGCCTGGCCTTTGACTTCAGCCATGTCGGGATACGCCAACTCCGCGCCGGCCGGCTCACCGACAAATGCGGCGAGCTGTTCGCGTCCGGCCAGATGGGCACATACCTGCAGCAGATTCTTCGCCGCCAGCACGGTCGCGTCCTTTACCAGCGACGCTTCCTGCGCGGACGCCGTCGGCAGGATGAAGGCACGCTCGGCACCGTGCGCCTTGAAGGTCATCGCCAGCGCGCCGCGGATGGGCCGCAGGTCGCCGGTCAGCGCGAGTTCGCCGGCAAATTCGAACTGCTTCAACTTGTCGCCCGGAATCTGGCCGCTGGCCACCAGAATGCCGATGGCGATGGGCAGGTCGAAGCGCCCGCTTTCTTTGGGCAGGTCCGCCGGGGCGAGATTGACGGTGATGCGGCGCGACGGAAATTCAAAGCGCGCATTCAGCAGCGCCGCTCGCACCCGGTCCTTGCTTTCCTTGACCTCGGTTTCCGGCAAGCCGACGATGGTGAACGACGGCAGGCCGTTGGCAAGATGCACCTCGACGGTTACGAGAGGTGCCTCCATGCCGGTGAGGGCACGGGAAAAAAGTACCGCGAGCGACATGCGAAGTTACGCGCGCGGTTTGGCGGCTTCGAGCGACGCCATGCGCGCCTCGAGTTCCTGCAGTCGGGCCCGCGCCTTTTCCAGCAGCATCGACTGGACCTCAAATTCCTCGCGGGTCACGAGTCCTTGTTTTGCCAGCAGGGAAATGAAGTGCTGGCGGGCGTTGCGCTCGAGGTCGGATGCGGGAGAACCCTTGATTACTTCATCGACCTTCGCGGCCAGTTGGGTGAGTGCGTCGATGGCGGCAGAAGTCTTGTTCATGTGCATGCAGGGCCCTGGTGCTCTTCAAGTTGCATTTTAGCCTGCGCATGGGGCCTGCCGCCCGATGCCGGCGCCGGCAGATACAGCAACGCCGGACGGGCCATCAACACGGGTCTGCGCCGGGCAGCGACATTTCGGTGCGCACAGGCAAGGGCGCGCCACAAATTGGTGCGAATTCTTGCTGCGCCGCAACAACATCCCATTAAATCAATTGGTTAGCAGCAGAACTGCCGTGGCACGCAATCTGCTAAGTATCCCTTGAAGTTTCTTTCCAACGTCCAAAACAGGGATCACTCCATGAACAAATACGCCAAACCGTTAGCCATCGCCGTTGCCACGCTGGCCAGTGTGCGCGCATTCGCGCAAGCCCCGGCGGCGCCTGCCGCGCCGGAGTCTTCATTGGTACCGAAGATTTCCTTGTACAGCGAGTACGAATATCGCGGCATTTCGCAAACTTCGGAAAAGCCCGCCGTCCAGTTCAACCTGGACTATTCGCATCCCAGCGGCTTCTACCTCGGCGCCTTCGCATCGAACATCAAATGGCTGAAGGACTACAAGGATCTGAATCTGGTCAGCGATTCCGCCGCGGTTGAAATCGACCTGTTCGGCGGATACAAGTTTGAGGTCGCCAAGGATGTCACCCTCGACCTCGGTTTCCTGCACTACGAGTACCCGAGCGCGAAGGGCCTTCCCGGCCTGCCGAAACCGAACACCAATGAACTCTACGTCGGCGCGGCGTATGGACCGGTCAGCGCCAAATACTCCTATTCCACCGGCGATACCTTCGGCGTCGGCGGCAGCAAGGGCTCAACGTACATCGAGCTCAACTATGCGCAGGAAATCATGCCGAAGGTCACGCTGAACGGTACCGTCGCCAAGCAGAAGTACAAGGGCGTCTTCCAGGGCTTCAACAACGATTCCGAATTGACCTACACCGTCTACAAAATCGGCGCGACCTACGATTTCGGCGACGGCTGGAACGCCGGCGGCTATTTCAAGGACACCAACGCCAAGGAAGCCAATTACACCGTCAAGGGCAAGGACTGGAGCAAGGGCCGCCTGGTGGCATTCGTTTCCAAGTCGTTCTGATCACCGCAATACAAATGGCGCCTGCATGACAGGCGCCTGCAATGCACCACTCATCGCATAACGGGAGCAAAACATGAAACTAGTCACCGCCATCATCAAGCCTTTCAAGCTTGACGAAGTGCGTGAGGCCCTGTCCGCCATCGGCGTACAGGGCATCACGGTTACGGAGGTCAAGGGATTCGGTCGCCAGAAGGGCCACACCGAGCTGTACCGCGGCGCCGAATACGTCGTCGACTTCCTGCCCAAGGTCAAGGTCGAAGCCGCCGTCAAGGACGAGCTTCTGGACCAGGTCATCGAAGCGATCGAAAAATCCGCGAACACCGGCAAGATCGGTGACGGCAAGATTTTCGTTTTCAGTCTTGAACAAGTTGTTCGTATTCGCACCGGTGAAACCGGCGCGGATGCATTGTGATCCAGGGAGAA
>JBGATH010000009.1:0-119583 GCA_044229235.1 Usitatibacteraceae bacterium
TACCAAAAGGGGGCGGTGGAGAACATGAACAAGCTGATCCGTCAATACATCCCGAAGGGCATGAGCCTGCGCAACGTCACCCAGGCTAAGCTCGATTGGGTCGCCGAAGAACTCAACAACCGCATACGCTACCGCCTCGGCTGGCAAAGCCCGAACGAGCTACTATCCCGAATGACCGCCGCAACGACAAGTTGAATGCCAACCTACCTTTCCGGCCTGGAAGGCGCGCCAATGCTGGATTCTTGATCGCAGAATTGCACGACTTTCGCGCCACCTGCCGCGCCTGGCCTTCAGGCGGAAATTGCCGCGGATGCCGCCGGTGCCGGCTGGTACCAGGCAAGCTGGTCGTGTAACCGCACCACATCGCCGACAATCGTCAGCGTTGGCGCATTGATGGTAATGGCAGACGCAAGGGCGGGCATGGTGGCGAGCGTCGCCGTGAGCGCGCGTTGGCGCACGGTGGTGCCGCGCTCGACCAGCGCGATCGGCGTGTCCGGCGACATGCCATGTGCAATCAATTGCCGGCATATTTCATTGATTGCGCCAAGCCCCATGTAGATCACGACGGTCTGGCGGGTGCGCGCAAGCGCCTGCCAGTCGAGGTCGCTGCTGCCGTCCTTGAGATGGCCGGTGACGAACATCACGGACTGCGCATGGTCGCGGTGCGTGAGCGGAATGCCCGCGTAGCAGGAGATGCCGCATGCGGCGGTTATGCCGGGCACCACCTCGAACGCGATCCCGCACGCGGCCAGCGCCTCCATTTCCTCGCCACCGCGGCCGAAAATGAATGGGTCGCCACCTTTGAGTCGTACGACAATGCGGTATTCCAGTGCCAGTTGGCCCAGCAGGGAATTTATGTCCTGTTGCGGCATCGAGTGATTGGCGCGCTGTTTGCCGGCATAAATGCGCCGCGCACCCGGGGCCACGCGCGCCATGACTTCCGGGGAGACGAGATTATCGTAGACCACGACTTCCGCCTCGCCCAGCAGGCGTGCCGCGCGCAAGGTCAGCAGTTCCGGGTCGCCTGGGCCGGCGCCGACCAGGTACACCGTTCCGGCATTGCGCGCGCCCATCATGACCCTCATCACCCTTTTGCACCGGGCCGGCCCGAGCACCCGCCGCCGCAGGCACTGCCACAACCACCGGCAAGCCCGGGCGCTGGCGCAACACCGGCGGGCACGAAGATGAAATTGAACGCGCCGGGTTCCAGTTCCACGTAGTCGAGTTCGATCCCGCTGAGGAGTGCAGTGCTGTGGTGCGAAATGACAATACGGATTCCCTCAACGGAAATCATGGTGTCGTTCTGGCGTTCGTCATCGAATCCCATTGCGTATTCGACTTCCCCGTCCGCGCCACGCCTGGCGGCAATGCGCAACGCCATGTCGGCGCTGTCTGCCGCGCGCGCGGCGCTGCGAATTTGTGCGGCAGCTTGTGGTGTCAGTCTGAACATGTCGGCCTCATCCGGTGTCGCGGGTCAGTGCTCGCCCTTAGTTTTCAAAAGTCCAGCCAGGCGGTTACCCTGCTTCTGCGGGCCGCCGATCGGAAATAGTTCGTGCAGGTGATGATTGCTGCCGAGTGCCGGACCCCAGCGTTCGGCGAAATGGCGGATCATCACACGCACCTGCGCCTGCACGCCGTGCGCATGCCAGTAATCGCGCAGGAACCGGATCACCTCCCAGTGCGCCGCGGTCAGTATCAGCCCCTCTTCGTGCGCCAGTGATTCGGCGAATTGTTCCGACCAATCGGCGAGGTTGCGCAGGTAGCCTTCCGCATCGGTTTCAATGGACCGGTCGCCGGCCTGCACCACGCGGCCTACCCATTCGGCATGGCTATGCGCACGCATGGGAGGCCTTTCCGGCAACCGCCGCACACCCGGCAGTCCGCGCATTGTTCCGCAGCAGTGCCTGTTCTCGCACGAACGCCACAAATGGACGAACCCAGTGGTCGATGCCGCGCAGGTGCGCATACGAGGCCACGAGATTGTCGATGACGATGCCGTCGTGCCGACCGTCGACACCGTGGCCGCGCAACACGCGCCAGCCAAAGCGGGTATCGGCTGGCAGGTTTTCAAGGCTTGAATAATGGAATTCGTGGCCGCGCACCGTCGCCCCGGCAAGTGGGCCCCACGGCAGGTTACCGCTGGAGCCGAGTTGCACATAGCCGCGCCCGACCGGGCGATCATGCATCACGGCATCACCGGGAATGACGCCGGCCATGTCGCAGGTGCGACCCCGCCAGGTGAGGCGCCGGGCGAGATACATCAGACCGCCACATTCAGCATAGGTGGGCAGGCCCGCGGCAATGGCATGGGCGATGGCCCGGCGCAAGGTGGCATTGCCTTCCAGTTCTCCCATGAACACTTCGGGAAACCCACCGCCGATTATCAGGCCGTCGATATCGGGCAGCGCCTGATGTTGCAAGGTATCGATGGTGACCAGCGTTGCACCAGCTTCCTCAAGGGCTGCCAGGTCCTCCGCGTAGTAGAAGCCGAACGCCTTGTCACGGGCGACGCCGATGCGCACCGGCGTCGCGCCGGTGCGAACCGGCGATCGCGCCGGTAGCGTTTCCCGCGTTGGTTGCGCCGATGCCGCGATCGCGAGAATGCGATCCAGGTCGACCTGGCCGGCAAGGATTTCACCGACCTGGACTGTTTTCCGGGCGGCATCGGCGAACTCCACGCTCGGCATCAGGCCGAGATGACGCTCGTCGACAGCGAGCCTCGCATCCCGCTGCACGGCGCCGACCACCGGTATATTCGTATAGTGCTCGATCACCGCGCGCAGTTTGGACTCATGGCGCGCGCCGCCGAGGTTATTGAGGATCACCCCGGCGATGTCGAGTTCGCGGTCGAAAGCCTGGTAGCCGAGCAGCAGGGGCGCGATGCCGCGGGTCATTCCGCGCGCATCGATCACCAGCAGAACCGGCAGCTTCAATGCGTGCGCGACGGCGGCGTTGCTGTTGCCACCGGTGAGGTCAAGCCCGTCATAAAGGCCCTTGTTGCCTTCGACCAGGCATACGTCGGCACCGGCAGAATGCCTGACAAACGACGCGCGCATGGCGGATTCGTCGGTCAAATAGGGATCGAGGTTGTAGCAGTCGCGTCGGCTCGCGGCCGCAAGCCACATCGGGTCGATGTAGTCCGGGCCTTTCTTGAAAGGCTGCACCCGATGTCCCCGCGCGACCAGTGCAGCACACAGGCCCATCGTGATGGTGGTTTTGCCCGACGATTTGTGCGCAGCCGAGACGAGGATGCGGGGTAGTTTCATCGCTTCGGTATCCAATCGGCAGGCCGCGCCCGCCAGAGGTCCGCGGCCAGCGCCTCCGCCTCAGCCATTCCGCGCACCTTGCCCAGCGCCCGCAGCGCGATGGCGGCCGTACCGACCACCGTCGCCTCGGCATACTCATCGGCAATCTCACCCCGCCAAAAGTCGGCGAGTCGTGAGACATCCATGGATTCGTCGCGCAGATGGCGTGAGCCAAAGCGCGCCGGCCACTCGTCTTCGCTGGCAACGCCCGCGTGGACGATTTTTTCGAGACAGGGAGAATCGGGATTGCGCTCGGCTTCGCCGCCTTCCCCCTTGAATACGGACATGTGCGGCTGGCCGAGGAGCAGGGCGGCCCCCTGGTGAATGTCGCGATAGCCGGGATGGAATATGCCGTGCACGGTCACCGGCGCGTCGAACGGGTTGAGCATCCGCGCAACCGTGTTGATCGGCGAGCGCAGGCCGAGGACATTGCGCAAGTCGATCAGTTCATGCAGGCCGGGGGAGAGCGCGTCGAGCGCCATCGAGGCGAAGCCCGTTCGATCCAGCGAATCTGCCGCCGCCTGCAGGGTTGTGCTGTTTGCGAGTCCCAAGGCTGCAAGCGCCTGCTGGGCATAAACGCGACCATCCTTGCGCGCGACGATGCTGTGAAGGAACACCCGCACGCCGTTATTCGCGAGTAGCAACGCGCTGAGCAGAAACCACGGCAGCTGGCGACGTTTGCCGGCGTACGATGCCCAGTCGAGATCGACTTGAGGCCGGTCGGCCGGCACGTCGAGTGTGGACCTGGCCGCCAGTACGAACCCCGCCGTTTCCTCGGCGGTCTCCTCGCGTACGCGGATCAGCATCAGGAATGCGCCGATCTGCATCGGCAGCGCGTCGTCGGCGAGAATCATCTGCATGGCTGTGCGCGCCTGATCGACGGTCAGCGACTTCGCGCCTTTGCGGCCCTTGCCCAGGATGCGCACGTACTCGGCGAATGGGTGTTCCTGGCTCATGCTCGGTCGGGCTCCGGGTGGGTCAATCCGCCGGCAGGCGATTGGGGGCGAGTGCGAACAGGCGAAGTGCAAGGGTGAGGATCGCGACGGCGACGGCGACGCCGCCCAGGCCGAGCAGCAGTTCGAAAGCAGTCGGCTGATAATGGTGGACGACGCCATCGAAAAAGCTGCTGGTCTCGATGTAGCCGGGAAACAAGGATTGCGGATAGGCCTGGCCGCCGATAATGGTGACGTACATCTGGGCCAGTCCGCCCAGCACGACGCAAGCCGCCGCCACCACGGTGGCGCGCATGGATTGCCGAAACCTCGGCAGCAGGAGCAGCGCGATCGGTGTCAGGCTGCCGAGGGCAACCTGACCGAACCAGAACATCGCGGTGATCACGCCGCCATCGAGGAGGATGAAGCGCACGACCCCGTGGTGCTTGGTCATGTATGCGCCGGTCAGATGCAGGACGGCAACGAACCAGAGCCCCGTGACCATGAACACCACCAGCAGTCCGCGCAGCCGCATCATCATTGCCGGCGCAATTGTTTCGCCGGTCGCGCGCAGGACGGCAGCGAGGACGATGAGAAAGATCGCCGTGCCGTAGGCAAGCGACAGGGCGATGAACAACGGTGCGTACAGCGCTGAATCGTAGGCCTCGCGTGCAATCAGGAAACCGAAAATCGAGCCGGTGCCGGTGGTGAGCAGTATCCGCCAGCCGAATGCCAGAAACCCCGCCGGGCGGTTCCACCCCGCGCCTTCGCGCACCAGCAGCGTCCAGAGATACACCACGACGATCGCCATGAATCCCGAGTACAGGAAGATATTCCACGCGAAGATCGACTTGAAGTTGTAGTGGGTCATCGCGACGATCATACGATCGGGGCGGCCAAGGTCGAGCAACAGGACGCTCAGTCCACCCAGCAGCAGCGCCAGCGCCAGCACTGCCGACAGCGGCGCGAACGGCTTGTATTCGGACTTGCCGAACACCGAACCGATCGACGCGACATTGAGCGCGCCCGATGCGGCGACGATCAGGAATACCGCGAATACGTGCGGCAGGCCCCACACGATCTGGTTGTTCATGCCGGTGACGATGTGGCCGTGATGTTCCATGTTGTAAAAAGCCCAGGCGCCGCCGGCCAGCAGCACGCCGATCACGCCAACCAAGATGGCAAGTGCTGGTCCGGCGGCGTCAACGGTCCGAAAAGTCAGTTTCATCATCAGAGCCCTTCGTAGCGCACGCCGGTGTCGAGTTGCAGATCGGCGCGCACCTGGTGGCTGGCGACCGTCGCGATACGCCGCGAAATCTCGCTGTCAGGATTGTTGAGATCGCCGAAAAGTATGGCCTCGTGGCCTGCCGCCTTGCACGCTTCAACGCACGCGGGTTTCTGGTCGCGGTCGATGCGTTGCACGCACATGGTGCAACCTTCGACGCACCCCTTGCCGCGCGGCACATCGGACTTCTGTCCCGTTACAGGCTCATGCACGAACGAACGCGCCTTGTAGGGGCAAGCCATTACACAGTAGCGGCAGCCGATACAGGTATGCCGATCCACCAGCACGATTCCATCCGCGCGTTTGAACGAGGCGCCGGTCGGACAGACATCGACGCAAGGCGGGTCGGCGCAGTGCTGGCACATCATCGGCATCGACGCCGTGCGGCCGGTATGCAGGTTCTTGATGTCGATCTTTCGAATCCACTGCGAATCGGTCTCGCGCGTGCCGCCTTGCAGACCGTTCTCTGTATTGCACGCCGTCACACAATCGGTGCAGCCGCTGGCGCACCTGGTGGTGTCGATCAGCATTCCCCAGCGGACGGATTTGCCGGCCGCCTGATCTGCGGGCTTGGCTGACGCAATCTCAATCAGGCGAATGCCGGGCGCAATCAGCACCCCGGCGAGCGCGCCCGCCGCGATGCCGATGAATCCGCGGCGAGACAACTTGCGGTCGCCGGCGCCCTGGTCAACGCCGGCAGCGGAATCCGCCACATCAGGCGCCATGCGGGTTTCGCGCGGGTCGGAGGTGCTCATCGCTTGCCTACGACGGTGTCTTGCGCGGACACCGCTACCGCCGGCGCCATCTTTGGCGAGGCGCTGTGACATTCGAAGCAATCGAGCGTGACGCCGGCATAGGCGTGACAGCTTCTGCAAAAGTTATCGGCTTCGGCGATGACGCTGCCGGTCTTCTTGCTGGCGTGGCAGTTGATGCAGCCGGCGAGGCTGAATCGCGGTGTCCGGATTCCCTGCCGCACGGTGTCGTCGCGCTGATGTTTAAGCAGGTCCATGTGATTCTTGCGCATGAACGCGGGATCAGCCACACATTTCGCGCCTTCCCCCTTTTCGATCACGGGCAGTGGTACGCGCCCATTTGCGCGCGGCTGGTCTGACGCCAGAGACGGACCTGCCGCCATGATCGCCATCAGCAGGGCCATCAGCGTCGCCAGCGCACCACAACCCCGCTGGCAGGAGCCAGGGTGCGACTTGATTGCGTCGGCGGACGTCACTGGCATGCCTTACTCGCCCAGGCCCATCTGGATGTAACCGGTGGGGCAGACATCGCTGCAAATGTGACAGCCGATACACTTCGAATAGTCGGTGTCGACATAACGACCGGTGGTTGACTTCGACTTCGGCACCTTGAACACGGCAACCTGTGGGCAGTAAACCACGCAGTTGTCGCATTCGAAGCACTGGCCGCAACTCATGCAGCGCTTGGCCTCCGCGACGACTTCCGTTTCCGACAGGGTGTGCAGCCGTTCCTCGAAATTGCCCAGCGCCTGCTCGGCGTTGAGCGTGACGGTGACGCGTCGGTGGCGCGGCGTATGGGTGAAGTGGCCAAGATACAGGTCTTCGTGCGGGATCACATAACGATCCGAACGGTTGTCGTAATTGTGAATCGCCGCGGTACTGCCATCGGTGCCCCTTACCGGCTCGTGGATCTCGCTGAACGAGTAGCCTTTTTCGAGCATCTTGCGCTGGAGATCGAAGGTGTGAACGTCGATCTTGGGCCGCTTCTCGAGGGCTTCGCCGGCAAGGTGGCGATCGATGCCGTCTGCCGCAATGGCACCATGGCCGATCGCGGTGGTCAGCAGGTGGGGGCGGATGATGTCGCCGCCGACAAAAATGCCTGCTTTGCCGGCGACCTGATAGTTGCGGTCGGCTGCAATCGCGCCCTTGCCGTTGTTGAATTCCTCCAGTCCGGTGAAGTCGACCGCCTGGCCAATGGCCGATACGATCAGGTCGGCCGGGATGTCTTCTTCCGTCCCTTCCACATTGTTGATTTCAAGTCGGCCCGCCACCAGTTTCGCTTCGCAGCGGATGACGCGCAGCGCGATCGCCCGGCCGTCTTCGTCGCGCATCACCTTTACCGGCGCCATGCTTCCCCGAATGGCGATACCTTCGGCAAGGGCCTGCTCGATCTCGTGCCGGTTGGCCTGCATCTTGTCGATATTGAAGACCGATGTCAGCGTCACATCCGCCCCGCACTTGGCAGAGACCTCGGCAACGTCGTGTGCGATCTGTCCCATAATGGCCTGCTCCGGCCGCTCGCTGGGGTTGGCCTTGTCGATATGGCCAAGCCGGCGCGCCACGGTGGCGACGTCGATCGAGGTGTCGCCGCCACCGACAACGACGACGCGCTTGCCGACATGGCGCATGCGGCCATCGTTGAAGGCACGCAGGAAATCCGTCGCCGTCACGCAGTTTGGCGCTTCGGTACCCTCGACCGGCAGGGCGCGTCCCGATTGGGCGCCCATGCCCAGAAAGACCGCGTCGAAATCGCGGCGAATGTCCTCCATGGTCACGTCGGTACCGATGCGGCAGGAAAGCCGTGTCGATACGCCAAGGTCGAGAATGCGCGTGATTTCCGCGTCGAGTACCGTGCGCGGCGTGCGAAAGCCGGGGATGCCGTAGCGCATCATTCCGCCGAGTTCCGCGTGATCGTCAAACACGGTGACACTGTGTCCCTTGCGGGCAAGCTGGTAAGCGCAGGAAAGTCCGGCCGGCCCGCCGCCGATGACGGCAACCTTCTTGCCCGACTGCGTCGGCGGCGGCGTGAACTTGAGGTTGTTGGCGATGGCGTATTCGCCCAGAAAATGTTCGACGGAATTGATGCCGACAAAGTCTTCGACTTCATTGCGGTTGCAGCCGGACTCGCAAGGCGCCGGGCACACCCGGCCCATCACCGAGGGGAACGGATTGGCTTCGGTCAGGCGGCGAAACGCGTACTCCTGCCAGGCGACGCCTGCCGGCGGCTTTTCGATGCCGCGCACGATATTGAGATAGCCGCGGATATCCTCACCGGCGGGACAGCTGCCCTGGCAGGGCGGTGTGCTCTGGATATAGGTAGGACACTTGTGCGAGTGGTCCGCATCGAATATTTTCTCCTGCCAGTTGCGCGTGAGTTGGTCGCCGTCCTGGTAGCGCCGGAAGGTCAATGGTTGCGTCTTTACTGGCTCAACAACGTCTGTCATGAAAGGCTCTCCTTGGCTCAACGTGTCCGGTCTGCCGGCACATTTGATGTTCGGGGCTATTTATCGAAGCGGATCGCCTTGCTCACCAACTGATGAACACCGCCGACCATGCTCATATCGAAACCGTAATACGGCAAGACCTTGCTGAACTGGGCCTTGCAGATTGCACAGATCGTTGCCATGAAGTTCACCCCATGGTCGTCCACGACCGTCTTCAACGCTTCCATGCGCGGCAACGCACCCTTAACGCGCAATTCAATCAAATCGTCGGTGAGCAGGCCACCTCCTCCGCCGCAGCAGAAGGTGCTTTCGTGGATGGTGTCGGGCGCCATGTCGTGGAAATGATTGGCGACCGAGCGGATGATCGCGCGCGGAATCACGAATTGTCCGCCGGATGCCGGACCCATGCGCGAGGCGCGGGCGACATTGCACGAATCGTGAAAGGTGATGATGCGGTCGTCGTTGGCATCCTTGTCGAAGCGGAGCGCGCCGCGCTGGATCAGGTCCCAGGTGAATTCGCAGATGTGCTGGGGTACCGGATAGCGCGTGTCGAGAAAGTCGAAGGGTCCGATCAGCGTGTTCCAGAAATTGTAGGCGACGCGCCAGGCGTGGCCGCATTCGCCGACGACGATGCGCTTGACGCCGAGTTCCAGTGCCGCCTCGCGCACCCGCATCGATATAGCCTGCATCTGCTGGTAGTTGCCGATGAACAGGCCGAAGTTGCCGGCTTCCGAGGCATGCGAACTCAGTGTCCAGCTGATCCCGGCAGCATGAAACACCTTGGCGTAACCGATCAGGCTCTCAACATGCGGTTCGGAGAAGAAGTCCGCGGACGGCGTTACCAGCAGCACGTCGGCGCCCGCCATGTCGAGCGGGAATTTCACGTCCGCGCCGGTTTCTTCCTTCGTGTCCTCTTCCAGCCCCAGCAGCGTGTCCTCGAGCGCCGGCTGCGGAATGCCGAGATTGTTGCCGATGCGGTGCACCTTGCCGATGATCTCGTTCGAGTATTTCTGGCCCATGCCGACCGAGTCCATGATCTCCTTGGCGGCCATGGTGATTTCGGCGGTGTCGATGCCGTAGGGGCAGAAGACCGAGCAGCGCCGGCACTCGGAACACTGGTTGAAGTAGCTGTACCACTCGTCGAGCACTTCGCGCGTGAGATCCTCTGCGCCGACCAGCCAAGGGAAATATTTGCCGGCGAAGGTGAAATAGCGGCGGTAGATCTTCCGCATCAGGTCCTGGCGCGCCACCGGCATGTTCTTGGCGTCGCCTGTGCCCAGAAAATAATGGCATTTGTCGGAACACGCGCCGCAGTGCACGCAGGCATCCATGTAAACCTTGAGCGAGCGGTACTTGCCCAGCAGTTCGCCCATCTTGGCAATGGCCTTCTGTTTCCAGTCGTCGGCCAGCTCGCCCGGAAAGCCGATGGCGGTTTGAATGGCTGCCGAGGCGATGAACGGCTTGCTGTGGGCCATCGCCCCCTTCTGCACCAGCGGAATGACCGGATAGCCTTTAAGGCGCGGTGTGTCGAATTGAGCGACCGCCATCGCCTAGCCTTCGCGCTTCATGGCGGTGGCCCAGGCGGTAACGTGTCGCTGGTCGCGTGCGCTGTCGACCTGGTTGCGCGTCGGGCTGAAGAATACGCCCGGGGCATGCAGCAGCTTGCTGATGGGAAAAATGAACATCAGCACGATGACCAGCCCCAGGTGCACCAGCAACACCGGGTCGGTGGGAAGCGGTTGCGGGTCCAGATAGAGCAGGCCAAGCATGAAGGCCTTGGCGGCAACAATGTCGGTATGCGCAACGAACCGCATTGTCATGCCGCTTACGCCGATGGCGAGAAATAACGCCAGCATCAGGTGATCTGAAGGAGTGGAGATGTAGCGAACACGATCCACCAGGAGGCGTCGTGCCCACAGACCAATGAGTGCCGCGACCAGGGCAAATCCTGCATACAGGCCGAAAGGCTGAACCAGTTGAACCCAGGTCCACACCGACGCCGTCACGTAGCGCAGGTGCCGCAGCGCAACCAGCAGCAATGCGACGTGAAATGTCCAGCCGAACAGCCAGGTCCACTTGTTCGCCTTGAACAGGCTGTCGAACAGCAGCACTTCCCGCGCCATGCGCAGCGCCACACCGCCATTGGTCACCGGTGCCGGCGTGGTCGGAATCTTCAATGGTGCGGGCGTTCGGGCGTAGTCGGTGATCCGCAGCCCGAGCCCGATGGCGAACACCAGGGCTGCGACATAGAACGCGGTCACATATAGCACGGTGACAAGGGGCATGTCGTTCACTCGGCCGCGGCGGAAATCGGGTGTTACGTCAGTGTCAGACGCAGCCGGTGGGCTTGGGGAGCCCGGCGATCTTGCACGCCTGCTTGGCGGGGCCGTAAGGAAACAGCTCGTAAAGGTACTTGCTGTTGCCCTTGTCGGGGCCAAGCTGCTTGCCGATTGCCTTGGTCAGCACGCGCACGGCCGGTGCAATCTGGAAATCGTTGTAGTACTGGCGCAGGAAATTGACGACTTCCCAATGCGCGTCGGAAAGTTCGAGGTTTTCCGTCTTGGCGATATAGCCGGCGGCTTCCTCGGTCCAGTCGGCGAGATTCAGGAGGTATCCCTCTTCGTCGGTTTCATAGGTCTTGCCGTTGATTTCAAAGGCCATATCAATCTCCTTGGCGGTGGCGGGTTGGCAGGGTTGGTTGGGGATGGAAAAGTTTTTGCTGGTTCAAAGCCAGCTTTGGTTTACCGAATGCGTCGTGACCAATTCGACGAAGCCGGCGTAATCCACCAGCGTCACGCCGTCAATCATTCGCTCGGCCATGCCGCGCGCCTGCACATCCGGCGCGAGCGCGTACAACTTGATCGACGCTGCCGCACTCCTCAATTTTTCCGCGGCGTTGCCGCCGCGCGTGGCGGCATAAACGCCGTCTTCAGTCAGCAGCAGCGCACTGCCGGCCTGGGCGACACGAAGGCAGCTGCCGAGCGCGTCATTTTCGTATGGTGATTTGTTGACGATATGCAGCATGATTTTCCCTAAAAGCTCAGGATTACGTCCTGCTCGGCCATCAAGCGGCCCATTTCCGCCGCTGAGAGCACCTCGACAGGTACTACCAGGTCCGCCTCGGTGAGGCCGCGCGCCTCCATCGACTCGCGCTCGACGTAGAGCTTTTCCACATCGTACCCATCGAGCGCGCGATAGGTCGGCGAAAAGTTCTTGATTTCGACCGCCTTGGTGTTCTGTCCTTTGGCAATCTCGTAGACGCCGTCATCCATGAACACGAGGCTGACGTCCTGATCGAACGTCGCGGTGATCAATACGACCTCGAGACTTTCCAGCGCGTACACCGTCCCGTAGGGCGCCTTGCGGTTCAGGAACATGAATTTCTTGATCTTGCCGCCAGATTTCTGCTCTTCTTCCATCGCCTGCCTGTCCGTGAAAATGCGTTTATTGCGGGAGCGGAAACAGCCTAAACTCAAGCACTGGTGCGGCTTCCAGGTCCGCTGCTTCCCAAAATGCCAGCATGCGTTCAGTCGCCGAAGACCACCAGCCGATCGGCCTTGATGCCAACGTCCGCCAACTGCCCAAGTCCTGATATGCGGAAACCCTTGGCCAGATTTTCATCCTTGATGCCGCGCCGCAGAGCTGCCGCTACGCAGACCACGAGGTCGATCTGGTGCTCCTCGGCGAGTGCAGACCAGCGGCTGACGACGTTTCGATCGTCTTGCGGGGGTTCGGTCAGACGAGTGCCGTTGTTGACGCCGTCGTGATAGAAAAAAACCCGGGGAATCTGATGCCCGGCGGCCAGCGCGGCGCGCGCGAACTGCCAAGCCGTGTCGGATGCCTGGTGCGTGTATGGCCCTTCGTTGACCATCAAACCAATTTTCATGTCACTTCCCGTGCAAATGGTGCGGGTACATTCAGAACCGAATGTGTGTCGATGCGTTGAGGTTTGCCCTCGAACCACGCCAGTCATCGATCAAGTACTTGGTGAACGGCAGGTCGCATTTCTCGAAGAATCGCGGCCAGCCGATGCGGTCGATCCAGTCCGCCATGCGCTCCCACGGGCGGGCGTCGGCCTTGTAGGTGTAGAGGATCTTCTTCACCATTGCCGAGACTTCCGGCCAGCGCGGCGGATTATTGGGCAGGCCCGATGCGACCATCTTCATGAAAGTGGGCTTGCCGCGCGCATTGGAGTTCTTGCCGCCGACCCAGATGGCCAGCTTGGTGTGCTCGGGATCGTTGATCTGCATCGGCGGGCAGGGCGGATAGCACGCGCCACAGCACATGCACTTTTTTTCGTCGATTTCGAGGGAAGGCTTGCCGTTGACGAGGGCCGGCCGGATTGCCGCCACCGGGCAACGCGCGACGACCGCAGGTCGCTCGCAGACATTGGCCACCAGGTCGTGGTTGATCTTCGGCGGCTTGGTGTGCTGGACGATGATGGCGATGTCTGCCTGCCCGCCACAGTTGATCTCACAGCACGAAGTCGAAAGGTGCACGCGGTTGGGCATGTCCTCCTTGATGAATTCCTCGTACAGATCATCCATCAGCGCTTTGACCGCGCCGGAAGCGTCGGTGCCCGGGATATCGCAATGCAGCCATCCTTGGGTGTGGGCGATCGACGACACCGAGTTGCCTGTGCCGCCGACCGGGAAGCCGGCCGTTGTCAATGCCGCAATCAGCGCGCCGACACGGGTTTCGTCCTGCAGCATGAATTCGATGTTGCTGCGGATGGTGAAACGCACCCGCCCGTCGGCGTATTTGTCGGCGATGTCGCACAGGGTGCGGATGGTACCCACATCCATCTGCCGCTGGGTGCCGGCGCGCACCGTCCAGATTTCGTCGCCGGAATGCGCGACATGGTGCAGGACGCCTGGTCGCGGGCGGTCATGGTACTTCCAGTTGCCGTAATTTTTCAGCATCACCGGATGCAGCCACTGCTTGTTGTCCGGAACACCGCTCTCGATGGGTTGACGCATCGCCATGTGTTTCTCCTCGCTGATTGCTGACTGCTGCGCCTGCCGGGCGCGGGTTGATGCGCCTAATCTGCCGCCTTCTTGGCGTTGATGCGTGCCACTTCATCGTCCCAGCCGTCGGTGCGCACGTACGGATTGGTGCGTGGCGCGGACACCATGTTGGGGTCGATGTCGACGCCGATACCATCGAGAAAATTGACCAGGCCGATGCGTTCGATCATCTCGCCGGTGCGCTCATGCTCAAGGGCGTTTTCGGCGAAGAAATCGATCACCTTGCGGCCGAGTTCGACCAGTTCCTCGAAATCCTCGTCGGTCTTGAGTGGCATGAACGGCACGACCACGGTACCCATCAGGTCGCCGATCTTCAATGTGCGCTTGCCGCCCATCAACACGGTGGCGCCGGTATCGGTGCCGTGCGCCAGCGCGCCGGTCATCACGTTGATGCAATGCATGCACCGCACGCAATTGGGGTTGTCGATCTCGAGCGATTGGCTGTCATTGATCGCAACGGAGGAGAACCTGGCATCCTTGGCGACATCCTTGGTCTCCTTGAGCATGATCGCCTTGGTCGGGCAGCGTGCAATGACGTCGTTGACCAGCTCATTCAATCCATGCTTGGCAAACCACTTGCGTGCAAGTGGTTCGTCGGTGCGCATGTTGTCGCGCCAGGTGCCGATCACCGCCATGTCGGCACGCTGGATCGAGTTCATGCAGTCATTCGCGCAGCCCGAAAACTTGAACTTGAATTTGTACGGCAGGGCGGGGCGATGGATGTCGTCGGTGAAGGTGTTGAGCACCTGGCGGTGTGCCTTGGCTTCGTCGTAGCACGACTGTTCGCAGCGCGCCGCCCCCACGCACGACATGGACGTGCGCACCGCCGGGCCGGCGCCGCCGAGATCGAAGCCCAATTCGTTGATCGCGTCGAAGGCGTCTTGTACCTTGGCCGATGACACGCCCTGGAACATGATGTCGCCGCTCTGACCGTGAAAGGCGATCAGCCCCGAGCCATGTTGTTCCCAGACGTCGCAAAGCTTGCGCAGGATGGCGGTGTCGTAATGCATGCCCGGCGGGGGCTGCACCCGCAGGGTATGAAACTCCGCCGACTCGGGAAACATGCTCGCCACTTCGGAGAAGCGGGGTATCACGCCGCCGCCGTAGCCAAACACGCCGACAGTTCCGCCTTTCCAGTAGCCCTTGCGGGTCTTGTAAGAGTGTTCAAGCTGACCCATGAGGTCGACCATGTAGTCGCTTTTGTCAGCTAGGCGCTTCAGACCGGTGACGAAGCTGGGCCACGGCCCGCTCTCAAGCTGGTCAAGCATTGGCGTTTCGTGCGGTTTCTTGGCCATCGTCGTTTCTCCTCGTTTCGCGTGCCGTGCGCATCGGTTGGCGGGAACGCGACCCTCGCGGTTGTTTCCGGACGAAAACGATGATGCACAGCCCGCGCCGCCAGCCGCATGCGTTTCCAGCCGATTTTGACGCATGGTATCCCGCGTTTTGGCGCACGGTCGATAGACCGCATAGGGTGCACGATACTACCCACATGGCGTATGCCTGCCTGCCTGTCCCGGCTATAGACGCCGCCGGGTCTCCTTGTGCTCAATAGGGGCTATACAAAACAGGTGCCGCAACCGGGGCATCTTCGTCGCTGCCAGGTATGCAGCTGGCGACAACAAGTCACGCGGCACGGAACACCGCAAACCCGCTTTCAGCCCTGAGGAGCATAGGAATGGCACACATCGTCATCATCGGCGCCGGTATCGGCGGCATGCCCATGGCGTATGAAATGCGCGAGAAATTACGGTCCGAGGACAAGTTGACCGTGATTTCGAATGCGTCCAAGTTTCATTTCGTGCCCAGCAATCCGTGGGTCGCGGTGAATTGGCGCAAGCGCGCCGACATCGAGATCGACATCGGTCCCGCGCTGGAAAAGAAGGGGATCGACTTCATCGCGGTCGGCGCCAAGCGGGTTCACCCGGACCGGAATGTCGTCGAGCTCGATGATGGACGCAATGTGGACTACGACTTCCTGGTGGTCGCCACCGGCCCCAAGCTTGCCTTTGAGGATGTCGAAGGCCTCGGGCCGAAAGGCCATACGCAGTCGATTTGCCACGTCGAGCACGCCATGCAGGCAGAGGCAGAGTGGCAGAAATTCGTCCAGCATCCCGGACACGTCGTGGTTGGCGCGGTACAAGGGGCATCGTGCTATGGCCCGGCGTATGAATTTGCAATGATCATGGATACCGACCTGCGCCGGCGGAAGATTCGCCATCGGGTGCCGATGACCTTCGTCACCGCGGAACCTTACATCGGCCACCTTGGACTGGGCGGCGTCGGCGATTCCAAGGGCCTGCTCGAGTCGGCGATGCGCGATCGGCATATCAAGTGGATTTGCAACGCCAAGGTGACCAAGGTGGAAGCCGGCAAGATGCACGTCACCGAACACGACGAATCCGGCCAGCCGAAGAAGGAACATATCCTCGATTTCAAGTATTCGATGATGCTGCCAGCCTTCAAAGGGGTGGACGCGGTTTTCGGCATTGAGGGCCTGACGAATCCGCGCGGATTCATCCTGATCGATGAGTTCCAGCGCAATCCGAAGTTCAGGAATGTGTACTCGGTCGGGGTCTGCGTGGCGATTCCACCGGTCGAGCCGACACCGGTGCCCACCGGCGCACCCAAGACCGGCTACATGATCGAATCCATGGTCACCGCAACCGCGCACAATGTCCGTGACCAGATTGATGGCAAGGAGCCCACCCACCGCGCGACCTGGAACGCCGTCTGCCTCGCCGATTTCGGCGATTCCGGCGTGGCGTTCATCGCGCTGCCGCAGATTCCACCGCGCAACGTCAACTGGTTTGCCGAAGGGAAATGGGTACATGTCGCCAAGGTCGCCTATGAGAAATATTTCCTGCGGAAGATGCGCATCGGCAAATCCGAGCCGTCCTATGAGCGGCTCATCATGAAGATGATGGGCATCATGAAGCTCAAGCAGAAATCGGCGGGCTGAGCGATGTTGGAGAGTTCCATCCTGTCAGCGGAGGGACCATGCCCGAGTTAGTTTCGCTTGCCAGTTTCAAGGTGCCGCTCGGCGGCCAGGAAATCGAACTGCAGCAAATCGACTATGAAGGCGGCGGCATGAGTCTGATGCGAATCCGCATTCGCGAAGGTGCGCGATTCACCATCTTTGATATCGATCCGGTGACGGCACGCGACTTGGGCGAGGCAATGGCGCAATGGGCACGCAGGCAACTGCCGAATTGATGCGGCATGCGCCGGCAGCGGCGGACAAGGCACTGGATCTCGCATTCGAGATCCGTGGGTCGCCGCTGCCGGCGGACCATCGTCACGCGTTGCGGGCAGCCATTGCCGGGGCACTGACGTGGTTCGAGGCCGAGCCGACGGCGGCAATTCACCCGCTCAAGTCGGCGCATGCAGTGAACGGTGCGCCGCTGTTGTCCAGGCGCTCCCGCCTGGTGCTGCGAGTTCCGGTCGGCCGCCAGACGGCGGCGGGACAACTTGCCGGGCAAGTACTGTCCCTGGCCGATGCCACGCTGGCCATCGGCACATCGGTCGCGCGGCCCCTGCTCGGGCACGGTACATTGTATGCGCACCTGGTGACGGGAAATGCCGACGATGAACCCGCATTCACTGCGGCGCTGCGCGAGCAACTTTCGCTAATTGAAATCGCTGGCGAAATCATTTGTGGCCGGCGTCAATCGCTCGGCGCTGGCGAGCGGCAACTACGCGGATTCAGTGTAATGGTACACGGGCTCTCCCGTGAAAACTCATTGCGATTGCAGACCTGCGGCGTCGGTCGCGACATGAAGCTGGGCTGCGGCGTTTTCGTGCCGCACCGGTCGGCTGCGGCGGTTGGCAGTTGATTTGTCGGTTTGCATAAGGGTGAAAGGAGCACAAATGGCTTACATGGTTGGCGGCGTGGAACTCGAAACAGACGAACAGGGCTACCTTCTCGAGGCGAACACCGGCGAAGGTGTGGCTGAAGCGATTGCCGCAGCCGAAGGGATTGCGCTCACCACGGAGCACTGGGAAATCATTCGCTATATGCGCGACGAATATCAGGCCAACGGTCACACGCCCAACTTTCGCAACATGCTCAAGGGGGTTAGCGCGTTCTGGCCGGGCGTCGACAGCAAACGCCTCTACGACCTGTTTCCGGTCGGGCCGGCCAAACAGGCGGCCAAGGTTGCGGGATTGCCGCAGCCCATCGGCAAGGGCGGATACTGAGTGGCGGGCATGGTCAGTCCGCGAGTACGCGCGATGACGGCCGACGTCGTCGATTGCCGCGCCCCATAGCCCCGGGCACGGACGCAATGCGTGTCAAGGCCCAGTGGTTCAAGGAAGACCGGAACCGTACCCCGGAGGAGGCGGCGGGCGTGCTGGCGTTCATCATCTGGCGTGCAGGTATCAACGCCGTCAAGCAGATGCGCGAGGCCGATTTCGACATCGACGCTGGATTGCCCTACTTTGCAGTCATGCGCGAAATCCTGGTATTCATGGCGATGGTCGCTGATCGCATCGCCTACGAGCAGTTGGATGGCGAGGCGCGCTCCCGGTTCACCACCGAGGTGGCCCAGCGAGTCGCGGACATCCTGGAGGAAAACGAAAG
Organism: Usitatibacteraceae bacterium; assembly: GCA_044229235.1. Taxonomy (GTDB): domain Bacteria; phylum Pseudomonadota; class Gammaproteobacteria; order Burkholderiales; family Usitatibacteraceae; genus UKL13-2. The sequence goes on from JBGATH010000009.1 coordinate 18,325, forward strand.
CCGCCTGATCGGTCCTGCTATCGAGCGCAGCTATCGCGCGGCATTCATCGATCTGTACAACATGCGCGCCGCCGATTACGCAACTTTTGGTTTCGATGCCGAAGGCCCCGATTTTGCCTTTCTGAGATACCTTGGGGCCTGCATCACCGCGCTGGTGCCACCGAAGGACCAGACATGGGCGATGGATCAGATGGTTGCCATCGAAGGGCCGGATGCGGTCGAATCCATCCGCAAGGGAATGCGGGGCATGTTTGCGCCCCCGTCCGCGCGACCCGCGCGGCGCCGTGCCGTCAGCAGCGACTGATGTGACTACCGCGACCATGTCAGCCAGCATCTACAATCTCGACGACCGCGATGCGCGAGACCGCTACGTGCGTTGGCGCGAGGCGAAGCTCGCGGGCTTACCTGCCAGCGCGGATGAACTCATTGTCGAAGTTCGCGATCCATGCGGACTCACCACTGCCGAACACGCCGCCATCGTTGCCAGGCTGCAGCGCGCCAACATGGCGATCTACGCCTCGCCGGTTGTTGCCGAAGATAAGTCCCTGGTCATCGCGCTGGGACGCCAGTTTGGCCTCGCTCGCCTCGATGGAAACTGGCTTGCTGACGAGGACCGGATATCACACATCGCAGTCAGCGGCGACGAAACGCGCCGGCACTTCATTCCCTACACCTCGCAGCCGATCAAGTGGCACACCGACGGCTATTACAACGATGCTGCGCACCCGATCCACGCCATGCTCCTTCATTGCGTTCGCGCCGCGGCGCGCGGCGGGGAAAACGCATTGCTTGACCACGAGATCGCCTATATCCGCATGCGCGACCACAATCCGGATTTTGTGCGGGCCATGCAAGAGCCTCAAGCCATGACGATCCCCGCGCGCACGGACGACGACGGCGTGGCGCGAACCAAGGTATCGGGCCCGGTGTTCTCCTGCGCTCCGGGATCCGGCCGACTGCACATGCGCTACACGGCGCGGACTCGCAGCATCGCGTGGGCCGCGGATGAAGCCACGCGAGCGGCGGTGGCTTGGCTGGAGACGATGCTCGCGACCGACGGGCCGGGCAAGTTAAGGGTGCGGCTCGAACCCGGCATGGGGCTGCTCTGCGCCAACGTCTTGCATGATCGCGCCGGGTTTGAAGATGACACTACCGCGCCGCGACTGTTGTACCGCGCCCGCTATCACGACGAGATCCGCTTCGTCGCGCCACACGCGACCGCAGATCGGAGGGTCCTTTGTCCGGCACGTTGACGGTCTGGCGGGCTGCCCAACTGGTTGGCGTTGCCCGCCGCACGCTGCAAGCGCAAGTGCGTGCGGGCGAGCTTTCGCTCTATGACGGGCAGATCGCCATCAGCGAGTTGTTGCGCCTCTACCCGCAGACCAATATCGAGGATAGCGGCATGCTGGAGCGGGTGCTGCGCATCAAGGATGAGTCTTTCGGCAAGCGCATTCGCGAGCGCGTGCTGCCCACGCAGGAAGTGCTGGCGCAGCGACTGTTCGGGCAGACCCAGGAGCTGGCGGATGTCCGCCGGCACCTGCAGCAATACCATCGTCTTGTCGTCGACCTGCAGTCACGGATCAGGCTGCTCGCAGCGGCACGCCAGGACGACTGTGCGGGCGAACGCCTCCGGGAACTCGACCAATGTCTTTCACAAGGACTATCGGAGGTGCTGGCAATGGAATCCGTCGATCCGCTCACCGTCATGGATGAAATGCTCAAGGTAGTTTCCGCCCGTGTGAAGGTCCGGCCCAGCGGCCGTGAATTTCTGGTTGAAGGCCATGCCACGCTGTTGCAGGCCGGCTTGCTGGCCGGTATCAATCTCAATTATGGCTGCGGCAACGGTAGCTGCGGGCTTTGCAAGGCGCGCGTCGTGGCGGGCGAAACGGTCAAGGTCCGCAATCATGACTATCCACTTTCCGAGACGGAGAAACGCCAGGGGCATGTCCTGCTCTGTTCCCACACGGCGGCGAGCAGCGAGTTGATGATAGAGACACTGGAGGCGCGGGGCCCGCAGGACATGCCTCACCAGCAAATCGTCACCAAGGTGCGCGCCGTGCAAGCGCTGGCCGCCGACACGCTGCTGTTGCACCTGCAGACGCCGCGCACCAACAGACTGCGTTTTCTTGCCGGACAATCGATTACGCTTGGCTTTGCGTCTGGCGGCGCTGATGTGCACGCGACCTATCCGGTGGCGAGTTGTCCCTGCGACGACCGCAATCTGCACCTCTACGTGGCACGAAACGCCGATGATGCCTGCGCCACCGCATTGTTCGCGGATACGGTCAAACCCGGCGATGCCGTCACGGTTTGGGGGCCCAGCGGCGATTTCGTGCTGGCCGAGAGTCGCCGTCCGCTGGTATTTGCCGCATGCGACACCGCGTTCGCGCCGGCCAAGAGCCTGATTGAGCACGCGATGGCGGTGGATGCGGCGCCGTCAATCGCGCTCTACTGGCTGGCGACGCGCGCGGATGGACACTTTCTGGCCAATCAGTGCCGTGCATGGTCTTCCGCCCTGGACCAGTTCGAACACGCGCTTTACACCGATCATGAAGTCACGCTGGGCGCTCGCAGGCTTGCGGAGGCCATGCACATCGACCTGCTGGATATCCAGTGCGATTTTTACCTTGCCGGTCCGGCTGAGTTTGTCGATACGCTGCAGGACGCATTGCGTCTGGGTGGAGTGCCCGCTGCTCAGATATTCACCTATTTCGCCGAAGCCTGAGTGTCATTGGCCACCGACATGACAGGGACTCTCCAACTGCAATCGGCGATGGCACCAGACCCTGCGGCAGGCAGCTGCGGCGGCGGCGAATCGTTTGCGTTGATGGTGTACGGCGAAAGCATGGCGCCAGAATTCCCGAGCGGCGCGATCATCGTCATTGAGCCTGAAGGGCTCGCCACCGATGGCTCTTACGTGCTGGCACATCAAATCGAGGGGTGGATCTTCCGCCAGCTTGTCCGGACCGGAGCCGGCTGGTGTCTGCATGCCCTAAATCCGGCATTTCCGGACCTGCCGTTGATCGACCTTTCGTCAGTCAAGGGCGTAATCATTCAGAAGGCGTTGCCCGGGCGGCGTCGCGCCTCGCGCAGGTACGTCTGATCGCTGCCGAATTCGAGCCTGCCAATGCCCTATTTTGTGTACCGCGTCACCCGCAAACCGCTGCTTCAACTCGAAAAGGTCGCTTTGTTTGACAAGTTTCCTGAGGCGTCGCAACACGCCAAAGCGGCACGTGCCGGCATCGACGCAACAAGGGTGGCGATCAGGGTCATCCACGCCGAGACCGAGCTCCACGCCGAGGACTTGCTGTCGCAACTGCGCGAGGCCCGGCCCGGCAGTGGTGCGGAAGAATAGTCGCGGCGGCGGTCGCGCAGGCAAGGAGCAGGCGCGCCACGATCGATCGCGGCAGTCCCAAATGGTCACGAATAGCAATCCGCCAATCAACCAACGAAGGAGAATCGGAATGAAGCGAGTGTCGGTCAAACATGTACTTGTTTTGGCACTGTTGGTACTCAGCGCTGGAAAGGCGCTGGCAGAGGAGGAGATACTGAGGCCTTTTGTTCTGGGGTCCCGCAGCGCGGGGACCGTTGCGGATAGGGCCGGCCAGGTCCGCGCGGCGTTGACCACCGGTGGCTTCACCGTGGTTGGCGAGTATTCGCCGTACGCCGATAACGTCATTCTTGTGGCCACCAACGACGCGTTGAAGAAGAACGCAGCGGGCTCTGAGCACGGCGGATTTGGTGCGATTCAGCGCGTGTCCATCAGCAAGGCAAAAGATGAAGTACAGGTCAGCTATACCAATCCGGTCTACATGGCGAATGTTTATCGCATGAAAGATGAATTGCGGGACGTGTCTACCGCATTGGCGACCGCGCTGGGCAGGTTGGAGGAGTTCGGCGCCAAGGGCATGTATGCCAGGCAGGCACGCAAATACCACTACATGATCGGCATGGAGTATTTTGATGAGCCCGATGTCCTCGCGGAATACGCCAGCTACGAAGAGGCCGTGAAAGCGGTCGATGCAAAGTTGAGTGCCAACAAAAACGGCGTAAGCAAGGTCTATCGGGTGGACCTTGGCGGCAAAAAGGAGAGCGTCTTCGGTGTCGCCCTGAAGGGGGCGTCAGAGGCCGACAAGTACATGGATGATCGGTTCATCATGAGCGAAATCGACTTTCGCGACCTTCACTCGACCGCGCACTTGCCCTATGAAGTACTGGTTGCGGATACCAAGGTAGTTGCCTTGTACGCGCGCTTTCGCATCGCGATCAATTTTCCCGATCTGAGCATGATGGGAAAGAACAGCTTCATGAATATCATGAAGACGCCCGACGCGATTCGGGGCGCGCTGACCAAAACGGTTCAGAAATAGCCCTGGGACAACGCCGGCAAAAGCGACTAGCGCAGTTGCCGGCGCGGTGCGGCGTGTTCGGAAAGTGCTCTGGCCATGTTGCCCGACAGGTTTTTCAGCCCTGTGCTCGCCCGTGTTCGGTTTTCCGGTTCGCCCACCTCCCGGTGAAATTCGCTGACCTTGAAATGCTTTACCACGTCCACCAAGTGGCGCCCGTGCTCTTCGAACTGTGCCGCCGTGGCGCTGGACTGCTCGGTAAGCGCCGCTCTTTGTTGCGCAGACTCTTCAAGGTGCGCGATGGACTGGCGCACCTGTTCGAAGGCGATGCTTTGCTCGCGCGACGCCAGCTCAATTCCCGCGGTAATTTCCGCGACGCGCTGAATTCGTTCGACAATTTCGCTCATTGCCTTCCCAGCCTGGTTGGCCAGTCGGCCACCGGCCTCGCCTTTGGCCACATTGGCGCGTATCAGGGCCCGGACGTCTTTTGCCGCCGCCGCGCTGCGTTGCGCGAGGGCGCGCACTTCGGCGGCCACCACGGCAAAGCCGCGTCCCTCGTCACCAGCGCGCGCAGCCTCCACCGCGGCGTTGAGTGCGAGGATATTGGTCTGGAACGCGATGGAGTCAATCAGGCGGACGATTTCCTCAATCTGGTTTGCCGAGTCATCGATGTCTTCCATTGTCGCAATGACCCGCTCCACAATATTGCCTCCATGGGTGGCTGCCGCGCTGGCCGATGACGCCAGTTCATTCGCCGTTGTGGCGCTTGCCGCGTTTTGCCGGGCGGATGTCGTGACCTGCTCTATTGATGCCGCGACTTCTTCCAACGCCGCACCATCGCGTTCAGTGCGCTCGGCGAGGTGTCGATTGCCGGCGACGATTTCGCGTGTACCCAGGCCGATGGAATCGGATACCGTACCCACTCGGACGATATTGGCTTCCAGTTTGTCGACAAATTCGTTGAACGAACGCGCGATCGCGCCGAATTCGGCGTGGAACTCGGGCAATCGCAGCGAGAGGTCGGCCTCGCCTGCACGCAGATTGTCGGTGGCCTTCAAAACCTCGGTGAGGGGTCTGGTGATGCCGCGAACCAGCGCCAGCGCGATTAATACCGCGATGGCGGAAACAATGACTGTCAGGATCGAGATCAGAGTTTTGGAGGTGCCGATCAACCAAGTCACATGCTGAGAAGCCTCCCGGCCTTGCTCGTCCACCATTGCGTTGAGGCGGGAGAAGGCAGTGCCCAGGGGTGAATCCGGCGCATTCAACCTGTCGATCGCGCCCGCGGCGTCTGTACGCGGGTCTTTGGCTGCCAGGTTCGTGGCGGTCGCCGCGAGAGCTTTGAGGGGATCTGCCAAGCTTGCGAGCATTTCTTCTTCTGCCGGCGAAATCGCCCCAACGGCACGGTACCGGCCGGCAAATGCGGCCAGTGCCAGCACCTCCGCCGAGTACTGTTCCCGTGCGTCGGTATTCTGCTGCAAGCTGCGTGTCGCCTGGAAAGCGGCCCGCTGCAGATTCAGTTCAGCACCCGACACCAGCGCCTTGCGTTGCGCAATGGATGCACCATAGCGGCTCCATTCGCCCTCGATCATGTGCATCATGATCCAGCAGAAAATGCCTGCTCCCAGGACCGACAGGATCATAAAGCCAAAACCGATGCCGATCTTGGCGCTGACAGATAACGATGATGGATTCACATCCGGTCCTTTACTGATTCAGTCCGGCTGCGCGGGACCGTCTGCGAATCTGTCTCGATCATGGTGGACCATTTCTTGCGTGAGGCACAGGGCGATTGTCTGCGCCGGCGACACTTTTGTCCAGAAAGGCGGCGGATCGTACGCTGCTTCGATGGACGGAAGTCACAGCATCGTGAATCTTTCGCTGGATTCGTTGTAGCGTACCAGTACATACCAGATCAGCAGCAAGGCGACGCCGATCAAAAGCGTCCAACTCCAGCCGCCGGTCATGTCCGGCAGATAGGCCTGGATGCCGACCCTTGTCATCTCAAAGGTCTCGACATTGGATTCGTCGATCGAGGTGAGGCCAAACTTCTTGAACAGCGCGCTGGCGGTCGAACCCGACCAGGCAAAGAAGAACATGGTTACCCAGAGCTTCACGTGTCCTTCGCCCATGCGCCACAGCGATCCGGACGCGCAGCCGCCGGCAAATATCATGCCGATGCCGAAAATGACACCGCCCGCCAGCGAGCCGATCCAGAATGTCGCGGGAATGGCGAGATAGGGGTCGATCACTTTTTTCTGGAACAACAGCGCGGCAATCGGCATGCCAACCAGCAGCGCCAGGATGACCGCCTTTGTCATGGCGCCTTCTCCCGTCACATAGGGTTCGCGGAAGGCACGAGCGAAGCATAGGCGCGAACTGCGCATGACGTAGCCGATGGCGAACCCGGCCACGACAATGACGCCACGGGCCGCGAGTTGTTCGCTGTCCGAGCGGTACCACCGCGTCGCCCAGGTCAGCACACCGGCGACGACCAGCAGGCCCAGCAGCGGGAAATGGCGCCTGAGTCGGTCCGGGACAACCAGCGCCGGTGGCACGCCGGTACCCCATTCAATGTTTTCCAGTGTCCAGAGCAGCAGTTTCACACCGATCGCCGCGCCGATCAGCAGGCCCGCCCACCTGGCCCATCCGGCCGGCGAGGAATGCAGCACGGGATTAAAGAAGCCGCCGGTGGTGCAGCCGCCGGCCAGGGCCGCGCCGACGCCAAGCAGGCCGCCGCCCATGGCCGCCCAGACGTACTCAAGCCTGGGGGGCAGGTTTGGCGCGAATTGGCGGGACAACAACGCCGCGGCGAACGCACCCAGCAACAACATGAGGTTCATCAACGACATGCGGTGCATGAGAAAGCCGTCGAGATCGTGCGGCACGCCGATCAGCGGGCCGAGGCCGATGAGGTTGTTGAACCAGTCTCCCCAGAATTTGACGCCGCCAAACACGCCCCACACCAGGCCGTTGATCATCAAGCCGACAATGATGATGATCAGCAGCAGCGCGCCGGCAAACGGTGACCACTCCTTGACGATGATCTTCTCGTAGTCGGTTTTGAAGCCGGCCAGCCAGCCGGCGTCGTGGTTGGTACTCATTACGCTACTCCTTTGCCCTGGATCACAATCGGATCGGCGCGGCTGCCGAAAGTCGCGTCAGTGCCGCACGCTGACAACTTGTGCGGCACCGGCAGTAACGCACGCAGCGTGGCCGGCTACTTCTTCTCTATGATCCGATAAGCTCCACCGCCGTCAAACTTGATATCGGCATCGATAAAATAAGCCTGCACTTGGGGTGCATGCAATTTCACCATGTCAAAGGCCTCGCCCGAGCGTGCGCCGGTGCCGCAGATGAACACCACGGGTTTGTCTGCCGGCAGCGTTGAGATCTTCTTCTCGAGGTCGTTGATCGGGATGTTGATCGCGCCCTTGATCGTGCCGGCGGTGTATTCCTTCGGATCACGCACATCGACCAGCATCACCGCGGCGGGATTTTCCTTCCAGGTTTTTTCGAAGGAAGCGACCGTTAGCGAGCCCTTTTCCTTGCCAGCTACCAGTGCCACAGCCGCCGTCATCCCCTGCACACCATGCAGTTTTTCCCATTCCGGATAGCCCGGCGGATAGGTGAAGACATTGGTGTAGCCGAGCTTGCGGGCCTTGTCCGCCGCCTTGTCCGAAAGAACGCATTCCATGCCGCCGCAATCGAAGATCAGGGGCGTGGCCTTGTCGACGGGCAACTTGCCGATATTCTTGTCGAACTCGCTTTCGGAAATATTGACTGCGGTGGGAATCATGCCCTTTTCGGCGACACGTTTCGGCCGCGCGTCGATCAACGCGTAGCTGGCCTTCTCGTCGATCAGTTTCTTGATGTGCGCCGTCGATACCGACACGCCGCCGCCCTTGGCCTTCCAGTCGGGCATGCCGGCCGGGTAGACCTTGACGTTGCCGTAGCCGAGTTTCTCGGCCTTGAACGCAGAGTTGTGGCTGAGCATGCAATCAACGCCGCCGCAATAAAACAGCAGGAGCGTCGCCTTGTCGGCGGGAAGCCGGTCGACCTGTTTGTCGAACTGGCTTTCGGGGATGTTCACCGCGCCGGGAATGTGGCCCGGGTCGTACTGCCGCGCCGCCGGGCGCGAGTCGATGACCATCACGCCCTTTTTCGGCGGAATGTCGACGTTCTGGCGCATGAAGTCGAAATCGACCAGCGATTTGTAATAGCCCTCCTTGACCTGGATGGCCGCCGTTTCGGCGGCCCGGGCGGTACCTGTCCAGACGATCGGCGATACGGCAAAGCACGCCGCGATGGCGACAAGCAGTGTCAGTCGTTTGGTTCTCATGATCTTATCCTGCAATGGGGTTGGGTTGTCGGCTTTCACCTTTAGCTGCAGCTGGCCGGCGCATCACCGTCCTTGGCGCCCTTGGTCAGGAAGGCGGCGACATCGTCGAGCAATTCCTGATCGGGCACGTCGGCAAATTTCTCGGCGGCCTTGTTGCCCGCCTTGATCTTGGCGCGGTACGCCTTGCTCGCGTATTCCTTGATCGTGTCCTTGCCCTTGGCATGCTTGTCGGCCTTCAGGTAGGCGGCCCACTCGGCTTTGGTCTTCGAGCTGGGATTGATCGACCCTGCCGGGGTGGTCACGTGGCAGGAGGTGCAGACGCTGCGGTAATAGATCCGTCCGCGTTTCCAGTCGGCATCGTAGGCTTCGGCTGAAAGCGCCGTGCCGAGCAGTACCAGCAGCGCGGTGGCGATGAGCGATTTTCTGATTTTCATGATGTGACTCCTGTTGATTGAATGGGCGACCTATTCGACTTCTTCCCATCCGGTGATCATGGTCTTCAGCTGCGAAGTGACCTTGTGACCGGTGGTCGCGAGGTAGAGATGCGAGATGAGAAAGGCGAGCATCAGGAAGGCGCCGGCCGTATGGCCGATGGCGATCCATTCCAGTTGCAATTTGGTGAGGCCCCATGCCGACCAGTCGGCGTAGAACAGGTACAGCCAGCCGGTGATCCAGATCAGCGGACTCAGCATGGTCAGGATCGCGAGGTAGGTCAGGCGCTGCAGGGGGTTGTGCTTGTTGATGTGGCTGGGTTTGAACGGATGCGGTTCGTGCTTGAAGATGCCCGACGAATAGAACCTCGCCATCACCAGGATATTTTTCCGGGTGGGGATGTAATGCCGCCACTCGCCGGTGGTGAGGTGCCAGAAGATGGCAAAGATCCAGAGTCCGACCAGGGTCCAGGCGGCGATGGTGTGATACGCCACGGCCTTTTCGAATCCGAATAGCTTGTAGGTGCCGTGAATCTCGAAGCCAGACAGCAACAGGAAAATGATCAGGCCCGCCTGCGACCAGTGCCAGAAGCGTTCGAATGCCTTGAAGATGTAGACGCGTTGTGTCATGTGCGTTCTCCCTGTTTCTAGCGCTTGCGATGGACGACACGCAACGTCCCGTGACCGAGTACGCCGATCAGTGTCAATAGTGCGATGCCCCAACCGGCCATATCGACCAGCCGGCTGCCATCGCGCCCGGGCAGGTACACGCCGGTGATGCCGGCGAGGCGCCCGTCCTTCACGTGACATTCGACGCAGCCCAGCGCCTTTTCCTTGGGCGCGACCATGTGCGTGATCGGCCAGGACATTTCGGTATTGATGAATTCGAACTTGCCCGAGTACGGCGCACCCGAATCCTTCATGCCGACGGGAATCGCCTTGTCCCAGGCGAGGTTTTTCCAGAATCCGGTGTCGTCATTGCCGGCGGTGTGCGGCGTGATCAGCGTCTTGTTGACCGGATCGTAGGGCTGCGCGCCGCGGAATACCTTCATCGGCCAGATCAGCGATTTGCCGTCGGTGGCGCTGCCGCCAATTTTGTTGATCGGCGTGCGCTGGTCGGTCTTCTCGATCTTGTCGGTGAGCAGCGTGTACTCGATGTGGCCGTTGAACCAGGCATATTCCGGCTTCACGTTTTCAGCGAGGGTGAAATCGCCCTTGCGTGATTCATAGGTGATGCGGCCTTTGGCTTCCTTGCGCGTGATCGCCTGGCCCTGCGCATCCTTCTGGCCCGCGGTGGACCAGTCCCAGGTCATCTTGGTCGCGACGCCGCCACGCGCAAAGTAGGGTATGTGGCAGGTCTGGCACGCAACCTTGGTGGCATGCTGGTTCAACCTTGGCTCCTTCTTGTGCGGGCTGTTGCTGTGACACGCGACGCAAGTTGCCGGGTTGTCGTTGTCGACCTTGCCCCGCATGTGCGCACCCTTGGTGTCTTTCGCCGTCGGCGCGTAGCGGCTGCCGGCAACATCGTGACTGGACGCCTTGTGGCAGGTCGCGCAGGTGAAATCGAGGCCGGTGGCATCCATGTGCACATCCAGTTCCTTTTCCGGTGCCGACATGGAACTGTCGAGGTCGCCGTGTTTCACCCCATCGCCGCCGCCGCCGAAGAAATGGCAGGCGCCACAGGTGTCGCGGCTGGACTTGCCGACCTTCTGCGCGATTTTGGCGAGGTCAATGGCCTTCAGGATCTTGCCGGAGCCGGCAGGAAACTCGGTGTCCCGGGTAACCACATTGCCGGCCAGGCCGGGAGGCTTCTTGTAGTTGCCGGTGGTGTCATGGCAAACGAGGCAATCGACGTTTTCCTGCGAAGCAAAGTCGAAGTTGTTGTCTTTCCAGCCGTAGCCGACATGGCAGCTGGTGCACGACGCCTGGTTTGAGGCGATGGAAATGCAGAAGTTGTTGAGGATTGTCTTCTTGCCCAGCGTCTGTTTCGTGTCCGGGTTGAGGTATTGCCATTTCCAGTGCTTGGTGCGGTGTATTTGTCCGGCGGCCTCGGTATGGCAGGCCAAGCAGGCTTTGGTGACTTCCGGGCCGGAGTCGAATGTCCTCCGCAGTTCCTTGAATTTGGCGTGGTCGGCGGTGGTGGTGAGTTTGGGTGCCGCGGCTTCTTCGCCGGCGTGTGCCGCGGCGAGAATCAGGCTGGCACAGCAGACTGCGAGCGCCATCTTGGTATTGAGGAGCTTCACAAAATCCTCCCTCTTGCTGCTGGTTGAACTTGGACGAAAGCGTTCAATATCATTATATATTTTGATATAACGTACGAATTGCGACAGATCAAACAATTGCCAAAAAGGGCGAAGCCGTGCAGAAACGGTGCAGGCCACGGCGAACGAATAAGACATCGCGCGGGGTCGCGACGGAGGATGCCGAATGAGGGAAGCGGCGACCGGCTGGAGCGCTAGAACGCAGCGCCCCGGCGTGCAAGGGTGGCGCCCGTCACCGCACGCGAGCCAAACACCAGAAACGAATGCGCCAGCTTGCCGAATGGCAGCCAGGCGAAAAGCAGTTCAACGCTCAACAAGTGTATTGCTACTGGCAGGGGATAAAGCGGCGCACCGGCCGCCTCTGGTCCCGGTGACTGGCCGAGGGCATCCATGCCAGTGAGGAACGCAAGGACTACGAGGAACCAGCTGAAGTAGTCATCGAATCCGGACAGCAGCCGACGGACCGGATCGCCGATGCGTTCAATCAGCGCGAACAGCAGCGACACGCCGGTCGCGCCCGCTGCAAGGTATACCACTGGATTCGGAAACGCGGGCCAGGCCAGTCCGGTCAGGCGTTCGATGAACTGAATGTGGGGCAGGAAGCCGAACACGATCACGGCGAGCCCGACGTGATAGACATAGGCATTCCAAAGGCCGAGCTTTTGCCGCTGGCGGAACCCGGGTCGCGGAATCATCCGCATGAACATGGCCGAAAGCGCTCCCGTAACGGGACGGCTGCTGCGCGGCGTGGATAGATCCTGCGTGGCCGGCAGCTTGAGTAGCGCGCCCACCCTCCACAGGCTGCCGCCAATCAGAATGACGAGCGATCCCCAGAGCGCGGGCCCGCGGACAAACGCCAGCAAATCCATGGTTGTCATGGTTCACCGCCTTCCGGCGACAGGTATTGCGCGACCAGTTCCGTCAGCCCGAGCACCGGCAGCGACATCTGGTAGTGCTCAAGGGCCTCTTCCAGCACGTTGCGGCAGTTGGCGCAGGCCGTCACCAGCGCATCGGCGCCGGTGGCTTTGACTTGCTGTTGCTTGCACGCGAACGCTGCGAAGCGCAGGTGTTCCGCGCGGTGGATGGCGCTGACGCCGCCACCTCCGCCACAGCAGAAACTCGCTGCGCCGGCATCGGGCATTTCCACAAAATGTTTGCTGACGCCGGACATAAGCCGGCGCGGTGCCGCGGACAGGCCGCCACGCCGCACCAATTGGCAGGGATCGTGAAACGTCAGCGTGCGCTCATCCCTGCCACGCAGACGCAGCCGGCCCTCGGTCACGAACCGGTCCAGCAGTTCGACGATCTGTACCACCTCAAACGGATAACGGCGGCCCAGCAGGTTGGGACCTTCCCAGCGCAGCGCGGAATAGGCATGGCCGCACTCGGGGCTGACCACCCACTTCACGTGCAACCGCTCGGCGGCATCGACAATCCGTGCAAGCAGTGCCGTCGCAACATCCCGCGCGCCGAGTTGCAACCCGACATTGGTTGCTTCGAAGCCGGCACTGGGAATGGTCCACGACGCGCCCGCCCGATGGAAAATGCGCGACAGCGCACCGATGACTTCGGGAAAGCCAATGACCTCGATCGAACTCAGGACGACCATGTATTCGGCGCCATCGGCGTCGATCGGCACCGTCAGTCCGGTTTCCTTTTCCTGCAGCACAATCTGGCGTTGCAAGGCCGGCCATCGCACGCCGATCGGACTGCCGCTGTCCAGTGCCCGCGCCGCTGCCTTGTACAGATCGGGTGGCGCAAAACCACCCGCCGCCATGCCTTCGCGTGCGCGTCGCACGAGGCCGGCGATATCGATGCCCATGGGGCAGGCCAGCGTGCACCGGCCACACAGGTTGCACGAGTCATAGAGCAGCGAGGACCATTCCTGCAGTTCCTGCGGCGAGACCTCGGGTGGAGCGAGGCCAAGCAGTTTGCGCACACTGGAGAACGGCGCTGACGCACGTCGATACGCCTTCAGCATAGGCCGCAGTTTGTAAATCGGGGTGTAGCGTGGCTCGCGGGTGACGAGATGGAACTGGCAGGCGTCAGCGCACTGGCCGCAATTCACGCAGGCCTCCAACTGGAATGCCGCATCGCGGCCCACTTGCGCGACAAAATCGTCGGCGGCCCGGCGCGCGTCGGGCGCATCGAGCGCTTCAATCACTGCCTGGGCGCGTTCCAACAAGGAACCGGACGATGTTGACATTGCCGCCTCACTCTGCGCCCATTGTTACCGGTGCGGCGGCGGCGCGGGTTGCGCCAAATCAAGCGGCTGCACGGCCAATCGCACGCCGACGTGCGGTCGTGCCAATGCGGTGTCAGGTGGCCAGCAGCGCGATGGCGATTTCGACGATCTTGTCCGCGGTGAGGTTGAAGTGCCGATAGAGATCCGCTGCCGGCGCCGATTCGCCGAACGCGTCGATCCCGACCGTGGCGCCTTCGAGGCCGACGTATTTCCGCCATCCTGCGGTGACGCCAGCTTCCACCGAAATGCGTGGAATGCCGGCCGGCAACACCCCGTCGCGGTAGACGGCATCCTGCCGGTCGAAAGCCTGGGTGCAGGGCATCGAAACCACGCTTACCGGTATGCCGCGCGCGGCGAGCGCCGCCTGCGCGACGACGGCGATGGAGACCTCGGACCCGGTGGCGATCAGCACGACGCTGGCATTTCCCGGCGCCGGCAAGAGCACATAGCCGCCACGGCGGATGTTTGTCATCGCCGTGTCGGTGCGACCCTGGAAGGGCAGGTTTTGCCGGCTGAACAACAGGCAGGTCGGTCCATCGCGGCGCGCAATGGCCTCGGTCCAGGCCACGGCGGTCTCGACCGTGTCGCAAGGGCGCCAGACATCCATGTTGGGAATCAGGCGCAGGGTCGCGGTCTGCTCGACCGCCTGGTGCGTCGGCCCATCCTCTCCGAGGCCGATCGAATCGTGGGTGTAGACGAAGAGGTTGCGCAGCTTCATCAGCGCGGCCATGCGCAGCGCGTTGCGCGCGTATTCGGAGAACATGAGGAACGTTCCGGTGTACGGAATGAAGCCTCCGTGCAGCGCCATGCCATTGGCGATGGCCGTCATGCCGAACTCGCGCACGCCAAAGTTGACATAGTTGCCCCCTTGCGTGGCATTGATCTGCCGCGAGCCGGACCAGTTGGTGAGATTGGAGCCGGTGAGGTCGGCAGAGCCGCCGAGCAATTCCGGCAGCGCCGGAGCCAGTCCCTCGATCGACTGTTGCGAAGCTTTGCGGGTGGCGACGGTTTCCGCCTTGGCACTGGTGGCGGTGAGGAAGTCCGCGACGGTCGCATTCCAGTTCGCGGGTAGCTCTCCGGCCATGCGGCGCTGGAATTGCAGCGCCAGTTCGGGAAACTGCTGCGCATAGGTCGCGAATCGCGCATTCCACCGATGCTCGCGCTGCGCGCCTTGCGCCCGCGCGTCCCAGGCCTCGCGCACGTCCTGCGGCACCTCGAATGGCGGGTGGTTCCATCCGATCGCCGCGCGGGTCGCTGCGATTTCCTTTTCGCCCAGTGCCGCGCCGTGCACTCCTTCCGTGCCTTGCTTGTTTGGCGAACCCTTGCCAATGACCGTCTGGCAGCAGATCAGGGTGGGTTGCTCGGGATTGGCTTTGGCCGTTGCGATGGCAAGTTCGATTGCGGCGAAGTCATGACCGTCGACGCCGGCGATGACCTGCCAGCCATAGGCGCGAAAACGCGCCGGTGTATCGTCGGTAAACCAGCCCTCGACCTCGCCATCGATGGAAATGCCATTGTCGTCGTAGAACGCGATCAGCTTGCCCAGTTTCTGCGTGCCCGCCAGCGAACAGGCTTCGTGCGAAATGCCTTCCATCAGGCAGCCGTCGCCAAGAAATACCCAGGTGTGGTGGTCGACGATGTCAAACCCGTCGCGATTGAAGCTGCGGGCGAGTTCACGCTCCGCCAACGCCATGCCGACCGCGTTGGCGAGCCCCTGGCCGAGCGGACCAGTGGTGGTTTCCACGCCGGGCGTGCAACCATACTCGGGATGGCCCGGCGTCTTCGAGTGCAGTTGGCGAAACCGCTTGAGTTCGTCCATCGGCAGGTCGTAACCGGTCAGGTGCAGCAGCGCGTACAACAGCATCGACCCGTGTCCATTGGAGAGCACGAAGCGGTCGCGGTCCGGCCAATGTGGGTTGGCCGGGTTGTGCCGAAGATGCTGCCGCCACAGCACTTCGGCGATTTCCGCCATTCCCATCGGCATGCCCGGATGCCCCGAATTGGCTTGCTGCACCGCGTCCATGGCCAGTGCGCGGAGGGCATTGCTGACGTCTTGGCGATGCGCCGGCGGTTGCAGCGGGGTGCTTTGAGGAATCATGAGGGTGTCCTGTTGGAAGGAGCGGTAAAGTTGCCCGCAGTGTGCGGCGGGCGATTGAAACGCAAGCACTGGCGCGGCGCTTGGGGCAAAAATGCCCGGAAAGCCGCGCCAAATGGCGATTCCGGCAATTCAAGCGGGCGTGGAGGGCGATCGGTTAGCCTGCCAGCGCGCGTTTGCGCCGCTCCATCATTCGCCAGATGAAGGGCGTGAAAATCAGTTGCATCGACAGTTCCATCTTGCCGCCCGGCACCACGATCGTATTGGCGCGCGACATGAACGAGTCGTCGATCATGTTCAGCAGATAGGGGAAGTCGATGCCCTTGGGATTGGCGAAGCGGATGACGACAAAGCTCTCGTCGGCCGCCGGAATTTCCCGGGCGATGAACGGATTGGACGTGTCCACGCAGGGAACCCGCTGGAAATTCACATGGGTTTTCGAGAACTGCGGACAGATGTAATGCACATAGTCGGGCATGCGCCGCAAAATCGTGTCGGTGACAGCCTCGGTCGAATAGCCGCGCTTGGACTTGTCGCGCCAGAGCTTCTGGATCCACTCGAGGTTGATCACCGGCACCACGCCGATCAGCAGGTCGGGGAAGCGAGCAATGTTGACCTCGGTCGAGATGACGCCGCCATGCAATCCCTCGTAGAACAGCAGGTCTGTATTCGCGGGCAGTTCCTCCCAGGGGGTGAAGGTGCCGGGCTGCTGACGGTATGGCGCGGCCTCCTCGTCGTCGTGCAGGTATTTGCGCCGCTTGCCGCTGCCGGTATTGCTGTAATCGTGGAATAGCGATTCCAGTTCGGCGAACAAATTGTTTTCCGGGCCGAAGTGGCTGAAGTTCTTGTTCCCGGCCTTCTCGGCCTCGGCCATCTTCACTTTCATTTCCTGGCGGTCGTAGCGGTGAAAGCTGTCGCCTTCGATAATGGCCGCCGATACCTTTTCGCGGCGAAAGATGTTTTCAAAGGTGCGCGTGACCGAGGTGGTGCCCGCGCCGGAGGATCCGGTGATGGCGATGATGGGATAGCGTTCAGACATGGCAGAGAACCTCAGGCATGGGAGCGAAACAGGCTGCGTTCATTGAACAGCGGAGGGTAGGTATCGTCGCTGGCCGGCTCCGCGTGATAGCGCTCGATAAGCTCGACTTCGTTCTTCGAACCGAAGACCAGGCCGATGCGTTGATGCAGCGAGGTGGGGCACACCGTGAGCACCGGCACCCTGCCGGTGCTGGCACGGCCGCCGGCCTGCTCCATGATGAAGCCGATGGGATTGGCCTCGTACAGCAAGCGCAGGCGACCTGGCTTGGCCAGGTCCTTGGTGTCGCGCGGATACAGGAATACGCCGCCGCGGATGAGGATGCGATGCGCCTCGGCGACCATGGAGGCGATCCAGCGCATGTTGAAATCGCGGCCGCGCGGCCCCGACTTGCCGGCAAGGCACTCGTCCACATAGCGCTTGACCGGCGCTTCCCAGAAGCGGCTGTTCGACACGTTAATCGCGAACTCTCGGGTATCCGCCGGTATTGCCATGCGCGGGTGCGTCAGGATGAAATCGCCCAGTCCGGGATCGAGCGTGAAGCCGTTGACGCCGGTGCCGACCGTGAGGACAAGCATTGTGGCAGGTCCATACAGCGCATACCCCGCCGCGACCTGTTGTGAACCCGGCTGCAGGAAGTCCGTCGCTTCCGCGTCCTTGCCGCCGGCCGGTGCACGCAGCACCGAGAACACGCTGCCTACGGAGACGTTCACGTCGATGTTGGACGAACCGTCCAGCGGATCGAAGACCAGCAGGTACTTGCCGCGCGGGCACTGCGGCGGCAGCCGATAAGGTTCGGCCATCTCTTCTGATGCCATGCCGGCGAGGTGGCCGCCCCACTCGGTCTCGCGCAGGAATGTATCGTTGCCGATCACATCCAGCGCCTTCTGCGTTTCGCCCTGCACGTTGACCGCGCCGCCGGCCTCGTCGTCATCGACATCGGCGCTTCCGCCATCCGCCAGTTCCCCGAGCGAGACGGCGCGTGCAATGCGCTTGCAGGCCGTCGCCACGTCGAGGATGAGGCTGTTGAAATCTCCGCTGGCGCCCGGAAACCGGCGGCGTTCCTCAATCAGGTATTGGGTCAGGGTCATGCGACGGTGATCGGTGGAAGCGGATGTCATGGACTTGTCCGGGTCGGTGAAATCAATGGGCATCCGCCGCGCGGCGAAGCGCCTGCATGATGCCGCGATAGCCGCCGTCGGCGTCGGGCGCGGCGAACACCGCGCTGCCGGCGACAAAAGTATCGGCTCCCGCCGCCGCGATGGCGGCGATGTTGTCGGTCTTTACGCCACCATCGACTTCCAGCCAGATATCCGCGCCGCCACGCGCCTGGTGCGCGTCGATCCGGGCGCGCGCCTCGGCCAGCTTCGGCAGGGTCGAAGGGATGAATTTCTGTCCGCCGAAACCGGGGTTCACGCTCATCAGCAGGATCATGTCCAGCTTGTCCATGACGTGGTCGAGATGGTCGAGGGGCGTTGCGGGATTGAACACCAGTCCGGCCTTGCAACCGTGATCCTGGATCAGGCCCAGTGTCCTGTCGACATGGCGGCTGGCCTCAGGGTGAAAGGTGATGAAGTTGGCGCCGGCCTTGGCAAACATCGGCACCAGCGCATCGACCGGTTCCACCATCAGGTGCACGTCGATGCCGATCGATACGTGTGGCCGGATCGCCTCGCACACTAGCGGGCCGATCGTCAGGTTCGGCACGAAATGGTTGTCCATCACATCGAAGTGCACCAGATCGGCGCCCGCCGCCTCAATGGCGCGCACTTCCTCGCCGATGCGGGCGAAGTCGGCCGACAGGATGCTGGGGGCGATGCGAATCGTCATGCGGCAGCTCCGGCGACGAGTGATTGCGCCCGCAACAGCCGTTGTTCGATTTCCCGCAGGCCGGGCATGGCGTTCAGCATTGCGCGGTCGCCGTGCACGACGGTCAGGTAGCCCCTGTCCTTAGCCTTGGTGCCGATATCGCGGACCAGCAGATCGGCACCGGCAAAGTCGTGATCGTCATTCCATTGCGTCGGCGTCACGATCGTGAACAGGCCGGCGGCTTTCGCGGCGCGCATGCCGTTGAGCGAGTCCTCGAACGCGACGCACTCGTGGCGCGGCACCCGCAGCGTGCTCAGAACCAGGTTGTAGATGTCCGGCGCCGGTTTCTTTTGCTCGACTTGGTCGCCGGCGCCGACGGCTTCAAACCAGTCGGCGCCGCGCCCGCCCAGCGCGGAGTTGAGAAGCGCATTCACGTTATCCAGCGTGGTCGTGGTGGCAATACCGAGCTTGATTCCCGCGGCGCGTGCTTCCGTCAGCAGACACTTGATGCCCGGTCGAAACGCCAGACGGCCAGCCTCGACCAAGTCCTTGTAGATTCGCGTCTTGGTGGCGTGGATCATGGGGACGGACTCGCGCAGCGCGCGCCGCTGCGGCGGCTCGAGTGGCAGCTGTTCGATGTAATGGCCGATGCGCTCCTTTCCGCCGGACACCTCCAGCAGCTTCCGGTATTGCTCGCGTCCCCAGTCCCACCCGAGAGCCATTTCCAGGAACGCGGAGTTGAACGCCTGGCGATGCAGCTCCTCAGTATCCGCGAGCGTGCCGTCGACATCGAATATCAGCGCGCGCAGCATGTCAGGCCGCGACCTTCTGTCTGGCGACCCCCAACTGCTCCCGCCAGCCCGGGTAGAGCTTGTCGGCGTCGCCCGGGAAGGACTCGAAGGCGCGGGCGAATTCGTGGTGCTCCTTCGCCCACTGAATCGGGTCGGCGCCGGCCTTCCAGCACTCGTAGGCCAGGCGCAGCGATCTCGCGCCGGCAGCAGGACTGTCGATGTGCCCGTACGCGCCGCCGCCGGCAGTGTTGATGACGTTACCGTGGCCGAGGTTCTCGAAAAAGCCGGGCAAACGCAGCGCATTCATGCCGCCGGAGATGATCGGCGTGGTCGGCTTCATGCCGTACCACTTCTGGAAATAGGCCGGTCCCTGGCATTCGTCGCGCTCGATCATGTAGGCGAGGACGCGATCGTCCTTCGCACCCTCCATCTTGCCGAAGCCCATGGTGCCGACGTGGATGCCGGAGGCGCCCTGCAGTCGCGACATCTTGGACAGCACGAAGGAGGTGTAGCCGCGCTTGGCGCTGGGCGAGGTCACGGCGCCGTGGCCGGCGCGGTGGTAGTGCAGATACTGATTGGCGAAGTAGCGGCGCGCCGTGGTAATCATGCCGGGACCACCGACGTAGCCATCGACCAGGAACGCCACCTTGTCGGCATCCGGGCCGAAGACGCCGAGGATGTATTCGCCCCGGGCAATCATTTCATGGTGGTCGTCCGCGGTGATGTTGGCCGAGAATATCTTGGCTTCGCCGGTCTCGTCCATCGCACGCTTCATGGCGTCGGCGACCAGGGGAATGACTTCTTTCATAGGGCAAAACACCTGGTTGCCCTGCGGTTCGTCGTTCTTGATGAAATCGCCGCCCAACCAGAACTGATAGGCGGCCGTGGCAAAGGGTTTCGGGCGCAGCCCGAGTTTGGGTTTGATGATGGTGCCGGAAATGTAGCCGCCATCCTTGACCGGACGGCCAAGCACGCGCCAAAGGTCGGAAATGTCGCGCGCCGGGCCGTCGAACAGTTCAATGGCGCGGCGCGGCATGTAGAAGTCGTACATCTTGGCGTGCTCGACGTCGCCCATGCCCTGGTTGTTGCCGATGCACAGCGTCAGGAACGACACCATCATCATGCGGCCATCGCTGATGTTGCGGTCGAACAACTCGAGTGGGTATGCGATGCGCATTTCTTCGCTGGCCTCGTCGATCAGGTACACCAGCGCGTCGACCCCCTTGGTGAAGTCATCGGTAGTGCAGACATCCACGTTGGTGCCGGTCGAAGACTCGGCGGCGAAGTGCGCGGCGGTTTCGAGGTAGCCGTGCCCGAAAACGGGCTTCATCTTGTAGGCGACCAGAATGTGTTTGCCATTCCGGATCAACTCCTCTTCCTTGAGGCTCAGGTCGGCGTAACGGTTCGATTGATCCATGCTTCGCTCCTTGTGTGCCGGGTAAGTATTGGCATTGAGTGTAGGGAGAACCGATGATAAGGGACAGTCACATTTTGTTATGTGTACAATAAGCTAATGCTTATGCCTAGACCATTACGATGAAAAACGTCACGTTTCGCCAGTTGAAGACTTTCGAATCCGTCGCGCGGCTCCTTAACTACACCCGTGCCGCCGAGGAGCTGCACCTGACCCAGCCGGCCATTTCCATGCAGATCAAGCAGGTCGAGGAAACAGCCGGCATGCCGCTATTCGAGCAGATCGGCAAGAAGACCTTTCTCACCCAGGCTGGAGAGAAGGTCCAGCAGCTCGCGCTGGCCATGCTCAGCGAGGTGAAGGACTGCGAGGATTCGCTGGCGTCGCTGCGCGGCGCCACCGGCGGACACCTGGACCTGACCGTTGTGAGCACGGCGAAGTATTTCGCGCCGCAGCTGCTGTCGACCTTTTCGAAGTCGCACGCCGGCGTCACGGTCACCTTGCTGGTCAACAATCGTGAACAGGTGATTCAGCAGTTGCTGGAAAACCGCGTCGATTTCGCCATCATGGGCCGGCCGCCGCGGGGGCTGGACGCGGTGGCGGCGCCATTCGCCCGACATCCGCACGGCATTATCGCGCCGCCGGATCACCCGCTGGCCCAGCGCAAGCGTATCAATCTCAAGCGGCTGGTCGGCGAGAATTTCCTGATCCGGGAATCCGGTTCCGGCACCCGCACGTCGATGGAACGGGTGTTTGCCGGGCACGGCGTGACCGTGGCGAGCACCATGGAAATGGCCAGCAACGAGACCATCAAGCAGGGCGTGATGGCCGGACTCGGACTGAGTTACCTGTCGTTGCATACGGTGGGCCTGGAACTCGCGGCGGGCAAGCTGGTGAGGCTCGACGTGATCGGCACGCCGGTCGTCCGCGAGTGGTTTGTCATCCAGCGCAGGGGCAAGGTCCTGTCGCCGCTGGCCGAGCGGTTTCGCGAGTTCCTGATCGAGAAGGGCGCACACCTGATCGAGCAGACCACCGGCATTCATACCCTGCCTGGCTCGCCGCGGGACTAGCACGTCCGGCGATGGAGCGGCCCGGCACGGGCCGCTTGGCAATTGGCGATGTCTTGCAGGTCTTGGTGAAGCCGGCGGTGGCGCGAAAGGTGCGGAGGAGCGTTTCTTCGCTGATTTTCACCACAACTCCCTCAGCCTGGAAGTGATTTCAGCGGGCCGGGCGTCGGGCGCGCACGGGTGTGGCGGTGCAAAACTGGTCATGCAGAACCTGCATGATGACCAGCGCTTCCTTGCTGGCCATGGAGTAATAGATGCGCTTGCCGTCGCGCCGCGTATTGACCAGGCCATCGTCGCGCAGCACGCCCAATTGCTGCGACAGGGTCGGTTGGTGGATATCCAGCGCCTCCTCCAACTCGCTGACACAGCGCTCGCCCTGAGCGATCTGGCAGAGCAGCAGCAGCCGGTCCGGATTGGAAAGCGTCTTCAGCATTCCGCAGGTGCGCGACGCGGAAGCGCGCATCGCGTCCAGGTCGATGTCGGTAGTGGAAATCATGGCAGGTCCCCGTAACAACAAAAGTTTCAAATAATATATTGAAATGTAGAGTCAGTGTCAATATAATATTAACGAGTAAAGTAATGTTCACCAAATTTGTTCCACAAGGATCCCCATGTCAAGCCTAAGTCCTCTTGCGCTGCTGATGTTTTCACTGTTTGCCACCAATGCCTCGCCAGCCGCGCCAGGGGCGGTGCTGGCAACCACACCGGTGCGTACGACAGGTTCGGCTGCAGTCGCCAGCGCCGATGGCGTGGTGGAAGCGGTGCGCCAGACCGCACTGGCCGCACAGGTCGCCGGTGCCATCGTTGAATTGCCGGTGAAAGCAGGCGACCATGTCAAGGCCGGGCAGGTGTTGGCACGCATCGATGCCCGCGCCGCGGACCAGTCAGCTACGGCCAGTAAGGCGCAGGTGCAGGCGGCGCGCGCATCGCTTGACGTCGCGTCCAAGGATTTCAACCGGCAAAAACTGCTGTTCCAGAAAGGCTTCATCAGCCAGGCGGCGCTCGATCAGGCTGAAGCGATTTACAAGGCCGCGGAAGCTGGCGTCGCTGCGCAGATCGCGCAGGCCGACGCGGCCCGTACGCAGACCGACTTCTACACCCTGCGGGCACCCTACAACGGCATCGCCGCAGAGGTACCGGTGGTGCAGGGTGACATGGCCATGCCCGGCCGCGCCCTTGTCGCGGTCTATGACCCGGCGGCAATGCGGGTGACCGCGACCGTGCCACAGTCGGTGACATTGTCGGCGGCAGTATTGCAGGCGGCACGTATTGAACTTGCCGGCACCGTGCAGAAATCGATCGCACCAGCCAAAGTAACCCTGCTGCCGACCGCCGACCCGAATACGCACACCCTGCAGCTTCGACTCGACCTGCCCGCCGGCATCCGCGGGGCCGTACCTGGAATGTTTGCGCGTGTCCTGTTGCCGGTGGAGGGCGCGGCCGATGCCGGCCGCCTGTTCGTTCCGGCGGGCGCAATCGTGCGCCGGGCCGAAATGACCGGCGTCTATGTGGTCGACGGCGCCGGCCAGCCGGCATTGCGGCAGGTGCGCCTGGGCCGTGTCGCCGGCGAGGAGGTGGAAGTGCTGGCCGGCCTTGTCGCGGGCGAGCGCATCGCTACCGAGCCGCAAGCCGCGGCCAGGGTGCGCAGATGACCATCGCGCACAAACTCGGGCTGTCCGGCCGCATCGCGGCCGTGTTCCAGCGCGCGCAGATCACCCCGCTGCTGGCGCTGACGGCGCTGTTGCTTGGCGCATTTTCGATACTGGTGACGCCGCGCGAGGAAGAACCGCAGATCAACGTCACCATGGCCAACGTGCTGATCCCGTTCCCCGGTGCTTCGGCGCGCGACGTGGAAACCATGGTGGCGACACCTGCAGAACAGGTGCTCTCGCAGGTGGCCGGCACCGAGCACGTGATGTCGGTATCGCGGCCGGGTATGGCCATCATCACGGTGCAATTCAAGGTAGGCGTGCCGCGCATCGACGCGCTGGTGCGCCTGCACGACACTGTCCGCGGCAATGCCGACTGGCTGCCGCCGGGGCTGGGTGCCATGGACCCCCTGGTCAAGCCGAAGGGCATCGACGACGTGCCGATCGTCGGCCTGACCCTGTACAGCAAGACCGGCGGGGCCTACGACCTGGAGCGCGTGGCACACAGCATCGAGGCTGACCTGAAGCGTGTCGCCGGTACCCGCGAGGTGCGGACCATCGGCGGCCCCGGCCGGGCGGTGATGGTCGAGATCGATCCGGTGCGCCTCAACGGTAGCGGCGTGACCGTCGGCGACATCCGCAATGCGCTGCAATCGGCCAATGCCGGCATGCCGGTCGGCGAACTGCTGTCGGGCAACCGCGCAGTTTCCGTCGAAGCCGGCCCCTATTTCGAGAATGCGCAGGACCTGGCCGACA
Source organism: Usitatibacteraceae bacterium (assembly GCA_044229235.1). Lineage (GTDB taxonomy): Bacteria > Pseudomonadota > Gammaproteobacteria > Burkholderiales > Usitatibacteraceae > UKL13-2. Next base: position 42,564 of record JBGATH010000009.1, read on the forward strand.
TCGTGGTCGGCGTGCGCAATGCGCGTCCCGTTTACCTGAAGGAAGTGGCCGATCTGCGCGATGGTGCGCCGCCGGCCAGCCAGTACGTCTGGCACGGCACCGCCGGGCAAGACCATGGCGAATATCCCGCCGTCACCATCGCCGTCACCAAGAAGCCGGGCGAGAACGCCATCGACGTGGCCGACGCCGTGATGCGCCGCGTCGAACTGCTCAAGAACACTGTGATCCCGGCCGACGTGCAGGTGGCCGAGACGCGCAACTATGGCGCCACCGCCAACGACAAGGCGAAGAAGCTCATCCAGAAATTGCTGTTCGCCACGGCATCGGTGGTGGCGCTGGTGTTCATCGCGCTGGGACGGCGCGAAGCGGCAATCGTCGGCACGGCCGTCATCCTCACTCTGGCAGCCACACTGTTCGCCTCCTGGGCTTGGGGCTTCACGCTCAATCGCGTGTCCCTGTTCGCGCTGATCTTTTCCATCGGCATTCTGGTCGACGACGCGATCGTGGTGGTGGAAAACATCCACCGGCACCAGCAATTGCACCCGGAAATGACCTTGTTGCAGCTGATTCCCGGCGCGGTCGACGAGGTCGGCGGCCCCACCATCCTCGCCACTTTTACCGTGATTGCGGCGCTGCTGCCCATGGCCTTCGTCTCCGGCCTGATGGGCCCGTACATGAGCCCGATCCCGATCAATGCCAGCATGGGCATGCTGCTGTCGCTGGCGATCGCCTTCATGGTGACGCCGTGGCTGGCGCGGCTGTGGATGAATGCGTCGCATGGGGCACACGGGACGCAAGGCCCGGCCAAGTTCGAACTGGGCAAGAAGCTGGCGCCGGTGTTCCAGCGCGTGTTCGCGCCGCTGCTGGACGATTCGCGCGGGCCGCGGGCCCGCAAGCTTCTCGGTCTGGGCGTACTGGCGTTGATCGGCATCTCGCTGCTGCTGCCGGTGGCCGGGTTGGTGCGGCTGAAGATGCTGCCGTTCGACAACAAATCCGAATTCCAGGTGGTGGTGGACATGCCGGCTGGCACCCCGCTGGAACAGACCGCCGCGGTGCTGCATGCGCTGGGCGCACAGCTTGCCACGGTGCCCGAGGTCGTGAACTACCAGGCTTACGCGGGCACTGCCGCGCCGATCAACTTCAACGGCCTGGTGCGCCAGTATTACCTGCGCGCCGGTGGGGAAGTTGGCGAGCTGCAGGTGAACCTGGTCGACAAGCACGACCGCAGCGAGCAGAGCCACGCCATCGCCACCCGCTTGCGCCCGGCACTGCAGGAAATCGGCAAACGGTTCGGCGCCAATGTAAAGGTGGTGGAAGTGCCGCCGGGTCCGCCGGTGCTGGCGCCGCTGGTGGCCGAAGTCTACGGGCCGGAGACGGCGGGGCGCCGCGACGTGGCGAAGAAAGTGCGCGCCGTATTCGAGAAGACCGAAGGCGTGGTGGACGTTGACGACAGCAGCATCGTCGCCGCGCCGCGCACGCTGCTGCTGGTTGATCGGCGCAAGGCCGCGCTGCTGGGCGTGAGCCAGCGTGACATCGTCGCGACGCTGCGCGCCGGATTGGCCGGCGAGGCGGCAAGTTACCTGCACGACGGCAGCAAGTACCCGGTGGCGGCAACCATCCAGCTGCCGCCCGAAATGCACGGCGACCTGGCAGCTTTGCTGCACCTGTCGGTGCGCACCGCCGCAGGAAGGCTGGTGCCGATCCGCGAGCTGGTAACCGTCAGTGACAGCGTGCGCGAGCAACCCTCGTATCACAAGGATCTGCATCCGGTGAACTACGTGGTCGGAGACATGGCCGGCAAGGTCGACAGCCCGCTGTACGGCATGTTTTCGATGCGCAGCGAGATGAAAAAAATCGCGACGCCCGGCGGCGGCACGCTGGGCGAATACTTCATCCAGCCGCCGGAAGAGGCATACCGCGAGTACGCCATCAAGTGGGACGGCGAATGGCAGATCACCTATGAAACCTTCCGCGACATGGGCGCCGCCTATGCCGTCGGCCTGATCCTGATCTACCTGCTGGTGGTGGCGCAGTTCGGCTCCTACCTCACGCCGCTGATCATCATGGCGCCGATTCCGCTGACCATTGTCGGTGTGATGCCCGGCCATGCGCTGCTGGGCGCGCCGTACACCGCCACCAGCATGATCGGCATGATCGCGCTGGCCGGCATCATCGTACGCAATTCGATCTTGCTGGTGGACTTCATCAATCTGCAGGTCGACGGTGGCATGGCGTTCAAGGATGCCATCGTGCAATCGGCCATTACCCGCGCACAGCCGATCATGCTGACCGGCCTCGCGGCCATGCTGGGCGCGTTCTTCATCCTCGACGATCCGATCTTCAACGGACTGGCGATCTCGCTGATCTTCGGCATCTTCGTCTCCACCATCCTGACGCTGGTGGTGATACCGCTGCTGTACTTCATCGCCTATCGCGGCCGCGTCGCCGACGTGCCCGCGCCCGCCGCACCCCCTTCAGTCAACCAACCCAATGGAGAATCATCATGACCTCATGGCGCATTGTTCGTATCGTTGCCGGCCTCTTCATCCTGCTGTCGCTTGCGCTGGGAATCCCCGGCAGCCCGATTTTCGTCAGCCACTGGTGGCTGGCGTTCACCGCCTTCGTCGGCGCCAACCTGCTGCAAAGCGGGCTCACCAAGTGGTGCCTGATGGAAAGCCTGTTGCGCAAGGCCGGCATCGAGCCTGGCTGCTAGGAGAAGCGCGTGCACATCGCCTGTCACCGCTGCGGCGCAACCAACCGCGTCCCGGAGGATCGCCTCGGCGAGAATCCGGTTTGCGGTCAATGCAAAGCGGACTTGATGCCTGCCGAGCCGGTAGCGCTGGATGATGCCTCGCTGCCTGCTTATCTCGAACGCACGCAGCTGCCGATCATTGTCGATTTCTGGGCGACCTGGTGCGGCCCTTGCAAAACGATGGCGCCGCAGTTCGCAGCGGCGGCAGCGCAATTGCCGCGTGTGCGCTTTGTCAAAGTGGACAGCGATGCAGCGCCGCGGGCGAGCCAGCATTACGGTATTCGCAGCATTCCGACACTCATCCTGTTCGTCAATGGCAGGGAAGTGGATCGGCTATCCGGGGTGCTGTCCGCGCGCGACCTGGTTGGCTGGATCAACCGCAATTTGCAGCATGTGAATGCCGCTTGAGCAGATCACCGCTTGCGCGGCTGCCGGTCAGCTGCGATGCACGCTGCCGGCTGAGGCCAGCGCCAGCATGCCGCCGGTTACGCTGCAGGCATTGGCAACACCGGCCTTGAGCAACGCATCGGCAGCGACCAGCGACTGCTGGCCGCTGCGACAGATCAGAAACAGCGTGCGATGGTTGCGCGCCAGCGCGGCCAATCTGTCGAGGTCGCTGCTGCCGACATTTTGTGAGTGCGGCAGGGCGTCCCTGGCGAAATCGGCGACGCTGCGCAAGTCGGCCAGCGCATCCCGGGCGGGATCGAATGCCGCGGCCAGGTCGCGCGCCATCAGCATGGCGGGCACCGCTTCCCCGGACTGAAGTGCCCCCGCGTGGCGGTTGGCGGGTACCGCCTGGTCGATGAGCTTGGGCGGCGCCAGTTTCAGCGCGGCCATCAGTTCGCGAAAATCCGCCATGCTCTTTCCGGCCACGCGCGGGTTGTGGCGTTTTTCATGGCCGATGGTGGAACTGCCGCGAAAGCGATAGTCGTGACCCGGCCAGACGATGGTTGATTCCGGCAGCGCAAACAGTTTGCGGGTGATGCTGTCGTAGAGCGCGTCGCTGTCACCATCCTGGAAATCGGTGCGGCCGCAGCCTTCGATCAGCAGCGCGTCGCCGGTGAATACATTGCCGCCCCACACATACGAAACGCTGCCTGGCGTGTGTCCGGGCGTGGCGATGACCTGCAGGGCCGAATTGCCCAGCAACAGGACGTCGCCATCATTGAGCGCACGATCATGGCCCACCGAGTTGCACGAGGCACCGACGGCAGTGGTTGCGCCACTGGCTGCCTTGAGCGCGTTCGCGGCGGTTTCGTGGTCGGCATGCACGTGCGTGTCGAGAACCCAACGCAGGGTAAGGCCGTGCCTGGACATTTCGGCCAGGTCGCGGTCCATCTGGGCGAGCACCGGGTCGATGATGGCCGCCGCACGTGTCGCGTCGTCGCACACCAGATACGTATAGGTTGACGACGCGGGATCGAAAAGCTGGCAAATCACGGGCGGCTCCTGACAGATGGGTGGCATGGGCCGGGTTGCCCGGCTTGGCGATTTTCGTACTTTGCAGCAAATTTGCGCGGGCGGGAACCGGCATTGAGGCAACTGGACATTTCTGGAAACTGTCACGGGCGGCCAAAATTCACGCTGAGGAGCGGACGCGCTCGGCAGTTCGCAGAACACCTCAGGCGAGAAGTTTGGTCGCGCAGCAGGTTGGCAGAAGCTCCCGGCATGATAAACCCCAGCATTGGCGCGGCTCCTGGCACGAAAACGGCTGGAGCGCCGCGCCAGTGCTTGAGTTTCAGCAGGCGATGCGGGCACGCGTAGAATCGCGGTTGCCGCGCGAGCCACTTCGGTTCGTCCAGTTTTGAAAGCACGCCGTCATGCCGAAAAAGAACACTCGCATCACCGTTGAAGACTTGTGGAAAGTACGGCGAGCCGGCTCGGCGACACTGTCGCCGGACGGTGCGCAGGCTTGTGTTGCCGTTTCCAGCTACGAGATGGACGAGAACAAGGGCGCGTCACACTTGTGGCTGCTGTCCACATTTGGCGGGAAGGCGCGCGAACTGACGCGTTGCGGGGAAAACGACGGCCAGCCGCAATGGTCGCCCGACGGTTCGGTAATCGCCTTTGTCGGCAAGCGCGGCGAAGGCAAGAAGGCCGACCAGGAGCCGCAGCTTTACCTGATCGCAGCCGATGGCGGCGAGGCCCGCCGCGTCACCAGCCTTGCCACAGGCGTGTCGGCCATCCGCTGGTTTGCCGACGGCAAGCGCCTCGCCTTCATTTCCTGGGTGTGGCCTGACCTGACGAAAGAACGCGAGCAAGCCCGGCGCTACAAGCAAAGACAGGACGACAAATGCAAGGCGCATGTGGTCGAACATACCCAGGTACGCTACTGGGACCACTGGCTGTCGGATGGCCGCAGGCCGCACCTGCATGTGGTTGATGTGGCCAGCGGCAGCTGCCGAGACCTGTTTGCCGGCAGCGGATACCACCTGCCGCTGGTCGATCCCGGCACCCCGGACTTCGACTTCGCGCCCGACGGCAATCACCTGGTGTTCTGCTTCAATCCCCAGCCGGACCCGCGCGGTGACCAGCCGCACCATATTGTCGAAATGAATGTGCGCACGGGAAAGGCGAACAACCTGACCGTGACCTCGCGGCTTTCCCACTACAGCCCCGCTTACTCACCGGACGGCAAGCACATCGCGTTGCTGGCGCAGAACATGCGCCGGTCGGTGGACGATGACCTCAAGGTTCACCTGCTTGAGCGCAAGAGCGGCAAACTCACCGCATGGAGCCAGTGGGATCGCAACATCAATGCCCCGCTGAAATGGGCTGCAGACGGCGCCAGTGTGTACTTCGCGGCCGATGATCGCAGCCGCCTGTGCGTGTGGCGGCTGGCGAAAGGCAAGAAGGTGCCTGACCAGGTCGTGGCGGGCGGCACGGTAACCGAGTTCGACGTACGTGCCGATACGCTGGTGTTCGTGCGCAACAACATGTCCAGCGCGCCGCGGGTATTTGCTGCGGACGCCGATGGATCATCGGTGCGCGGCCTTGAAACCTTCAACGACGCCCTGATGGCGAAATTCAAGCTGGGCGCGGTCAAGGAATTCACGATCCAGGGCTGGAACAAGGAAGCGGTGCAGATGTGGGTGGTTTATCCGCCGGATTTCGACCCGAAAAAGAAGTGGCCGCTGGTGCACAACATCCACGGTGGCCCGCACGCCAACTGGGGTGACAACTTTCATTTTCGCTGGAACAACCACGTCTTTGCCGCGCAGGGCTACGTGGTGGTTTGCGTGAATTACCACGGTTCGCTGGGCTGGGGAAACAAGTTCCTCGAATCGAACAATGGCAACTGGGGCACCAAGGAACACGCCGATATCGAGGCTGCGACCGATTTCATGCTCAAGCAGGGTTACATCGACCGCGCACGCTTGGCCGCGACCGGCGGCAGCTACGGCGGCAAGATGGTGGCCTGGATGAATGGTCGCAATGGCGCGAAGAAAGGTGGGGACCGGTACCAGGCCTACGTCTGCCATGCCGGCTGCTACGACTGGCAGTCGATGTATGCGGGCGACGCAGGTTACTGGTTCGATCATTCCCTGGCCGCGAAGTACTGGGACGACCCGGCCAAGGTGGACGCGCAGAATCCGGCCAGCCACACCGGATTCATGATGACACCCACGCTGGTGATGCACGGCGCGCTGGATTACCGTGTTCCTGATGCGCAGGGCCTGATGTATTACAACGCACTGCGCTCGCTGGGCGTGCCGTCGAGAATGGTGTTTTTCCCCGACGAGAATCATTGGATCCTCAAGCCGCAGAACTCGCGCCTGTGGTATCGCGAATATCTTGCCTGGCTGGCGCGCCATATCGGACAGGGACCGTCCCGAAAATCAAAGCGCTGATGGCCAGCGACAAGGGAACAGCAGTGATCGTGTTCGGGCAACGATGGAAGCGTGTCGCGGCTGCGCTGGCGATGCTGGTGCTTGCGGCCGGCGTGTGCGCGCAGCCAACCGTGATCATCGTGCGGCATGGCGAAAAGGCCGATGAAGGCAAGGATCCGGCACTGTCGGCGGCGGGCATGGCGCGGGCCGAACACCTCGCCAGCATGCTGGCGACCAGCGGCGTGACGGTGATCTACACCACCCAGTTCCGCCGCACCCAGCTGCTGGCGCAGCCCCTGGCGAAGCGCATCGGCGTCGCGCCCACCGTGGTGGCGGCGGCCGACGGCGACGCGCTCATCCGGCAGATACAGGCCCGCCGCGTGGCCGACACGGTACTCGTGGTCGGGCACAGCAATACGGTGCCCGCCATCATCAAGGCGCTGGGCGTCAGGGAAGAAGTCAAGGTCGCCGATGACGAGTACGACAACATCTTCGTCGTCGTGCCTAGCGGGACGCAAACGACCGTCCTGAAAATGAAGTATTGAACTCGCGCCGCGCGCCACGCCGGCCTGCGGGCCTAGGCCGGTTGGTTCGGGGTGGGCGATAAGCCCTACAATAGCGGCTGAAACTTTCTGAAACATCCGGCAACCGGGCAGAAACAGGCGTTGCCGTCGATGATCCCGCGAATTCCCCAGGAGAAGCACATGGTTTTGTCACGCCCCGTCAAGTGGTCAAGTCTTTGCATGGCCGGCGCTATCGCCCTGGCCGGTTGCAAGGCGACGGAGACCCCGGATTACAACGTCAAGCCGAGCTTTGTCGGCACGGTGACGATTTCTTCATTTGACGGTTCCAGCGACGACCTGCTTACCGGCGGGCTCGGCAAGACCGCCTTACAGTCGGCCACGGCGCCCGTCGTCACCAATCTGGCCAGCCCCACTGCGGCGGAATTGCGCAAGCTCGCCATTTACACCAATTACCGGGCGCTGGTCGATACCACCGCCGGCGGCGGCTATGGCCTCATTTACGGACCGAATGTGGATGCCAACGGTGGCGTCAATGCCACCGAAGGCCTGGTGCCCGGTGTGGAGGCCGTGACTTACCTCGACGACGGCACCGGCAAGCGCAACATTACGGCGGTGTTGCAGATCCCGAGCTATTTCAACCGCTCTGCGCCGTGTCTTGTCGCCGCAACCTCGAGCGGTTCGCGGGGGCCGTACGGCGCCATCGCCACAGCCGGCGAGTGGGCTCTCAAGCGCGGTTGCGCTGTGGTCTATGTGGACAAGGGCACAGGCATTGGCGCGCACGACCTGGCAACCAATACCGTCAATGGCATCGACGGCGTGCGCAAGGATGCCACCGCGGCGGCCAACACCTCCAATTTCACGGCCTCGATGACCGCAACGGAACTGGCCGCGTACAACGCCAGCTTCCCCAACCGCATCGCGTTGAAGCATGCCCATTCCCAGCAGAATCCGGAACGCGACTGGGGCCTGTATCTGCTGCAGGCCGTGGAGTATTCGCTCTATTACCTGAACGAAACGTTTTCCCAGGTCATCAATGGGCAGCACCTGAGTTCGTTCAAGGCCGCCAACGTGCTGGTAATCGCCTCCAGCGTCGGCGATGGCGGTGGCGCCGCGCTATCCGCGCTCGAGCAGGACAGCAATGGTCTGATCGACGGCGTCGCGGTGGCGCAACCGAATATCCAGATGGTGGCAAATTCGGCGCTCACGGTCCGCCGCGGCAGTACCTCGCGTGTCGGTACCGGCAGGCAACTTTACGACTACGTCTCGATGGCCAACCTGTTGCAACCCTGCGCGGCGCTGGCAGTCAGCGCCGGTGCCGTGCCCGGCGCGGCGCTGCTCGACAGCACCCGGTCCGGCGCGCGCTGCAACGCACTCAAGGCAAAGGGCATCCTGACGGCGACCACCACGCTGCTGCAGGCCGAAGAAGCGCTGACCATGCTTCTGGGTTACGGCTGGGAAGCGGAATCCAGCGCGCTGCATGCGTCCCACTACGCGCTGGCCACACCTGCCCTGGCGGTTACCCAGGCCAATGCCTACGGGCGCTTCGGCGTTCGCGACAATCTGTGCGGATTCAGTTTTGCAGGGGTGGGTGCGGACTCGAAGCCCGCCGCGCTTGACGGCCTTGCCACCATTTTTGGCACCGGTAGCGGCATGCCCTCGGCGGGCGGTATCGCCGTCATGAACAACAACGCCGTGGGAGGCGCCATTCTCGATAGTTTGTCGGTATCACCAACGACCGGCGCCGCCGACTACAACATCGACGGGGCCCTGTGCCTGCGCAACCTGTTCGCCGGCACGGACGCGAATGCCGCGAAAGTGCAGCAGGGCATGGCGGAAGTGCGTCGCAGCGGCAACCTGCGTGGCAAGCCGGCCGTTATCGTTCACGGCCGCGCTGACGCGCTGATTCCGGCCGCTTTCACATCGCGTCCCTATTTTGGACTGAACAAGATCGTCGAAGGCGCAACCAGCAAGCTCAGCTACATCGAGGTCACGAACGCGCAGCACCTCGACGTGCTCAATGGACAGATTGCCGGCTATGACACGCGCTTCGTACCGCTGCAGCGCTACTTCATCGCGGCGATGGACGCGGTGTACGCCAACCTCACGGCCGGCACGGCACTGCCACCCAGCCAGGTGGTTCGGACCACGCCACGGTCCGGTTCAGCCGGCGCTGCGGACGCGATTGCGTTGAGCAATGTGCCGGTGTTTGCCACCGCGCCAGTGGCCGCGGACCAGATCACCTTCAGCGGCAACACGGTGGTGATCCCGGACTGAATACAACCAGCACACACGCATAAACGCCCCGCCAGCGGGGCGTTTTTTTTTGGTGAAACTCCAGGTCTGGCGCGCGTTTGCGGGCATTTTTGCCCGCAAAGCCGCGCCGATTCTGCGGTTTGGCCTAGCCGTGATTCGTGTAGTGGCGCCACGCCTCTTCCAGCGGGCTGCGCATGCCAAGACGCAACATGGCGTGGCTGGTCAGCAGCAACAGCAAGTAGATCACCACGGCCGCCTGCAGCAATCTGCTCTGTGTGAGCGTCGCGCCCAGACCAAGGCCGAAGCCGCTCAGCAGTACGCCCATCAGTACCGACTGCCCCACGTAGTTGCTCAGCGACAGCCGGCCCGCGGGCGCTAACCAGGACAGGACGCGTGATCCGATCGCGGTATCGGCCGCCAGCACGGCTGCGGCGACGTAGGCAACCGAAAGCACAGGTGCGAAATCGGCGGGAAACGCTTCCAGCAAGGTGGCGTGTCGCCAGGGGTCGCCAGCCAGGTTCCACATTCCCCATGCGTGCCAGGCATTTACCGGCAAACCAACGACGAGGCCCCATCCCAGTGCGCGCCACCAGAAGGCGCGGTACCGCCGGCGCTGGCGTAGCAAGCCAAGTTGCGCGCACAGCGCGCCCATCAGCGCGATCACCATGATGCCCGGCAGGATCAGCACGAAACCCATCGTGACCACGGCATACTCGCCAGCCCGGCGGCAAAGGGCGTCCAGGTAGGTGCCTCGACTGTAGGTCTCAAACGCTTCCTTTGCGTCGCGCGCCATGTTGGCTGCGTCTGCCGCGCTGTCGGCAGACGCGGCGGTGGTGAATGCCACCGTGGCCGGCACGGCCACCAGCAGGAACACCAGGCTCCACCATTTGAGCGCCTGGAGAAGTTGGCGCGGCCCCTTGCCGATGTATCTGGCGAGAACTTTCCCCGCCAGGGCATAGGTGGTGAGAATGTCACCGAACCAGAGAAACACACCGTGCAGGACGCCCATGCCAAGCATGAAGTTGGTGCGGCGGGCAAAGTGCTGCCGGGCATTGGCACCGCGTGCCAGCCATCGGCGCGTTTGCATAGCGAAACCGTAGCCAAAGCAAAAACAGAATATCGGGTAGAACTTGTAGTGCAACAGCAATGCGGTAAACACCACCGTCAGGTGGTCGGCCAGGTTGCTGGCAGCCGACAATACGCCGAGCGACGATGCATTGAGCCCGAGCAAATAGCTCTGGATATTGACTGCAAGGATGCCGAACAGGGCGATGCCGCGCAGCGCGTCAATCAGATCGTCGCGCGTACGCGGATGCGTTTCGGCCGGCGGCATCTCCACTCAGCTCTTGATGGCGAGGATCAGCAGCGCGCCAACCACCAATACCGTGGCAAGGCCTCGCAGACGAAAGAACCACGCCGGAATCAGCGATTGCAGGCGCAATAGCCCGTCGACCGCCCAGACGCAAACGAACAAGCCGGCGGCACATGCCAGCCGCAGCGACGCAGGCTCGATGAACAGCAGGCACCAGCCCGCCAGCGATATCGTCACTGAAATCATGAACAGGGTGCGCGCGCTGCGTGGCGCGGCCTCACTCAGCGCCACGGCCAGGCCCCACTGAATGCCGCCCAGGAACGAAAGAATGATCGCGGCATAGGTGGACGCGGCGTAGAGCAGCCGGGCGTGATGCTCCAGCGGCAGGACGAAGGCACCAGCAGCTGCGGCAATGAAGGGCAGGGCACCGGACAGCGTGAGTATCCATGCGCTGCGCGGGGTCATGACGGGCCTGGCGGAAATTGTCGAATCAGTAGTCATGCCTTCGCAGTCTGGTCGAAGTAACGTGCGTTTCGCGCTTGCTGCACGGGTCGCAAATTCAATGGTTTCGACGAGCCTGACGCCGGGGCGGCGTGTGGAATCGCCTTGCTAACGGGGTGCTTTTCGAGGGTCAAAAGTGCTGCATGGATGAATCTTTACAGATGTTGACAGAAACAGGCCCATAAAGCGGTTTTTGTGTGTGTTGCCTCACATATTCATGGACGTGCGGTCGGTAAGATTCGCCCTGTCAAAGAACTCAACTGTATTCCCCTCTCCAAAGGAAACAACCATGCGCAACCTGCTCCTCAAGTCCGCCGTCGCCGCCGCCCTGGCATTGCCCCTGCTGGCCAACGCGGAATCCGCTTTCAATACCACTTCGCCCGGCCCGACGTCCGCTTCCGCGCGTCTCGATTTCCAGATCGTCATTCCCCGCGTCCTGTTCCTGCAAGTCGGTACCGGCACCAGTATGGCCGCCAACGGCGCAATCGACATGGTGACCTTTACCGTGCCCGCCGCCAACGTCGGCGACAGCAGCGTGATCGCCGGCACCGGCGGCAACCTGGGTACCGGCAAGGTAACCGCCAAGCTGATCGGTAACGGCGGCACCATTACCCTTGGCTCGACCGTGCCCAATGGACTGACCGATGGCGCCGGCAGCACCATTTCGTATGCCCAGATCGCCACGGCTTCCGCCGTTGGTGGTACCGGCAACATCCTCACCGCACCGGCGCTGGTGGACAACACGACCACCAACACAGCCGTGGCCGTGACCAGTGGCACGAAGGTCACCAACCGCGACGCGACCTGGACCTACACCTACCTGAACTCGGTGGTGCCGGCTGCAGGCACCTACGGTGGCGCCGGCGTAAACCAGGGCCGCGTGACCTACACAGCCACGATGCTTTGATTCGCCAGCCGATCGAACCGATCGGTCAGCGCGAAGGGTGCCAGTACAAGTGTACGGCACCCTTTTTTTTCAAACTTTTTCTCCTGCCGCCGGTCCATTAAGATAGTCTGGCGGATACGGCGCGCGACCAGCACCCGCAGCGTCGTTGCACTGACCGGCTAAAACCAATGCCTGCGACCATTATCCTCAAGAAGTGTGCGATGTCTGCCGTTTGCCTGGCTGCGACCGCTCTCGCCGGTCCCGCGGCGGAGGCGTATGCGGTGAACATCACTGCCGGCACGCGCGCCATTTACCTGCAAGTCGGGAACGGCACCTTTACCGGTACCTATTCCGGTGGCGGAACCCCCGGCAACAATGCCACCATCAACCGCGTATCGGTGACCGTCGCCGCAAATGCCGTGGGCAGCGGCGTTGCGCAACAGATGACCAGCAACAGTACTGCCGCCAACAGCCCGTACGATAATTTTGCGTTTTGCACCACGCCCGCACAGGTGTATATCGGTGGATTTTTCCGTTTGCCGGGCGCCGTCGGCACCGCGACATTGACCGTTACCACCAGTGCCGCGAATCTGACCAATGCTAGCGGCGACACCATTCCCTTCAGCCAGATCAGCTGGGCATCGGGCGGCGCGGGCGATGCGGCACCGTTCACCATCCCTGCCGGCACGTTCACCGGCGGAACCCAGACCCTTACCACATTTCCGGTCAACACCTGGCGTGAAAGCTGCCATAGGTTTTCCTATGCCAATGCGGCAGTGGTCGCGTCAGGCACCTACACCGGCCGGGCCACCTATACCTTGAGCGCGCCATGAACGAGCGGTCCACGCACCCGTTGTCAACGCTCGCAGGGCTGGCCCTGGCGGCATTGCTTTGTGCAGGTATCGGCAGCGCGCAGTCGGCCACGTTCCGGGTGGACGATTCCGCGTCACTGCCTGCGGATACGTCGGTGGCCATGAAATGGCAATCGCTGGCGCCGACACGTTCGGCAAGCCACCTCGTGGAAGGCGCCACGCTGGTGACCGTCCGCCTGAACCTCGCGCCGTGGGTCAACAAGACCGGCAAGATTTATATGGCACTGGCACAGCAACCGGTAGGCTTGGTCAGCGCCGAGTGGAGCACGCAGGGCGTCCTGTTGCCCGGCCAGTTGAATTCAGGCAGTCGCACGCTGGTCTATGCGGGACCGGTTCGCACCGCCAAGCTGGAGGATACGATTGCCCTGAAAATTCTGACCGACGGGCGACGCCTTTCGGCACCGCAGCGTCTGAATTTCTATTTTGAAATTGACGTGGACTGAAGACCATGATTCATCACGCCATTCGCCTTAATCTGGGAATTGCCGCCAGTGTCGTATTCGGTGTGTTGCCCCTCGCAACTGCGGCGCAGAGCTTCGCTGCGCTGGTTTCCCCGCCGCGGTTCGAGCTGTCCGCCAAGCCCGGTGAAAAAGTGCGCGATGTTCTCGAACTCAGCAACGCTGACGCGCGTGCCGCCAAGTGGCGCATCAGGACGGCGGACTGGACCTTTGAAAAAAACGGCAATGTCGCGTTCCACGACGAATTGCAGGCCGGTAGTTGCCGTCCCTGGGTTGCGATCGAAAAGCGCGAAGTGATGCTGCCGGCAGGCGGCAAGTACCGCTACCGTTTTGAAGTAACGCCCCCGCCAAACACGCCTGACAGCGAGTGCCGTTTTGCTCTGCTGATCGAAGGCGATGAAATGAATGTGCAAACGCCGGGCGGACCGCCAGTCCCGATCGCGGGACGCATTGCCGTGATTGTTTATGTTGCCGTGGGCAAGGCAGCCCCGGCGCTGGAAGTGACCGGCAGCGAAGTCACCACGATTTCCGGCGAAACCCTGCCGACGCTGCGCATCAAAAATTCGGGCAACGCGCACGGTCGGTTGAGTGGTTTCCTCTCGGGGACCGACGCGAGCGGGCGCAAGCTGGAATTCACACCGACGACGCTGCCGATCCTGGCCGGCGAGACCCGGGCTGTACCGCTGCACATCCAGCGTGAAAAGGATGAGCCGATAAAGATTGCGTACCCCATCACGATTCGCGGCACGCTCGAATGGGCTGACAAAAGCGTCGCCTTCGAGCAACGATTCGCGCCCTGATCTTGCGGTGGGCTCTCCTTAGCACGATTGCATGCGGCCTGTTCGTCACCCGAGCCGCGATTGCGCAATCGCCTGCCTCGCCTGAAAGCAAGGCGGTTCCGCCCGCTGCAAAGCCTTATGACGACCGATTGATCGAGGGCCTGACCGCCGACGACGAATCCGGCAGCGATCCGGCCTACGAATCGGATGGCTGGCCGCGCAGCTGGCGGGTCGAAGGGTTTTCCAGCAACCTGCGCCGCAGCGATGGCACGACCCGCGAAAACGGCATCACCCTGTCGGGCCGGATCGATTCACCGAATTACGGGGCATTCAGCGTCGACGCCGCCATGCGCGGGCATCCAAGCTCGAACTTGTTCACCGTCTGGCAGCGGGGATTGCCGTTCGATGGCGGCTGGTCCGCCAATAACGGCTTGGGCATGTTGAACACATCAACCCTGCAATTGAGCCGCCGGCAGTACCGGTTCTTCATTCCGACATTTCCGGTCATTGGCGTTGCCAGCGAGTGGCTGCAAGGGCGCGATACGCAGTTCTATGCCGGCGTTGGTGAGCCGGGACAGTTCAGCGGCTTGCGCTTGTCCGGCTTTTCCCGGCAGGGGGGCACGTTGTTCACGGCGGGTGCGCAATCCCTGCTTGCGCCCGGTGTCGAGTGGGGATTGCAGGTGGCTGATGCCCACGGCGTGCGCATCAGCCAGGACCCGACCGAATCGGCCAAGCGCAGCTCCGCAAGGTCATGGTTCGGATCGATCGCATGGCAGGAGGGCGATACGCGATTGCAGTTCAACCTGCTGGACAGCGAGACCGGTGACCGCGAGCATCGACTCGGTGCATGGCTTGACGGCGAAGCGCGGATCGATCGTTACCGGCAGAATTTTGGCGTCTTCAAGATGTTTCCCGACCTGAACTGGGCGTTTTCCCCGGTCGGGGGCGATGTGCAGGGCGGTTACTACCGGCTGCAGTACCAAAGTCAGCGGTGGATCTGGAGCGGCGGCATGGACGGTGTCAACAGCGTGAGCGCGGCCACCGCCAACAGCTGGTATGGCACCGGCAGCGTTCGTTACCAGTGGGACCGCAGCACCAGCCTGGGCGGCGGACTCACTTCGCGACACAGTAACAACGACGCCACCGCCGGTTATGCCTTTCTCGACAAGTCAACGGGCCTCGGCATTACCCGCACGCAACTGGATGTGGCCCGGACAGATTCAGGCGATCGCAGTCGCCAGCTCACCGTGGATCATGCCTGGCCCACAGAGGTCGGCTTGCGCCTCAGTACCTCACTTTCGGCTGGCCGGGAGACCCGAACCGGCGTCAATAGCCGGCGAGCGAGCCTGGCGCTGATCGGCAGCGCCGATCTTACCAACCGCCTGTCAGTCGATGCCAACCTGCGCTGGACGCGCAGCGACAGCGGTATTGCCACCACCGGGCGCTTTGCCAACCTGAGCCTCAACTGGCGCATCAACTCGCGCTGGTCGCTGGCGATGAGCTACTACGATAATCGCGCGGAATCGCAGGAACTGCTGTCGGTAACCTCGCCGATACAAGGGGCCGCGCTGGCACCCGCGCCGAAGGATCGTGCCGTTTTCCTCATCGTCCGCTATGAAGACCAGGCAGGTACGCCGCTGGTGCCGCTGGGCGGCAGCCGCGGTGTCGGCGCCGGCAGCGTGGTGGGCGTGGTTTTCCTCGACAACAACGAAAATGGCCTGCAGGACGCCGACGAAACCGGTGCCGCGAGTGTGACCGTGCTGCTGGACGGAAGGTTCGGCACGCGCACGGATAGTCAGGGCCGGTTCGAGTTTCCGATGGTGGCGGCCGGTTCCCACTTCGTCGTCGTGGTCCCTGACAATCTGCCGCTTCCCTATGCCGTGGCGGGCGATGCGCAAAGGCGCATCGACGTCCGCACGCGTGAAGTAACCCGTACCGGGATTGCCGCAACCCGCCTCAAGTAGGGGTCAGCTCGCCAGTGCGGCCGCGCCGGTTCAGCTTCAGCGCCGGGAGCGAAGTGCCTGGATCAGTATGGCGAGCGAAACGCCGAGGAACAGCACAAAGCAAAGCAGCGACCATACCGGCACCGTCAGGCCCAGCACCGGCGGCAGCACATCGGCACATCCGCCGGTAGCGAAAAAAAACTCCGGCCAGGCGCTCGCGGTCGGCAGGTTATTGACGAAATCGCCCACGGGATCAGCAAGACAGGAGAGCATGGTGCTGCCCTTTGCCACCTGCCAGATGGCGATGCCACTGCCGGTCGCCGTGACCAGCGTGGCGAGTCCGGCGTAAACCAGCGTGCCCTTGCGGCCCGGTCCGTGCAGTGTGGCGGGAAGACAGATTGCCGCCAGCAGGATGTAGCCATAGCGCTGAATGATGCAAAGCGGGCAGGGTTGCTGCTTGTCCGGCCCGTACTGGACGAACCACACCGCGGCAAGCAGCGAAAGGCAGCTCAGGGCTACGGCGCCGAACAGCACGCGTGCCGACAGGAATTTACGCATCCAGCTTGGTCATCAGGCAAGCACGCGAAGTTCCCGCAACAACACCGAAAGCATTGCCAGGTCCGACTCGCGGGCGGCCTTCAGGTCAACCATCACCTCACGCATGCGCTCCAGTGCCTTGGCCTGGTGATTTTCCCAGGCACTCATCAGCAGGGCGGGATCCTGCGCGCCCGGTGAAAGTCGCATGACCGCGGCAGCCAGTTGGCGCTGCAGGTTGGCGAGGTCGTCGCGCATGGCCGCGCGCGCCATTGCCTGCCAGTGCGAATCGGTCGGCAATGCGCCGATCTGGCCCGCCACCCAACGCAGGCCGAGCTTTCCGGCCATGCCGAAATAGACCTCGGCGGCAAGTTCCACCGGGCGGTTGTGTTCCTGGGCCAGTTCCACGATGTCGAGCACCGAGTACATCGAGTCGAGGCGGGCGACTTCGCCGGCCAGCGCCGCAGGCACGCCCTGCGCCGCCAGGTTCGACTCGCGCGCGCGCAACGCCGCGAGGTCTTCCGGTGACAGCAGGGAAGGCAGGCATCGGGACACGGTGGCCACACCCGGCGCGAAAAACTCGATGACCTTGGCGATGGGCATGCGCTCGGAGCGCCGGCGCAGGAACCAAAGCGTGCCGCGCAGCACCAGCCGCCCGGCATCGATCAACATTTCCGACTGGGTCGCGGCGGCGACCAGGTTGTCGAGCGCGTCGATCTCCGCCCATTGCTGCTCAAGGCGGAACACATCCCGGGTGAGGATGTAGCACCGCACCACTTCATCGGCCGTCGCACCCGTCTCCTCACGCATGCGATGCACAAAGACACTGCCGGTGCGGTTGATGGTGCTGTTGGCGATCTGCGTGGCGATGATTTCCCGCTTGAGGTGATGCCGCGGCATCAGGCTGGCAAAGCGCTTCTGCAGCAGGCTGGGGAAATACGAAACCAGAGCCTGGGCCACATACTCGTCGTCAATCAGGCTGGAGGCCAGCAGGTCATCGAACAATTCCATCTTGCTGTAGGCCAGCAAGACCGCGCGCTCCGGCGACGTCAGCCCCTGCTTGGCAGCACGGCGTTCGGCGATTTCCTCCTCGGATGGCAGGAACTCCACCTTGCGGTTTAGGCGACCGGTCTTTTCCTGGTGGCGGACGAATCGCGCCTGCGCGTCGAGCAACTTCTCCGCGCGCACGCCGGAAACGGCCAGCGACTGCGTCTGGTAGTAGTTGTCCTTGAGCACCAGCAGGCCCACTTCGTCGGTCATTTCAGCCAGCAGGGCGTCGCGCTCCTCGGGCTTCAATTCGCCCGCCTCGATCGCGGCCCGCACCAGGATCTTGATGTTGACTTCATGGTCGGAGCAATCGACGCCGGCCGAATTGTCGATGGCATCAGTGCAAACACGGCCGCCGTGCTGCGCATACTCCACGCGACCCAATTGCGTGAAGCCCAGGTTGCCGCCTTCAGCAACCACTTTGCAACGCAGTTCGTTGCCGTTGATGCGCAACGCATCGGTTGCGCGGTCGCCCACCTCGGCATTGCTCTGGTAGCTGGCCTTAACGTAGGTGCCGATGCCGCCGTTGTAGAAAAGATCCACCGGCGCCTTGAGGATGGCGCGCATCAGTTCGACCGGGGTCATCGCCTCGAGCGACGGGTCGATCGCCAGCGCTGCCTTCACCTCCGTCGTCAGAGCGATGGACTTGGCGCCGCGGGGGAATATGCCCCCTCCCTTGGAAAGCAGCGCCTTGTTGTAATCCTCCCAGCTGGAACGCGGCAGGTCGAACAGGCGTTGGCGCTCCTTGAGGCTGCTGGCGGCATCCGGCGACGGGTCGAGGAAAATGTGGCGGTGGTCGAACGCCGCCACCAGGCGGATGTGCGGCGACAGCAGCATGCCGTTGCCAAACACGTCGCCGGACATGTCGCCCACGCCGGCCACGGTGAACTCGGTGGTCTGGGTATTGATACCCATCTCGCGGAAGTGGCGCTTGACGCTTTCCCAGGCGCCGCGCGCGGTGATGCCCATCTTCTTGTGGTCGTAGCCGACCGACCCGCCGGAGGCGAAGGCGTCCCCCAGCCAATGGCCGTACTCGGCGCTGATGGCGTTGGCGTAATCAGAAAATGTGGCGGTACCCTTGTCGGCGGCAACCACCAGGTAAGGATCGTCGCTGTCGTGACGCACCACGTTTTCGCGCGGCACCACCTTGCCTTTCACCAGATTGTCGGTGATGTCGAGCAAGCCGCGAAGAAAGGTCTGGTAACAGGCGATGCCTTCCTTCAAATAGGCGTCACGATCGGACGCCGGCGGAGCCGCTTTCAGGACAAAGCCGCCCTTGGAGCCGACCGGCACGATCACCGCATTCTTGACCTGCTGGGCTTTCACGAGTCCCAGAACTTCCGTGCGGAAATCCTCCGGCCGGTCCGACCAGCGCAAGCCGCCACGAGCGACCTTGCCACCGCGCAGGTGGATGCCTTCGACGCGCGGCGAGTAGACGAATATCTCGAATAGCGGACGCGGCGCGGGCAGTTCAGGCACTTTCGCCGAATCGAGCTTGAAGGAAAGATAGGGTTTGCGCTTGCCGTCGGCATCCTTCTGGTAATAGTTGGTGCGGACCGTCGCCTGCATCACGGCCAGGAATCGCCGCAGTATGCGGTCTTCATCGGCATTTGAAACCCGGTCAAGGGCGGCCTCGATCGCGCTGGCGCCCAGCTTGATCATGCCCTCGCGGTCATGATCGAGCGCGGGATCGAATCGCGAGTGGAAAAGTCCCACCAGTTCGCCGGTAATGCCGGCGTGAAACGCCAGGGTGTTCTCGATGTACTGCTGGCTGAAGGTGAAGCCGGTCTGCTTGAGATACTTGGCGTAGGCGCGCAGCATGACCACTTCTTCACTGGACACGCCGGCGGCAAGCGTGAGACGGTTGAAGCCGTCGTTCTCGACTTCGCGCGCCCAGATGCGGCCAAAAGCCTCCTCGAACTTCGACTTGATGTCCTCCAGCCGGAATGCCGCGTGCATCGGCGACAGCGCGAAGTCGTGGATGTAGACCGGTGGAAGATTGTTGCGGGCAATGACGTAGGAGCGCTCGCCTTCCACCCGCACCCCCATGTTTTCAAGCATCGGCAGGCTGTTGGAAAGCGGTACTGCCTTGGCGATGTGATACATGCGGAAACGCAGCGCCTTGGTTGCTGCGCCGTCCGGACGATACAGGGTCATGGCAATCGGACGCTCGGCGCTGATCGACTTGAGCGCCATGAAATCCGCCACCGCCTGCGCCGGGCCGGTGTCCTCCGTGTACGCAGCCGGGAACGGGCGCACGAAATCTCGGCGCGCATCGTTCACGGCATCGTCGCTGGCCACCTTCACCAGATGTTCAAACACACCGTCTTCCCAGCGGCGCACCGCGGCGGCGACTTCGCCTTCCAGCGCCTTCAGGTCAACTTTGTGGTCCGCCGACGGCGCGGTACGCACCAGCATATGGATGCGCGCCAAAACCGAGTCGGACAACTGCACATTGAACTCCGTGCTGGTGCCGTTGAGCGCGCGCTTGAGGATTTCCTGCAGCTTCAGCCGCGCCTCGGTGTTGTAGTTTTCGCGCGGCAGGTAAATCAGGCATGAATAGAAGCGCGCATAGATGTCGCGCCGGATGAACAGCTTGGTGCGCGCACGCGCGCCGAGCCGCAGCACGCCCATGGCGGTATCAAACAGTTCGTCCTCGCCGATCTGGAACAACTCATCGCGCGGGTACGTATCGAGGATCGAGTACAGATTCTTGCTGGCATGGCTGGAGTGCGGAAAGCCGGCGCGCTCCATGACACGCGTGATCTTGCGGCGCAGCAGCGGAATGCTGGCGGGGTCAGCGTGGTAGGTTGCCGAGGTGTAAAGGCCGATGAAGCGCCGTTCGCCGATCACCGTGCCATTGGCATCGAAGCGCTTGATGCCGATGTAGTCCAGGTACCCGGCGCGATGTACCGTGGCACGGGAATTGGCCTTGGTGAGCACCAGCAGGTCCGGCTTTCGGGCCAGTGCGCGCAACTCGGCCGGCAACTCGCTGAAACTCTGCGACACGCCGCCGAGCTTGGGCTCACGCAGCAGGCCGAGTCCCGAATTGGGCACGATGCGCAGTTCATCCCGATCGCCGGCTGCCGCCAGTTCATATTCCCGATAGCCGAGGAAGGTGAAATGGTGGTCTGCCGTCCAGTTGAGGAATGCGCGTGCCTCGT
Organism: Usitatibacteraceae bacterium; assembly: GCA_044229235.1. GTDB lineage: Bacteria > Pseudomonadota > Gammaproteobacteria > Burkholderiales > Usitatibacteraceae > UKL13-2. The sequence continues at coordinate 63,419 of JBGATH010000009.1, forward strand.
CCAGCTCTTCCAGCGGGACCACCTTGGCCGCACCGCTCATCGAGGAAATGGTCTCGGTGACCTTGGCGAGCATTTTCGGCCAGTCTTCGACCGCGGAGCGTACATCCGCCAGCACCGCCACCAGCCCGTCGCCCAGCGCTTTCAGGCGTGCCGGGTCGGTGATGCGATCAACCTCGACGTGAATCCACGACTCGAGGCGGTCGCCGTCCCGGGCTTCATGCAATTCGCCCAGCGCGCCATGCTGGTCGCGCCCGACCTTGAACAGGGGGTGAATGATCTGCCGCGCAGCCAGTCCCTGGCGGTTGATTTCCATGGCGATGGAATCGACCAGGAAGGGCATGTCGTCGTTGACGAACTCCACCACCGTGCAGGCAGCTTCCCAGCGATGTTCGGACAGCTTCGGATTGAAAATGCGCATCTTCGGCGCGCCGGACTGGAACTCCTGGCCGAATGCCAGGTGGGACGCCACCAGCGCCGCCCAGGAGGCGGCGTCGCGGGAGACGAATTCGTCGGTATCAATCTCGTTGCAGTAACGCGCGGCGAAAGCCTGCGAAACGGCTTTCTGGGCGGCGGGCACCTTGGCGGTAACCAGTTTGTTAATTTCGGCGAGAAGGGCGGTTTTCTTCTGTTCGGCTTGAGCGGGCATGACAGTTTCCCAGCATTTTTTTTATGAACCTCAAATTATAAGCTTCGCCGGGTGCCCCGCTGTTTCACGTTCGCGACCAAAACGGGCAGGAATCGCCGGATCGGACGCCGGGGATTGCGGCATCGCACATTTTGTGCGGAACGTCCCCGGGCGGCAGTGTTACAAAAAATTACCGGCGAACGCCAAGGCCGGCGCCGATTCGCGAATAATGACAACTGTGACTGCGAATAACCCACCACACCTGCTGGTTGTCGACGACGATGTCGAAATCTGCCGCCTGCTGAAGCAGTACCTGGAGAAGAGCGGGCTGCGCGTTTCCACGGTCTGCGACGGTCGGCAGATGGCACGCGCGCTGGACCAGGCGCGTTTTGACCTGATCGTGCTCGACCTGATGCTGCCGGGAGAGGATGGCCTGACGCTGTTGCGCCGTCTGCGTGCCGAGACCTCCATTCCGGTGGTCATGCTGACGGCCATGGGCGAGGAGGCCGACCGCATCGTCGGCCTGGAACTTGGCGCCGATGATTACCTGCCCAAGCCATTCAGCCCGCGCGAGTTGCTGGCGCGGGTACGTGCGGTGCTCAAGCGCGCACGGCCATTGGGCGCGGCGCTGGATACCGAAGGCGTGCGCGGCTATCGCTTCAATGGCTGGAATGTGAACCACATGCTGCGCCAGGTGCATTCGCCGGCCGGTGTGCTGGTGCCGCTGAGCAGTGGCGAATACAAGCTGCTGAGCATCCTGCTCAACCGTCCCAACCGGGTGCTTTCCCGTGACTACCTGCTGGACATGACGCAAGGCCGCGAGGCCGGACCACTGGATCGCAGCATCGACGTGCTGGTGAGCCGGTTGCGCTCGCGGCTCGAGGACGATGCGCGCAGCCCGCAAATGCTGAAGACGGTTCGCGGCGAAGGCTACGTGCTCGCCGCGGACGTCGAGGTGCTGCGTTGAGCGTACCCGCGCAGGCCGGACCAGCGGGGGCGCCGGGCAGACTCATCCAGACCCTGCGTTTTGCCGGGCGCTGGCTGCTGCCGCAATCGCTGTTTGGTCGAGTTGCCCTGATCATTGTGCTGGGCATCGCCGGCTCGCAGCTGATCAGCGTGGCGGTTTCGCTGCGTGAATATCAGCGCGGCGGTTCGGAGATCTATGCCTCATTCATGGTTGACCGTGTCGCGTCCTACACCAGCCTGTTCGAATCGCTGCGTCCGCAGGACCGGGCCAACATCGCGATGGCCATGTCGCGGCCGCCTTTCCTGGTTGAGCCGGTCAATGACCGGAGCGAAACGCTGCCGCTGCATGCAGACCGCATCAATGATGCCAACCAGTTGCAGGCCGACTTGCAGCGCCGGCTTGGGGCCGGATACGAGGTGCTGGTGGGCGGACTCAGCGAAGCGATCGCCAATGAAATGATGGCAAAGAGCGATCGCCATTTTTTCCGGCGTGAGCGTGGGCCGGGGGCACGATCGTCGGACGGCGCGGGTCGCGACCGGGCACCACCGGACGATGGATTGCTCGGCGAGTTCACGCGGACCATCAACCGCATTTTCCAGCTTGCCCCCAGGTCGGGCGATGTCGAGTCGCGCATGCGCCAGTCCATGCGCACCGAGGCCGGATCGGCGCCGCTGGTGCAGGTGCGCCTCACCGACGGCAGCTGGCTGCGCTTCCACTCGCTAGCGCCCAACCGGGCGTTTTCCATTTCGCCGATGCTGGTATTCAACTGGGGGCTGCTGCTGCTCGCCGGTCTGCTGGTGTCGGTCGTGGCCGCGCAGATGGTGACGCGGCCGCTGCGCCGGCTCGCCTGGGCCGCCGACAGCTTCTCGCGCAACCTCGAAGCGCCGCCCCTGCCCGACAGCGGGCCTACTGAAGTGCGTTCCGCGGCGCAGGCATTCAACCGCATGCACGAACGCCTCGCCAATTACCTCAACAGCCGCAAGCGCATGCTGATGGCGATGTCGCATGACTTGAAAACGCCGCTGACACGCCTGCGTTTGCGCAGCGAGTTGCTGGAAGAGGGCGAAGTGGCCGAGCGTATCAAGGCGGACCTGGCCGAAATGGAAGCGCTGGTCATGTCCACGCTCGACTATCTGCGCGGCAGCGAAATCAGCGAAGCGCCGACCGACATCGATGCGCGGGCAATGGTCTCGGCCATTTGTGAAGACCATCCGGTGTGGATGCATCAGGTGTCGATCGAGCCGGGTGCCCCGGTAGTGGTGCGCGCACGGCCAACGCTGTTGCGGCGTGCGCTCAGCAACCTGATCGACAACGCCATCCGCTACGGCGAACGCGCCACGGTGTCGTTTCCTGCCGGCGCGGCCGGCGTTCGCGCGATTCGCATCAGCGACTATGGTCCGGGAATTCCTGAGCAGCATCAGCAGGACGTCATGAAACCGTTCTTTCGCGTTGAGGATTCCCGCAATCGCGCGACCGGTGGCACAGGCCTGGGGCTCGCCATCGCCAAGGAAATCGTCGAGGCGGCGGGCGGCCGCATCATCCTGTCAAATCGCAAGGACGGCCTGGATGCGGACATGGAACTGCCCGGTCCGCACTGAAACAACAACCCTGTGCCGCACGCCGATAACTTCCCGGCATGCGGCGTGCACAGAAAGTTGTAACTCTAGCATTGGCGCGGCTTTCAGGCCGAAAATGGCTGGGAAGCCGCGCCAATAGGCGTTCTACGGTTCGCTGTCCTGAGCAAATACCAATCAGGAATCCGTCACCAGCCGCGTGTCCGCCGCCGTGCTGGTGCCGAACAGGAACAGCGTATAGACCTTGCCGGTCTCCAGCGTGAGGGTATCGGTGGTGGCGACGACCACATTGGCATTCGAGGCATTGAATGCGAACGCGTAGTTCCCCGCATCCAGTTCCTGATACGGCGAGGCACCCAGGTAAGCGAGGTTGCTGACGGACTTGCTGAAGTTGGCCAGCACATCCACCGCGGCATTGTCGACGTTCAGATTGACAAAGCGCACCCGTACTTTGCCGGTGGTTGGCAGCAGGTTGTTGTCGTCCAGCTTGGCGATATCGATCGCCGTGAACCGGTTGACCGCCACAATGGTGTAGTCGGCACCACCGCTCAGCGTGAAGGTCTTGCTCGCGACCGAGCTGCTGGTCACGCCGAATGCCTGCAGGTCAAGCTGGCGCGCGCCCGATGCCGAGGTGACATAACCCGAGTTGGCCTTGTAGGGCACGTTGGAAAATGTCGTGACGCCGCCGTTAAGGAACGCCAGCAAGGGTGCGTCCGGCGAGCCATGCACGGCGCGGATGCGCGAACGCAGGTTTGACATTTCGGTGACCGTACCACTACTGCCGTAAGTGAGCACGAGTACGTTGGCAAGACGCGAACTGGCACCGCCTGCGACTGCCAATGTCAGCGAGGTGCCGGCAGCGAAGTTCTGCGCGGCAGACTCGAACACGATTTCCTTTGAGCCGGCCAGCGTCAACACCAGCTGGTAACTTCCCGCTGCGACTTCCGAATAGCCCGACAAGCTGGCGGTGCCGATGGACGAGACCGTTGCCGCCGTGCTTGGTGCCAGGCTGGACTGAGCGACGAAGTAAACGTCCAGGTTGCCGAGGCTGGAAAAGTTGTCGGTACGGAAGCGGAAGTTGGCCGAGGAAGAGGGGCCCTGCGTATCTTCCTGCAGCCCTGCCAGTCCCAGTGCCGCGCGCCGGCCGACAATCGCCAGCGTGTACTGCCCGCCGCCGGTGAAGGACAGCGCCTGGCTAGCCAAAAGGCTGCCGTCGGTTGCCGAGCGGATTTCATAGTCGGTGCTGGCCGCCGCGAAGCTCACATAACCGGAAGCGGCCCCTGGCGCGACGCTGGAAATGACGTTGCTGCCGTCCTTGATCTTGATCGCCAGCGCCTCGGAATCCGGTGACAGGTGGATGACGCGAATCTGCGCAGTGTCTTTTTTCGACTCAGTGGCTTTGCACCCGGCAAGCGCGAAAGCGAACAGGGCGAGGAGGGCGTAACCGGAAAAACGCAGTAGGCGGGTCATTTGCATGGCTTGTTGTTGAAAACAACCATGTAAACCGAACTTGGTAAAGCCTCTATTGCCGAGCTTCAGCGCCTTGTAACAGCGCGTAAGCGGCAACGACCCGGACAACATTGCGTTACACAGCCGCTCATCGTCACGTTGCCGGCGGCCACGGATCCCACGCCGTGGCGGTAACTCGCTCACCCCAAAGTTCAAGCTGGATCGGCTCGCCCTGCCACGTGCGGTTTGCCGCTGCACCGCGCGCATAGCCCATGCCCAGGCATGCGCCTGCAAGCGGGCTCCATCCGGCAGAGGTCAATTCACCGACCACTTCGCCGTCGATGACGATGCCTTCGCCACCCCACAGGTACGCGCGAGGATCGTCCAGGCGGACGGTGATGAGTTTCTTGCGCAAGGGCAGGTCGCGCACCGCCAGCAATGCGCGCCCGCCGAGGAAGTCGGCAGGCTTGTCGAGCTTGACGGCGAACGTCAGCCCGGCCTCAAACGGCGTTTCGTCAGGACCCAGTTCCGCACCCCAGGCGCGCCGGCCGGCTTCGATGCGCAGTGCATCGAGTGCGTAGTAGCCCGCGTCCCGCAAGCCGAACCGGCTACCGGCCTCGGACAGGGCGAGGTACACATGTCGCGTCATTTCGACCGGAACATACAACTCGAAGCCCGGTCCGCCGACGTAGCTCATGCGTGCCGCGCGCACCCGGGCGAGTCCCAGGTCAATTTCCCGCGTGCACGAAAACTTGAGCGCGTCGGGCGAAAGGTCATCGGAGCTCAAGGTGCCAAGCAGGGCGCGCGCTTTCGGGCCCATCACCGACAGCACGCATAGCTGTGGCGTGATGTCGCTGAGAAACGCGTGCTCATCGGGGTGAATGTGGCGCCCGATCCAGTCCAAGTCGCGCACCGTCTGCGCGGAGCCGGTGATGATCAGGAAGCGGTCGATGGCAAGCCGAATCACCGTGAGATCGGACTCGAAGCCGCCGCGTTCGTTAAGCATGGCGGTGTACACCATCCTGTCGACGGGAACGTCCATTTCGTTGGCACACAGGCGCTGCAGCACCGCCAGGGCGTCGCGTCCCTGCAACAGCAGCTTGGAGAATGAAGTCTGGTCGTAGAGCGCAACGGCCTCGCGCGTGGCGCACTGTTCGGCGATCATCCAGTCCAGCCATTGCGGCCGTCCGAGGCCGTATTCGGCCGGCGCGGCCGTGGTTGGGCGGAAATAGTTGGCGCGTTCCCAGCCGTTCTTGCTGCCGAACACCGCGCCTTTTGCAGCCAGCACATCGTAAAGCGGCGAAGTGCGCAGGGGGCGCACGGTTTCGAGCTCCTGCCGCGGCCAGCGCATGGCGTAGTGCAGGCCCAGCGTTTCGGCGGTGCGCTCGGATAGTCCGCGGCGGTTGGCCGTGAACGGGCCAAAGCGCCGAATATCCACATCCCACAGGTCGCTCTGTGCTTCGCCCGCGATGATCCACTCGGCGATCAGGCGGCCGGCACCGCCGGAATTGGCGATACCGGCAGAGTTGAAACCGGCGCAGACAAAAAAATTGCGCAGCTCTGGGGCCTCGCCGAGGATGAAATTGCCGTCGGGCGTGAAACTCTCGGGGCCGTTGAGCAGCATCTTGATCGGCGCCGTTTCCAGGCAGGGCGTGCGGTGGATCGCGTTTTTCATCAGGATTTCAAACTGGTCCCAGTCTTCGTCCAGCAACTGGAACTGAAAGTCCGCCGGGATCGGGTCCATCTTCCAGGGCTTGGCAACCGGTTCGAACCCGCCCATCACCAGTCCGCCCACTTCCTCCTTGTAGTAGATGAAGCCGTCCGGATCGCGCATCACCGGCAGCATCGGATGCACACCGGCAATGACGTCGGTGACAATGTAAAAGTGCTCGGCGGAAAACAGCGGAACATTGACGCCGGCAAGCCGGCCGAATTGCCGCGCCCACTGGCCGCCGCAGTTCACCACCACCTCGCATTGCACGTCGCCCAGGGCCGTGCGCACCCCGCATGCGCGACCAGCCTGCTGTATGACGCCCGTGACTTCAACGTGCTCATGGATCTTGACGCCAAGGTTGCGCGCGCCCTTGGCCAGCGACATGCACAGGTCGGCAGGATTGGCCTTGCCGTCTCCCGGGATCCAGATCGCACCCTGCAGGTCGTCAGTGCGCAGGATCGGATAAAGCTCGCCCGCGCGCTGCGCACTGATGACTTCCACATCGACACCAAAGCTCCGCGCCATGGACGCCTGCTTGCGCAATACCTGCATGCGCTCCGGCGTGCGCGCCACGTTGACGCTGCCGCACTGCTTCCAGCCCGTGGCCAGTCCGGTTTCGGCTTCCAGCATCGAATACAGCTCGATGCCGTACTTGCTCATGCGGGTCATGTTGCGGTTGGGGCGCATCTGCCCGACCAGTCCGGCGGCATGCCAGGTCGTGCCACTGGTGAGCGTGCCCTGTTCCAGTAACAACACGTCGCGTTTGCCGAGTTTGGCAAGGTGGTAGGCCGTCGAACAGCCGGCGATGCCGCCGCCGACGATGACGATTTCGGCATGCGTGGGGAGTGGTCTGCCGCTCATGTCGGTCTCCTCTTTGCTAGGCCAGGCGCAGGGCAGCGACCCCGGCCACGATCAGTGCCGTGCCGAATGCGCGTTGTATGCCGAATGCTTCTTTCAGCAGGAATACACCGAGCATGGCGGCGAACAGGACTGAAACTTCCCGCAGCGCCGCCACCAGCGCGACCGGCGCACGGGTCATCGCCCATAGCGCGATACCGTAGGAACCCAGCGATGCAACGGTTCCGGCCAGCGCCAGCGGCCAACGTCCACGCATGTATTCCCATGCCGATTGGCGCTGCGCCGGTGTGCGTTGCGACATCACGATCAGGAAGTAGGGGATGCCATCCACCAGGAACAGCAGGGCGACATATTGAAGTGCATTGCCGCCATTGTGGGTAGCCACGCGCACCCCCAGTCCATCGACCACGGTATAGAGCGCAATGATGCAGGCGTTGGCGAGCGCAAAGGTCAGGGCGGAACGGTGCCCTGGCTGATGAAGGCTCGCGGGAGTAAGCCCGACAAAGAGCACGCCGACCGATACGCCCGCCACGCCCAGCCAGCCAGCCAGCGGCAGCGATTCGCCGATTACCATGCTGCTGGCGGTGGCAACCAGCATCGGTGCCAGGCCACGCATGATCGGGTAGGTGAGGCCCAGGTCGCCGTGCTTGTAGGCGCCGGCCAGCGCGATGTAGTAGGCCACGTGGATGACCAGCGACGCAATTACATACGGTAACGCTGCTGCCGGGGGCAGGCCGGTGAATAGCAACAGCGGCAGCGCAACCACGCAGCCCATGACGTGAATCAGCGCCGTATCCAGCGCCTTGTCGTTCGCCGACTTGATGAGCGCGTTCCACGACGCATGCAGCAGCGCGCCGAACAGGACGGCCAGTGCAACCGGCAGTGTGAGCGACAGGCTCACGCGGCAGGAAGCAGGCAGCGCTGCGCGCGGGTGAGAAAATGTGTGAGCGTTGGTGTGGGCAGGCCGGGCTGCTTGGCGAGGTCGTCCCACAGGCGCAGCGAGACCGCATCCGTTGCATGTGGCTGGGCGATGAATGCCGCGCTCCCGGCTGCATCGTAGATTCCGCCCTGCAGCGCGAGGCTGCGTTTCGAATCGTCGGACAGGTTCTGCCAGTAGTCGGGTCGGGTGGCGCAAAGGTAGCGTTTGGCATCGACATGCAGCCGGATGGCGTCGAGTACGCGCTCGGGAAATACGCCACGCAGGAACGGCAGCGCAAAGTACTGGTGCACATCGTCCACGCCGCGCAGGGTCGGCGTCTCACCCTGGTCATTGAGCATGTGGCCGAGGTCATGCAGCAGGCCGGCCGTCACCAGTTCATCGTCGGCGCCCGCTTGCTCGGCCAGCATGGCGGTCTGCAAGGCGTGCTCGAGCTGGGTCACCGGTTCGCCGCTGTACTGGCGGTTGCCATGTTGTTCGAACAGCTGGCGGATATCCTCGATCGAAAGCGACATGACGAGCCAGTTGCCTCAGGAGATGGTGCGCAGGCGGCTGGCGGCAAGTGCGCCGGCCGACTCGAGTATGGGATAGGCGATCGAGCAGATATGCGAATTGATGCGCCGCAGGTCGCTGATCAGGTCGATGTGCAGCGAACTGGTTTCAATGCTCGACACTGTATTGTCCGAGAGGCGCTCGAGGTGGGTATTGGCAAAGCTGCGCTCCAGGTCGCGGAACCGGGTCTTTTCCTCGATCAGTTTTTGCGCGTCGCGCAGGTTGCCGTTGAGGAACACGCCCATGCCGAGGCGCAGGTTATCGACCAGTCGCGCATGCAATTCGCAGATCTCGGCCATGCCCGCGTCCGAAAACTCGCGCTGCGGTTTGATCTTCTTTTCCTCGATGTCGATCAGCACGCGCTCGATGATGTCGCCGACCTGTTCCATGTTGATGGTGAATGAAATGATATCGGTCCAGCGGCGGCTTTCGGATTCGGCCAGGGCCTCTCGCGAGATCTTGGTCATGTAGTACTTGATGTCGGAGTACAGTTCATCAACCGTGTCGTCCAGCTTGCGCAGCTCGCGCCCGAGCTCCAGGTCGTTATTGCGAATCACCGGCAGGATGCCGTTGAGCATGGTTTCGACGATGTCGGCCTGATGCAGCGCCTCGCGCGCCGCGCAGGAGATGGCCAGCGATGGCGTATCCAGCGCCACCGGATCAAGATGGCGTGGACGGCCAGCCGCGCGACTGGCTTCGGGCGCCTTCCACCAGTTGGTCAGCCGCTGGGCGATGAAACTGGTGAAAGGCAGGAAGGCGATGGCGATGGCCGTGTTCAATGCCAGGTGAAACAGCACCACGCCTTGCGCCGGGTTGTTGAGCAGCGCCGGAACATGCTGGACGATCAGGCCGATGAACATGGTTGCGATCAGGCAGCCGACCAGCTTGAAGACGAAATTGCCCATTGGCACGCGGCGCGCTTCGACCGGCGACTTGGCGGTGGTGAGCAGCGCCAGCAAACCGCTGCCGATATTGGCACCCAGCACCAGGCCGAGGGCCACATCGATGGGCACAACGCCCGAGGCCGCGAGCGTTGCCGTCAGCAGGACAATCGCCAGGCTGCTGTACGCCATGATCGCCAGCACCGCGCCGACGGTCATGTCCAGCAAGGCGTCATGGGTGAGCGAGGCCAGCATCAGCTTGACGCTTTGCGATTGCATTAGCGGCTGGGTGGCATGCACGATCAGTTGCAGCGCCAGCGTGATGAGGCCAAGGCCGATGAGGATGCGGCCGATGCGCCCCACGGTGGTCGCCTGCCGCGAAATGAACAGCACCACGCCGGTAAAAATCAGCAGCGGCGAAAGCCAGGAAAGGTCAAATGAGAACACCACCGCCATCAGGCTGGTGCCGACATCCGCGCCGAGCATGATGGCCAGCGCCGCCGGCAGCGTCACCATGCCTTGCGCCACAAAAGAGGCGACGATCAGCCCGGTGGCGGCGCTGCTTTGCACCAGCGCGGTCACACCCAGGCCGGCCGCCGCTGCGCTCAGCCGGTTTTCGACACTTTCGGCAAGCACGCGCCGCAGGCGCGCGCCGAGCACCCTGAGGATGCCGGTGCGTACGATGTGCGTTCCCCACACCAACAGGGCAATGGCAGCGAGCAGATTGAGCAGATGTTGCATCTATCGGCGACGGCTGCCCGCTACCAGGGCAGCGAGTAAGTCTTGGTGTTGGTAAAACTCTTGATCGCTTCCTGCACACCTTCCTTGTAGCCCAGACCTGAGTCCTTGATGCCGCCAAACGGGGTCAGTTCGAGGCGGTAGCCGGGCACTTCGCGAACGTTCACCGAGCCGACCTGCAGCTCCGACACGAAGCGGGTGATGTAGTCGAGGCGGTTGGTACAAACCGCCGACGAAAGCCCGTAGGCCGTACCGTTCGAGATCTGAATCGCTTCGTCGATGTTGGCGAAGCTAATGATCGGCGACACCGGGCCGAAAGTCTCTTCGCGCACTACCGTCATCTCCGGCCGCACCTGGTCTATCACGGTCGGCGAATACAGCGCACCATCGCGCTGGTTACCTGTCAGCAGGCGCGCGTCGCCGGCAATGGCTTCATTGACGCGCTGCTCAAACAGCATGGCCGCCTGCTCATCGATGACCGTGCCCATTTCCGAGCCCGCCGCCATCGGGTCACCGTATTTCCACGCGCGGGTCTTGTCGACCACCAGATCCGTGAAGCGTGCAGCCACATCGCGATGCACCAGCATGCGCTTGATCGCGGTGCAGCGCTGGCCGGAATTCTTGTAAGAACCCTGCACGGCCAGCGAGGAGGCTTCATCGAGATCGGCATCTTCCATGACGATGATGGGATCATTGCCGCCCAGTTCCAGCACCACCCGGCGGTAGCCCGCTTTGCCGGCGATGTACTTGCCGATGGCCACGCCGCCGGTGAAGGTCACCAGGTCCACGTGCGAGTTGGTGATGAGCTCGTCGGCAATCTCGCGCGGGTCGCCGGTGACAATCGACAGCATTTCCGGCGGCAGGCCGGCTTCGTAGAGGATATCGGCGAGCAGGATCGCCGAGAACGGGACCTTTTCGGAGGGCTTGAGCACCATGCGGTTATTGGTCGCAATCGACGGCACCACCTTGTGCGCCACCTGGTTCATGGGGTGGTTGAACGGGGTGATGGCGCTGATTACGCCAAGCAGAGGATCACGCTGGGTATAGACGCGGCGGCGCTTGCCATGCGGCGTGAGGTCGCAGGAAAAAATCTGGCCGTCGTCCTTCAGCGCTTCGCTGGCACCGAAGTTGAGCACATCGGCGACGCGTCCAACCTCATACGTGGCGTCCTTGAGGCACAGGCCGGATTCGCTGGTGATGAGGCTGGCGATCTGCTCGGTGCGGCTGCGCACGATGGCGGCGGCACGATCAAGCACATTGCTGCGCTCGAATCGCGTCAGGCAGGCCTTGTAGGCGGCAGCCTTGGCAAAGGCGTCGCGAACTTCTTCCAGCGTCGCTTTTGGCACCGAGCCGATGGCCTGGCGCGTGTACGGATTGGAAACAGTGATGACGCGGTCCCCGCTGCGCTCGCCACCGATACGCGCGCCGGCGATGCGCATGGATTCCCGCCGGAAGCTGTCACCGTCCATGCTCATGCCACGTGGTTGAGGACGAGATCGAAAGCATCAAAATTGCGCCAGCGACGCGCGTCGGCGGCAATGTCCAGGCGCCGGTTGAAGATCAATGGCACCCGCTGTTCGGAAATTCCTCCGTGCGATCGTAGCGGTACATTCAGCGCGCTCAAGTCGTGGCGTGATGCGGCCGTGCCGATGACGGTAAAGCGTTCGGAAACCACCACCAGGTCACCGATGCGGTCGGCAGGCAGCTCGAACCGCGCCGCGGCCTGCTCGCGCGTGCAGACCGCCTCCATGCCGGGCAGGGTGGCAATTCGCCTGGCGATGGCGGCGATATCACTGCCGGCGGGCAGGTAAACCGTGGCGAACGAACCCAGCGCGCCGTGGTGCACAACATAGGGATCGGTGATCGGCAGGATGACGCGCGCCACAGCGGCGCCCAGCCAGCCGTCGAGCACATCCTGCAGGTAGATTACGTTCGGCGTGGCATCCATGCGGGTCTTGGCGTTCATGCCGTGGTCAGCCGTGACGGCAATCACGCAGCCGGCAGCATCGAGCTGCGCCAGATACCCATCCATCATGGCGTAAAAATCGTCAGCCTCGGCCGTGCCCGGCGCATGCTTGTGCTGCACGTAGTCGGTGGTGGAGAGGTACATCACGTCCGGGCGGCGGGTTTTCATCAGCGCCACCCCCGCGGCAAATACAAACTCGGACAGATCAGCGCTGTAGACGCTGGGAACAGGCTTGCCGACCAAGCCCAGCACGTTGTCAATGCCATTGTTGGCGAGCGAAACCTGGTCGGCTTTCTCCGCCGAGAAACAGATTCCTTTCATCTTGTTGCCGAGCAACTCGCGCAGCTTGTCCTTGGCAGTGACCACGGCCACCGACTTACCTGCATCGGCCAATGCGGCGAGCAGGGTGGGGGCCCGCAACCATTTCGGGTCATTCATCATGACCTCGGTGCCGGATTCGGTATCAAATAAGTAGTTGCCGCAGATGCCGTGCACCGCCGGCGGCACGCCGGTCACGATCGACAGGTTGTTCGGGTTGGTGAAGCTCGGCACCACGCAGTCCGCCAGCAGCGGCGTGCCGGCCACCAGCACGAATTTCATCCACGGCATCTTGCCGTGGGCCACTGCCTGGGCGATGTACTCGGGCTCGCAGCCGTCCACGCACACGACGACCACCGGCGCGGTTGGCAGTTTGTAGGATCGTTGATTTACGTTCAGCACGTCAGGACCTTTCGTTTTGGGTGGCCGCGCTTCTTGCGCTGGCGACCAGTGGGACCTTGGCGCCGGGAACATGGCGGCGAAGGTTATGTTCAATGGTGCGTGCCTTGCTGTCCATGACGTGGTCAAACATGGCTTTGCCGGCGGCATCCGGGTCGCCGGAAGCAATGGCTTTCACAATCAGCCGGTGTTCGGTCGCCGAAATCGGCATCAGCCAACCGTCCTCAAGGTTGAGGCGGCGAAACAGCGAGAGTTCCTTGATCAGCTTGCGGTAGATCTCGGTGAGCTTGCTGTTGCCGGCCAGTTCCACCATGCGGTCGTGGAACCCCAGGTTCAGCAGGTGATAGTGGTAGGCATCCTTGGACTTCACCGCCTGTTCCATGGCGTCAACCATGCCGCGTATTTCCTTCAGTTGAGCCGGGGTGATGTGCTCGGCCAGCTTGCGCCCGACCAGTTCGTCCATGGCGGCGCGCAAGTCGAAAATGTCCACGGCCTCCTCGACGGAGATGTCGCGCACGAACACGCCACGATTCTTGGTGATTTTCACCAGACCGGCTTCCTCGAGCATGCGAAACGCCTCACGTAGCGGCCCGCGCGAAATGCCAAGGCGGGCGGCGAGGGTCAGCTCGGTCAGCTTTTCGCCTGGCGCCAGCGTGCCGGAAAGAATCATGCGTTCCAGCTCGGCGTGAACGACATTGACCAGCGAGCTGGTTTGCAGCAGTTCAATGGTGGGGTGCGTGGTCGGGTGCGGAGCGGGGACGGCCTTCATGGGGAGACATTAGACTCCGATCCCATTGGATTGTCTACAATCGGCAAAAAACAATTGACATCGTATTTGGGCAATCCTAGACTGGCCCACGGCTATCAGGGTCGGTGTACAGTCTTTTGCCGTCGCCGCGAACCGTTCCTGTCACACAACCGCCACACAACGGCCGCACAGTTCCGCACTCAGCAACTTCGACAAAACGAAAGGGAACCAATATGAAACACGCTTGGGCTAAATCCGTCCTGATGAGCTGTCTGGGTCTGGCGATGGCATCGTCCGCTTGGGCACAAAAGACGCAACTGCTGGTGTATACCGCGCTCGAGACCGACCAGCTGAAGGCCTATGAACAGGGCTTCAACAAGGAGTACCCGGACATCGAGATCAAATGGGTGCGCGATTCCACCGGCGTGATCACCGCCAAGCTGCTGGCCGAAAAGGCCAATCCGCAGGCCGATGCCGTGATGGGGGTCGCTGCTTCCAGCCTCGCGCTGCTCGATACAAACGGCATGCTGGTGCCCTATGCGCCGGCCAATCTTGCCGCGATCAGTGCCAAGTACAAGGACAAGAAAAACCCGCCGGCCTGGTTCGGCATGGATGTGTGGGGTGCGACCATCTGTTTCAACACCGTGGAAGCGGCCAAGAAGAAAATTCCCAAGCCGGAAAGCTGGCAGGACCTCACCAAGCCCATCTACAAGGGGCAAGTGGTCATGCCGAACCCGGCCTCCTCGGGCACCGGCTTTTTCGATGTCACCGCCTGGCTGACCATCTGGGGTGAGAAAGGCGGCTGGGAATACATGGACAAGCTCCACGAGAACATCGCCCAGTACACGCACTCGGGTTCCAAGCCATGCACGCTGGCGGGCAATGGCGAATACCTGATGGGAATCTCCTTCGAATACCGCGCCAACAGCACCAAGGCCAAGGGCGCTCCGATCGACCTGGTGTTCCCGAAGGAAGGCCTAGGCTGGGATCTGGAAGCATTCGCCATCCACAAGGGTACCAAGAAGCTCGACGCCGCCAAGAAGCTGGCTGACTGGGCGGCCAGCAAGAACGCCGCCATGCTGTACGGCAAGAACTTCGCCATCACCGCCATCCCCGGCGTGGCCGACCCCTTGCCCAATGTGCCCAAGGACTATGAATCGCGCCTGGTGAATGTCGACTTTGCCTGGGCCGCCAACAACCGCGAGAAAATCCTCGCCGAGTGGACCAAACGCTACGACAGCAAGTCCGAGCCGAAGAAGTAAGCATGGCCGGCCAACAAGACGGGGCGACCAACACCAAACCCGCGTTAGAGCTCTCCGGCATAGGCAAGGATTTCGGCGCCTTCCAGGCGCTGAAGAATATCGAACTCACCGTCCAGCGCGGTGAGTTCGTTTGTTTTCTTGGCCCCTCCGGATGCGGCAAGACCACGCTGCTGCGCATCATCGCCGGGCTGGAAGTGCAAACCCGCGGAACCATCCTGCAAGCGGGGCGTGACATTTCCGGTCTACCCCCCGCCGCGCGCGACTACGGCATCGTGTTCCAGTCGTACGCGCTGTTTCCCAATCTCACCATCTTCGACAACATTTCCTACGGGCTGGTGAATCGCGCCGTACCGCGCAGCCAGATCGCGGCGCGGGTCGAGGAACTGCTGAAACTGGCCGGGCTCCCCGGCAGTGCCGGCAAGTATCCCAGCCAGCTCTCCGGCGGGCAGCAGCAGCGCATCGCGCTGGCGCGCGCCATTGCCACCTCGCCCGGCCTGCTGTTGCTCGACGAACCGCTGTCGGCGCTGGATGCGCTGGAACGGGTACGCCTGCGCGGCGAGATCCGTTCGCTGCAGCAGCGCCTCGGCATCACCACCATCATGGTCACCCACGACCAGGAGGAGGCGCTGTCGATGGCCGACCGCATCGTGGTAATGAATCACGGTGTGATCGAGCAGGTCGGCACGCCGATGGAGATTTACCGCGAGCCGGCCTCGCCCTTCGTGGTGGACTTTGTCGGCAAAGCCAATGTGCTCGAAGGCCGGGTAAACGCACCCGGCAAACTCGCCGTCGGCGAACTGGTGCTCGACTGCGAACAGTGCACCACGGTGGGCAGGAGCGTGCGCATGTACTTGCGGCCGGAGGACATTGTGGCGCGTCCCATCGAGCCGGGCGACCTCAATGTGGTTGACACCACCATCGAAAAGATCGAGTTTCTCGGCTCGTATTGCCTGGTGAAGGTACGCGTCGCCGGGCTTGCGGCGGCGCAGACGGTCTACCTGTCGCTCAATTTTCTCGCCGAACACACGCTTGCCGCGGGCAGCCCGCTGCGTTTGCGCATCCTGACGGAACGGCTGCGGCTGTTCGACGCCTGACATGTCCGCCACAATCCGTCACGAGGACATGGGCTCGGCGCCGGTAAATCAGCGCGTGCACTGGACCGACCGGATCGGCCACGGTGTGCTGATCCTCATTGCGGTTGTCCTGCTGGTTTTCCTTGCCGGCCCGCTGGTTGCCATCCTCGGTCAGAGCGTGGAAGGCAAAGACGGCAGCTTTGTCTGGCTCGACAATTTCATTGCCTACGCGCAGACGCCGTCGCTGAAGCAATCGTTGTGGAACAGCCTGTGGGTGTCTTCCGTGGTGACGATCATCGCCGTGCCGGCAGCGTTTGCCTTCGCATATGCGCTGACCCGCAGCTGCATGCCGTTGAAGGGACTGTTCCGCACCATCGCCTTGACGCCGCTGCTGGCGCCTTCGCTGCTTTCCGCCATCTCGTTCATCTACTGGTTCGGCAACCAGGGATTGATGAAGGACGCGATGAAATCGATCGGCATTGCCTCGATCTACGGCGCGCCGGGCATCATCATTTCGGAAATCTTCAGCGTGTTTCCGCATGCCCTGATGATCCTCATCACGGCGCTGACCTTGGCCGATGCGCGCTTGTATGAGGCGGCTGACGCGATGGGCACGTCCGCGCGCCGCAAGTTTTTCACGATCACGCTGCCGGGCGCGAAATATGGCCTGATCAGCGCCGCCATGGTGACCTTTACGCTGGTGATCACCGATTTCGGCATCCCGAAAGTGATTGGCGGCAACTTCAACGTGCTCTCCACCGACGTGTTCAAGCTGGTGATCGGCCAGCAGGATTTCCAGAAGGGCGCCGTGGTCGGGTTGATCCTGCTGGCACCGGCGTTACTGACCTTTTTTGTGGACCGGTTGGTGCAGCGCAAGCAGACATCAATGCTGACGGCCCGCGCCGTGCCGTATTCCCCCAAGCCAAGCCGCATTTACGATCTGGTCATGCTGGCGTTTTGTTCGCTGGTGGCAGCATGGATGTTCTCGGTATTGGGCATGGCTATCTTTGCGTCCTTCGTGAAGTTTTGGCCCTATGACCTCAGCATGAGCCTGCGGCATTATGTTTTTGGCCTGACTGACGGCGAAGTCGGCGAGGCGTTCGTCAACAGCCTGAAATTGGCGGCCGGAACCGCCTTCATCGGTACCGCCGTGGTGTTCGTCGGCGCCTACCTGATCGAAAAAACCCGTGGCGTGGACTGGCTGCGACCGATCGTGCAATTACTCGCATTGCTGCCGATGGCGGTTCCCGGACTGGTGTTGGGCCTCGGTTACATCTTCTTTTTCAATTCGCCGGACAATCCGCTCAACGGCCTGTACCACACACTCACGCTGCTGGTGATCTGTACCATCGTGCATTTCTACACCACCGGCCATCTGACTGCGGTGACCGCACTGAAATCCCTTGATGCCGAGTTCGAATCGGTTTCGGCCTCGCTCAAGGTGCCGTTCTTCAAAACCTTCTGGCGGGTGACGCTGCCCATCTGCACGCCGGCGTTGATCGATATCTCCCGCTATTTTTTCATCAACGCCATGACCACCATTTCCGCGGTGGTGTTCCTGTATTCGCCGCAGACCAAGGTGGCCGCCATTGCCATCCTCAACCTAGACGAGGCCGGGGAAATCGGCGCCGCAGCGGCCATGGCAGTGCTGATCGCGGCAGCTTCGACGGTGGCCACGCTGCTGTTCATCGGGCTCGGCTGGCTGGTCAATCGCCGCACACAGGCGTGGCGGCAGCCGGCCCTGGCCAACTAGAGAAAAATTATCGGAGAAGTTGATGGATCGCGACCACATTCTGCTCACTCCCGGACCTCTCACCACCACGCTGCGCACCAAGCTGGCCATGCTGCGCGACTGGGGTTCCTGGGACGCCGACTTCAACGCCATCACGGCGCGATTGCGTGCGCGCCTGCTCGACATCATTCATGGCCAGGGCAGCCACGTTCTGGTACCGCTGCAGGGCAGCGGCACGTTCTCGGTCGAAGCCGCAGTCGCCACCGTGGTGCCTCGCACCGGCCACGTGCTGGTGTTGGACAACGGCGCCTACTGCAAGCGCTTCGGCAAGCTCGCCACACTCATGGGGCGCCGCACCACCATCATGGAGCGTGCAGAAGACGAACCGGTGTCGGCCGAGGAACTCGACGCGGCGCTGCGCAGCGATGCATCGATCACCCACGTCGGCCTGATTCACTGCGAGACCGGCACGGGTGTGCTGAATCCGCTGCAAGCCGTGAGCGATGTATGCGAGCAGCACGGCAAGGGTCTCATCATCGACGCCATGAGCTCGTTCGCCGCACTGGAGATCGATGCGTGCAATGTCCAGTTCGATGCGCTGATCGCGGCCAGCGGCAAATGCCTCGAAGGTGTGCCCGGCATGGGCTTCGTGTTCCTGCGCAAGGCCATCCTCGACCAATGCGCCGGCAATTCGCACTCGCTGGCCATGGACCTGCACGACCAGTACAGCTACATGGAAAAGACCACACAATGGCGCTTCACGCCGCCCACGCACGTGGTCGCCGCGCTGAATGAGGCGCTAACGCAATTCGTCGAGGAAGGCGGGCAGCCGGCGCGCCTCGCGCGCTACACGGACAACTACCGCACGCTGGTCGACGGCATGGCCGCGCTGGGCTTCAAGCCCTTCCTGCGGCCGGAAATCCAGGCGCCCATCATCGTCACTTTCCATGCGCCGGCAGATGCAAAGTATGACTTCAAGAAGTTTTACGCAGCGGCCAAGGCGCGCGGGTTCATTCTGTATCCGGGCAAGCTCACCAAAGTGGAGACCTTCCGCGTGGGATGCATCGGCGCGATCGGGCGCAAGGAAATGCAGCAGGCGGTGAATGCGGTGGCGGATGTGCTGAAGGAGATGGGGATTGCCAGCGCAAAGCCCAACTGGCTTCCCCTTTCAGAGAGGGGGATTGAGGGGATTTTCGGTATTTCAATCGTGCGGCGATGCTCGTTTGACCGCCGCCAATCCTCAGCTCCCTTTAGTAAAGGGAGGGGCGACAAAGATACAGACACGGACGTAACAAACAGGAGACACCATGGCAAGCAAACCAAAAACACATCCCGCGCTTGAAGCGATCCGTAAGTCCAATGCCGGCAAGGTGAAGGTGGCGGTGTCGGATATCGACGGCATCCTGCGCGGCAAATACCTGCATCGCGACAAGTTCTTCGGCGCGGCCGAAGGCGGCTTCGGCTTCTGCGATGTGGTGTTTGGCTGGGACTCCGGCGACAACTGCTACGACAACACCAAGGTCACCGGCTGGCAGCATGGCTTTCCGGATGCGCTGGCGCGGCTGGATCTTTCCACGCATCGCAAGGTGCCCTGGGATGGCGGCGTGGATTTCTTCCTTGGTCTGTCAACGCCGACGGCAGTCTGTATCCAGTGTGTCCGCGGCAAATGGCGAAAGTGCTGAAGCGCGCGGAGAAGCTGGGCGTGCAGCCCATGTGCGGCATCGAATTCGAGTGGTTCAACTTTGCCGAAACGCCGCAGTCCTGGGCGGCCAAAAAGGTGTCGGCCTGAGCCGATCACGCCGGGCATGTTTGGCTACTCGCTGCTTCGAACCACAGCCGCGATTACTTCGCGGCACTGATGGACGAGATGCCTGCATTTGGCGTACCCATCGAAGGGCTCCACACCGAAACCGGACCCGGCGTGTACGAAGTGGCCATCATGTTCAGCGAGGCGCTGGAGGCGGCCGACCGCGCCATCCTCTTCAAGACCGGCACCAAGGAAATCGGCTCGCGCTTCGGCATCATGCGCAGCTTCGGCGGCCAAGTGGAATGCCCAGTACCGGAGCTGCAACGGACACGTGCACCAGAGTTTGTCGGACGACAAAAAAAACTTGTTCTACGACGCCAAGAGCTCGCGCTCGATGAGCAAGCTGTTCGAAAGCTATCTGGCCGGGCAGGTGGCCTGCTTGATGGAATTCGCGCCGATGTTCTGGCCGACCATCAACAGTCAACAAGCGGCTGGTGGATGGCTTCTGGGCGCCGGTGAAACCAACCTGGGGAATCGACAACCGCACCGCGAGCTTTCGCGTCATCGCCGGCAGCCCCAAGGCCACGCGCCTGGAAACCCGCTGCCCGTGGGCGGACATCAATCCGTACCTTGCCGTCGCCGCGCTGGTGGCCGCGGGCCTGCATGGCGTGGAAAAGGGCCTGAAGCTCACTGCGCCACCGATCACCGGCACCAACCAGGGCGCGGAGAACATTCCGCGCGCACCGCGCACACTGATTGAAACCACCCGCAATTTCCAGAAATCCGCTATCGCGCGCGATTGGTTGGGCGATACCTTTGTCGACCACTTCGCCGCCACGCGTGAGTGGGAATGGCGGCAGTGGCTGGACGGGGTGACGGATTGGGAATTGAAACGCTATTTCGAAATTATTTAGGGGTCGGTTGAGGCAGGGGATGTTGCAGAAAGCCGGGCTCTACGCAAGACACTTCCCTCTTTTCTAAAGAGGGATCGAGGGAGATTTTCGGTCGTCGCTAGATTGCAACCGCCCAAAATCCCTCTCAATCTCCCTTTAGGAAAGGGAGAAGTGCCATGAGTCGAGCACGGCTAAATTGATGCCCTTGAATTTCAACCTGCCATCGACTACAAAACAACGCAGATGTAATGTTTCAATAGGTTGTTCACCTGGCCGATTCGGAGAAACTGGTGTTTCCAGACAACAGAAACTCCGGGGAACGACCAGATGAACATACACAAGAATGCCAGATTAACGGTGCACGGGCGAGTGCACGTGAATGAACTGTCATCGTGGCTGGGCGTGGGTTCGGCAGCCGCTGCATTGGGCGTCAGCACACGCACGGCGAGCAAGTGGCGACGGCGTTTTCGCGAAGGGGGCTTGGCCGCTTTGCCGGATCGCAGCAGTCGGCCACATCACAGCCCAGCCTGGCTTGGCTCACGCCTGACCCGGTGGGTGCGCCGCCTGCGCCGGTGGTGTCATTGGACGATGAGAAGGATCGCGCGGGCGCTTGAGATCAGTCTGACCAGCGTCTGGCGCATCTGTGCTGCCGTCGGCTTGTCGCGGCTGCGGCCACCGGCCGAGCCGATCAAGCGCTATGAGCGCGACCAGCCTGGCGAACTACTGCATATGGACACGAAAAAGCTGATGTGCATTGGTGGGCGCGGCAGTGGCTATGAAGTCATGCACGTGGCCATCGACGATCACAGCCGGGTGGCCTTCGTGCAAATCCTGCCGGATGAAACCAAGTTCAGTGCCATCGCCTTTCTCAAGGCGGCTGTCGACTATTTTGAGCGCCAGCGGGTGCACATCCAACGCCTGCTAACCGACAACGGCTCCGCCTATTGGTCGCGAGACTTTGCCGCCGCCTGTACCGAACTGGACATCAAGCAGCGCTTTACCCGACCTTACCGGCCCCAGACCAACGGCAAGGCAGAGCGATTCATCCAAACTTGCCTGCGCGAGTGGGTGCGGGTAAGACGCTACGCCACCAACCAGGATCGAACCAAGGCGCTCAAGCCTTGGCTCAAGTACTACAACAATGAACGACCGCATTCAGCCCTAAACTACCTACCACCAGCTTCGCGATTGCCGAACAACGTGCTGAAACACAACACGCAGATCGCCATTTGACGCGGCGTTCAGGGCAAAAATGGCTGGAAAGGCGCGCCAGTGCTGGAGTTTTCCAGTCAACTTGTCTGAAAACGTGGCAACACCTTTCTACCACACTCATTCGTAACCTACTGCATCGAGACCGCACCATGTCCATCACCAGATTCTCCTTCCCCACCACCATCCATTTCGGCGCCGGCGCGCGCAAGTTGCTGGGCGAACACCTCGCCTCGCAAGGCCTCAAGCGTCCGTTGATCGTTACCGACAAGGGCCTCGCCGCGTTGCCGTTGATTGCGGAACTCAGCGCAGACCTGACCAAAGCCGGTCTCACACCCGCCACTTACGGCGGCATCTGGGGCAACCCGACGGGCAGCCAGGTGATGAATGGCGCGGCCGCCTACAAAACCCACAATGCCGACTGCGTGGTGGGGGTTGGCGGTGGCGCGGCGCTGGATGTGGCCAAGGTGGTCGGCCTGATGGCCACGCATCCGGGCGATGTCATGGAATATGTCTGGGACCATCCGCAGGTGCGGCCCATCAACCAGCCGCTGCCGCACTTCGTGGCGCTGCCCACCACCTCCGGCACCGGCAGCGAAGTCGGACGCAGCAGCGTCATCAGCGAAGAAACGTCGCATGTGAAGCGTGTAGTGTTCTCGCCGCTGATCCTGGCCAAAGTGGTGTTCGCCGATCCCGAGCTCACGCTGGGCCTGCCGCCGCAGGTCACGGCCGCCACCGGCATGGATGCCCTCACGCACAACGTCGAAAGCTATCTCTCGCCTGCGTACCATCCGCTGTGCGATGGCATCGCGCTGGAGGGCACGCGCATCGCCGCGCGCGCACTGGTGAAAGCCGTGAAGGAGCCCGGCAACCTGCAGGCACGCGCCGACATGATGATGAGCTCCATGATGGGTGCCATTGCCTTCCAGAAAGACCTCGGCGCCGTGCACTCCTGCGCGCACGCGCTGGGCACGGTGTGCGATCTGCACCATGGCCTCGCCAATGCACTGATGATTGAACCGGTGATGAGCTGGAACCGCGAAGCGGTACCCGGCAAGTTCGACGAACTCGCCCACGCGGCCGGCATCAGCGGCGGTGGGGCGGCGTTCGTACCGTGGCTCAAATCCGTCAAATCGCAAATCGGCATCGCGGCCAGCCTTTCCGCAGTCGGCGTGAAGTCCGAACACCTGCCGCGCCTGGTGCAGATCGCCACCGCCGACATCTGCCACCAGACCAATCCGCGCCCCTGCACGGCAGCGGATTTTGAACGGCTGTTCACGCAAGCGCTGTGAGCCGCATTGCTAATTCCGCCACCGGGCGCCTGAAGATCGGCATCTCGGCGTGTTTTTTCCACGCCGATCCAACGCGGCCGATCTTCACGGGCAAGACCCTGCAGTACGTCGAGCAGTCCATCGCGCATTGGGTGATGTCGGCAGGTGCGCTGGCGGTGATGATCCCGAATCCGGTCGGTGACACACAACGTGGCGACGTAACGCTGGACGACTACGCCGACTGGCTGGATTGCCTGGTGCTCGAAGGCGGCTCGGACCTGTGGCCAGGCAGCTACGGCGAGACGCCAATGCAGGAACGCTGGAGCGGCGATCGCATCCGCGATGAATACGAGATTGCGCTGGTGAAGGCATTCGAGCGCGCCGGCAAGCCGGTATTCGGCGTCTGCCGCGGGCTGCAACTGCTGAACGTGGCGTTTGGCGGCACGCTGTACCAGGACATCGGCACGCAGCGGCCCGACGCGCTGGTGCACCGCGACGCCGCCGTCTACGACCGCAATTTCCACGACGTGGCATTTGAACCCGGCAGCACGTTGGCCGCACTGTATCCACACCTGCTTGCCGCCAAGGTAAACAGCGTGCATCACCAGGGCATCAAGGATCTGGCGCCCGGTTTCGATATCGAAGCGCGCTGCACCCGCGACGGCATGATTGAAGCCATCAGGCGGCCCGGCTATCCGCAGCGTTCCTACGTCGCGGCCGTGCAGTGGCATCCCGAATTCCACCGCGCAAGCGAAGGCACGCTGGACGACCGCGCCATCCTCAATGATTTTCTCAATGCTGCGCGTGCAGCCAGGTTCAACAAAGGCACACCATGAAACCCCTCGACATCATCAACCCCGCCACCGGATCGCTCATCAAGACCGTGCCGACCGACGACGCAGCCAGCGTCGCTCGCCGCGCCGCCGCGGCACGCGCCGCCCAGCCCGCGTGGGCCGCCACGCCGCTGGCGACACGAAAAGCCGCCATCGTCAAATTCCGCGCGCTGCTGGTTGCGCGCATCGACACCTTGGCGGCCGATCTCAGCCGCGAAATGGGCAAGCCCGTGAAGCAGGCGAAAAACGAAATCAACGGCCTGCTGGGCCGCATCGATTTTTTCCTCGAGAAAGTCGATGGTGCGATCGCCGACGAAACCGTGATGCAGGATGGCGGCATGACCGAAGTCATCGGTCACGATCCGCTGGGCGTCATCGTCAATATTTCCGCGTGGAACTACCCGTATTTCGTCGGCGGCAATGTTTTCGTGCCGGCGCTGCTGACCGGTAATGCCGTGCTCTACAAGCCGTCCGAGTTCGCCACACTCACCGGCCTGCACATCGCCGACCTGCTGCACGAGGCCGGCATTCCGAAAGACGTGTTCGTTACATTCATCGGCAAGGGCGAAGTGGGCGCGGCGCTGCTCGACCAGCGCGTCGACGGCGTGTTCTTCACCGGCTCGTATTCCACCGGCGCGAAGATCGCCTCAACCGTGGGCGGCCGCATGATCCGCCTGCAACTGGAACTGGGCGGCAAGGACCCGACCTATGTGCGCGCCGACGCCGACGCGAAGATGGCCGCCGAATCACTTGCCGACGGCGCCATGTACAACACAGGACAGAGCTGCTGTTCGGTGGAGCGCATCTACGTACACCACAGCCTTTACGATGCATTCGTCGCGGCGTTCGTGGAAACCGTGAAGTCCTTTCGCACCGGCGATCCACTGGATGAGTCCACCTACATTGGCGCCATCACCCGCGCGCCGCAACTGGACGTGCTCGATGCCCAGGTGGCGGACGCGGTGGGCAAGGGCGCAAAGCTGCTGGTCGGCGGCCATCGCCTGCCGGGGCCCGGCAACTGGTACTCGCCCACCGTGCTGGTCGACGTGAATCACGACATGGAACTGATGCGAGAGGAAAGCTTCGGCCCCATCATCGGCATCCAGAAAGTATCCGACGACGAGGAAGCCGTGCGGCTGATGAACGATACCCGTTACGGTCTCACTGCCGGCGTGTACACGCGCGACGAGGCGGTGGCCAGGGCGCTGCTGGCGCGCGTCAACGCCGGTTCGGTGTACTGGAACTGCTGCGATCGCGTCAGTCCGCGCCTGCCGTGGTCCGGCCACGGTGATTCGGGCATGGGACTTACGCTGTCCACCTATGGCATCCAGGCCTTCACGCGGACCAAGGCCTGGCATCTGCGCCAACCATGAACACCGGCACGCGCCGGAAGCCCGCATGAAACTCGCGCTGTTCGATCTCGATAACACGCTGCTCACCGGCGACAGCGACGTGCTGTGGTGCGAGTTCCTCATGGCCACGGGCGTCGTCGATGCGGCCACATTCGCCGCCGCCAACGCCGACATGGACCGCCGCTACCGCGCCGGTAACGCCACGGCGCAGGAATTCTGCGAATTCTACGTTTCCACGTTCACCAACATGCCACGGCCCCGCGGTGAGACACTGCGTCAGCAGTTCTTCCGCGAGTGGATCCGCCCCCGCATTCCCGCCGATGCCATTGCGCTGGTGAAGCAACATCAGGCCGCCGGCGATCGTGTGGTCATGACCACGGCCACCAACCGTTTCATCACCGAACTAACCGCTGATTACTTCGGCATCGCCGACCTCATCGCCACGGAGGTGGAAGAGGTCGGTGGCATTTTCACCGGCCGCACCCGCGATGTGTTGAACATGCGCGAAGGCAAGGTGGTGCGCATCAAACGCTGGCTGGCGGAGCAGGGGATGGAGGAAGAACTATTGCAGACGGCGACGTTTTACAGTGACTCGATCAATGACCTGCCGCTGTTGTCTGCGGTGGGGGAGCCGGTGGTGGTGGATGGGGATATGAGGTTGTTGGGGGAGGCTAGGGGGCGGGGCTGGAGCCAGGTTGCATTAGCGCGGGGCACCTTATAAAGCTGGGAATTAGTGATATGAAATGTGCACTATGCCGTCAGGTTCGGCAGATTCGTCGTTCCCATATCATTCCCGAATTTCTGTATGAGTCGATGTACGATGACAAGCATCGTTTTCACGTCCTGTCCGCTATTGAGAATCAGAAGGATTGGATGGAACAAAAGGGACTTAGGGAGTCACTGCTTTGTGATGATTGCGAGACGAAAATTTCACGTTTCGAAGACTATGGTCGACGTGTTCTAAAAGGCGGTACCGAATTTCAGTTCCAGCGGCAAGGAAGTGTCGTGATCGTTGATGGCATTGACTATCGCCGATTCAAACTTTTCCAACTCTCTATCCTATGGCGTGCAGGTGTCTCAACGCTTGATCTTTTTCAGCATGTTCAACTTGGCCCACTTGAGGAGGCGCTGCGAAAGATGGTCTTTGAAGAACAACCTGGGAAGCAAGAAGAGTTTGGGTGCGTAATGTTTGGATTGAAAAGCGGCATAAATGCCATTGCCGATTTGATTGTTCAGCCCGTTAGAACCCGGTCCGCCGACGGATGTTGCTGCTATCGTTTTGTGTTTGGTGGATTTCAGTGGGTATTTTTTGAGTCGGGTAGACGCATGCTAGGTTCGTACTCGGTCGGCTTCTTACAGGAATCGGGTCGCCTTTGCTTCGTAGTGAAAGATGTGTTTGATGCCGAATGGGCTGCTACCTTTGCACAAAGGCGAGTGCAAATTGGACGGTAACGCAGGCTCGGCATCGGACTTCGCTGCCAATAGGGAAACATCAAGACCATGAACAAGGTGCGCGTTTCTGAATTACCCTGCGACGAAGATAGTGTTCTTCCCTTTTATGTGTTTGCATCAAATGGTGGTTTGTCAGGGCCGCCAGAGTTGATCGCAGCCCGATCGTTTCGTCAGCACCCGACGTCCGCACCAGGTGCTGGCGACGTCCTTTTCGTCGTTCCACCGCCCACTGAGCGCGGCGTTGTGCAGCGCGCAGCGCAAACATGCACAGGAGGCTACAGACCATGACATGGACTCGCGTAAATGCACCGACGCGGCTGGTGGCCCTGTTGTGTGGCGTTGGCGGCATCGCGGCTGCCTGGCTGTTGCTGCGTATCAGTAAAGCGGGAATCGAGGATGTCCCGCCGCCCTTCATTTTGCTGGCGTTTCTGGCAGGCGTTGGGTTCATTGGCGTGGCCGCACTTGGTCGAATTCCCCGGCCAGGCGCCGGCAAGGCTGTCGATCGTTGAAAGAAATCGAAGGGGCCTGGGATGATTACTCCCGTATTGCCTCTGACATCCGTGCAAGGCTTACATGAACGAGTTGCGCTTTTCAGCATTGCCCTACAACGAAGACGGTGTCCTTCGATTCAATGTGTTTGCGTCGAATGGTAGATTTTCCGGGCTGGCCGAGTTGTATCAGAGTCCCACAACTGTCGAGCAGTTTGGGAATGCGTTGATGGCATTTCCAGAGAATCGTCAGCACACCATAAGCTTTGAGTATGGCGACGGGTAAGAGGAGTGGCCGTTCCATGTCGTCATTCGTGCGCAGGTAATGGATTCCGCAGGTCATTCGGCCATCTATGTCCGCATTCAATCGTTCTGTAGTCCAATCGAAGCGGCTGTATCCGAGTTCCTCCTTCCAGCTGAACCGGCATCGATAAATGAACTCGGTCGCCGCATTGCTCATTGGTCTTTAAGTCCCGATGAAGCCCTTGTTTGGCAGCCAAGGGGCTAACGTCGATTGGGTGGGGCCGCTTGTCTGAAGACCATTTGTGGAAGACATTCATATTCATTCACAAAGAGAAAACGCGCCTTGAAGAACATCATCGTCCTCCCGCTGATCGCTGCAATTGGCTTGGGTATCATAGGCTGTGAGCAGAAGACACCTACGTCAACGCCCGCCGCCAAATCCAGCACCTCAACCTTCGATCTCGCCGCCGCGAGAAAAGTGATCGAAGAGAACAATGCGCGTTTCACCAAGGCGCACGTGACCGGCGACGGCAAACTCATCGACAGCATGTTTACCAAGGACGCCCGGTCCCTGCCGCCTGAGTCGGAGCCCGTTATCGGCGTGGCCGCGATCTCGAAGCTGACTGCGCAGTACCTCGCAGCGGGTGTAGCGGAATTTACGGAAGTGACGACGGATTTCTATGGCAATGAGGACCTGCTGATAGACCAGGGCAACTACGTCATGGTCTATGGCAAGGAGAAGACCATGGAGAAGGGAAAATACGTGAATGTGTGGAAGAAGGAAGATGGCGTGTGGAAGATCTATTCCAACATCTGGAATACAAACGCGCCGGCGGTACCATCGAAGTAACGTTCACCGCAATACAGAGGGTCAGCCACCAATATTCAAATGCACGAATACGTATCCGCCTAAAATCCCTCTCGATCTCCCTTTAGAAAAGGGAGAAGTGCCTGGTGAAAAAGCGCGACAAAGCTGACGAAGAGAAAATTCAGCGTTCTCCGTAGTCTGAGAGAGGATCCACCATGAACCAATTCACCGGCGGTTGCCTCTGCGGCAATGTTCGATTCGTGGCGTCCGGACGCCCGTATCGGGTCGGCATTTGCCATTGCATCGACTGCCGCAAGCATCACGGTGCCCTGTTTCACGCCTCTGCGATTTTTCCCAACGATGCCGTGACGATCGAAGGCGAGACGCGTGACTACGCGGGACGGTTTTTCTGTCCCCGCTGCGGTTCGCCCGTATTCTCGCGCTCCGGCGACGAAGTTGAAGTGAACCTGGGTTCGCTGGATGCACCGGATCAACTGCAGCCGACCTACGAACTCTGGACCATTCGTCGCGAATCCTGGCTGCCGCCGTTTCCGCTGGCGCGCCGATACGAGCACAACCGCGAACGTACGGATCGGCGGGAAGAGTAAGCCGCACACTCTTCCTCCCGGCTCGGAGTAGTCCCAGGCACATTGCGTAGGTCGACCGCGCCGCGCCAGGCAGGCCGGTCACGCAAGCCGGGGCGCGGGCAGAAATGTAAGGGGCGCGCCATAGTTGCGACGTACGGGCCATCACTCAACAACGCGCCCCTGGTCGCTGGACGGCGGAAAAACGCGCAGCCCCGGTTGGTCGCCAAGGCTCCAACACATGAGAAGCATTCTGCGTCCTGCATCAAGCATCGTTGTCGCGTGCGTGGGCCTGTTGCTGGTGGCCGCCACTGCAAGCGCCGGAGAACTGGTCGAAATTCCGGCCTCGTCCGCGAAAGCTCTTGCATACCACGCAACAAGCAACTGGTTCTGGGGTCTGAACCAGATTGTCGGCCTTGTACTGCCAATATTGCTGCTGGTGACGGGCTGGGGCGGGCAACTTTACGCCTGCGCGGCGCGCCTTTGCAGACATCGCAAGGTGTTCGCATTGGCATCGTTCGCGGCGACCTATTTCCTGCTGGACCGGCTGGTGCGATTGCCGATCCGGTACGTGTGGGATCGCGCTTACGACCAGCTAATCGGCACGCCAAGCCAGGCGTTCATGCCGTGGCTGCTGGATCAGGCAAGCGGCTGGGTGTTGCCGGTGGTCGGACTGACTCTTCTCGCGATGTTCGGTTACTGGCTGGTCGGAAAGAGTCCGCGTCGATGGTGGCTGTGGGCATCGGCAGGGGTATCACTTCTGGTGCTGGCATTTTTGCTGGCGGAGCCGTTCACGCAAAGCTACAAGCCGCTCGGCACGTCGGCACTGGAGCAGCGCATTGCCGCGTTGGCCGCCAGAGCGGGTGTGCCGCAGGGCGCCATCGTCATCGAACATTGCGAACCAGCGTCATCCTGCCCGCCGGGCCGGGTCATTGGCATGGGGCCGACTCGGCTGATGCTGCTCAATGACGCGCTTCTCGCCCGCAGCCCCGAGTCCTGGACGTTGCAAACAGTGGCGCACGAGACTAAACACTTCGCCCGGGATGACAACGTCAAGGCGTTCCTGCTTCTGTCCGCGCTGGCATTGGCCGGACTGTGGTTTGTGCATGGCATGGCGGGCGCGACGATTGGGCGATGGTCAAGTGGAGCAGGGTTGTCGGAGCTCGCGCATCCCGCGTCGCTGCCGCTGGTGGTGCTGTTTCTCGGTGCTTTTTACCTGGTGGTGCTGCCGCCCGTAAATGCGTTTCGCCAGCATGTCGAGCTGGAAGCCGATCGCTTCGCGCTGGAATTGACCCGGGGTAACATCGCCCAGGCAGAATTTTTCGCCAGCTGGGCCAGTGACAAGAGCCGGGTGGTCGAGTGGAGCGCGTTTTTCAGGCTGTTTCGTTCATCTCATCCTTCTTATGCCACGCGAATTCGACTTTGCAACACCTACCATCCCTGGCAGGAGGGCAAACAGCTCGTGTACGCGCGCGACTTCACAGAACAGACGAACAATCAATAACGCCCGGTCGGGCATCAGCTGACCGAATGCCGCAGCAGGTGCGATGGGTGCTGTTGCGGTCGCACAGGGATGGGCGCCATTTTTCGGTACCATGAGGTTTTTCCGAAAACCGGCATGTTCAATACCAGCGCCACTTCGTACTACCGTTCGCCTGCTCGCTGGCTGTTTTGCGTCGCGCCCTTATTCGCGGGCTGCGCCTTTCTGTCGCCTGTACCGACACTCGCACCAGCACCGGCAGCGGAAACCCGATCGCCAGTCGCATATGTTGTCATCGGGGAAAATGGCGCGGCCTGGGCGCGTACGATTTTGCCGGCAGCGTCCGACTCGGTTTGTCCGCTCATTGAATTGGACGGCGCGGCCGGGCGCGCTTCACAGCGCATGAATGTGCGCGCGGCTGCCGCGGTGATTCCGCAACGCGCCACGGCCAGTGACGCCGCTCATTCCAAGGCATCCGCTTTTCCCGTGCTGACCTGCGAGTGGCTGCTGCCGCCCGATGTGACGCGCGCCGCGGTCAACGGCTTCGAATTGCGATTGCCCAAGGCGACACCACGCCGCATCGTGGTGCTGGCTGATACCGGCTGCCGAATGAAGCGAGCTGACAACGCCTGGCAATCCTGCCTGGACAAAGAGGCTTGGCCGTTTCCGGCCGTGGCGAACGCCGCCGCCGCGTTCGCGCCGGATCTGGTGATTCACATCGGCGATTTTCACTATCGCGAAAATGCCTGCCCGGCGACGGTTGCCGGCTGCCAGGGCAGTCCCTGGGGCTATGGCTGGGATACATGGGACGCGGACTTCTTTGAGCCGGCGGCGAAGCTGCTGGCCGCCGCGCCTTGGGTGGTCGCGCGTGGCAACCATGAGGAGTGCCGACGCGCCGGGCAGGGCTGGTTCCGGTTCCTCGACCCGCGCCCGTTTGAGGAACAGCGCAGCTGCAATGACGCCAGAAACGATGCGCTGGCTGATTTCACCGCCCCATATTCCATTCCGCTGTCCGCAGACCAGCAGCTGATTGTGTTTGATTCGGCGGTCGCGGGCGGCGGGCCGCTGGACTTCAACAAGCCGCGCGATGCGCGCGTATTCGCGGCGTATCGCGCGCAGTTTGCCAGCGTCGATCAACTTGCCGGCAAGCCGGGCGTCAGCAGCATTTTCATCAATCACCATCCGATTCTCGGCTTTGGAACCGACGAAAGGCGCCGGCTGTTCAAAGGTACGCCCGCGCTGCTCGCGGCGATGAAAGAGCTTCACCCCACAACCTACTATCCAACCTCGGTGAACCTTGCCCTGCAGGGCCACGTGCACATTTTTCAGGCCATCAATTTCCTGTCGGATCATCCCGCCACGTTTGTCACGAGCGCTGGCGGCAGCCAGATCTACGCCAATCTTCCGGATCCGTTTCCCCTGGCTACCGCACCGGCTGACGGCGTCAGGCTGGAGAGCATTACCCACGGCAATCAATTCGGCTTCGCCGTCATGGACAAACGCGACAACAGCTGGCAAATCAGCGCCTATGATCAGCGCGGGGCGCTCATGACCACCTGCATCCTTAATGGCCCCAAACTGCGCTGCGACAAGACCGGCTTGCTCAAGTAGCCGGAGATTGCGCACCGAAGGCGAACAGGAACGTATCGCGTCCCGAGCAGCTGCAAGCTCGTCCTGAAAGGAACGCAGACATGAACCAGACCAGCTTCACCGCAGTCATGCGCAATCTGCTGCGTGGCGTTGTCCTGCTGCTGTTCGCAGCCTACTTTGCGTTGACCGCGCTGAAGACGCCGTTTGATTTCTCCGACCCCGAAATAGCACCGCCAATTACTCCCCAGGCCCAGCTCAAGATGGTTCTCGCCAATGAGCCTTTTGATCACTTTCGCACCGGCGCGGCATCGCTGTTGCTGGGCTTGCTGGTGGGAAATGCCTTGCTGTCACCGGCATCCGCCGAACGCCGCCGATTTGCGGTCGCGATTCTGGCGAGCTCGCTGCTTCTGGCGACCAGCACCTTTTTCGGCGTGACCTCGCTGGCAACGCCGCTGATTCTCCTGTCGATTTCGCTTTATAGCTTCGGTGTCGCGTTCAGGGGGCTGTGGGCAGGTACGGGTAAGTCGGCGGAGTCGAGCAGATAGCCGGGCAGGCGCAGGTGGAATGGCGTCCAAACCGTGCAGCTCGCTTGATCCGGCCTACTCGAATTCAAATGAAAAAAATGCCCGCGCAATGCGGGCTTTTTTTTGACCCCCCATCAGCAATCGCGTTACGCCGCCACCGCCTGCTTCAACGTCAGTTCCGAACACGCCTTCTGAATTCGCGCGCAAGCCTGTTCCAGCAATTCGGTCGATGCGGCATACGACACACGAAAGTGCGGCGACAGTCCGAACGCTGCGCCATGCACCACGGCGATGCCTTGCGAATCGAGCAGGTAGTTAATGACGTCTTCATCGTTCTTGATGACGGCGCCCGACGGCGTGGATGCGCCGATCAGGCCTGCGCAACTTGGGTAGACGTAAAACGCGCCTTCCGGGGTATGGCACGACAGGCCCTGCGCCGCGTTCAACATCCGCACCACCAGGTCGCGCCGCGCTTTGAAGTGGGCATTGTTTTGCGCGATGAAATCCTGCGGCCCGTTGAGTGCTTCCACTGCGGCAGCCTGGCCGATGGA
Organism: Usitatibacteraceae bacterium; assembly: GCA_044229235.1. Classification (GTDB taxonomy): domain Bacteria; phylum Pseudomonadota; class Gammaproteobacteria; order Burkholderiales; family Usitatibacteraceae; genus UKL13-2. The sequence continues at coordinate 96,237 of JBGATH010000009.1, forward strand.
GGAGGGGTTCGAGGTGCATTGCGACTGCACGTCGCCCATGGCCTTGATCAGGTGTTCCGGCCCGCCCGCGTAGCCGATGCGCCAGCCGGTCATGGCGTACGCTTTTGAGACACCGTTCATGGTCAGTGTGCGGTTGTACAGCGCAGGCTCGATTTGCGCCGGCGTGAAAAATTTGAAGTCGTCGTAAACCAGGTGCTCGTACATGTCGTCGGTCAGTAGCCAGACATGTGGATGGCGCATCAGCACATCGGTGAGGGCCTTGAGTTCGTCGTGGGTGTAGGCCGCCCCGGTGGGATTCGACGGCGAGTTGAGGATGACCCATTTGGTGCGCGGTGTAATGGCCTTTTCAAGGTCGGCCGGCCGCAATTTGAAGCCGGTTTCCTGCGGGCAGGGAACGCACACCGGCGTGCCTTCGGCCAGCAACACCATTTCCGGGTACGACACCCAGTAGGGCGCGGGGATGATGACTTCGTCGCCCGCCGAAAGCGTCGCCATGAAGGCGTTGAATAGCACCTGCTTGCCGCCGGTACCGACGGTGACTTGTTTGGTGGTGTAGGTGAGGCCGTTCTCGCGCTTAAACTTGGCGACGATGGCTTCCTTGAGCCGGGGCGTGCCGTCTACAGCAGTGTATTTGGTGTCACCCGCCTGGATCGCCTTGATTGCGGCGGCCTTGATGTGGTCTGGCGTATCGAAATCCGGCTCGCCGAACGACAGCGCGATCACGCTTTTTCCGGAAGCCTTGAGTGCGGCAGCCTTGGCGGAAATGGCGATCGTGGCAGAGGGTTTGATGCGGGAAAGTCGCGCAGCGAGGAATGACATGGTGGGGTCCTGATGGTCAACCGGCATTATTGCGGTGCAGCAAGATTATACGATGGGCGGTTTGGGTTCGCTCGGCGGTCTGGGAGAGGAGCTTTTGTTACTGCGGATTGGGTTGGTGGAACGACAGGCAGCTCGCAAATCGACCAAGCAACCATGTGCTGGGAGGCGTGTCGGCAGGCGCTGAGTGGATCAGCAGCGGAACTACGAAAAACGCAGAACGCCATTTGACGGGCATGTCCGGGCAAAAGTGGCCGAAAAGCCGCGCCAGTGCTGGAGTTTGACCTCTTGCGCGCGATGAAAGGGGTCGGCACCCGGCGAGAGGGCGGCGAACCATCCTAGCCGCTTGAATCCTTCAGCAGCCGCACCAGCTCTACCGCGGTGCGCACGCCCATTTTCTGGAACACCCGGGCGCGGTAGACCTCCACGGTGCGCATCACCACGCCCAGTTCGTCGGCGATGACCTTGTTGTAGTGGCCGGCGACGATGAGGTCCATGACTTCGCGTTCGCGCTGAGTGAGCAGGGCCAGGCGCGATTGCAGGCCGGCCTGAGAATGGCTTTGCTCGATGTGCCGCGCCGAGGCGGCCAACGCGGCCGTCACGCTGTCGACCAGGGAATTGTCGTTCAGCGGCTTTTCGAAAAAATCGAACGCGCCGCTTTTGAGCGACGTCACGGCCATCGGCACATCGCCGTGCCCGGTGAGGAAAATCACCGGCCAGGTCTCATGCAAATTCGTGGCGCGCAGGTGCTCAAACAGCTCGATGCCGCTCATCTCGGGCATGCGGATGTCGAGAATGATGCAGCCTGGTTCACGCGGCTGCGCGGCGGTGGCGGCAATGAACGCGGTAAATGCCTGTGCCGAGTCGAATGCCTTGCTCGGATAGCCGCGCGACTTCAGCAGCCAGGCCAGCGAATCGCGAATCGGCTCTTCATCATCGATGATGTAAATCATGCGGCCGCATCCACCAGTTCCGCGGCAGGCATGCTCGGCAGCAGGATGCAGAACACCGTGCCGTCAGCCAGCGACTCGAACCACAGGCGGCCGCCATGCGCTTCGACGATGCTGCGGCAGATGCTCAGGCCCATGCCCATGCCTTCGGATTTGGTGGTGAAGAATGCCGAAAACAGCTTGTCACGATGCTCCTCCGGAATGCCCGCGCCGTAGTCTCGCACATCGATGCGCAACATGTCGCCGTCGTCGCGGCGCGCCGAGATCTCCAGCCGGCGGCGCTCGTGCGGCACCGTCGCCATGGCCTCGATGGCGTTACGCGTGAGGTTGAGCAGCACCTGTTCCAGCAGCACCGGATCGGCCAGCAAATGTGGCAGGTCGTCGGCGACGTCGCGCGAAACGTGCACGGCGGATTTGCGTGCCTGCAATTCCACCAGCGGCAGGCTGCCTTGCACCAGATCATGCACGGTCAGCTCGGCCCGCTGCGGTTCGCGTTTGCGTACGTAGTCGTGAACGCGGCGGATCACCTGGCCGGCACGCTGCGCCTGCTGATTGGCTTTTTCCAGGGTGGCGCGGATGTCGTCGTCGGCCGGCTTGCCGTCGCGCATCATGTTCAGCGTGCCGGTGACGTAACTGGTGATGGCCGCCAGCGGCTGGTTCAGCTCGTGGGCCATCGATGAGGCGATTTCGCCCATGGTGGTCAGCCGCGCCACGTTCTGCAGGCGCTCCTGCTGCGTGCGCATGTTTTCCTCGGCCTGTTTTTGTTCGCTCACATCGACGATGGAACTCATCCAGCCGGTCTGGCGGCCGTGGGCATCGCGCAGCGGGGCCTCGTAGATCATCACCGGAAAGCGTTCGCCGCCGGCGCGCTGGAAAACGGTCTCGAAGGCATGCTGGCTGACGGTGCCGGCGAACACGCTGGCCATGCGCTGCTCGTACTCCTGCGTGTACTCGGGTGCCCAGTAGGCCATCGGTGGCGTCTTGCCGACCAGTTCGTCCTCCTTGTAACCGACCATACGGCAGAACGCCGGGTTGACGTAGGTGACGCGCCCGCTCAGATCGCGCGCGCGCAGGCCGGTGACCACCGAATCGCCCACCGCCTTGCGAAACGCGGCCTCGTCGAGCAGCATTTCTTCGGCATGAACGCGACGGCGGATGTCCTGCCAAAGCGCATACAGGCTCAGCACCAGCAGGCCGGTGAGCAGCGCGATGCTGCCGCGCAAAGCGTTGGGGATCCAACTGGGGGCGCCCTTGAGGCTGTTGGCGCGCAACAGCAATGAGGCGCCTGCCAGATCCAGCACCGTCTGGTGGGTGTACACGTTCTTGCCGGGACCGGAAACCGCGCGCGTGCTGCGGACGCTTTCGGCCAGGTCGGACAGCGCCACCTCGTGGTCCTGCGCAATCCACCACGGCACGTTCTCGTCGAGGATGCGACTGAGCGAGAACACGCCCACCAGCACGCCGCGATGCGCAGGCGCGCCGGGCTGTGCCGAAGGAACCGGTGCGTAGAAATTCATGGCCGGGCCGCCCGCGGACTTGTACGGGCTGCCGTAAACGACCTGATTTGCGCCGCGGCCCTTTTCCATCGCCGCGCGCACCACCGCCACCTCGTCCTCCGGCAGACCGGACGGGTCGGCTGGCGTGTTGCCGCCATCGCGTTTCAGGTTCAGCAGCGGCTGCAGCGCGGCATCGAGATAGGCGACCGAGGCCGCCTCGCGCGTGTTGCGCAGGAACGCGTCCAGCCTCGCCTGCGTCGCCGGCAGCGCCAGCGACTGGGCGTCGATGTCCCGGGCGATCAGTTGCAGGCTTTCCGCATCGTGTTCCAGCTGGTACTGGATGGCCTGCTTGACCCACAGCGTGTCGGTGATGAGCTGTTCCTGGGTCTGGCTGGACTCGTGCGAACTCGACAGCGATAACAGGGAAAGGCTGGCGGCGAGCAGCACCGTGAAAATCAGTACCGGCAACCACCAGCGCAGTCGCGATTTCGGGGGCGTACGCGGCCCGGACTGGACGTCTTTTTGCATCCCGCAGTATTGGCTTGCCGGCGGCCGGCTGTAAACCCTCGGGCATTGTGGATATCCACAATTGCGCGCCGCCTTGACCGGGAACACACTGCGCGTCAAACAACAATAACCTGCCGTCAATCCACATCTCCCGGAGGAGTCATGCTAGTCCGCAAATTGCTGTCCGCATTGGTCATCGCCGCCTTACCGCTCACCAGCGCCATCGCCCAGGCACCCATCATCATCAAGTTCAGCCACGTTGTGGCCGTCGATACGCCCAAGGGCAGCGCGGCCGACCACTTCAAGAAGCTGGCCGAGGAACGCACCAAGGGCAAGGTCAAGGTCGAGGTCTATCCCAACAGCCAGCTCTACAAGGACAAGGAGGAGCTGGAAGCGCTGCAGCTGGGCGCCGTGCAGATGCTGGCCCCGTCGCTGGCCAAGTTCGGCCCGCTGGGCGCGCGCGAGTTTGAGGTGTTCGACCTGCCGTACATCTTTGATGACTACGCCGAACTGCACAAGGTCACGCAGGGCCCGATCGGTGTCGGCCTGCTGAAGAAACTCGAAAGCAAAGGCATCCTCGGTCTGGCGTACTGGGACAACGGCTTCAAGGTGATGAGCGCCAACAAGCCGCTGCGTGAACCCGCCGACTTCAAGGGCCTGAAGATGCGCATCCAGTCTTCCAAGACGCTGGACGCACAGATGCGCGCGCTCGGCGCCAATCCGCAGGTGATGGCGTTTTCAGAGGTGTACCAGGGCTTGCAGACCGGCGTGGTGGACGGTACCGAGAACCCGCCTTCCAACCTGTTCACGCAAAAAATGCATGAAGTGCAGAAGTTCGTGACCATGTCCAATCACGGCTACCTGGGCTATGCGGTCATCGTCAACAAGAAGTTCTGGGACGGGCTGCCGGCCGACATCCGCAGCACGCTCGAGGGCGCGATGAAGGATGCGACCAAGTTCGCCAACGATGTCGCCATGAAGGACAACGACGACGCCATCGCCGGCGTGCGCAAATCCGGCAAGAGCGAGATCATCACCCTGACGCCGGCGCAGAAAGCGGCCTGGAAGAAGGCGCTGGTGAAAGTGCATGCCGACCGCGAATCGGCCATCGGCAAGGAACTGATCCAGTCGATCTACAAGGAGACCGGTTTCGATCCGGCCAAGCTGTAAACGCATCACCGGCAGTCGATCGGGCCGGTCCGCCATGACGCCTCTGGCATGGTGCACCGGCCCGAATCACATCCAAAAACAGTCCGGCACGAGGAGGAGCACACCATCATGATGAAATTTCTCAACCACCTTGAGGAGTGGATCATCACCACCCTCATGGGGGCGGCGACGCTGGTGATTTTCGTGGCGGTGGTACACCGCTACGCCTCCGGCCTGGCCATCCCCGGCGTGCAGGATGCGCTCATCAAGATCAACATGAGCTGGGCGCAGGAAGTCTGCATCTACATGTTCGTGTGGATGGCCAAGTTCGGCGCGGCCTACGGCGTGCGCACCGGCATCCACGTCGGCGTGGACGTTCTCATCAACCGCCTCGGCGACAGCAAGCGTGCCAAGCTGGTGGTGTTCGGGCTCCTTGCCGGCGCGCTGTTCACCGGCATCGTCGGCACTCTCGGCGCCAGGTTCGTCTGGGAAATCGCCCACACCGAACAGGTCTCGGCGGACCTGGAACTGCCGATGTGGATCGTGTACCTGGCGGTGCCGCTCGGTTCCTACCTGATGTGTTTCCGTTTTCTCCAGGTCACCTGGGCCTTCATCCAGACCGGCCACCTGCCGAAGCACGATCACGGCCACGTTGACGGCATCGAAGAGATCAAGCCCGAAGACGTGATTCCGGTGGCCGTAGTCGACGACCTGCACCCGAAGGGCGTGAACAAGGAGAAACAGCCATGAATGCGTTGATCATCTTCGTCCTGCTATTCGCGCTCATGCTGACCGGCATGCCCATTTCGATTTCGCTGGGCCTGACGGTGCTGACCTTCCTCTTCACCATGACCCAGGTGCCGATCGAATCGGTCGCCCTGAAACTGTTCACCGGCATCGAAAAGTTCGAGATCATGGCGATCCCGTTCTTCATCCTCGCCGGCAACTTCCTCACCCACGGCGGGGTGGCCAAACGCATGATCCGCTTTGCTACCAGCATGCTGGGCCACTGGCACGGCGGCCTCGGCCTGGCGGGCGTGATGGCCTGCGCGCTGTTCGCCGCCGTGTCGGGTTCCAGCCCGGCGACGGTGGTGGCCATCGGCGCGATCCTGCTGCCGGCGATGGTGAAGCAGGGCTTCCCGAAGCGCTTCGGCGCGGGCGTCATCACCACCTCCGGTGCGCTGGGCATCCTCATCCCGCCGTCGATCGTGATGGTGATGTACTCGGTATCCACCAATACCTCAGTGGGGGCGCTATTCATGGCCGGCGTGATTCCGGGCCTGCTGCTGGCCACCTGTCTGGGCCTGACCACCTGGTACCTTGCGCGGAAGAACAATTACCCGCGCATGCCCAAGGCCAGTTGGGCCGAGCGCTTCAAGGCGTTCCGCGAAAGCATCTGGGGCCTGCTGCTGATCGTGATCGTGATGGGCGGTATCTACACCGGCCTGTTCACGCCCACCGAGGCGGCGGCAATGAGTGCCGTGTACGCCTTCATCATCGCCGTGTTCGTCTACAAGGACATGACGATCAAACGCGTGCCCAAAGTGCTGCTGGATTCGGCCAGCATGAGCGCGATGCTGCTGTACATCATCACCAACGCGGTGCTGTTCTCGTTCCTGATGACCTCCGAGCAGATCCCGCAGGCCATGGCCGACTTCCTGCTCAACAAGGGCCTCGGCGTGATCGCCTTCCTGCTGGTGGTGAACGTGCTGCTGCTGCTGGCCGGCAACGTGATGGAGCCCTCATCGATCGTGCTGATCATGGCGCCCATCCTGTTCCCGGTGGCCATGAAACTGGGCATCGATCCGGTGCACTTCGGCATCCTCATCGTGGTCAACATGGAAGTCGGCATGTGCCATCCGCCGGTGGGGCTGAATCTGTACGTGGCCAGCGGCATTACCAAGATGGGCATCACCGAACTCACCATCGCGGTCTGGCCATGGCTGCTGACCATGCTCTGCTTCCTGTTGCTGGTGACCTATCCGATCATTTCCATCTGGCTGCCGAAGACGCTGGGAATGATGTAGCGACGGTAGTGAAATTCGCCGGCGGCTGAGAATTCCGCCGGCAGCAGATCAAACTCCAGCACTGGCGCGGCTCCTGGCACAAAAATGCCGGGAAAGCCGCGCCAGTGCTGGAGTTTGGCCGTTTCCACTGGCGCCAAGCCGCAGGGAGCCGGGGGCAGGTGTGCGATAATTTTCGATTGGAACAAATCGAACATCATGCGCATCCTTCTCTCGAACGACGACGGCTACTTTGCCCCCGGCTTGGCCGCACTGCACGCCGCACTGACCCCTCTGGCTGAAATCACCGTGGTCGCCCCGGAGCGCGACAAAAGCGGCGCCTCCAATTCCCTCACGCTGGATCGCCCGCTGAGCCTGCGGCAGGCGCCCAACGGTTTTTATTTCATCACCGGCACGCCCACCGACTGCGTGCACATGGCCGTCACCGGCCTGCTCGGTTTCGTACCCGACATGGTGGTCTCTGGCATCAACTCCGGCTCGAACATGGGCGACGACACGATTTACTCCGGCACCGTCGCCGCCGCCACCGAAGGCTATCTGCTGGGCATCCCCTCGATTGCCATTTCCATGGCCGGGCACGAAGCGCGCCACTACGAGACGGCTGCCTGGGTGGCGTCGGAACTGGTGCAGCGCCACCAGCGCAACCAGCTGATATCGCCGGTGCTGCTCAACGTGAACGTTCCCGATGTGGCGCGCGAGGAGCTGAAGGGATTTGAAGTCACGCGCCTCGGCAAGCGCCACAAGGCCGAACCGGCGGTGAAGGCGACCAACCCCCGCGGTGAGGTGGTGTACTGGATTGGCGCCGCTGGTGCGGTGGCCGATGCCGGCCCGGGAACGGATTTCCACGCCACCGAAAACAGTCGCGTGTCGATCACGCCGCTGCAAGTGGACCTTACCAATTACCAGCAGATGAAATACGCTGCCGAGTGGATCAGCGCATGACGGACAGGGTGTCCAGCACCACCGGACGCTTCCAGGGGCAGGGCATGACCTCCGACCGCACCCGCGCGCGCATGATCGAAGCGCTGCGCAGTGGTGGTGTGAAGGACGAGCGCGTGCTGCGCGCCATGGCTGAGGTGCCGCGACATGTGTTTGTGGACGAGGCACTGCAGGAGCGGGCCTATGAAGTCGACAAGGCGCTGCCGATCGGCCACGGCCAGACCATTTCCACGCCCGAGATCGTGGCCATCATGACCAGCCTGCTGTGCGAACGCGCCGATGGCGCATTGCCTGTCCGCGTGCTGGAAATCGGCACCGGTTGCGGCTACCAGACGGCCGTGCTCGGCAAGCTCGCCAAAGAGGTGTACACCGTTGAACGCATTGCGCCGTTGATGGACCGGGCGCGCCGCACGCTGCGCGACCTGCGTTACTTCAACATCATTTTCAAGCACGCCGACGGCCATTACGGCTATGCGGCGGGCGCGCCTTACGATGGCATCCTCATGACCGCTGCGGCGACCCACGTTCCCGAAGAACTCAAACAGCAGCTGGCGCCCGGCGGGCGCATGGTGCTACCTGTGGGCAAGGAAAACGAACCCCAGAAGCTTTTTGTGGTCGATCGGACGGCGGAAGGCTTTTCGCAGCGCATCGTCCACGACGTACGCTTTGTGCCGCTGGTTCCCGGCGTCATCTGAACAGAAGGCCGCATCCAAAATGATAAAAACCAGTCGACTCCTCATCGCCATGCTGTTGGTGGCAGCCATCGCCGGCTGTGCCGCGCGCCGTCCCGCTCCGATGGCCGACGCGCGCCCGCCGACCGGCACCGCCAAGCCGGCGACACCCGCCGCGGCGACCGAACCCGGCCCCTCTGCCGCGGCCGAGGCGCCGAAGCCGTCGCCGGGCGACAAGGTGCATGTCATCCAGAAGGGGGACACGCTCATCAGCGTGGCGCTGGCCAATGGCCTCGATTACCGCGAACTGGCGATGTGGAACAACATCGAGAATCCGAATGTGATCAAGCTCGGAGAGACGCTGCGCCTGGCGCCGCCGGGCGCGCCGGTCGCAGCCGCTGCTGCAGCCCAACCCAAGCCCGGCGAACCGGTCGTCATGCCGCTGGCCGCAACTCCAACCTCGCCGCCGGCAAGCGCCATCAGCAACACCGACAAGCTCAAGACCGAGCCCAAGGCGGTAAAACTTCCTTACAGCGATGCGGCCTACGCCAAGCTTTCGGCCGAAGCCGCCGCGGCGGCCAACCCGGCACTCACCCCGGACAGCGCCGCGCCCAGCACTCCCGCCGCACCTGCCGCAACGGCTGTTCCCGTCAGTGAAGATGTGGACTGGGCATGGCCCATCCAGCCGATGCCCAAGGGCAAGATCGTGGCGACGTTCACCGATGCCAACAAGGGCGTGGACATCAGCGGCGCGAAGGGCACGCCGGTACTGGCCTCCGCCGCCGGCAAGGTGGTCTACAGTGGCTCAGGCCTGCGCGGCTACGGACGGCTGGTTATCGTCAAGCACAACGCCACCTGGCTTTCCGCCTACGCCCACAACGAAAAAGTGCTCGTGACCGAAGGCCAGACCGTGAAGAAGGGCGAGAAGATCGCCGAAATGGGCAATAGCGATTCGGACGCGGTAAAGCTGCACTTCGAAATCCGCAAGCAGGGCAAGCCGGTGGATCCGCTGCTGTTCTTGCCGAAGTAAGGCGCGCACCAAGCGGAACCGCACCGCCAGCCGCGCTGGCCGACTAGGGGCGGGACCTAGAAGTTCAGCGTCAGGTTCACCCTGAACGAGCGCGATTCGATCGGGTGAAAGTGGATGTCATCCACCGCTGCCGGTTCGTTGCGCAGGCGTGACGCGTAGTAGTAATCGATCGCCGAATCCTTGCGGTTGGCGAGATTGAAACCTTCCAGTTCGACCTGCAGCTTGCGGCTGAAGCGGTAGCCGAGGCGGCCATTGAGCGTGTTGGTGCTGCGCGAACGCACGCTGTCGTCCTCGATGAGCGGACGCGGGCCGAAATAACGAAGCTGCAGCGCGCCGAACCACGGCCCGAGATTGTCGACCGCCAGTGCCAGCGAGGCGACACCTTCGACGGCGCCGGGGATGCGATTGCCGCCAGCTTCGTTGCCGCGAAAGCGTGCGCGCGCAAAGGCCAGGTCGGCATCCACTGTCAGCCAGTCGGTCGGCTTGTAGTAATTGGAAATCTCGATGCCGTCGCGGCGGCTCGGCCGCCCGGCTTCGGTGGTACCGGCGTCGCCGACGAAGACCAGCTCGGAATCAAAATCGAAGCGATAGAGTGAGACCGAGGTCTGCAGGCCGCGGATGAATTCGCTGCGCACGCCGACCTCGTAGCCGTTCGAGCGCACCAGCGGCGAAACCTTGTCGACCGGATCGCCGGACTTCGGGTCGGTGGTGATGGTGGTGCCGCGCGCGTCGTTGCTGTGAAAGCCGCGGCCCGCGTTTAAGTAGAGCTCGGTCTTGCTCCATGGCCCGAAAATCAGGCTGAGTTTCGGGCTGGCAATACCGTCGCTGGCCGACCCCGAATTTGCCGCATTGTCGCTTTCCACCTTGAAGCGGTAGCGGTCCGCGCGCAGGCCGGCGACAGTGCGAAAGGTGTCCGTCCAGCGGCTAGCGAGCTCTGCGGTCAGTCCGAGGCTGGTTTCGACGATGTGGTCGCGGCGGGTGGTCGAGAGTTCCTGCCGCGCCCGGGTGTTGGTCAGGCCGTTGAATATGTTGTCGTTCTGCACCTGCACGCCAAACACGACATCGGTGTGCCGGCCAAGTCCGGGCAGGTGCCACTGGTGGCTGAGGTTGACCGCGCTGGTCACACGCCGGTCCGGCTGCGCGAACTGGTCGCCATTGACGGGGTCGTCGGCGAAGTAGGTGAAGTTGGAAAAAAGGTCGAGGCGGTTCTGGATGACGTAGGCGTTGAGCCGGGTGGTGGTGTCGTCGCCGCTGCGCTGCCAGGCCGCGGACAGGCTGGCGCGTTTTGCACTGCCGCCGTCGCTCGGGTCGATGGTATCGAAGCGGCCCTGCAGTTGGCTGGTGCCCAATGCGCGCAGCGGAATCTGGTCGGTGGAATTCCATTTGCCCGAATAGGCCATCGCGCTGATGTTGAAGCCATTGGCGTCGTCGCCCTCGCTGTAGCGCAGCACGCCGTTGAACTTGCGGAAGTTTTCCGGGTGCACGAACGGCCCGTCCTTGTGAAACAGCTCCAGTGCATAGAGCAGGCTGCCCTTGCCAAGAGCCGGCGAGGCGGCCAGCAGGCTGCGGCCCAGTCCGTCCTTGCCGGCGCTGAAACTGGCGAGGCCTTGCGGCAGGCGATCGACGTAAACCACGCTGGCGGTGCCCGCGGTAGCGAAATCACCGGCTTCAGCGTAATAGGGTCCCTTGCGGTATTCCAGCCGGTTCGCCAGTTCCGGAATCAGAAAATTGAGATCGGTCCAGCCCTGGCCGTGCGAATGGCTGCGCTGGTTGACCAACATGCCATCCACGGTGGTGCGCAGATCGGTACCGTGATCCAGATTGAAGCCGCGCAGATAGAACTGGTTGGCCTTGCCTTCGCCGCTATGCTGGCTGACGATCAGCCCGGGTGTGGCTTCGAGCAGTTCGCCCGGGCGGTAAACGGTGCGCGCTTCCAGCTGTTTCTGGGTGATGACGCCGGCGTTGGCGGAATCGGCCACGCCCAGCTGGCTGTTGCGGGAGCCTTGCACTTCGACCGGGTCGGTTTTTTGTGGGGACGATTCCACCTGCGCGATGGTCGGCACCGGCATGAGCGCGACCGCGGCGGGTAAAAGGAGTTTGCGGAGGAGGCAGCGGAGAGTTTTTGTTTGCGACACGGCATAGACTGCGGCAGTATCCGCAGGCGAGGAAGAGCAGCGCGCGAGTTTAGCCCAGACCGACGCCAAGCGGCGTAATGGATCACGTGAAATCCGTCAGATGCTCAAACTCCACACCTGTTGCGCCGTAGCGGGCAAAAAAGCCTGGAGGGCCGCGCCAATGCTGGATCTGCGATTATTTATGCGGGGCGGCAGGCTTACGCATCAGGGCAGCGCCGACAGTGGCCGCGCCTTGGTCGCCAGAATGTCCGTGGCGGCAATGCCGCCGGAAGTATTGATGTCGAAGCGGAAATTGCCGGCGTTCGCTGTTTGTCCGGCGCGAGATTTGATGGCGATGACGTCGCTGGCATTGACCGATCGCGAGCCGTTCACGTCACCGACCAGGAAAGCCGCAGCCACCGTCTGGGTGTAGGTGCCGTTGAGTCCGGCGATGGCGACGTTCACACGCAAGGCATTTAACCCGACAGGAAGCGTCACCTGCAGTTCGTCGGCGACAGCCTGCGTGGTGGCAGCCACCGGATCGCCGGCGGCGGTGGTGACCGTGACGGTGCCGGTCTGCGTGACAGTCTGGTTGAACTGGAATACCAGCAGGTGACCGTTGCCACCATGGCGCGGTTCGACCGTGAGCGCGCCGCCGATGGCGGCGGTGGTATCGATGGGCAGGTTGAACGTGCCGGCTGCTGCATGGGTCTTGCGCGACCATGCACCGACCAGCACCGTGCCCCCGGTCGCGGTGAATGCCACATCCACCGTGCAGGCCGCGGTGATGGCGTTGGTGGTGAAGATGCCTCCAACCAGCGTGCCGCCGCAGGAGCCGCTGACATTAGCCATGTAGCCATTGGCTGGTGCGACATTGAAGGATGCCGTGGAGCCCGCCGCCACCAATTGGGTGCCGGGCGGTGTGACGCTGCCGTGGGCGCCGGTGTTTACAGTGACGATGAACGCGTCTCCCGTGCCCACGCCACCCGGATCGACGACGGTGCCATTGGCCGTCATGTCGTCGTCACCGACATTGCCGTCCGTCACACTGAAAACAACCTGTGCGCCGCTGATGACCGCGCCGAGCAGCACATACCAGTGAGGTGTCGGGTTGGAGGCGGTGGGACCGTACTTGTAATACTGCGAACCGGCGGGAAACGCGCTGGGGTAGGCGATGTTGAACGTCACCGTGCCGCCGGGCTGGCAGCCATTGAGGGTGTAGATGAACAAGCCGTGCGGGAAGGGCACGCCGACGGGCACGGTGGGCGGTGAGGCGGCGTTGCCGGTCAGGTTGATGAACTGGAAGCCCGCCAGGTTGCAACTGGATCCGCCGCCCAGCCAGGTCAGTGAAATGTTGCCACCTGCGGGCGAAGATGCCGTATAGGTGGGCCGCGAATTGAAGCTGCGCGACACGACGGGCGCGGCATTGAAACCTGCATTGCCAGGTTGGCTGGCCGTAATGGTGCACACGCCGATGCCGACCAGTGTGCCGGTGTTACCGGAGACCGTGCAAATCGTGGGCGTCAGTGACGTGAAGGTGACGGGCAGTCCCGATGAGGCGGTCGCAATCAGCGCGAACGGCGAATTCGCGGCGGCGCGGTCGGACTGCGCATCGAAAGTGATGGTTTGCGCGGCGGGCGATGGCGCCGCGATCACGCGTATGCGGTCGTTGGACGAATCGGCAATCAGCAGATTGCCGGCAACGTCGCGGGTCAAACCCAGCGGTGAATTGAGCTGTGCTGCAGAGGCCGGCCCCCCATCGCCGGAAAAATTGGGCGCGCCAGTACCGGCGAAGGTGGTGATGATGCCCGTGAGCGCATCCACGCGGCGGATGTTGTGCCCGCCCGACGAAGAGCTGTTCCTGCCGCGATCGGAAATGTATAGATTGCCTGCAGCATCCAGCGCGATGCCGAATGGATTCCGGAAACTCGCCGCTGTCGCGAGGCCGCCGTCGCCCGCCGACACCGTCGCGCCATCGCCCGCAACCGTACTCAGCAATCCGCTGACGGCATCGATCTTGTGGACGCGGGAGTAACCGCTGTCGACCAGATAGAGATTGAAACTGGCATCGAATGCAAGAGTCGTTGGCGCATACAGTCCGACGCCGGTTGCCGGTCCGTCGCCGGAATAAGGATTGATGCCGTTTTCGGGGTCGCCGCCGATTGCCCCTCCGGTGCCGTCGCCGGCGATGGTGGTGATGATGCCGCTGAGCCGGTTCACTTTGCGCACCCGGTCATTGCCGGTGTCGGCGATGACCAGATTGCCCGCGGCATCAAACGCAAGCCCGCCGGGGTTGCTCAGGCTGGCGCTGGCAGCAGGGCCGCCGTCGCCGGCGAACGCGGCTGAGCCATTGCCGGCGAAGGTATCGATCTTGCCGGTCGCGATATCGATCCTGCGCACACGGTGGTTGCCGGTGTCTGCGATGTAAACATTGCCGCTGCCATCCACCGCCACGGCACCTGGCGAGTTAAGGCTGGCTGCGGCCGGTACGCCGCCGTCACCGGAGAAGCCCGGCACCCCGCTTCCCGCGACGGTGGTGATCACCTGCGTGGCGGCGTCGACGCGACGGATGGCGTGCCCGCCGCTCTCGGCGATGAGCAGATTGCCGCTTGCGTCCACGGCGGTGCCCGACGGTGCAACGATATTGGCGCCGCTCGCGGGGCCGTTGTCGCAACAGGAACCGCTGGTACCGGAGCCGGCGATGGTGCTGATGTTGCCGGTCAGGGCATCGATGCGCCGCACGCGATTGTTGAGCGCATCGACAAAGGTGATGTTGCCGGCGCCATCCACGGCGATCCCGCGCGGACTGTTGACGAGGGCGGCGCTGGCCGGCCCGCCGTCGCCGGCGAAACCGGCGGCGCCGTTGCCGGCCAGGGTGGTCAGGATGCCGCCGGAATACTTGCGTATGCGATGGTTGCTGGAGTCGGCGATGAACAATTCGCCGGCGGCATTGCGCGCGACCCCTTGCGGATCGCTGAGGCCTGGAAATGCGCCCTGCCAGCCCGTGTCCAGTGCACTGCGCGTGGTTGTCTGTCCTGCGACCAGACCGACGGAATTCGCCGCCAGATTGATGCGGCGGACCAGGTCCCAACCCGCATCCGCAAAAACCAGGAAACCGCCCGGTTCCCAGACCAGACTGGCGACGTAGCCGAGACTCGTGTCCAGTGCGGAGGTATTGTAGTAATACTCAAACAGGGCCGGGTTCTCGGCGGCGATGGTGGTGATGATCCCGGTGCCGGCGGCAACTTTGCGGATGCGGTGGTTGATGCGGTCGGAAACGTAAACGTTGTCCATGTCGTCGACGGCAAGACCGGATGGTTCGAACAGCGCCGCGCTAGTGGCCGGGCCGCCATCGCCGGAAAAGCCGATGGCGCCGCTGCCCGCAAACGCGCTGATGATGCCGGTCACGGCATCGATGCGCCGAACCACGTTGCCGACCTGGTCCGATACGTAGATGTTGCCGCTTGAATCCAGCGCGATGCCTTCCGGCCGCCCCACGCTGGCCAGCAGGGCGGGACCGCCATTGCCTGTTGACGCAAAGGTGCCGTTGCCGGCGACGGTGGTGATCGAGCCGGTGACCGCGTCCACGCGCCGGATCCGGTTTTGGCCCGCATCGGCAATGAACAGGTTGCCGGCGCTATCGTAGGCAAGCCCCAGGTTTGCCGCGACTGGCGCGTTGACTGCCGGACCGCCGCTCCCCGCGCCACCCCCGGCAAGGGTGGTGATGGTTTGCGCGCTCGCAGGCTGCAGCAGAGCCAGCCCAACCAGCAGTAGCGCGGTGGCGCGCCCTACGAAGACGCGGAGAAACGTATTCAATTTCATTTGGCGTTGTCCATTGGCACTTATAGGCTTGAACGCATTCTGTGCGGAATCCTCGCCGCACAAGCGCGTTGCTGAACTTATGCGCTGAACCGCGTGAGGTTCGTTTGAGGCGCGTCAACAAAACGCGGCAAATAGCGAAAACGCGGCAAATGGCCTCGATGCATGTACCCATGCATCGAATTTCCCGCTGGCGGGAGACCTTGTGATGTTTGGCGGGCGCAGCGATTTCGGGCCTGCGAACAGCGCTTGGGAGACGCTAGTGCTCGTGCCCCTCAAGACCCGCATTGAGCAGCGAGCGCGCCTCGAATATCACTTCCGATGCGGTCAGGCCGTGCGGCGCCATGCCGTGTTCGATGCAGGCGTCCGCCGCGGCTCCGTGCAGGTACACGCCAAGGCAGGCGGCGTCGAGCGCGTTCAGGCCCTGCGCCAGCAGGGCGCCGATCATGCCCGAGAGCGCATCACCCATTCCCCCGGAAGCCATGCCGGGATTGCCGGAACTGTTGATGAAGTAACGGCCATCAGCAGCGGCGATCACCGTGCCGGATCCCTTGAGTACCACCACGGCATTGAAGCGCTGCGCGAGCGTCAGGGCGGCAGACACCCGGTCGGCCTGCAATTCGCTGGCGGGCACATTGAGCAGGCGGGCCGCTTCGCCAGGATGGGGTGTCAACACCAAACGCAAGCATTGGCGCGGTTCTTCAGGCATTTGTGCCCCGGAAGCCGCGCCAGTGCTGGACTTTGGCATGTCTTGCGTGAGCAAGGCGGCCAGGCTGGGCGTGGTGGCGATGAGGTTCAGGGCATCGGCATCGAGCACCATCGGCAGGCCGCGGGTGAGGGCTGCCGACACCAGCCGCGGCGCCGCACGCTCGGTGCCGAGCCCCATGCCGATGGCAATCGCGGTGATGGCCTCGTCGTTGATCAGGTCTTCGGCGCGACGCACCATCACTTCAGGATTCAGCGGGTCGAAGGTCGGCATGTCCTTGGCGGCGATGCCCAGGTACACCTTGCCCGGGCCCATGAACAGAGCCGCGCGCGCGGCCAGCACGGCGGCACCGATCATGCCGTCGGTACCGCCGATAATGCCGACGTTGCCGTAGCTGCCCTTGTGCGACTGATGGCGTCGCAGCGGAATCAGGTCGCGCACGGTTTCCACCGTGAGCAGCCGCCCGGCGGTCTCCGGCAAATGGGCGCCCAGTGTTTCCAGGAAAACTTCTCCCGCGTGATCGCGCCCGTCGGCCGTGAACAGGCCGGCCTTCAAGCCAAGGAATGTCACGGTTCGATCGGCCTCGATGGTGTCGCCGAGCGCAAGACCCGTGTCGGACGCGAGGCCGCTGGGCACATCTATGGCCAGCACCGGCGTGCCTTGGGTGCGGCGCAGGGTGTTGGCGGCGACGATGGCGTTGGCGAAGGCACCGGTAGGCGGCCGGGTGAGGCCGATGCCGAACAGGCCATCGATAATCAGGTCGCACTCGACGTTTCGCGGCAGGTCCTTGCGAATCTCTCCCTTGGCCTTGATGAACGCGGCGTGCGCCGCCGTGGCCGCCGGCTCGGTGAATTGTTGTTCGCCCAGCGTGATGACGGTGACGTGATGCCCGGCTTTCTTGAGCGCGACCGCCGCCACCCAGGCGTCGCCGCCATTGTTGCCGGGACCGGCCAGCACCAGCACGCCGGCCGCCTTTTTTTTCTTCAGCAGGGTTGCGGCGTGCTTGGCCAGCGCCGTGCCGGCGCGCTGCATCAATGAAATCTTCGGATGCGCCAGCTGATGGGCGACCTCGACCTCGCGCAACTGCGCCGTGGTGTAAAGCGCAATGGCGGGATTGGCTTTGGATGTCATGGGGTCAGTACCGTGTCCTTGGCCACGTCGGCAGTGTCGGGGTAATCGAGGCTGTAGTGCAGGCCGCGGCTTTCCTTGCGCGCCATCGCGCAGCGCACGATCAGTTCTGCCGTCTGCAGCAGGTTGCGCAGCTCGATCAGGTCGTTGGAAATACGGAAGTTGGCGTAGTACTCCTGCACTTCACTGTTGAGCAGCTCGATGCGATGCAGCGCGCGCGCCAGGCGTTTGTCGGTGCGGACAATGCCCACATAGTCCCACATGGCGCGCCGCAGCTCATCCCAGTTATGCGAAATGATCACTTCCTCGTCGGCGTTGGTGACGCGGCTTTCGTCCCAGTCGGGCAGGGCGGGGATTTGCTGCGGCAGACGCGAACGCATGTCCTTCTCAACTGCTTCCGAAAATACCAGGCACTCCAGCAGGGAATTGCTGGCGAGCCGATTGGCACCGTGCAGGCCGGTGCAGGTGACCTCGCCGATGGCGTACAGCGCATCGACGTCGGTGCGGCCCTTCAGGTCAACCACCAGGCCGCCGCAGGTGTAGTGCGCCGCCGGCACCACCGGGATCGGGTCGCGGGTGATGTCGATGCCCAATGTCAGGCACTTTTCATGAATATTGGGGAAGTGTTCCTTGAGGAATTCGGGGCTCTTGTGGGAGATGTCGAGGTGCACGAAATCGATGCCGCGCTTCTTCATTTCGTAGTCGATGGCGCGGGCGACGATATCGCGCGGGGCCAGTTCGGCGCGCGGGTCGTGGCCGGGCATGAAGCGCTCGCCGGTGGCGGGAATTTTCAGCAGGCCGCCTTCGCCACGCACCGCCTCGGTGATGAGGTAGGACTTGGCGGCCGGGTGATAGAGGCAGGTCGGATGGAACTGGATGAATTCCATGTTGGCGACCCGGCAGCCGGCACGCCAGCCCATGGCCAGGCCGTCGCCGGTGGCCACGTCGGGGTTGCTGGTATAGAGGTAAACCTTGCCGGTGCCGCCGGTGGCGAGAATGGTGGCGCCGGCGCCGATGGTCTCCACCTTGCCGCTGCGGTTATCGAGCACGTAGGCGCCGTAGCAGCGCACCGGGCCGGCTTCTCCCAATCGTCGCGAGGTGATCAAGTCCACGGCCAGGTGGTGTTCCAGCACCTCGACATTGGGATGCGATTTGAGTTGCTGCACCAGCGTTTTCTGCACGGCCCGGCCGGTGGCGTCGGCGGCGTGGACGATTCGGCGATGGCTGTGACCGCCCTCACGCGTCAGGTGCAGGCCGGCAGCGTCGTCGTGGTCGCGGGTGAAGGGCACGCCCTGTTCCACCAGCCATTCCACGGCGCGCCGACCGTTTTCCACCACCATCCGCACCGTGTCGTCGTGGCAAAGCCCGGCGCCGGCGACGTGGGTGTCGCGGATGTGGTTTTCCGGCGAATCGTCGGCACCCAGCACGGCGGCGATGCCGCCCTGGGCCCAGGCGCTGGCGGCGTCGAGCAGCTCCTGCTTGGTCAGCAGGGCCACACGGCTGGTCTGTGCCAGGCGCAGGGCCAGGGACATGCCGGCCAGCCCGCTGCCGATGATCAGGGCGTCATAGTGCTTCATGGGCTTTCTCGTGGCGGAATTGTCGCGGGGCTTGAAAGTGGACGGCGCATGAACAAGCTAATGAACTTCTGTGACAAAAGCCGGTCTGTACCGGTGGATTCAACAATGCTTGTCACATCAACGATTTGCGCTCGTCGCGCCTGATTTCGAAGCAAACCGACAGCGATTGATTCAAGGGGAAAAAGTGATGGCTGAACTGACGTTTATAATACCCGACGTATCTGGGCTCCACGGCACGCGAACCTCGCGTCCGGCAGCGCAAGAGAAACCGGTCGGGACCAAAGCCGCTGCTGCCACGCGCGGGTCGGACCAGCAGGGACGCGCGTTGATGAGCGATCGCGAAGTCGATCAGCAGTTGGTGGAACGGGCACAGGCAGGCGACAAGCGCGCCTTCGAGCTGCTCGTTATCAAATATCAGCGCAAGGTTGAACGTTTGTTGTCGCGCCTCATTCGCGACCAGGCCGAAATCGAGGATGTTTCCCAAGAAGCCTTCATCAAGGCCTACCGCGCGCTGGCCAATTTCCGCGGCGACAGCGCCTTTTACACCTGGCTTTATCGCATCGCGGTCAATACCGCCAAGAACTACCTGATGACGCAGGGGCGCCGGGCGCCGACCTCGACCGAATTCGACGCCGAGGAGGCTGAAGGCTTCGAAGATGCATCCGGGCTGCGCGATATCGCCACGCCTGATGCACAATTGATGTCCAAGCAAATTGCACAGATCGTCAATGACACGATCGACAAGCTGCCCGAGGAGTTACGCACCGCCATCACGCTGCGTGAGATCGACGGCCTGTCGTATGAAGAGATTGCACAAATCATGGATTGCCCGATCGGCACGGTGCGTTCACGCATTTTCCGTGCGCGTGAAGCGGTGGCGGAGCAGCTGCGCCCGCAGATGGGCACATCCAGTGACAAGCGCTGGTAACGAGGGAGCTTCACAAGAAGTATTGCGAGGGTTGAGAACATGAACGAGAAATTATCCGCACTCATGGATGGCGAGCTTTCCCGCGACGAAGCGCACAAGGTCATCAAGAACCTTGGCGGCGACGCGGCGCAACGCGAGGAATGGGATGCTTTGCACCTGATCGGCGCCTGCATGCGCGGCGAGGTGGCCGACACCGATCTGAAATCCACGCGCTGTACCCGGGCGATCATGGCCCGGCTCGCGGAAGAGCCGACCGTGCTGGCGCCGGCTGCCTTGCGCCGCAATCCGGTCACCGAACGCCGAACGCGCCTGGCCCTGGCCATGGCGGCATCGGTCGTGACCATCTCGGCCGTGGGAGTCGTGGCGCTGAAGCAGCAGCAGGGCGCGACCGTCGCGCCGGTGCAACTGGTGCAGCAGGTGGCGCCGGCGCCGGTTTCGACCATCGCCGGCAGCGCCGCGCAGCGCAAGGCAGCCGAGGTACGCGTCAACGATTACCTGGTGGTGCATCGCCAGTACGCGAATCCGGGCGCCTTCCAGCCGGCCTCCATGAACCAGGGCGGCTTGCCCCGCGAAACGGATTCCGCACGTCAAGCGGCCGGACGCTGACTTCACCGATAATTTCCTCCACCCAAATCTGACAATCGGTATTTACCCTTTTCCCGCTGCATGAAGTCGTACCATTCCTCTCGCCGTAATCCCGAGTCCATGCCATTGTTGCGCGACGCCGTTGCGGCGCGACTGGCCCGCACCGCTTTCCCGCTGCTGTTGGCCGGCACCAGTCTCGGCGCCGCGGCCCAGGGGCTTGCCAATCCCGGCGCCAATCCATCCGCAACCCCGCCGCACTTGCTGAGCTATTTCGGCCCACCGCAGGCCGAGCTGGCGCTGGAGTGGCTGGACCGCATCGGCAAATCGGCACGCGAGCTGCCCTATACCGGCGTGTTTGTTCACCAGACCGCGGACAAATCCAGCACCTCGCGGGTGACGCACCTGGTCGATAAGGCCGGCGTCGAACACGAAAAAGTCGAATCACTCGACGGGCCGGTGACCGAAATCATCCGCCGCGATGACGAGATGATCTGCTATCAGCCGGAGTCGAAAACGGTGCGGGTGGACCGTCGCGCCACCGGGCGGTTTTTCCCGGCACTGATCACCCGGCCGGCCAAGGAAATCGGCGAGAACTATCGCGTCAAGCTGGGCCAGATCGAACGTGTTGCCGGCTTTGACTGCCAGTGGGTCATCCTCGAGCCCAAGGACGCCATGCGCTACATGCAAAAATTGTGCGCCGAGATGGGCACCGGGCTGCTGCTGCGCGCCAAGCTGTTCAACGACCGCAACCAGTTGGTGGAGCAGTTCATGTTCACCCAGCTCGACGTCACCCGCAGCGTGGCGCGGCAGTCAATGAAATCGCGCTTCGAGCAGGCGACCGGCTGGCTGAAGGAATTCGCCGTCAAGTCCAAGAAGGACAGCGAGACCGGCTGGCAGGTGGCGAGCCTGCCGGCGGGATTCCGCAAGGTGATGGAAATGTCGCGCAACCTGGTCGGCCGGCCGGCACCGGTTTCGCACCTTGTATTTTCGGACGGCGCCTCAAACGTTTCGGTGTTTGTTGAAAATTCGCCGATGCCCCCCAATACCATTTCGGCAGTCGCCGCCGAGGAGGGGCCAACCTCCTTTGCGATGCGCGCCGTGAACGATACGCAGGTGACGGTGATGGGCGAAGTGCCCCTTGCCGCGGTACAGGCGATTGCCGACGGCGTGCGTCGGCGCTAGCGAAATGAAGTGATGGCTGGAGCATGCGCCGGGAGCTTCCCGGCGTGCTTTTTTGTAACTGGAGAAACTATGTCAAATCGTAACAACACTGCTCACGCTTACCTGCGTGCATTCCTTCTCGCGGTGGGCGCCACGTTCTTTGCAATGGGCGCGCACAGCCAGTCTTCCGCCAAAGAGTTGCCGGACTTTGCCGACCTGGTCGAGAAACACGGCCCCACCGTGGTGAACGTCTCTACCAAGGGGCGGCCTGCCAAGGTGGATGAAAGCGACATTCCCGAATTTTTCCGCCGCTT
Source organism: Usitatibacteraceae bacterium (assembly GCA_044229235.1). GTDB lineage: Bacteria > Pseudomonadota > Gammaproteobacteria > Burkholderiales > Usitatibacteraceae > UKL13-2. The sequence continues at coordinate 118,151 of JBGATH010000009.1, forward strand.
CCTGCCGCCGGAGGCCACGCCGCGGCCCAACCCGAACACACCGCGCCGCACGCCGCGCAACCAGCGCGACGATGAGCCGCCGTTGCGCGACCTGGGGCAGGGTTCGGGCTTCATCATTTCTGCCGATGGCTACGTGATCACCAATCATCACGTCGTCGACAAGGCCGAAGAAGTAACCGTCACGCTGACCGACAAGCGCGAATTCAAGGCCAAGGTGGTGGGCTCGGATGAACGCACCGACATCGCCGTGCTGAAGATCGATGCCACCGGCCTGCCAAAAGCCAATGCCGGGGACTCGGACAAGCTGCGCGTGGGCGAATGGGTGCTGGCCATCGGCTCACCGTTCGGCTTTGAAAACACCGTGACCGCGGGCATCGTCAGCGCCAAGCAACGTGAAAACCGCGAGGCGCTTACACCCTTCATTCAGACCGATGCCGCCGTAAACCCCGGCAACTCGGGTGGTCCCTTGTTCAACCTGCGCGGCGAAGTGGTCGGCGTGAATTCGCAAATCTTCTCCGGCAACGGCGGCTACCTGGGCATCTCGTTCGCGATCCCGATCAACATCGCCATGTCCACCGCCAACCAGATCATCAAGAACGGCAAGATCAATCGTGGCCGCATCGCCGTGCAGATCACCGCCGTGAGCAAGGACCTGGCCGAATCGCTGGGCCTGCCCAATGACAAGGGCGCGGTCATCATGGACGTGGAAAAGGATGGTCCGGCCGACAAGGCAGGGCTGGTGGGCCAGGACATCATCCAGAAGATCAACGGCAAGGTGATGGACTCCAACTCCGATGTGGTGCGCACCATCGCCAACATGGCGCCGGGCACCAAGGCCACGCTGACCATCTGGCGCAAGGGTGCGGTCAAGGACGTGGTGGTTACCGTCGGCGAGATGCCCTCCGAAAACAAGCCGGTGAAACTTACCAGCAAGCTCAACGAAAAGAAGGAAAAGCAGAAGGAAGCCAAGCCGAACCGCATCGGCCTGGTGACCGTCGACCTGAATGGCGACGATCGCAAGGAACTGAAGGTCGAGGGCGGCGTGCTGGTGGCCGATGTCGAGGGCATCGCCGCGCGCGCCGGCATCCAGGAAGGCGATGTCATCCTGGCGGTCAACACGGTCGATGTGAAGACGGTGCTGCAGTTCAACGACCTGGTGGCCAAGCACGACGCCAAGCGCCCACTCGCCCTGCTGATCCGGCGCGGCGGCCAGACGCGCTACCTGACGCTGCGTATCGACGCCAAGTAGGCACGTGGTGAAGCTGACGGTACTTTCGCGCAGCTACTGCCACCTCTGTGACGACCTGATTACGGCCCTGGAGCAATTCCGGGGCCGTTTTTCATTGGCGTTCGAGATCGAGGTGGTGGATGTCGATGCGCATCCGGCAATCGAGGCGCAGTGGGGCGACAAGGTGCCGGTGCTGCTCGACGGC
>JBGATH010000056.1:0-19893 GCA_044229235.1 Usitatibacteraceae bacterium
ATTTTCCGCTGCCGAAGGCACCGAAGCCATAACGCGGGCCAACACCCGGAACATAGCCCGGACCATGACTCGGTCCTGAAGAACCAGTAAGCTCACGAACTTGAAACTCCAGTATTGGCGCGGCTTTCCAGACATTTTTGCCCTGGAAGGCGCGCCAATACTGGAGTTTTTGCCTTTATTTCTAGGCAAATAGCGCCAGAATTCCGGCCAGGCCCACATGATTGAGCGCGACCGAAGCTTGCGCCTGCACCACCGGCTTGGCGTGATAGGCCACGGATAGCCCGGCCTCGGCCAGCATCAGCAGGTCGTTGGCGCCATCACCCACGGCGATGCACTGCTGGCGCGCGAGTCCCAGCGCGGCGCGAGTGTCCCGAAGATGCTGCGCCTTGGCGCCAGCGTCGCACAAGTCACCGAGCACCTTGCCGCTGAGTTTGCCGTCGATGACTTCCAGCGTATTGGAATAGGCGTAGTCGAGGCCCAGCTGTGACTTGAGGCGCTCGGTGAAGTAGGTGAAGCCACCTGAAACCAGCAGCAGCCGGATGCCGTATTTTTTCGCGGCGCGGATCAGGTCGGTGGCGCCGGGCGACAGGCGCAGGCGCTCTTCAAACACCTGTGTCAGCGTGGCTGCAGGCAATCCTTCAAGCGCGGCAACGCGCCGTCGCAGGCTCTCCGGCCAGTCTATCTCGCCGCGCATGGCGCTGGCGGTCACTGCCGCGACCTCAGCCTTACGGCCGGCGAAGTCGGCGATTTCGTCGATGCATTCGATGGTGATGAGCGTCGAGTCCATGTCCATCGCCACCAGACCCATGTCGGTGAACTTGCGCCCGGATTCGACGAATGCAAAATCGAGCCTGGCGTTTTCACAATGCGCCCGGACCTGGTCGCGCGCGGAGGTGTGCGCGTCCGGCAGGCGAAACGCCTGGTGCGCGACATGGTTGATTCGAAAAATGCCGGACGCCCCGGCCAGGCCATGCAGCGCTTTCAGGTCGGGCGTGGACACCTCCTCGCCCTGAATGATGAGGTCGAAATTCATGCCGCCGCTTTTGCCGGCGCCGGCGCCAGCTCCCGCAGGATCAGCTTGATCTCGTTGACCCGGTCGCGCACGTTCGCTACCGGCTTCTCGATGCGCAGCTTGTCCTGGCCGGCCAACTTGTAGTGCCGCCGCGATTGCACCAGCTGGATCACACGCTGCGGATGGATGGGGGTGTCGGCGCCGAACTGCACAATGATGGCCTGCGGGCTGGCGTCGATCTTGAGCAGGTCCAGCGGCTTGCCGAGGATGCGCAGGCGATGCGAATCGACCAGTGTCTGCGTCGGTTCGGGCATGAGGCCGAAGCGATCGATCAGTTCTTCCTGCAGCTGGTCCAGCCCGTCCTCGGATTCGCTGTTGGCCAGCCGCTTGTAGATCACCAGCCGCTCGTGCACATCCCCGCAGTAGGATTCCGGCAACAGCGCCGGCGTGTGCAGGTTGATTTCGGTCGCCACATTCAGCGGCTTCATCAGGTCCGGCTCCTTGCCGGCCTTGAGCGATTTGACGGCCGTGTTCAGCATCTCGGTGTAGAGCGTGAAGCCAATGTCCTGGATGCCGCCGGATTGCGAATCACCAAGCACTTCGCCTGCGCCGCGGATTTCCAGGTCATGCATGGCGAGGTAAAAGCCGGCGCCGAGATCCTCCATCATCTGGATGGCTTCGAGCCTCTTTTTGGCGTTGGCATTGAGCGCTTCTTCCGGCGGCGTCAGCAGGTAGGCATAGGCCTGGTGATGCGAACGCCCGACGCGGCCGCGCAACTGGTGAAGCTGGGCGAGACCGAATTTGTCGGCGCGGTGAATGAGGATGGTGTTGGCGCTCGGCACGTCGATGCCGGTTTCGATGATGGTCGAACACAGCAGGATGTTGGAGCGCTGGTGATAAAAGTCGCGCATCACCCGCTCCAGCTCGCGCTCCGGCAACTGGCCATGGGCGATGGCAATGCGCGCCTCGGGAAGCAGCTTTACCAGCCGGTCGTACTGGTTCTGGATGGTCTCGACTTCGTTGTACAGGTAATACGCCTGGCCGCCGCGCTTGAGTTCACGCAGGATGGCTTCGCGGATGATGCCGTCGGACTGCATGTTGACGAAGGTCTTGATCGACAGGCGCCGCTGCGGCGCGGTGGCGATCACCGAGAAATCACGCAGTCCTTCGAGCGACATGGCCAGCGTGCGCGGGATCGGCGTTGCCGTCAGCGTCAGCACGTCCACTTCGGCGCGCAGCGCCTTGAGCGCTTCCTTCTGGCGCACACCAAAGCGATGTTCCTCGTCGATGATGACCAGCCCGAGGTTCTTGAAATGCACATCCTTCTGGATCAGCTTGTGGGTGCCGATGGCGATGTCGATGGTGCCGTCGTTCACGCCTTTCAATGCGACGCTGGTTTCCTTGGCGGAACGAAAGCGCGAGAACTCGGCGATCTTCACCGGCCACTCGGCGAAGCGGTCGGAAAAATTCTGGAAGTGCTGCTCGGCCAGCAGCGTGGTCGGCACCAGGATGGCCACCTGCTTGCCACCGGATACGGCGATGAACGCGGCGCGCAGCGCGACCTCGGTCTTGCCGAAGCCGACGTCGCCGCAGACCAGCCGGTCCATGGGCTTGCCCGAAGTCATGTCGGTCATCACCGCCTTGATGGCCGTTGCCTGATCGGGCGTTTCCTCGAACGGGAACGATGACGAGAACGCATCAAATTCGTTGAGCTTCAGCGGGAATGCAAAGCCCTGCCGGGCGGCGCGGCGCGCGTACAGGTTGAGTAACTCTGCAGCGGTGTCGCGTACCTGCTCGGCCGCCTTGCGACGCGCCTTCTCCCACTGGCCGCTGCCGAGGCGGTGCAATGGCGCGGTATCGGGGTTGGCACCGGTGTAGCGCGAGATGACCGCCAGTTGCGCGACCGGCACAAACAGTTTGTCACCGCCGTCGTAATGCAGCTCCAGGAACTCCTGCGTGCCTTCGCCCAGGTCCATGCTCACCAGCCCGGCGTAGCGGCCGATCCCATGCTGCTCGTGCACCACCGGGTCGCCGATGTTGACCTCGGCGAGGTCGCGCAGCATGCCTTCGGCGTTGGTACGGGCGCGGTTCTGGTCGCCGCGTCGCCGCGACTGCTTGACCTCCTGCGCGTAGAGTTCGTTCTCGGTGACGATGGCCAGTTTTTCGTCGGGCAGGATGAAGCCGCCCTGCAACGGCGCGAAGGTGATGCCAAGCTTGCTGACGGCGGCAGCGAGCCCGGCATAATCGGCCACGGCTTCAGTCTCAAGCCCGTTCTCGGCGAGGAACTGGATGACGGTTTCGCGCCGCCCCATGCCTTCGGTGGCGATCAGCACGCGGCCATCAAAACCAGAAGCGAACGCGCGGAATTTGCTAAGCGGATCAACCGCGCGCCGGTCAACATCAATGCGCGGCAGCGCCAGAGTTGCAGTGAATACGTCGCCGCGTTCCACGCGCTTGAATCGTTTCAGCCCGGCGAACAGCTCGTCGGTCGGCAAGAATATTTCCATCGGAGGGAGCAGCGGATGGTCCTTGTCGCCACGCATCAGTTCGTAGCGCGACCTGGTGTCCTGCCAGAAATCCTCGGCGCGCGCCGAGACATCGCCGTGCACGAACACGCGTGTTTCGGCGGGCAGGTAATCGAACACGGTCGCGGTGGACTGGAAAAACAACGGCAGGTAATACTCCACGCCATTGGGCGCGAGGCCGGTCGACACATCCTTGTACATGCGGCTCTTCGACGGGTCGCCTTCGAAGTGGTCGCGAAAACTCTCGCGGAAACGATTCTGGCCCTCCCGGTCGAGCGGAAATTCGCGCGCCGGCAGCATGCGGATCTCGTTGACGGGATAAATACTGCGCTGGGTATCGACGTCAAACGTGCGGATGGCCTCGATTTCCTCACCGAACAGGTCGATGCGATAAGGCACGCTGCTGCCGGTGGGGAACAGGTCGACCAGGCCGCCACGCACGGCGTACTCGCCCGGGGCCATGACCTGGCTGGTATTCGAATAACCCGCCAGCACCAGGTCCTCGCGCAGACGGTTCAGGTCGAGGCGCGCCTTGGTCTTGAGAAAGAACGACCGGCCGGAGAGGTACTCGCGCGGGCAAAGTCGCGTCATCGCGGTGGTGACGGGCACGATGCCGATGTCGAACTGGCCATGCGCGAACTGGTAGAGCGTGGCGAGTCGCTCGGAGACTAGGTCCGGGTGTGGCGACAGCCGGTCGTAAGGCAGCGTTTCCCAGTCGGGCAGGCGATGCACCCGTAGCGCCGGATCGAACCAGGCGATTTCCTCGCGCAGGCGCTCGGCGTCCAGCGCACTCGAGGTCAGCACAAACAGCAGGCCATGCGCGCGTGCGTGGCGGGCGAAAAACAGCGCGTCGGCGGCGCCCGTGGGCATCATGACGTGCGTATTCACTTGGCCTCGTCGGGATGGCTGGCGACGAAAGGTCGCAGCGCAGTGACCAGGTCGGCGGCGGTAGCAAAGCGCTCCGCCGGATCTTTGGCCAACAATTGGTCGACCAGCGGCTGCAGGTCGCGAATGCGCCGGGGCAGGAGCGGCACCTCATCGTGCAAGTGCCGGAATATCACCTGCGCCGAATTCTCGCCGGCGTAAGGGCGTTCGCCGGTGAGCATCTCGAAAAAGATGATACCCGCGCTATACAGGTCGCTGCGGCCATCCACCGGCGCGCCGCGGCCCTGCTCCGGGCTCATGTAAAACGGCGAGCCCAGCACGTCACCGGTGAGGCGATTGCGCGCCACGCGCCCGAATACCGTGGAGATGTTGAAGTCGATCAGCGCCAGGCTGCCGTCGGCGCGAAAGAAGATGTTTTCGGGCTTGATGTCCATGTGGGCGAAGCCACCCGCGTGCAGTGTGGCCAGGGCTTCGCCGATTTGCGCGAGCACCCGCAGCGCCGTGCTGGTGGTGATCCCCGCTGCCATGCGCTGCCGCAAGTCGCCGGCCGGCAGGTACTCCAGCACCACATAAGGCCATGAGCCGGAAATCCCCGCGTCCATGTAGCGCACGACGTGGCGCCCGTCGAGTCCGGTAAGGTACAGGTAGCGGTCGCAGAACTGCCGCGCGAGGCCGGTATCGTGGTAGGGCGTGGACAGCGGAAACTTGACCACCACGCGCTTGCCATCCGACAGGCGCTCGCCGAGAAAAACCTGTGCCATCGGGTTGGCGGCCAGGGTCGCCAGCGGTCGCACGTTTTCGACGGCCAGCAGCACGCGCTCGTGCTCAACGCTGAACTTGAAGGTTCCGAACTGCGATTCGTTGCCGGCGTTGGTATGGGCCAGCAGTGATTGCATCGGCGCCGGTGTGTCGTTCAGAAGGTCGCTGATCACGCCGGTCAGGGTTTCGCGCGACAGCGCGTCCTTGAGCAGCACGGCGGCTGCGCCGGCCTCGATCAGTGCATGGGCATGGCTTGCCAAATCCTGACTTGCCAGCAGCACCACCGGCGGCACGCGCGCGGCTTGCTTCGCATCGCCGGCCTCCGCGGTGTCTTCGGGGGCGGCGCGGCGGGCAACGCCGAGTCTTCCGAGCGCGCTGATCGCCTCGGCCAGGGTGCCCAGACCCGCGACCAGCAGCACATCTGCCCGCGCACCGAACACCATGCCGGCACCGCGCATGGTCTGCGAAAACGGATCAATCTCTTCGATGGCAGCCGTCGGCCAGGCACTGCGCAGAAACGCGGTCAGCACCTGGCGGTAGCCGATGGCTCCGGCGATGACGGCAATTCTGGGCGAGGCTGCCGCCGAAACTGTCGATTCGATGTTCATCGCGCCGCACTCCCGCCGCGCCGCTGGCGTGCCACTGCCGGCGTGCGCGGTGAGGCAGGCAACGTGCTGCCGAGTCTAGGCGGTGACAACCGGGATCTTGCCAATCTTCGCCTGCCAGAATTTCGGACCGGTCTTGTGTACCGATACGCCCAGCGGATCGACCGCCACGGTCACCGGCATGTCCTGAACGTCAAACTCGTAGATGGCTTCCATGCCCAAGTCCCCGAACGCGATCAGCTTCGAGGACTTGATGGCCTTGGACACCAGGTAGGCCGCGCCGCCGACGGCGATGCAATAGACCGCCTGGTTGTCCTTGATGGCCTCGATGGCGATTTCCTTGCGCTCGGATTTGCCGATCATGCCGATGAGCCCGGTCTTTTCGAGCATGGTGCGGGTGAAGCGGTCCATGCGCGACGAGGTGGTGGGGCCGGCCGGGCCGACGGCTTCGTCGCGTACGGCGTTAACCGGACCAACGTAATAGATAAAGCGGTTGGTGAAATCGACCGGCAGTGGTTCACCTTTGGCGATCATTTCCGTGAGACGCTTGTGCGCGGCGTCGCGGCCGGTGAGGATCTTGCCGGACAGCAGCAGCGTTTCGCCGGATTTCCAGCTGGCGATTTCCGCCTTGGTGATGCCGTTGACGTTGACGCGGCGCGAAGTCTTGAAATCCAGCGCCAGCTTGGGCCAGTCTTCCAGTGACGGCGGTGCGATGCTGGCCGGGCCCGATCCATCCAGCGTGAAGTGCGCATGGCGGGTCGCCGCGCAGTTGGGCAACAGAGCCACCGGTTTCGACGCAGCGTGCGTCGGGTAGTCATTGACCTTGACGTCGAGCACGGTCGACAGGCCGCCCAATCCCTGCGCGCCGATCCCGAGCGAATTGACCTTGTCATAGATTTCGATGCGCAGTTCCTCGGCGCGATTGCGCGGGCCGCGCGCCATCAGCTGGTGCATGTCGAACGGATCCATCATGCCCCACTTGGCGATCAGCATGGCTTTTTCCGGCGAGCCGCCGATGCCCAGCGAGAGCATGCCGGGCGGACACCAGTCGGCACCCATCGTGGGCACCTGCTGCAGCACCCAGTCGACGATGTTGTCGGAGGGCAGCAGCATGGCGAATTTGGATTTGTTTTCCGAGCCGCCGCCCTTGGCCGCGACGATGACCTCCACCTTGTCACCGGGCACCAGCTCGACATGGGTCACGCCGGGCGTGTTGTTGCCGGTGTTCTTGCGCTTGCCGTCCGGGTCGGTGAGCATGGAGCCGCGCAGCGGATTGTCCACATCGCTGTAGGCACGGCCGACGCCCTCGTTGACCATCTGTTCCAGCGACAGCTTGGCATCCCAGCGCACATCCATGCCCACCTTGATGAAGGCAATGGCGATGCCGGTGTCCTGGCAGATCGGCCGGTGGCCTTCGGCGGCCATGCGCGAGTTGATGAGGATTTGCGCGATGGCATCCTTGGCGGCCGGCGATTGTTCGTTGAGGTAGGCCTCGTGCAACGCCTTGATGTAATCGACCGGGTGGTAGTAGCTGATGTACTGGAACGCGTCGGCGATGGAGGAAACGAAATCTTCCTGCTTGATGGTGGTCATGCCTGTCTCCTAGTGGGAGCTGCCGGACTTCGAGGGTTTTTCCTGATGCGACATGAGCCTGTCGCTGTAAGCAATCGCCAGCGCAGACAGCAGGAAGGTAATGTGGATGACCGTCTGCGCGATCCACTCGCCGTTCTGCATGTAGGCCTTGGCGTTGATGAAAGTCTTCAGCAGGTGGATGGACGAGATGCCGATGATGGCGGTCGCCAGCTTGACCTTGAGAACTGACGCGTTGACGTGGGAAAGCCACTCCGGCTGATCGGGGTGTCCTTCGAGACCCAGGCGCGAAACAAAGGTCTCGTAGCCGCCGACGATCACCATGATGAGCAGGTTCGAGATCATCACCACGTCGATCAGGCCCAGCACCACCAGCATGATGGTGACTTCATTGAGCTTGGTGGGCGGCGTGGCGCCCTCAACGGTGATCGAGATGAGGATGTGTTGCAGCGCCGACTCGTTGCCGAACGCCGAGAGGATCAGGTAATAGAGTTCGGACCAGAACTGAAACACATAAACGCCCTGGGCCAGAATCAGGCCGAGGTAAAGGGGCAGCTGCAGCCACCGGCTCATGAAGATCAGGCTGGGCAAAGGCTTCATCGGCTGCAATTTCTGTTTGTCGTCCATCGATTCGTCCGCGGTTGAAATAGGAAAACCCTCGCGAAACAACTTCGCGAGGGCGAAACACCATCAGGATTCGCCTGGCTTCCCGCAGGCGTATTACACGCTATTGCCAGATTTCAGGCTTGCGCGACCGCAATGGAAGGGCTGATTTCCCGACGCAAAATTTTACCATTCTTGGTGCGCGGGAAGTCCTTTGCCAGGTAAATGCGCTTGGGAGCCTTGTACGCGGCGAGATGCTGCTGTCCAAATGACAGCAGCTGTTCCGCGCTTAGGGTGGTGCCGGGTTGCGGGATCACGTAGGCCACTACCAGCAGCTTGTCCTTTTCGACCTCTTCGCCGACGCACGCGCAGTCCGCCACCGACGCATGCGATTTCAGCACGCGCTCAACTTCATAGGGCGAAACCCGGTAGCCGAAGCTCTTGATGATGTCGTCCTTGCGGCCGAGGAACCAGAGGTAACCGTCCTCGTCGATCTTGGCGTAGTCGCCGGTGAAGAAATAGCCATCGTGCTTGTACTTCGCCGTTTCCTCGGGCTGGTTCCAGTAGCGCAGGAACAGGCCGGGGTCGGACTCGGGCACCGAGATCATGCCTTCCTCGCCGCGTGCCACCGGTTGCAGTGTTTCCGGGTCGAGCAGCTGAATGTCGTGACCCGGCTGCGGGAAGCCCGCGGAACCGGCGCGAATGGGACGGTGAATGCTCTGCGAGAGGTAGTACGAAAACTCGCTCATGCCGACAGCTTCAAATATGTCCATGCCAAAGCGCTCCCGCCACGCCGCCAGCATGTCGTCCGACAAATGCTCGCCGGCACTCATGCAAAAGCGCAGCGATGGCACATCGGCTTTGGTGGAGGCGGTCTTTTGCACGATCTGGCGGTAGATGGTCGGCACGCCGATGAAAATCGTCGCCTGGTGCTTGGCGATCAGGCGCGTCCACAAGTGGGCGTCGTTCTTGCCCTCGTGAACGATGACGGTCTTGCCGCGATACAGCGGATCCATCAATCCCGAGCCCAGCACATAGGTCCAGTTGAATTTGCCCGAATGCAGGATGCGATCCACTCCCCTGGCGTCGAAGTTGAACCAGTATTCGGAAGCCGGTTCACGGCCGACCAGCGCGCGGTGCGCGTGCAGCACGCCCTTGGGAAAGCCGGTGGTGCCGGAGGTGTAGACCAGGTAGGCAGGATCGCTGGCGCGTGTGGCGTGGGGCGCCGACCAGACGCTGATGGCATCCAGCGCCGGGGTGAGGTCAATGGATGGAATGGCGGTGCCATCGAGACGCTTGCCTTTGCCCGACAGCAGCGCCAGCTTGGCCTCGGGTGCCTCGCCAATGCGCGGTGAAATCTGTTCCCAGGCCGCGTGATCCATCACCAGCGCCTTGGCGCCGGAATCCTTGGCGAGGTACAACACTTCGTCGGCGGTGAGCAGCGTGGATGTCGGCACGGCGATGCAGCCGGCTTTCATCGCGCCCAGGAACGCGGTCGGGTAGTCGAGGCAGTTGGGCAGGCGGATGAGCACGCGGTCACCGGGATTCAGTCCCTGCTTGCGAAGCAGCTGCGCAAACTGGCTGGTGCGCGCGGCCAGTTGCGCATAGGTGGCGGTAACGGTCCCGAGCGCATCGTCTTCAACAATCATCGCGATGCGCGATTCCACATCGGTGCCGACATGGGCATCGGTGCAGGCGACGCCGATGTTGAAGAACTGCGGTACCTGCCAGGTCCAGGCGGGAAACGGGGGAAAGCTGGCCTTTGCGTTCATCTGCGGGTTCCTTGCGAAATTCGAAACTCAAGCACTGGCGCGGCTTTCAGGCCATAAATGCCCGGTAAGGCGCGCCAAATGGCGATCTACGTGGGGATCTTCTATTAACCTACTGCGCGGTCAAATTTCGCGCCTCCGGTGCTCTGCGTACTTTCGTACGCGTCTGCTCCTCGGCCCGAACTTTGACCGCTCGCTACGGTTTCTAGAAGTTCCCACCTTTGTCTAAAGAATGACTCCATATGGCCAGTTCTCTCTAACCACTTGCGCCGGCAGTTTGCGCAGCACTTCAATGGCGAATCCGGTGTCGGCATCCGACAGGGCGTGCAATGCATGCGCGCGCAACAGCGTCTGCAGCGCCTTGCCGAACATCGGCGGGTCGAGCATCTCGCCGTTGAACTTGATGGCGCCGCCCAGCAGCGCATCGGCTTCGATGGCGGCCTTGAGGATGGCGATCTTGGTGCGGATGTCGGTCGGGGAAGGTGTGTAGGCCACCTTGCACGGATGGATATGGAAAGGATGGATGACCTGCTTGCCGGTCATGCCCATTGCCGCTTCCTCGCAGGCGTGCTGGTACACCACGCGGCTTTCCTCGTCGCCGTGCAGATCGAGCCAGCGGCGCACGTCGTCGGGCTCGACAAAATTCTCCGGCATCGTCGACTGGCCGATGAGCGTTTCCACGCCGCCGATGACGCCTTTGCCGGCGATGCGCGCTTCGAACAGCACCTGGTTCATGAAGTAGGCCAGTTCCTCGGTCCAGCGCCGCGGCGTGATCTGGATGCCCATGGCTTTGGAGAAGTCATGGATGCCGAATACCACATGCTTGACGGTGGCGTACTGCATCAGGTCCGGCGCGATCTTGAGCGACTTGGGGTGTTCGATGATGGGCTGGATGGTGATGCGGTGATTCAGCCCGACCAGCAGCGCGGACAGGTCGCGGATCTCCGGTGCGCCGTAAGCTTCGCCGGCCTTGGCCAGCATCACCACATCGATGTGGTCCGACAAATCGCGGACCATCTGCAGGTCCTTTTCATATTCCTCGGTGCGGAAGGGGTTGATGCGCACCGCAATCTGCACTTCCTTGCGCTTCTTCATGCCGGGCAGCTCGCGCCGCAGCAGCTCGCGTGACATCTCCTTCTGGCGGCAGCCGTCTTCCAGGTCGAAGATCAGCGTGTGCGAGGTGGTGCCCCAGGCGTGTTTCTTGAAGCGCTGGGCAGCCTGCTCGAGATCTTCGTACAGCCCCAGCGCCGGCGCGTATTTGACCGGTGGGTAATAGATCTGGATGCCAGGCCAGTAGTCGCCCAGCATGTCGGCCGTGCCCGCAGACAGGCCGGCGGCCTCGCCGGCGTAAGGGGTCGAAAGGTGCGGGGACGGAAGATGCGCAGCCTCGGCGTGGTTCATTGCAGTTTCTCCTTCGATGCGGGTCTGCGGCAAGCCACCAACGGGCCTGCCGACGCTGTCAAATTACACGCATTGCTGCGCCGCGTCAATAAGTCTTATAAAAGACATAAGACATATTTTCTTCGCGTTACTTGCGACCGATCCCGGCCGTGTAAGGCTGCCGTCAGCTTGCTTGGGCTTAATGCGGACACGGAGGAATGCGGCGCTTGGCCGCCGCCGCCCGTCGCACCCGCCTCACAACCAGGAGATCCAACATGAGTGATTCGATAGTCGCAAAAATCGAAGCGAATCCGAAGTACCACGAACTAAAGAGCAAGCGCTCCACCTTTGGCTGGACGCTGACCATCGCCATGCTCGTGGTCTATTTCGGCTACATCGCGCTGATAGCCTTCAACAAACCGTTTCTGGCGCAGCCGATCGGCAGCGGCGTGACCACGCTGGGTATTCCCATCGGCATGGGCGTCATCATCTTCACGATCGTCATCACCGGCATCTATGTGCGCCGCGCCAACGCCGAATACGACCGTCTCACGGCCGAAATCCTGCAGGAGGCCTCGAAATGAGAATCGCGAACGCATTGCTGGCGGGAGCCGGGCTGCTGTTGACCTCGGGCGCTGCCATGGCCGCGGGCGCGGACATGGGCCAGGTGGACAAGCAGGCGACCAACTGGGTCGCGATTTCGATGTTCGGCATTTTCGTGATCGGCACGCTTTTCATCACCAAATGGGCGGCTGCCAGAACCAAGTCTGCCGCCGATTTCTACACGGCGGGTGGCGGCATCACCGGCTTCCAGAACGGCCTTGCGATCGCCGGCGACTACATGTCGGCCGCCTCGTTCCTGGGTATCTCCGCCGCGGTCATGGCAACCGGCTATGACGGCCTGATCTACTCGATCGGGTTTCTGGTCGGCTGGCCGGTCATCACCTTTCTGATGGCGGAACGCCTGCGCAACCTCGGCAAGTTCACCTTCGCCGATGTGGCCGGCTACCGCTTCAAGCAGACCCCGATCCGCGTCTTCGCCGCTTCCGGGACGCTGGTCGTGGTCCTGTTCTACCTGATCGCGCAGATGGTCGGCGCCGGTGCCCTCATCAAGCTGCTGTTCGGGTTGGACTACTGGGTCGCGGTGGTGCTGGTGGGCGCGCTGATGATGGTGTACGTGCTGTTCGGCGGCATGACGGCAACCACCTGGGTGCAGATCATCAAGGCCTGCTTGTTGCTGGGCGGCGTGACGTTCATGGCGCTGATGGTCCTTTCCCAATACGGCTTCAGCCCGGAGGCGCTGTTCGCCAAGGGCGTGGAGGTGCGTACGCAGATCGCCGCCAATTCCGGCAAAGATGCCGGGGAAGCCGCCAAGATCGGCCTGTCGATCATGGGTCCGGGTGGATTCATCAAGGATCCGATCTCGGCCATCTCGTTCGGCATGGCGCTGATGTTCGGCACCGCCGGCCTGCCGCATATCCTGATGCGCTTCTTCACGGTGCCCGATGCCAAGCAGGCTCGCAAGTCCGTGCTCTGGGCCACCACCTGGATCGGCTACTTCTATGTGCTGATCTTCATCATCGGTTTCGGCGCGATCACGCTGGTGCTGACCAACCCGGAATACGCCGATACCGCCAAGGGCATCATCAAGGGCGGCGGCGGATCGGCCAACATGGCGGCAGTGCTGGTGGCCAAAGCGGTTGGCGGCAACATCTTCTACGGCTTCATTTCCGCCGTCGCCTTCGCGACCATTCTGGCCGTGGTTGCCGGCCTGACGCTGTCGGGCGCATCGGCCGTGTCGCATGACCTGTACGCCACCGTGATCAAGCAAGGCAATGTCGACAGCGCGTCGGAACTGAAAGTGTCGCGCCTGACCACCATTGCCCTTGGCATCGTTGCCGTCGCGCTCGGTATCGCGTTCGAGAAGCAGAACATCGCCTTCATGGTGGCGCTGGCGTTCGCGATTGCGGCCTCCGCCAACTTTCCGGTGCTTTTCATGTCGGTGTTGTGGAAAGACTGCACCACCAAGGGCGCCGTGATCGGCGGCTTCCTTGGTCTGATCTCCTCGGTGGCGCTGACGGTGGTCTCTCCCTCGGTCTGGGAAGCCACGCTTGGCAACCCGAAGGGCTCGGCACTGTTCCCGTACTCCTCACCCGCATTGTTCTCGATGACCATCGGCTTCGTTGGCGTCTGGCTGTTCTCGATCCTCGATCGCAGCCCGCAGGCTGCCGACGAGCGCGCCGCGTTCAAGGCGCAACAGGTGCGGTCGGAAACCGGCTTCGGCGCATCGGGCGCGTCCGGGCACTGAGCTTGATTGTGCACGGCTGGCTGCCGGGTGAAGTTACCCGGCAGCCAGCAGTTGCCTGAGCTTGACGAAGGCCAGTGCCGCCATGACGGCATCGTTGAGCGCGTCGTGGGCATTGCGCTGTGGTAATTGCAAGTCGTTCATCAGCGTCGCGAATCGCAGGTCGATGAACGGGTTGTCGCGCTGGTTGCGCGGCAATTGCTGGTATTTGTAGTCGTAATACATCGCCGAGACTTCGTAGCGATCCTGTGGCAGGCCCATGCCGCCGCCGAGCAGCGATGCGACCGCACGATCGATCATGGCCAGGTCAAATTCCAGGTAATAGCCGACCAGCGGACGGCAGCCGATGAAGTGCATCAGCTTCTCCATGGCTTCTTCGATGTCCATGCCCTTGGCCACATCCTGTTCGCGCAGCTGGTGAATGCGCACGCTTTCGGGTGACACGCGTCGCTCCGGCCGCACCAGCAATTCCAGGCGCTCGCTGGTCATGACGCGGTTGCCGCAAATGCGTACCGCCGCCACCGAGATGATCTCGTCCGTATTGACGTTCAGCCCGGTCGTTTCGCAGTCCAGCGCCACCCATTCCCCCTCCGGCGGTGAGGCGAACATGAATCGGTATGCGGTGTTCTCAAGGTGAAACAGCAGCCAGGCGCGCTCGAGGGCGCCGAGCCAGTGGGTGGCGGAAAACGCCCGGCTCATGAAATCATGTCGAGCTTGAAGTGCTGGCGCATGAACTGCTTGAAGCGCTTTACCACGCCAAGCGTGTCCTTGAGCAAGTCACGATCCAGGCTGCTGAGTTTGGTCACCTGCACCGCGCCGGAAACCGGCCGGTTCAGGGCAAGGTCGGCGAGGCCGGCCTTGAGCTTGAGCCCCATGAAAAAGTGCAGGCTGTCGGTGAGGTCGGTGCCCATGTCGCGGCTCAGTTTGCCCATGGCGACAAGCTCCTGGATGCGCGTAATGGTGCCCAGCGAGGACAGGCGCTGCTCCAGCGCCATGCTACGGATGCCGTGCACCACGGGAAAAATACCGGCCTTCTTCAGGTCGAGCGCGTCTTCATTCTGTTCGCCCATCAGCAGCAGGCGGTTCCACCAGCCGCCGCTCTCGGCGAACGAATTGATGGCGGAGGCGAAGCGCGCAAGCATGGCATCGTTGTCGGTGACCACCGCGAACACGCTGTCGCGCACCTGCTGCAGCAAACCGCTGTCGCCGGAAACGCTGTGCGCGTCGAGGAAGATCGCCAGCGACATCAGGCTGTCCGGGCTGGGCATCAGCAGCCACTGGCGCGCCATCTGGCTGAACGCGCTGCCGGTCTGGCGCCAGACCGGATTGCTGACCATGATGTTTCCCGGGCAGTCGGGATAGCCGAAGCCACGCAGCGCCGAGGAAAATCGCTCGCAGATCGCGGCCAGATCGTCAGGCGGCGCATAGCCGTCACGCAGGATCAGGCCGTTGTCCTGATCCGTCTTGAGCAGCTGTTCCCCACGGCCCTCGCTGCCCATGACGAACAGGCAGCTGTTGGCCTGCAGTTCGCGCGGCGCAATCAGCTGCCAGGCGCGTTCGAACAGGCTGGCGTTGAGTTCCTGCACCAGTGTGGCGATCAGGCTCACCTTGGTGCCGCCCTGATAAAGCAGGGCAATGAGGCGATTGATTTGCGCCGCGGCCTGGGAGAGCGACTCGATGTCGTTCGACTCGATGATCTGAATGCTGATCAGGTAGGAGTGGTTGGACAGGAAGCTGAACAGGTCGAGGGCCTCCAGCACGCCGATGATTTGTTCGCTGTCAATGCTGCCGTCGCGGTTGCGCTCGCCCACCACCAGGCGATGCACGCGCTTCTGGATCATGATGGCCAGTGCATCGCCGATCAGTTCGGTCGGGCGTACGCTGATCAGCGAGTAGTTGGTCAGGTCACCGACCGGCAGTTCATGCAGCGGCGTGCCGCTGAGGATGGCGCGCTGCAGGCCGGTGTGCGTGAAGATGCCCAGCCTGGGCGGCTGCGAGGCCTGGTCGCGCACCAGCACGGTGGTGGTGCGTTCGGCCTGGAAAAGCTTCACCACCGAAACGATGTCGGTCTGCGCATCGACAAATCGCGGCGGCCTGACAAAAGCCTCGGCCACGCGCGCCATGTTCAGCGACTGCAGTTCGTGCTGGCTGCTGCGCTGGGAGATGGCGTTGAGCTTGTTGGAAAGGTCCGAGAACAGCATCGCGCCAAAGGTGGCGTTGCTGGCGATAAGGCTGCTGACGGTGGACCTGGCGAGCTGGTAGGCCACCACTTCCTCGGCCGCCGAAAACTGGCTGCTGACCTTCTGAGCGACCAGGCCGCGCCCGTCGAAGCAGTCGTTGGCGCCGTAGTGGTGGATGATTTCGCCGCCATCCTTCTGATTGACCGTGCCCTTGATGATCACGAACAGGTGCGTCGGCTGCACACCCAGGTCGAGGATGACTTCGCCGGCGCGAAAATAGGCGATGTCGACGCTGTCGCGCACCAGGCGCTGTTCGTCGAGTGTCAGGCAGTCGAAGGGCGATTCGGAGAAATTGAAGGCGTTTGGCATGTCAGGCGTAGCGACCACCGGGTCGAACCGGCCGGCGCAGGGCGTCGCCGGCTCGGCAGGCGCGGACCCCGGAAATGGTGCGCTGCAATACGATCATACTGCCAATATTCCTGGCGCCGCCATTCTGATCGCGGTTGGGTGCGTAAGCCAGTTGTCAGCTTCCGCTGGTGTAATGACCGCAGGCTGCGCGCTTTGCCTTACCTGCGCGGAATGCCGTAAATTAGCCGCATAACAGGGCTGGACACCGTCCCAGGCCACGTCAATGAGCAACGCACCGCAAACAGGAGAATCGTATGTCATCCATTGAATCGGTATCCACTGAAAACCGCATCTTCAATCCGCCGGAGAGCCTGGTGAAGCAGGCGGCGATTTCCGGCATGCCGGCTTACCTGGCGATGTGTGCGGAGGCGGAGAAGGACTACGCCGGCTTCTGGGGCAGGCTTGCGCGCGAGAACCTCGCGTGGCACAAACCGTTTTCCGATGTGCTCGACGAGAGCAACGCGCCTTTCTATCGCTGGTTCCAGGACGGCGAACTGAACGCGTCTTACAACTGCCTCGACCGCAATCTGACCAACGGCAACGCCGACAAGACGGCGATCATTTTCGAAGCCGATGACGGCGCCAGCACGCGCATCACCTATCGCGAGCTGCACCAGCGCGTTTGCCGGTTTGCCAATGCCCTCAAGGCCAAGGGCATCAAGAAAGGTGACCGCGTCATCATCTATATCCCGATGACCATCGAGGGCGTCATTGCCATGCAGGCCTGTGCGCGCATCGGCGCCACCCATTCGGTGGTGTTCGGCGGGTTCTCGGCCAAGTCGCTGCAGGAACGCATCATCGATGCCGGCGCGATCGCCGTCATCACGGCCGACGAGCAGATGCGCGGCGGCAAGGCGCTGCCCATCAAGAACATCGTCGACGAAGCGCTCGCCATGGGCGGCTGCGAGCACATGAAGACCTGCATCGTCTACAAGCGCACCGGCGGCAACGTTGCGATGTCGGCAGGGCGCGATCACTGGTGGCACGACCTGGAACCCGCGCAAAGCGATGTCTGCGAGCCGGAATGGGTGGGTGCCGAACACCCGCTGTTCATTCTTTACACCTCCGGGTCCACCGGCAAGCCCAAGGGCATCCAGCATTCGACCGGCGGCTACCTGCTGTGGGCACACCTGACCATGAAGTGGACGTTTGACAACAAGCCGAACGACGTCTTCTGGTGCACCGCCGACATCGGCTGGGTCACCGGCCATTCCTACGTCGCCTACGGCCCCTTGTCGGTGGGCGGGACCGAGATCGTGTTTGAAGGCGTGCCGACCTATCCGAATGCCGGCCGCTTCTGGGAAACGATCCAGAAGCACAAAGTCAGCGTTTTCTACACGGCACCCACCGCGATCCGCTCGCTGATCAAGGCCGGCGAAGTCGATCCCAAGACCCACCCGCGCAATTTCGACCTGACCTCACTGCGGATCCTCGGCTCGGTCGGCGAGCCGATCAACCCCGAGGCATGGATGTGGTACTACGAGAATGTCGGCGGCGGTCGCTGCCCGATTGTCGATACCTTCTGGCAGACCGAAACCGGCGGCCACATGATCACGCCGCTGCCCGGCGCAACACCGCTCAAGCCCGGTTCGTGCACGCTGCCGCTGCCGGGCATCATGGCGGCGATCGTCGACGAAACGGGTCACGACGTGGCCAACGGCAACGGCGGCATCCTGGTGGTCAAGCGTCCGTGGCCGTCGATGGTGCGGACCATCTGGAACGACCCGGAGCGCTTCCAGAAAACCTACTTCCCGGAAGAACTGGGCGGCAAGCTCTACCTCGCCGGCGACGGCGCGGTGCGCGACAAGGAGCACGGCTATTTCACCATCATGGGCCGCATCGACGATGTGCTGAACGTGTCGGGACACCGTCTGGGCACGATGGAAATCGAGTCGGCGCTGGTGTCCAATTCGAAGCTGGTGGCCGAGGCAGCCGTGGTCGGGCGTCCCGACGAAATGACCGGGGAAGCGGTGTGCGCATTTGTCGTGCTCAAGGGGGCGAGGCCCACTGGCGAGGAAGCCAAGGCCATCGCCAAGGAGCTTCGCGACTGGGTCGGCAAGGAGATCGGCCCGATTGCCAAGCCCAAGGACATTCGCTTCGGCGACAACCTGCCGAAGACGCGTTCCGGCAAGATCATGCGCCGGCTGCTGCGCTCGATTGCCAAGGGGGAGGCGATCACGCAAGATATCTCCACCCTCGAGAATCCGGCGATTCTGGAGCAGTTGAAGCAGGCGATGTAAGCGCAGCCACACCGGCGCATCGTTGTTTTCACAAACGTGAGGCACGATCCGAAAACTCCAGCATTGACGCGGCGTTCAGAGGCATTTCGGCCTGCAACCCGCGCCAGTGCTGGAGTTTGCCCATCGGGAACTTCTAGAAACCGTCGCGAGCGGTCAAAGTTCGTGTCGAGGAGCGGACGCGTACGAGAGTACGCAGAGCACCGGAGGCGCGAAATTTGAACGCGCAGCAGGTTAATGGAAGTTCCCCATCGCAGCCCTGAGGTCACACTGGTTAAGCCCGTCGTTTCCACCCAGCCCGCACCGTCCCTGATTGCCGCGACCATCACGGACCTGCGGCAGCATGCGCCGTTTGATGCCATGGATCTGGCCACGCTGCAATTCCTGGCGGCGCGTCTCTCCCTGGTGTATTTCGCCAAGGGGGCGACGCTGCTGACGCCGCGCGACGGGGTTGCCGAGTATTTTTTCATCGTGCAAAAGGGCAGTGTCACCGGCCTCGAGGACCATGCGCGCTCGCCGGAAGCCTGGGCGCTGACCCTCGCCGAGGGGGAATGCTTTCCGGTGGGCGCGCTGATCGCGCGGCGCCCCGGTGTGCTCACCTATACCGCCACCGAGGACACCTTTTGTTATCGGCTGCCGCTGGCCGATTTCGAACACGTGATGGACGTGTCGCGCGCGTTTCGCGATTTCGCAACGCGTCGGCTGGCCGCGCTGCTGGACCAGTCGCGGCGGCGCGTGCAGGGCCATTTCACTTCGCGCGTTTCGGACGCACACAACCTCGCCAGCCCGCTGAAGTCGATCATTGTCCGCCCGCCGGTGACCGTCGCGCCGGATGTCAGCGTGCGCGTGGTTCTGGAAAAGATGAAGGAACTGCGCATCGGCTCGGTGGTGATCGCCGATCCCGACGGGCAGCCGCTGGGGATTTTCACCGAGCGCGACGTGCTCGACCGCATCGCGCTCGCCGGCATTCCGCAGGATGCGCGGATCGACCAGGCGATGACGCCGCGGCCCTTCTCACTGCCCAGTCACGCGGCGCTGTTCGAGGCGGCGCAGGCGATGGCGCGCTTTCGCTTTCGCCACGTTCTGGTGATGGAGGAAGGCAGGCTGCTGGGCGTGGTCTCGGAACGCGACTTATTCACCTTGCAGCGCCTCTCGCTGGGCGAGATCGCGAAGGCGATCGAGCAGTCCGACAGTGCCGAGTCCCTGGCGCATGCCGCGGGCGAGGTGCGGCGCCTGGCCGGCGCGCTGCTTGCGCAGGGCGTGGGCGCCGAGCAGCTGACGCAGTTCGTCACCACGCTCAACGATGCCGTGGCCGGCCGTGCACTTGTCCTGGCCGCCGCCGAAAGCCCGCCCCCGGACATGCCCTGGTGCTGGCTGGGACTGGGCTCGGAAGGGCGCATGGAGCAGACGCTGGCCACCGACCAGGACAATGCGCTCATCTTCGTCCCGCCGGTCACCGAGGGCATCGCCGATGCGCGCGCCGCATTCCTCAAATTCGCCGACTGCGCCAATCGCCTGCTTGACCGCTGCGGATTTCCGCTTTGCTTGGGCGACATATTGGCGCGCATTCCGCGCTGGTGCCTCACGCCGGCGGAGTGGCGCAAGACCTTCGCGGGCTGGCTGGAAACGCCGCAT
>JBGATH010000057.1:0-19741 GCA_044229235.1 Usitatibacteraceae bacterium
CGCGGGTGTTCTGGACTGAATCCTGCACCGCCTGGTTGATGTTGTCGGGCAGGCTGATGGCGATCTTGCGTGCCTCGCGATCGATGTCCGAGACCTTCATGAGCAGGCTTTCAAGGGTGTCTTCGCCCATGTTCTCGGTCATCAGTTGCGGAATGCGCAGGTAGGCATACATGCCGTAGAAGCCGGAGAAAATCACGCCCAACATCAACATGTAGGCCAGCGTGTGCACGTTCCAGCCGATCTGGAAGCCGGCATGCAGCGTGGCGATGACGATGAGGGTGGTGCCGAGATAGACGTGCGCGGACATCCAGCCCTGCAGGCTGCCGCCGCCGGTACGGTAGCGGCGCTTGCGCACGCCGAACCACATCAGCCAGACGATCAGCAGTGCGCCGATCGTGCCCAGCGTGTAGCCCATGGGGGTGCCGCCATACCGCCCGACCGGTGTGTCGTAGATGGCATAGCCGATGATGGCCGCGATCACCAGTACGGCAGCAACTTTGAGGTATCGGTAGTGCAGGTACTCGAGAATGGTGCGATGTCGCATGCTGACGAGTGCTCCCTGATCTTCTGATCCACTGCCGAGACGCCGCAGCCACTCCCGATGGCTGCGCGTTTCTGCGCATGAAACCGTGATTTTGTGGTGACCCTGCGCCCTGACCGGGTCCCCGCGATTGTGCCGTGCTGCTTTTTATGCTCCCGCGGCAGTCCTGATTCCAGACCACCACCGGTTTCCCCTTGCTGCAATTCGCGTGCGATTGATCAAATCGAAGTCCCGAGTCTAACCGGTTTCGCCGCGTTGAAATAGCCCCATTGCATACCGCAAACGGGGCATTCACTGACGACGCACCGTAATGGTGACGTGGCGAAAATTTCCGCGCTCCGCCGGCCGATTTCTCCTGCCGGTTGATTCAACGCAAACCGTTCGCGGTTTCCGCCAATTTCGGCCGCGCTTGGCGGCGCAATCACCGCGGGCAAAGCCAGGCCGTGCGGTACGCAAGCTATAATTTCCGTTCTTCCCACCCGACGAAATCCCGCACTTTGACTTCCTTTCTCGTTGTGGCAGTTCTCATGGTCCTCGTGGCGCTCGCTTTCGTGCTGGTGCCGCTGATCCGCCAATCCGGTCGCGACGGTGACAGCGCCGCAATCTCGCACGCCGGCAGCAACGTCGCGATCCTCAAGTCCCAGAAAGGCGAAATCGAGGCCGATTTTGCGCGCGGCATGCTGACCCTTGAGGAGCGCGACGCGGCGCTTGCCGAGCTCTCCCACCGACTGGTGGATGAGGTCCCGGTCGGCACCGCCATGGGGGCACCCGCAGGCGCTGCGGCGCGGCGACCCTGGCTGGTCATCGCGGGGCTCGCGGTCGCGATACCACTGGCCGCGGGAGTGCTCTACGCGATCTGGGGTTCGTCGCACGTATTGCGCATGGAAAAGATCCCGGTGCAATCCGCGGGCGCGGCGGACCATGGGGAGGCGGGGGGTGATTCTCCGCAAATGTCCGATGCGAAGATTGTCGAGATGGTCGACACCCTCGCCAAGAAGATGGAACAGAACCCTGGCGACCCGAAAGGCTGGGTGCTGCTGGCGCGTTCGCAGGCGGCTCTCGGGCGGATGCCGGCGGCGCTTGCCGCCTACGAGCGGGCGGCGACATTGCTGCCCAAGGATGCTCAGGTGCTGGCCGATTATGCCGATACCTACGTGATGACGCAGCAAGGCCGCTTCGAGGGCAAGCCCATGGAGATCATCAAGCGCGCGTTGCAGGCTGATCCGAATCACCTGAAGGCGCTGGCTTTGGCGGGCACCGCGGAAATGCGCCTTGGCAACAAGGATGCGTCGATCAGGCACTGGGAAAAGATCAAGTCGCTGCTGCCCAAGGACTCGGATGACTTCCGGCAGGTCGAGGCCATCATTGTCGAGGTACGCACCGGCAAGCCACCGGTGATTGCGGCGGACGCGGCAACGCCAGCGCAGGCGAACGTCCCGCCCCCGGCTCCCAGCCCGGCACCAATGGCGTCGTCACCCGCGCCGGCGCCGAACGCTGCCGCCGGCGCGAAGATTTCGGGGCAGGTCGCGCTGGCGCCCGACATGCTCGCCAAGCTGGCGCCAGGCGATGTGCTGTTCATACTGGCGCGAGCCAAAGCCGGGCCGCGCATGCCGCTGGCGGTCGTGCGCATTGCCGGCCCCAAGGCGGCCGACTTCCCCAAGGCCTTTGAGTTGACCGATGCCATGGCCATGTCGCCTGGCATGAACCTGTCGTCGTTTCCGGAAGTGATCGTCGAGGCGCGAATTTCCAAGTCAGGAAACGCGCAACTGCAGCCGGGCGACCTTTCCGGCCAGAGCGAAGCAGTGAAACCGGGTGCAGCCAATGTCAAAGTGCTGGTTTCCAGCGTGGTCAAGGCAGGGCCTTGAGCGACGCCGTGCCACGCTTGTCGACGCACGGATTGACGCTGTCGCGCGGCCCGCGGCGCCTGTTCACGGATTTGAACTGGTCGCTGGGCTCGGGCCAGGCGCTGGTGGTGCGCGGTTCCAACGGCAGCGGCAAGACCACGCTGCTGCGCGTGCTGGCTGGGCTCAGCACGGCCGATAGCGGGGAGGTGCGCTGGAACGGGCAGCGCTGGAAGCCCTTGAATGCCAGCCAGCGGGAGACCTGCATTTATATCGGTCACATCAACGCCCTGAAAGAAGAACTGAGCGCAGCGGAAAACCTGCTCGACCAGCTGAATTTTGACGGTGTCGCGCACGATGGCGCGGCGCGCCACGCCGCACTGGATCAGGTTGGCCTTGGCGCGCGCGCCGACCTGCTGGCGCGCCGGCTTTCGCAGGGCCAAAAGCGTCGCGTCGGACTTGCCCGGCTGGCGCTGTCCCGAAAACCAGTCTGGCTGCTGGATGAGCCGACCAATGCGCTGGATGACGAAGGTGTCGCGCTGTTCGTCTCGCTGGTGGAGGAACACCTGGCGCGCGGCGGCATCGCCTGCATTGCCACGCATCTTGCGCTGCCGCTGTCGCGAAGTATTCAGGAGTTGCGTCTCGGCGACAGCGCGGAGGTGGCCTTATGAATGCAGCCACCCTGGATACCAAACCTGCAATCGAGCTTGCGCCCGAACGCGGTGTGTGGCTTGCCGCAGCGCGCGACTTGCGAATCGGCCTGCGGTCCAAAGGCGAGCTCGTTCAGGCGCTCATGTTCCTGGTTATCGTGGTCAGCCTGTTCCCGCTCGCGGTCGGTGCCGATCCGGCCTTGCTCAAGCGCATTGCGCCGGGTGTTGTGTGGGTGGCCGCCTTGCTGTCGGTGTTGCTTACCCTGCCGCGCCTGTTTGCTGCCGATTATGCCGATGGCACGCTCGAGCAAATGTTGCTGTCGCCATATCCGCTCGCGGTGATCGCCGCCGGCAAGATGCTGGCCCATTGGATCACCAGCGGATTGCCGCTGGCGCTGATCGCGCCCGTGCTCGGCCTGCAGCTCGGACTCGAGGACAACGAACTTCTGGTGCTGGTCGCCGGTCTGATGCTGGGTACGCCGGTGTTGTCCATGATCGGCGCCATCGGTGCCGCGTTGACCCTGGGCCTGCGCGGCGCATCCGTTTTGCTGGCGCTGCTGGTGTTGCCGCTGTATATGCCGGTATTGATATTTGGTGCCGGCGCTGTCGAACAGGTCATGGCTTCCATCGACTACGCGGCCAACCTGTCGTTACTTGGCGCCATACTGTTGCTGGGCGCCCTGGCTTCGCCGTTTGCAGTGGCAGCTGCCTTGCGCATTTCCCTGGATTGAAAACCACCGTCATCGACCGCGCGTGAAAATCTACAAATACTCCTCTCCCTCGATGTTTTACCCGCTGGCCGGCAAGGTGTGGCCGGTGTTCGCCGTCATCGCGGTCATCCTCGGTGTAATTGGCCTCTACATCGGGCTATTCGTCGCCCCGACCGACTTCCAGCAGGGCGAGGTGTACCGGGTGATCTTCATCCACGTGCCGGCGGCGTGGATGGGCATGTTCATCTACCTGGTGATGGCCATGTATGGCGTGCTGGCACTTTCGTTCAATACGCGCATCTCGGCGATGATGATGGAAGCGCTGGCCCCGACCGGCGCGATGTTTACCGCGCTGGCGCTGTGGACCGGCGCGTTGTGGGGCAAACCCACCTGGGGAACCTACTGGGTGTGGGATGCGCGCATGACTTCGACGCTGATCCTGCTGTTCCTGTATGCCGGCTTCATTGCGCTTACCCATGCCATCGAGGACAAGCGCCGCGCCGACAAGGCCGGTGCGCTGCTGGCCATCGTTGGCTCGGTGAACATCCCGATCATCTATTTTTCGGTCAAGTGGTGGAACACGCTGCACCAGGGTTCCACCATTTCCACCACGGCGGCACCGAAGATGGCGGCGGTCATGCTGACCGCGATGCTGCTGATGACATTTGCCTGCTGGGCTTATTCGATCGCGGTCGCGCTGGTGCGGGTCCGCGCAATTATTGTTGAACGCGAGGCGGGTGCCGCCTGGCTGGGAGAACTGAAGTGAACTGGAGCGAATTCTTTTCGATGGGCGGACGTGCCTGGTACGTGTGGGGTTCGTTCGGTGCCTTCGCGCTGGCCATCGCTGTCGAAGTCATATTGCTGCGTGCACGTGTAAAAAGCAGCCGGGCAACAGGAGAGCAGTCATGAAGGGTCGTCACAAGAGATTTCTTTGGGTCGCATTGGGGCTGCTGGTGATCGCGACCGCGGTCGGCCTGGTGTTGCGCGCATTCAATTCGAACCTGGTGTTCTTTTTCACCCCCAGCGATATTGCCCAGAAAAAGGTGCCGCAGGATCGTGCCTTTCGCCTCGGTGGACTGGTGACCGCCGGCACCGTGAAACGCGACCCCAACGGGCTCACGGTGCGGTTTGACGTCACCGACACGGCGCAGACCGTTCCGGTGAGTTTTACCGGGATTCTTCCCGACCTGTTCAAGGAGGGAAAAGGCATTGTCGCGCAGGGCAAGATCGGTGCGGACGGCGTGTTCGCGGCGACCGAAGTGCTCGCCAAGCACGACGAGAACTACATGCCGCCGGAAGCAGCCGAGGCACTCAAGCGCGCCGGCCATCCGGTCGAAGGCAAGATGTTTGCCGGCGAAAAGCCGGTGGTCACCCAGGCGCCCAAGTGAGTATCATCGCACCCTCAACCAAGGTGAATCCATGATTCCAGAACTCGGTCAGTTTGCTCTCGTACTTTCCCTGTGCCTGGCATTGACGCTGGGCGTGCTGCCGCTGGTCGGCGCGTTTCGCGGCAATGCCACATTGATGGGCCTGGCGCGCCCGCTCGCCACCGGGCAGTTCCTGTTCGTGCTGTTCGCCTTCGGCTGCCTTGCCTATTCGTTCATCACCAGCGATTTCTCGGTGCAGAACGTCGCCACCAATTCGAACACCAAGTTGCCGGTTTACTACCGCATCACCGCCTCGTGGGGTTCCCATGAAGGCTCGCTGCTGCTGTGGGTGTTGATGCTGGCCGGCTGGACCTTGGCGGTGGCCACATTCAGCCGCAACCTGCCTGAAGAAGTGGTCGCTCGGGTGCTGTCGGTCATGGGGCTGGTCGCTGTTGGCTTCCTGTTGTTCATGCTCATGACATCCAACCCGTTTGATCGCCTGATTCCCGCCGCCGCCGAAGGCCGCGACCTCAATCCCTTGCTGCAGGACCCGGGAATGATCTATCACCCGCCGATGCTCTATATGGGATACGTCGGATTCTCGGTGGCCTTTGCCTTCGCCATTGCCGCGCTGCTGGGAGGGCGGCTGGATGCAACCTGGGCGCGCTGGTCGCGCCCCTGGACCACCGCGGCCTGGTGTTTCCTCACTTTCGGCATCTGCCTCGGCTCGGCCTGGGCCTATTACGAGCTTGGCTGGGGCGGTTGGTGGTTCTGGGATCCGGTCGAGAATGCTTCGTTCATGCCCTGGCTCATCGGCACGGCCCTGATTCATTCGCTGGCCGTCACCGAGAAGCGCGGGATATTCAAAAGCTGGACCGTGTTGCTGGCGATCATCGCCTTTTCGCTGTCGCTGCTCGGTACGTTCCTGGTGCGCTCCGGCGTATTGACCAGCGTGCATGCCTTCGCCACCGATCCGCGGCGCGGCGTGTTCATTCTGGCATTTCTGGCCGTGGTGATCGGTTCTTCGTTGCTGCTGTATGCGTGGCGTGCCCCGCAGCTGGGTCTGGCCAAGGTGCCGCGCGCCTTTTCACCGGCGGCGCGTGAGTCGATGCTGCTGGCCAACAACGTGCTGTTGCTGGTGGCGATGCTGGCCGTCATGCTCGGAACCCTCTACCCGCTGTTCCTTGATGCCCTGAAGCTGGGCAAGATTTCGGTTGGGCCGCCGTACTTTGATGCGGTGTTCTTTCCGCTGATGGCGCCGGCACTGTTCCTGATGGCAATCGGCCCGATCGCGCGCTGGCGCAACGCCACCATTCCCGAACTGGCTATTCGCCTCAAATGGGCATTCGGCGTAGCCATTGTCTGCGGCATCGGCATTCCCTTCCTGATGGGCAAGTGGACAGCGCTGGTTGCGCTCGGCCTGTTCCTGGCCAGCTGGATCATCGCTGCCACGGTTACGGCGCTGGTCCATCGCTTCCAGTCGACCGCAGCGACGGGTTTCCTGGCGAAGCTGACCGCCAACAGCCCGAGTTATTACGGCATGCACCTCGCGCACGTCGGCGTGGCGGTGTTCGTGATCGGCGTGAGCATGGTGAAAACCTACGAGACCGAAAAGGACACGCGGCTGGCACCGGGCCAAAGCGTGTTGCAGGGCGGCTACGAATTTCGCTTCATTGGCATTTCGGAAAAGCCCGGCCCGAACTATCGTGCGACGGTAGGCAAGTTTGAAGTGGTCAAGGATGGCAAGGTGCTGGAGACGCTGAACCCGGAGAAACGCGCGTACACCACCACCCAGCAGGTGATGACCGAAGCGGCGATCGACTCGGGTTTTTTCGGTGACCGCTATGTATCGCTGGGAGAGCCGGTGGAGAATGCGGCCGACGGCGCCTGGGGCGTGCGTGTTTACGTCAAGCCGTTTGTCGACTGGATCTGGTTTGGCTGCGTGTTCATGTCGCTGGGTGGCGTGCTGGCAATTGCCGATCGCCGCTATCGGCTGAAAGTCAGGCAATCGGTGCAAACCATGACCGCAGTTGCCGCGCCGCCTGCCGACACGCCGGCGCAAAAGCCCAAGCGCGGCCGCAAGGCGATGCCGCAGGGGGCGGATTGACCGATGACTGATGCCACCACCAACCGTTCCACCGCTTCCATGACGCGTCTCTGGCGGTACTTCCTGCCGCTGGCCATCTTTTTCGGCCTGTGCTGGTTCCTGTGGAAAGGGCTTTCTCTTAATCCGCGCGAGATTCCGTCGGCGTTGATCAACAAACCAGCGCCGGAATTCTCGCTGCCGCAACTGCACGCGCCAGACAAGAAGCTCGGCCCCGCTGACATGAAGGGCAAGGTCTGGCTGCTGAACGTCTGGGGCTCTTGGTGTGTTTCCTGCCGGTATGAGCACCCGATGCTGAACGCGCTGGCCAAGCAGGGTGTGGTGCCGATCATCGGCCTGAACTGGAAGGACCGGCCGGAGGATGCCAAGACCTGGCTAAAGCGCTTCGGCGACCCCTACCAGGTTTCGGTGAGCGATGCGGAGGGACGCGTCGCAATTGACCTGGGCGTATACGGCGCGCCGGAAACGTTTGTCATCGACAAGGCCGGCATGATCCGCTACAAGCACACCGGTCCGGTCAGCGAGGATGACGTGCGAAACAAGTTTGTCCCCCTCATAGAACAACTGAACAAGGCTTGAGCGCGGCCATGAATCAACTTGTAAAATCCAGCATTGGCGCGGCTTCTGGCGGCAAAATGGCCTGGAAGGCGCGCCAATGCTTGAGTTTGATCCTTGGGTGCTGGCTGCTTGTCAGCGGCGGCGTCTGGGCGCAGACGCCGACACCGGCGATGCCGCCGGCGTCGCCGGAGCTGGAAGCACGCCTGAAAAAACTCGAGACCGAATTGCGCTGCCTGGTCTGCCAGAACCAGACACTGGCCGATTCGCCCGCCGGTCTGGCCGGTGACCTGCGCCGCG
Source organism: Usitatibacteraceae bacterium (assembly GCA_044229235.1). Lineage (GTDB taxonomy): Bacteria > Pseudomonadota > Gammaproteobacteria > Burkholderiales > Usitatibacteraceae > UKL13-2. The sequence goes on from JBGATH010000057.1 coordinate 8,069, forward strand.
AAATTCGCTTGCTGGCCGACAGCGGCAAGAACAACGACGAAATCAAGGCCCACCTGCGGGCACGCTACGGCGATTTCGTCCTCTACAAGCCCGAGGTCGAACAGAAAACCTGGTTGCTATGGTTCGGACCGTTCGCGTTGTTATTGGCCGGCGGGGTCGTGCTGCTCATCATGAACAAGCGCCGCAAGACAATTGCGCCGGCGGTCGACCTGACAGAAGAAGAGGCGCGTCGCGCCAAGCAGTTGCTCGGCGAGTAACCCTGTCGTTGCGCCTGCCGGAGGGCGGCCGCCAACATGCGTATCTGCGCCTAAAGCGGCACGCACATCACCACGCCTTCGTTGCTCCAGCCCTGCCGCTGCATAGCGCTGATCGCCGATGCGCTGGTCAGGTAGCGGTGGTTGGAATCGAATTCCCGCCAACGGTTGTTGTACAGACGCGTCAGGGCCTGCGTGCCCGATGGGCAGCTGGCATCAATTGCCCGGGTTACCCAGAATTCCACGCCGTCGAACAGGCCGCCGATCGAGCGCACCAGGTCGCATTCAGACTGCACCGCCGAATAGAAATGCGTATTGACGGCGGGAATGTAGTAGCGGCATACCGGCGACTGGATCGGCGGGCGCAGTTCGGTCGGACCCGGCAGGGCAAGGCCCTTGAAGGCAAAGCCGGTGCGGCGCCAGCCCGGACCGGCAGCGCCGCGCTCGACAAACGCCTTGTCCGCCTCGCGCGCGAACAGGGCATAGTGCCGCGACAGGTCGTTGAAAAACTCGTCGACGCGCAATTCGCCGGCACCGATCGCTGCGGGAATGATGTTGTCGATCCGCAGCACGTCTTCGAGTCCGCCCCGCACGTTTTTCTGCCGAGCCAGCGTGTCCAGCGCCGCCTGGTTACCGTTCAGGTGGGTGTCGAGGAAAGGCAGCATCCAGCCGAACACGTCATCGGCGTAGTTGACCTGGTAAGTGTGCGGGACACCGGACAAGGCGACGAGGAAACGTGAACCGCGGAAGTTGTTCATCGCCTGTTCCATCATCTTGATCGGTGCAGTGGTGTCGGCAGTGCCGGATATCGCGAGAAACGGCGTGCTGACCGCGCTTGCGGTCGCGTTGTCATTGCCGAACGCAGGCAGAAACGTCTGGCCCGCATAGGGCACGTAACCTACGGCGGCCTTGATGCGCGGATCCTGGACGGTATTTCGAGAGTCCAGGTCGAAGTAGGAGCAGGTGATTTTCGCGCCGAGAAGCCAGACCATGGTGGCACCGCCCATGCTGCCGCCGACACCACCGATGCGAGCGGCGTCGATGCGGCCGGCGAACTGCGGGTCGGACAGCATCAAGTCGATGGTCGCCTTCATCGCCAGCGGTCGCAGCGCCTGCATTTCGACGAAGCGGTCGAAATTGGTCAGCAGGTACCAGTAGTCGCCGAGTTCCTCGAGGCGAACCCGCGAGAAGCGGGGGTCGCCGTGAAATGGCGCGGCGACGACATAACCGTAGCTTGCTAACCGCACCAGGAAATCGATGGATTTTCCGTCTACCGGGCTCGATGCAAGCCCGTGGGAAAACACCACCAGCGGCCAGCGCCCGCAACCTGCGGCAGGAACAGCGTCAAGTTGGCACGGCTGCGTGGCGAGCAACGGCGGCTGACTGGCGCGTTGCATGTGTGGCAAACGCTGGCCATCGGGCAGCACGTAGTCCGGTCGGTCGTTGCCGGCGTCGGTCGGGTAACAGACAACCACGACAAATTCCACCGGAGAGTTGCGACGGCCCGGGTAGAGGTCGTCGTCCGGGATGCGCTGCGTGGTCTTGAGGGTCGCGCCGGGCTCGAGTAGCACATCGCCGACATAGTGGTCATTGCGTCCCGTCCAGTAATCGTCGATGCTGCCGCCGAGTTGCGTAAGGCGGCTCGTGTCGATAGCCAGATTTGAACAGGCGACGGCATATCCGCCTGCGGCGGCCGGGGTCACTTCCACGCTGTGATTGGCCGCCGTTGCCGAAGATGCGGAAGACTGGCCAAAGAATATCGCGACAGTAAGTAAGCACTTGCGAAACATCAGAGTCTGCGCTTTCAAGGTCAATCCGATACGTCAATTGATTCGGCTGGCGTCATTTTCTGGCATGCTCAACACTGTCAGAGGCCACCCGACCCATAACGTTCACCGGGCTACATGGACGACATCGCCACACTGCGCCGCATACTGAAATCGTCTCGAACCATCGCCGTCGTCGGGCTTTCCGCCAACTGGTGGCGTCCGAGCTATTTCGTGGCCAAGTACCTTCAGGAGCACGGCTATCGCGTCATCCCGGTCAATCCGGCTTACCGCGACGTGTTGGGCGAAACCTGCTATCCCACGCTCCGGGAGATACCGGAACCGGTCGACATGGTCGATTGCTTTCGCAAGGCGGAAGAGATTCCGGCACTGACCGAAGAGGCCATCGCCATCGGTGCCAAGTGCCTGTGGATGCAACTGGGTGTGGTCAACGAGGCGGCGGCGGCACGTGCGCAGGCGGCCGGACTGGATGTCGTCATGGACCGGTGCGTGAAGATCGAGCATGGCCGATTGTTCGGCGGGCTCAACTTTGCCGGTGTCAACACGGGTGTGATTTCGGCCAAACGGCCACAGTAATCCGGTTTTTTCACCTGCCGCCCAACGGGCGCACGCGCCGCGGCGGGGACTCATCCGGCTGAATCGTCGTTCGTCGCATCCCGGAGGGCAAGCGCGGCAGCTTGCTTGACGGCCATCGGCCGCATCCCAATACTGGGGTCCTGACTGGAGGCAACTATGCAGGACTATCTGATCTGGACCATTCTCGGCTTCGTACTGGTCATCGTCGAACTGATGACCGGCACGTTTTATCTGCTGGTGCTGGGCGTTGGCGCTCTGGCCGGCGCGTTGGCGGCATGGCTGGGTGCACCTTTCCTGGTGCAGGTGGCGGCCGCGGGCTTGTTGGCAAGCATTGGTACCTGGGTCGTGCAGAAATGGCACGCCACGCAGCACAAGGAGGGCGACCAGGGCAATGCGCTGGACGTGGGCCAGTCCGTGATCGTCGAGCGCTGGGTCAACCAGGCCGAGGGCATGCTGCGGGTTCGCTATCGCGGCACCGACTGGGACGCACGCATCAAGCCGGGTGACCTCGTTTCTGCCGGAGCGGGCAAGGGCACCATGCTCTATATCCTGGCGCAGGACGGTCATTGCTGGGTGGTGGGCAGCCAGCGGCCGGGTGCCTAGTGCGTGATCGCCTCATCCACGGCGCCATTGCCGCGGCCATTGCCTGGAGCGTCACCCACACGACGTGGATTGCGCTTGCGGCATTTGGCGTGGCGGCCGGCCTGTCGAACGACAAGTTCAAGTGGCTCGATGAAATCATCAAGGGCCTCAAGGACGAGTTCGAGAAGCAAACCGGCAAAGCGAAGAAGACCGAGGCCACCACGCTGACTTCGGCATCGAACAAGAGTGCCGATGCCGGCAGCGTCGCCAAGATTCCCGCCGGTACCGCCACCAAGGGCAATGCGGCCATGCTCAAGCACAAAACCAACGCCGCCGGTGTGTCACGCACCGACAATACCTCAATGAAGTCCATAGATGTTCGAGTAGCTGCAGCAAAAGTAGAACAACTCAGCAAGGAGATTCCCATGTTTGTAAAAATGATCGTAGCCGTCATCCTCGCCGTCGCGACCGGAGCCTATTTCCAAAGTCCCGGGCCGGCCATCGGCGTATTCCTGGCCGCCTTCTTCATCGCACTCATCATCGAAGGTGTGCGCATCGTCCCACAGCAGAATTCGTGGGTGGTGGAGCGGCTGGGCAAATTCCATGTCGCGCTGCAACCCGGCTTCAACCTGATCGTGCCCTTCATTGACCGCGTCGCGTACCGCCACTCGCTCAAGGAAGTGCCGCTGGATGTTGCCGAGCAGGTGTGCATTACCAAGGACAATACGCAGCTGGCGGTGGACGGCATCATCTACTTCCAGGTGGTCGATCCACGCCTGGCCAGCTACGGCACGTCCGACTATGAGCTGGCCATTTCGCAGCTCGCCCAGACGGCGCTGCGCTCCGAGGTCGGCAAGATGGAACTGGACAAGACCTTCGAGTCCCGCGACGAGATCAACCAGAAGGTGGTCAGCGTCCTCGACGAAGCCGGCCGCACCTGGGGCATCAAGGTGCTGCGGTACGAAATCAAGAGCCTGACACCACCCGAATCGATCCTGCGTTCGATGCAAGCGCAAATTACCGCTGAGCGTGAAAAGCGTGCGCTGATCGCCAAGTCCGAGGGTATCCGGCAGGAAGAAATCAATATCGCTGATGGTCAGCGTCAGGCGGCAATTCTCGCGTCCGAGGGTCAGAAGCAGGCGGCCATCAACAAGGCACAGGGTGAAGCCACTGCACTGACGACGGTAGCGGAAGCAACCGCCTCGGCCGTTCGCCAGGTGGCGTCCGCACTCAGCTCCGAGGGCGGCATGCAGGCGGCCAACCTGAAGGTTGCCGAGAAATATGTCGAGCAGTTCGGCAATCTTGCCAAGGTTGGCAACACGCTCATCATTCCCGCCAACCTTGCGGATGCGGGCAGCTTTGTTGCGTCGGCCATGACCGTGCTGGACAAGGCGAAGATCGGTCAGGGTCAGAAATAGTCGAAAGCCCAAAATCGCTGGCGCGCCGCAAGAAGCATTGGTGATCGAACGGGCGCGCCACCGGAAAGCAGGGGAAGGCAAATCATGAGACGCCATTTATTCGCTGGGTTCGTACTCGGCGTGTTCCTTACGCCAGGCTTTGCCGGGGATCTTGACGACGGGATCCGTCTCTTCGAACGCAAGAAGTTTGCCGAGGCACGCACCTCGTTTCAAAGGGCGGCGGCCGGGGGAAATGCAGAGGCGCAGCGACGCTTGGGCTTCATGTATTACCACGGCGAGGGAGTGGCGCAGGATGACAAACGGGCGGTTGCCCTGTTTGAAAGCGCAGCGCTGGCGGGAGACATTGCGTCGGCGCTGAACCTCGCAAAAATGTTCGAGTTCGGCATGGGTGTCGCTGCGGATGACTCGCGTGCGGTGTTTTGGTATGAAAAAGGCGCGGAGCTGGGCGATCCCCAAGCGCAATTCAACACCAGCGTCATGTATTACCAGGGCCGGGGCGTCACCCAGGATCGCGTTGAGGCGGCCAAGTGGTGGACGCTGGCGATGATGAAGGGTGACGAATTCGCGAAACGCATTCGGCCATCCGTCGAGTCGGCGGAAGGAAAGCTGTCTCCGATGGAGATGGCTGAAGGGCGACGTCGCGCAGCGGAGTGGGCGGAGGCTCGGAGCAAGTAAAGAAGCAAACTCAAGCACTGACGCGGCATTTGGAGGCTTTTCGCCCTGGAAGGCGCGCTGGTGCTTGAGTTTCATGCTTCCCCACCATCCCGATAAACTTTCACTCAACGACTTTGAGTGAGAGAAAAATGGCAGACCGCAAATTCGGTTTTGAAACCCTGGCCTTGCACGCCGGTCAGATTCCCGATGCGGCCACCGGCGCGCGCGCATTGCCGATTTACCAGACGACGTCGTATGTCTTCGACAGCGCGGATCACGCGGCGTCGTTGTTCAATTTGCAGACCTTCGGCAACGTCTACACGCGCCTCTCCAATCCGACCACAGCGGCGTTCGAAGAGCGCTGCGCCGCGCTGGAGGGCGGACGCGCGGCGGTTGCCACCGCCAGCGGGCAAGCGGCTGAGATGGTCGCGCTGCTCAATATTGTCGAGGCAGGTGATCACATCGTGTCGTCGTCGAAGCTTTACGGCGGCACGCACACCATGTTCAACGTGAATTTCAGGAAGCTCGGCATTGAAGCGACCCTGGTGGACCCCGACGATCCGGAAAACTTTCGCCGTGCCATCCAGCCCAATACGAAAGTAATTTTTTCAGAGACGCTGGGTAACCCCGCCATCAACATGGTCGATCTCGATGCGGTAGGCAAGATTGCACACGAGGCGGGTGTGCCGTTCGTGGTGGACAATACGGCAGCGTCGCCCTACCTCTGCCAGCCGTTCAGGCACGGCGCGGATATCGTCGTCCACTCGGCCACCAAATTCCTTGGTGGCCATGGCACGACCATGGGTGGAGTCGTCATTGAGCGCGGCAAGTTTCCCTGGGGCAATGGCAAATTCAAGTCCATGACAGAACCATCAGCCGGATACCACGGCGTGCGCTTTTTCGAAACGTTTGGCGACTTCGCCTTTACGATGAAAGCCCGTATGGAAATCATGCGGGTCTTTGGCCCGACGCTATCGCCTTTCAACGCCTGGCAATTGCTTCAGGGCATCGAAACCTTGCCAGTGCGCATGGACAGGCACTGTGCAAATGCCATGAAAGTCGCCGGTTTCCTACAGGAACACCCGAAGGTCGCCTGGGTAAATTATCCGGGACTGCCGTCGAGTCGCTATCACGAACTGGTCAATCGCTACATGCCGCGTGGTGCCGGTGCGCTGCTGTCGTTCGGTATCAAAGGCGGCTTTGCGGCGGGCGTGAAATTCATTGAATCCCTGCAATTCATTTCCCACCTGGCCAATATCGGCGATGCCAAATCGCTGGTCATTCATCCGGCGTCGACAACCCACCGCCAGCTTTCCGGGGAGGATCAGGTCAAGGCCGGCGTGCCGCCCGACATGGTGCGGCTATCCGTGGGGCTGGAAAGCATCGAGGACATAATCTGGGATATCGGACAGGCGCTGAAGTCAACGGCAGCGTGAGATTCGCGCCACCCGCACGGCGCGCTGGGCGGAATGCCGGGTCAGTGAGTGAACGCAGGGCCAGAGGGCGCGCCCAGTAGCGCCGGCGGCTGTGTGAGCACGCCGTTGAAGTTTTGCCACCAGATTGTGGGCGGTTCCGGGTCGAGGTCGGCGCGCCAGCGTGCAAAAGCTGTTGCCAGCGCATAGATGCGGCGGTGCTGTTCCTGCCGGTATTCGCCGTCGCCCGGTTCGCCGCAGGGCAAACGGCAAAGCGTGTCGGTGGGCGACTCGAAATGACAGTGTGTCGCGAACGCAAGTTCGCGCACGACATCTTCCGGCCCCGCGCCAAACAGCGACCGGCCTGATTGCTGCGCGTTGCAAAAATTTGCCGGACCAAACAAACCATAGGCCGGGAACGCCGCGCGCCGCGCGGCATTTGGCGTGCCATGCCCGACCGGGTCCAGTCCCAGCAGCCCGACGGTTCTTGGGTCGTCCAGTGCGGCTAGATAAGCCGCAGATCCGCCGGCTGAAAAGCCACCGTAGATTACCTGCTTGCGCTTGCTCTGATCGGCTACCGCGCGCATGAGTCTGGCGAACACCGGTACACCGCCGCGTAACCAGCCCCCCCGGCAAAGACCCACCAGATAAGTGGGAATGCCCCAGCCGGCGAGATGCTGCGCGAGCTCACGATGCTGTCTGATCTCGTGCAGGAAACCATGGGCAAATACCAGCGCCGCCGTTGCCGTCGCACCCGCCGGCTCATGCAGCTCGACATCGGCCACACAGCCATCTACCGCGATATTCGCGACTTGAGCGACTGAAATGTCTTCCGGCGCAATCGGGCCTGTTTGCCGGAAGTCCGGCACGGCCTGGTCGCGCCATGGCGCCAGCGGCGGTGCTGTTGCGCAGCCGGCGAGCAGCATTGCCGTAGCGGCGATCGCGGTCTTCCATCGGTCAAGGCCATGTGCCTTGTGAGTGGCCTGCATTCAAGCCCTCGTCAGGGTTCCTAACGGCGAAACATGCCTTGCACCGGTCGTGCGGGTCAGATCAACGGGCGACTTCTCCATGAATTGTCGCGCGAGCCATGCGAATGCCAATGCCTCGACATGCTGGGCTGGTACGCCATGCGCATCTGTCGTTTCCACCGTGCCGCCGGAAAGGCGCGCGGCCAGTTCATTCATGAGCGCGCCATTGCGTGCACCGCCGCCGCAAACCAGCAGCCGCCGGGCTTCGGGCGCATGTTGCTTCACATGGCTGCAAATTGCCCAGGCGGTGAGCTGCAGCAGAGAAGCCTGTGTTGATTGCGGATCGGCATCCCGCTCCAGCCGGGAGGTGAGCCACGCTGCATTGAAAAGGTCGCGCCCGGTACTCTTGGGAGGCGGCAAGTCGAAGTAGGGTTCCGACTGCAATGCGGTCAGCAGGCCGGCGTTCGCGATACCGCCGGCTGCCCAGGCGCCGTTGCTGTCAAATGCGCCCCTGCCATGCGTGCTGGCCCAGTGGTCCATCAGGCAGTTGCCCGGGCCACAGTCAAATCCCCAGGCGGCCATGCCCGGGGCCAGAATCGTCAGATTGGCAATGCCGCCGATATTGGCGATTACGCGGGTCTCGGCGGGGTGACGGAACACGCCGTCGTGAAACGCCGGCACCAGCGGCGCGCCCTGTCCGCCCGCGGCGACGTCGCGCGAGCGGAAGTCGGCGACGACGTCGCAGGCAGTCAACTCGGCCAGCAAGGCTGGATTATTCAATTGCACGGTGTAGCCAAGCTCGGGGCGGTGCCGGACGGTCTGCCCATGACAGCCGATTGCAACAATGTTCCCGGGGTCAACCCGCGCGGCGTGCAGCGCGTCGCGTGCGGCCTGAGCGTAAATGGCAGCGAGCTGATTTGCAGCGAGTGCACTGCGGCGAATCTCGTCCGTGCCCGGTGCATTCAGGGCCAGCAGTTCCTGGCGCAGGACATCCGGGTAAGTGACGCTGGCAAATCCGAGTACTTGCGGGCGCGGCCCGGAAAAATCGGCGACGATCGCATCGACGCCGTCGAGCGAGGTGCCGGACATGATGCCGACGTAAAGCGACCGGGCGTTACTCAAACTTGCTGAAGGATGTGTCGCGCAGCAATGAGAGTGTTTCACCCTGGCCTCGCGCGGCCTGCTGGAAGGCAGCCAGATAGCGCGGCGCAAGGGGTTCGGCTTTCGGCAGGGCCACGCGCAACGGATCCTGATGAATACCGGAAACCTTGAACTCGTAATGCAGGTGCGGGCCGGTAGCCCAGCCGGTGGCGCCGACGAATCCGATGGTCTGGCCCTGGCTGACGCGGCTGCCACGCCGCACGCCGGCGGCGAATCCGGAGAGGTGACCATACAAGGTCGTTATCCCACCGGTGTGACGCACTTCAATCATGTTGCCGTAGCCGCCCTTCACGCCGGCAAACTCGACGATGCCGTCGGCGGTCGCCCAGATCGGCGTACCCTTGGGAGCCGCGAAGTCGACACCCGTATGTTGCCGCCAATTCTTTAACAGGGGATGAAAGCGCCCGCCAAATCCAGATGAAACCCGCGAGAACGCCAACGCGGAACGCAGGAAGGACTTGGCGCGATTCTGGCCATCGGCAGAATAGTAGCCGTCATTGCCGTCGGCATCGGTGAACAGATACGCTTCAAAGGTCTTGCCCGCATTGACGAATTCCGCGGACAGCACGCGACCGGGTCGCAGGAAAGCGCCGTCCTGATAAAGCATTTCGTACACGACGCTGAAGCGGTCGCCCTTGCGCAAATCAACGTGAAAGTCGATGTCGGTGGAGAAAATCCTGGCGATCTGCGTGGCGATCACATCCGGAATCTCAGCGTTGTCGGTCGCAGCGTAGAGCGACGACTTGATCGTGCCTGATTTATAGACGGACTGGGCCGAGGCGGTAACGGCCAGTTCCTCAGCCACAAACCCGCTCTCGTTGCGGGTCACACGCAGATATTGGTCGGGACTGTGCAGGTAGGTTAGCGAGATCAGCTGGCGGTCGCTATCGACGACTGCCTGAACTGTGCGTCCGGGGCGCAGCTGAAAAATGCTGCGAGCTGACTTTTCTGCCCGCAAGAAGTTGAATGCGGCCTGATCGTCCACCCCGAGGCGTTTGAGCAGGACCGCAACAGTATCTCCGCGTTGCACACGTTCACTGGCACGAAATTCGTTCTTGTCGGCTGACGCGAAAGCAAAGGTCTCTGCCGGGGGCAACGCAAGTTCCTCGGTGATGTCCCGGCGCGCGATATTTTCCAGTTGGGTATCAGAAGCAACGCCAAACGCAGTCAGCAGGCCAAAAACCGGCAAGGCAAGCAGCACGATCACCGCAACGCCGACGCGCTTGACCGGACCGCTGCGCAGCGCGTGGAATAGGCTTTCCACGTACTTTTGCGCTACCATTTTGAATTGCGCGTTTGGCATGCTGTACTGAAGTTCCTATCGACGTTGGCGTTGCAAGGCGTTGAAGAATAACAGAAAGTGTTTTGCCGCGTCATCCACTTGTTACGTCGAAGCCCCAAATGACCATGACCGATGAAATTGAAGCCGCATTGGCACAGATATGCCGCGGCGCAGACGAACTGATTCTGGAAGCGGATATGCGCAAAAAGCTCGAAAGCGGGCGGAAACTGCGCATCAAGCTGGGTCTGGACCCGACGGCGCCGGACCTGCACCTCGGTCATACGGTGGTCCTGAACAAGATGCGCCAGTTCCAGGATCTGGGGCACACCGTGATCTTTCTGATTGGCGACTTTACGGCGTCGATTGGTGACCCCAGCGGCCGCAACGCGACGCGTCCACCGCTGACCCGTGAGCAGATCGAAGAGAATGCGAAGACCTACTTTGCCCAGGCGAGCCTGGTGCTCAACCCCGAAAAAACGGAAATTCGCTACAACTCGGAGTGGTGCGATCCGCTCGGCGCACGCGGCATGATCCAGTTGGCATCGCGTTGGACGGTGGCGCGCATGCTGGAGCGCGACGACTTCACCAAGCGATTTGAAGGTGGCGTGCCAATTTCAGTCCACGAGTTTCTCTACCCGCTCATGCAGGGCTACGACTCAGTCGCGCTAAAGGCGGACGTGGAGCTTGGCGGCACGGACCAGAAATTCAATCTGTTGGTCGGGCGTGAACTGCAGAAGCAATACGGGCAGGAGCAGCAGTGCATTCTGACCATGCCTTTGCTGGAAGGCCTGGACGGCGTTGAGAAGATGTCCAAGTCGAAGGGCAACTATGTGAGCATCACCGATGCTCCAGGCGAGATGTTTGGCAAGCTCATGTCGATTTCCGATGATTTGATGTGGCGTTTCATCGAACTGCTGTCTTTCCAGCCGGCCGCCGTGGTCGCCGGATGGAAGGCACAAATTGCGGCGGGCAAGAATCCGCGCGACATCAAGGTGGGGTTTGCCCAGGAAATCGTCACACGCTTCCACTCGCGGGCCGCTGCCGAGTCGGCGCTCGAAGATTTCGAACACCGCCACCGTGGCGGCATTCCGGAAAATATGCCCGAAGTGCAACTTGTGGCTGGTGAAGCGGGCATTGGCATTGCCGGCTTGTTGAAGCAGGCTGGCCTCACCGCGAGCAACGCCGAGTCGGCGCGCATGATCGAACAGGGTGGTGTAAAGCTCGATGGAAACCGTGTCAGCGATCGCGCGTTGGTTGTTGCGAAGGGGGCGACAGTAGTGGTGCAGGTCGGCAAACGCAAATTTGCTCGTGTGTCGGTTCGCTGATTCGCTTGAAGCTAAAAGTTTTTTGGCAAAAGTGCTTGACCGAGGTTTTCGAAGGCGGCATAATGTGAATCCTTCGCAAAACGCACCGCAAAAGCAGCAGCGGTCCGAAGTTCGCGAATTGTTCTTTAAAAATGAGACAACCGATAGAGGTGGGTACTGGGTATGAGGGTACCTTGGGTTGACGCGTGGTTGCCTGTCAAAGGGTGATTGCAGAAGGCTGGACTGATAATCTGGCTGGAGGTTGATTCGGGGTT
>JBGATH010000058.1:0-19099 GCA_044229235.1 Usitatibacteraceae bacterium
GCCCTTGCGCAGGCCGACGGTTACTTTCACGCCGGAATCATTCAGGTTCTGGGCGTGCGCGTGACCTTGCGAACCGAAACCCACGATGGTGACTTTCTTGCCCTTGATCAGCGAGAGGTCACAGTCTTTGTCGTAATACACTTTCATTGTTGTCTCCGAGAAAAATTCATTCTTGCCGCTCAGGCCTTGACGATCCATTCACCGCGGCCGAGGCCGCAGGCACCGGTGCGCACGGTTTCGAGGATCAGCGAGCGGTCGATCGATTCGAGGAAGGCGTCGAGCTTGTCACCGGTGCCGGTGAGCTCGATCACGTAGGTCTTTTCGGTCAGGTCGATGACCCGCGCCCGGAAAATGTCCGCCGTGCGCTTGAGTTCCTCGCGATCCTTGCCAACCGCACGCGTCTTCACCAGCATCAGTTCGCGCTCGACGTGCTTGCCTTCGTTGAGGTCGACGATTTTCACCACGTCGACCAGCTTGTTGACCTGCTTGGTGATTTGCTCGATGACTTCGTCCGAGCCGGTCGTCACAATGGTCATCCGCGAAAGCGTGGCATCCTCGGTCGGCGCCACGGTCAGCGATTCAATGTTGTAGCCCCGTGCGGAGAACAGTCCCGCGACACGGGAAAGCGCGCCAGACTCGTTTTCCAGCAACAGCGAAAGTATGTGTCGCATGGCTTACAGATCCTCGGCGAGGATCATTTCGCTGATGCCCTTGCCGCCAGGGACCATCGGGAATACGTTTTCTTTCTGGTCGGTGACGAAATCCATGAACACCAGGCGATCCTTCATGGCGAAGGCGTCCTTGAGCGCGGTTTCCACGTCGCCCGGCTTTTCGATGCGCATGCCGACGTGACCGTAGGCTTCCGCCAGCTTGACGAAATCCGGCAGCGCGTCCATGTAGCTCTCCGCGTGGCGGTTGCCATGGAAGAAATCCTGCCACTGCCGCACCATGCCGAGGTAGCGGTTGTTCAGCAGGATGACCTTGATGGGCAAATGGTATTGCTTGCACGTCGACAGTTCCTGGATGCACATCTGCACCGAGCCTTCGCCGGTGATGCAGGCAACATCGGCATCCGGGTGCGCGAACTTGACGCCCATCGCATAGGGAATGCCCACGCCCATGGTGCCGAGGCCGCCGGAGTTGATCCAGCGTCGCGGCTTGTCAAAGCCGTAGTACTGCGCTGCCCACATCTGGTGTTGTCCGACATCTGACGTGACAAAGGCATCGCCCTTGGTCACTTCCCACAATTTCTGGACGACAAATTGTGGCTTGATGATTTCGTCACTGAACTTGTATTTGAGGCAATCCTTGGCGCGCCACGCCTCGATCTGCTTCCACCACGCGGCGATCGCCTTGGGGTTTGGTTTTTGCTCGGCGCCCTTCACCAGCGCGAGCAACTCGATAAGCACATCCTTGATATTGCCGACGATGGGCACATCGACCTTGACGCGCTTGGAAATCGACGAAGGATCGATGTCGATGTGGATGATCTTGCGCGTCGGATTGCCTGCGGCGAAGTGCCCGGGGTTGCCGATCACGCGGTCGTCAAAGCGCGCGCCAACGGCGATCAGCACGTCGCAGTTCTGCATCGCCATGTTGGCTTCTACCGTGCCGTGCATGCCCAGCATCCCCACGAACTGGCGGTCCGACGCCGGATAGGCACCAAGGCCCATGAGCGTATTGGTGCATGGGTAGCCGAGCAGCCGAACCAGTTCGGTGACCTGTTCGGACGCATCGCCGAGGATGGCGCCGCCGCCGACATAAATCATGGGACGCTCGGCATCGAGCAGCATCTGCATGGCTTTCTTGATCTGGCCGGTGTGGCCCTTGTTCACCGGCCGGTAGGAACGCATTTCGATCTTCGACGGGTAGGCGAACGGCGCCTTTGCCATCGACACGTCCTTCGGAACGTCGACCACCACCGGGCCCGGCCGGCCGGTGGTCGCGACAAAGAAGGCCTTCTTGATGGTTTCTGCCAGGTCGGCAACGTCCTTGACCAGGAAATTGTGCTTGACGCAGGGCCGCGTGATGCCGACCGTGTCGCATTCCTGGAAAGCGTCCTGCCCGATCGCGTAGGTCGGCACCTGCCCGGTGATGATCACCATCGGGATGGAATCCATATAGGCCGTGGCGATGCCTGTTACCGCGTTGGTGACGCCCGGCCCGGAGGTGACCAGCGCCACGCCGGGTCGTCCCGTCGAGCGGGAATAGGCGTCGGCTGCGTGCACGGCCGCCTGTTCGTGGCGAACGAGGATGTGCGAGAACGCTTTCTGGTTGTAAATGGCGTCGTAGATCACCAGCACCGCGCCACCGGGGTAACCAAAAACGAATTCCACGCCCTCGGCCGCCAGAGAGCGGCAGACGATTTCGGCGCCGGAAATCATTTCCGTGGCCAGGGGTGAGGTGTGGTTGGAGCCACTGCTGCTTGGTGCGTCCGAGAGCTTCATTTTTTTGGCAATGAGTAGGTTTACGTAGGGGCGACAAAAGCGGGACTCGCTGGCGCGACCCCCGTCGGTGACCCGTGACTTGCTGCTGGGCCGCTGGATTGTTGTGCAATCACCGCGCGGCGCCCACCCACCGCTCAAATTCCATCCCGTGACCGGAAAACCGGGGGTCGCCCGGCGAATTGTGCAGTGCAGAAAAGAGAACCTTACCGATTGGGCCGCCCTTGGTCAAGTTATGTCGGGTCATGGCGCATGAAAATGCCGTTTCGAATGAAACTTGCTAGACTTCCCGCCGAGCCTGTATGCCTTGCCATGGCGACGCGCGTAACAATCACTTCTACTTTTTCTCGAGGAACCCCTGGCTACCAGACAAGAAATGTCGGATTTTCTGGCCTCGGTCGAAAAGCGGGCATTCAAGCAGGCGGTCTACGCGGTCCGACAGGATGAGTCGGCGCTCGATATCGTCCAGGACAGCATGTTGAAGCTGGCCGAAAAGTATGCCGATCGGCCGGCGGAAGAATTGCCGATGTTGTTCCAGCGCATCCTGCAAAACACCATCCGCGACTGGTTTCGGCGGCAGAAGGTGCGGTCGACGTGGACAAGCCTGTTTTCATCATTCGGCGGCAACGACGACGACGATCATGACATCCTGGAAACTCTGGCGGCCGAGAATACGTCAAACGTCCCGGTTTCACCCGCCGACCAGCTGGAGCAGTCGCAGGTACTGGCCCTCATCGAAGAGTCCATCCAGAACCTGCCGGCGCGTCAACGTGAAGCCTTTATGTTGCGTTACTGGGAGGAGTTGGATGTCGCGGAAACCGCTGAGGCAATGGGTTGTTCGCAGGGAAGTGTCAAGACTCACTGTTCGCGCGCGGTAAATGCGCTATCTATCTCGTTGAAATCCAAAGGAATTACCTTGGAGTCGGTTCTCAGCACCCACCAAAACTGAGGCACACATCATGAATGAAAATGAATTTGGACAAAAAGTTGCGCGAAACCTGAACTGGGGGCTTGCGCATATCGATGACGCCAAGCTGGCGCGCCTGCGGGTTGCGCGGGAGCGGGCGATGGACGCTTATCGCGAGCCGATGTCGGTTGCCGGCCTGGCGCCTGCCGGCGGGCCGGTGATGAACTTGCTAGGCTGGGTGCGTAAGCCGGCTTTCTGGCTGCCTGCCCTGGTGATCGCGGCTGCCGCAGCGACCTACGTGGCCACGGCGCCGGATAGCGGTTTCGATGATGTCGGCGAGCTGGAT
The DNA here is from genome assembly GCA_044229235.1 of Usitatibacteraceae bacterium. Lineage (GTDB taxonomy): Bacteria > Pseudomonadota > Gammaproteobacteria > Burkholderiales > Usitatibacteraceae > UKL13-2. The sequence goes on from JBGATH010000058.1 coordinate 3,698, forward strand.
GCGAAGCTGCTGACGGGCGAATTGCCGATCGATGCCTTCCTCGACAAGGACTTCGCGGCCTGGGTATCGGAGTCCGGCCAGTGAAATTGTGGCGGTTGGCGGCAGGACTGATGTTGTCGGCCGGCTTCCTCGCCGGGCAACAGGCCGTGGCGCAGACCAAGAGCGAAGCGGCACCAGGAAAGAAGGCCCCCCAGGTTGCCTGGGCCAAGTTGCAGGCGCCTGAGCGTCAGGTGCTGAAGCCGCTCGAAAAGGACTGGAACCAGCTGCCCGGTATTCAGCAGCGCCGCCTGATTGATTCGGCCCGGCAATACCCCAAGCTGGCACCCATCCAGCAGGAACGCTTCCAGGAGCGCATCAAGGAATGGGCGGCACTGACGCCCGAGCAGCGCAAGCTGGCCCGGGAAAAGTACCGTAACCTCTCCACGCTCCCACCGGAGAAACAGGAGCAGATTCGCGAGAAATGGACCGCCAAGAAATCGCCTCCGCCTCCTGAACCCAGCGCAACACCCCCGGAACAGCCAAAATAAGTGACCGCTGCTCCCCTTGAGCCGCGGCCGCTGGCGCCGGCGCCAAGCATTATGCGCAGGCTCGCCGCACTGCCATACGAAGCCCTGCTGGTGCTGGCACTTTCCCTCATCGCCGCATTCCCGTTGGCGGGGTTCCAGAATCTTGCGACGGCGGGCCTGCCACATTCGCTGATGCAGGCCTATTTCTTTTGCGTGACGGCGCTTTATTTCACCTGGTTCTGGCGGCGCGGCGGGCAAACGCTCGCCATGAAAACCTGGCGGTTCCGCGTCACCACCGGTACGGGCGCAGCGCTCAGCCTTCGCCGGGCCCTGGCGCGTTACCTGCTGGCCCTCGTGTTTTACGGGCCGGCGTGCGTTGGCCTGCTATTGATGTTTTTTCCCGATCGGGTCTCGCCGGCGCTGTCGGCCTGGCTGTTCCTGCCGCTGATCGCAACGATACTGTGGGCCCGCTTTGACGCCGACCGGCAATTTCTACACGACCGGATGGCGGGCACCCGCCTGGCTTCGGTGACCTGACGTCGCGGGGCCGCGCCTAATCCAGCCAGCGCAGCATGCGCGGGCCACGGGCGGAATATTCCTTTCGAAGCAGCAGATAGATCGCAATCATCAGGAACACCGTCAGCGGCAAGGTGGAACTGGCCAGCGTCGACCAGTTATTGAGCATGGTCAGGTGCGACACCATCTGGTTCAGAAAGTAGAAGACCAGCCCGATCATGATGCCCAGAAGCAGCTTCGCACCGATGCCGCCGGAGCGATTGGACTGGATGCCGAACGGGATCGCGATCAGCATCATGATGACCACGGCAACCGGTTGCAGCAGCTTGTTCCAGAAGGCAAGCTCATATTGGGTACTGGTCTGTTTGTTTTCGCGCAGATGGTCGATGTAGGCCGAAAGGCTCAGCAACGACATGTCTTCCGGCTTGACCAACAGTACTGAAAGCAACTCCGGGGTCATCGCCGAATTCCAGTAGGCCACCGGCAGCTTCTCCATGCGCACCCGCTCGCCCTCGAAGGTGGTCTTCTGCACCTGTCGCATCACCCAGCGGTTTGAAGCCTTGTCAAAACTTGCCTTGTCGGCAGCACTCAGGGAAAGCAGGCGGTAGGTTTTGTCAAATTCATACACGCGCATGTTGATGAGCGTGGTGTCCGCCGTCACCGACTGGATATTGACGAACGCGAGGTCATCCTTGACCCAGAAGCCCGACCGGAACTGCTTCGCCACCACAGCGCTGGTCGCGGACAGCTTGACCCGCTTGGCCAGCTCGTCGGACGCGGGCGCGACAAATTCCCCGAACAGGAAGGTCAGCAGCGAAAACAGCAAGCCAATGCCCACCGCAAATCCGGCGAGGCGCTGCAAAGACAGGCCCGAGGCACGCATCACGGTCAGTTCCGACTGCGCAGACAGGCGCGTAACCGCAAACAATGTGCCCATCAGCGCAGCGACCGGAAAAATCACCACCACGTGCGCCGGTTGCTGCAGTGCCACGTAACCAAGTATGGACAGCAGCTGGTAGTTGCCCTTTCCCAGGTCACCGAGCTCGGCAATCAGGTCAAACAGGGCGAACAGGGCCAGCAGGCCGAACAGCAGCAGCAGGGTTGCGAAAAATATTTCGCGCGCGAGATATCGAAACAGGATGGACATGATGTCAGGTCGGCGAATCTGCTGAAGCGCCACGAAACGGCTTGCGTGGCAAACCAAACATGGCACGGGACTTCAGTTTTGCATTCTAGCGGCTGCAAGTCGCCCCGCCGGAAAGTCGTGAACCCGACAATCAGAAAAGGACCCGTCGCAGCGACTTATTGCTGCAATGCAGCAACTTTATCCCCTTGCCGATGGCTGAAAAAATACCCGCCGGCGTTCGGGTTTACCCGACTATCAAGCCGCGCGCCTTCGGGTCTATCATCCGCGAGACGGCGCGTTTCCGTCCATATCCAATAGCAGTCAAAACAGGAGGAGAGTATGCAACTTACGCAAAGACAAGAGGAGTATTGGCACAAGAATCTTGTCATCACAGCCATATTGCTTACCATATGGTTTGTCGTGACGTTCGTCTTTGGCTGGTTCTCAAGGGAACTCAACGGGATGTCGATGCTCGGCTTTCCGCTTGGTTTCTACAATGCCGCGCAAGGTTCGCTCATTGTTTATGTACTGCTGATCTGGTACTACCAGCACTACATGAACAAACTCGACATCGAGTACGGCGTGCATGAAGGAGAAGACCTATGAGCCAGGATTTCAGCCACAAGTCATTCTTCAACCAACTCAAGAAGTACTACACCTTCTATACGGTGGGCTTCCTCGCCTTCCTGTTTGCGCTGGCAATCGCCGAGCAGATGGGCATGTCGCGCAGGTGGATCGGCTACTGGTTCCTGTTTGCCACCATCGGCCTGTACGCTTCTATCGGCATCATGAGCCGCACCGTCGACGCGGCGGAGTACTACGTCGCCGGCCGGCGGGTCCCAGCCTTCTTCAACGGCATGGCGACCGGCGCAGACTGGATGAGCGCAGCGTCGTTCATCGGCATGGCCGGCACGCTGTACCTGAGCGGCTTCGACGGACTCGCCTTCGTCATGGGCTGGACGGGCGGTTACTGCCTGGTCGCATTCCTGCTGGCGCCCTACTTGAGAAAGTTCGGCCAGTTCACGATTCCCGACTTCCTCGGTGAACGTTACGGCGGCAATATTGTTCGCAGTATCGGCATCTTCGCCGCCATCCTCTGCTCATTCACTTATGTGGTTGCGCAGATCTATGGTGTGGGCCTGATTACCAGCCGCTTCACCGGCCTTGAGTTCAGCATCGGTGTGTTCGTCGGCCTCGGCGGCATTCTGGTTTGCTCGTTCCTCGGCGGAATGCGTGCGGTGACCTGGACACAGGTGGCGCAGTACATCATCCTGATCATCGCCTACATGACGCCGGTGGTTTGGCTGTCGATGAAGCATACCGGCAACCCGATTCCGCAGATCGCCTATGGCTCTGCGCTGGAAAAGGTGACTGCGCGTGAAAAAGAGCTGACCAACGACCCGAAGGAAATCGAGGTGCGTGGCATTCTCAAGGCGCGCGCTGATGCTGCCAACGCAGCCCTCAAGGATCCAAAAGCGGCTTATGCCAAGGGCAAGGCGGATGTCGACCAGAAGCTTGGCGACCTGAAGGCGGCCAATGCACCGGCGGATCAGATCGCGGCAGCGGAAAAGGCGGTCGCCGCCTATCCGAAGGACGAAGTCGCGGCCACGGCAAAGTGGAATAAGGACAAGGGTCTCGCCGCGCGCGCGGTGCCGCCCAGGCCACACGCCCAGCCGTTCCCGGGCAAGGACGAAAAGGCCCAGGACATCGCCAGAAAGAATTTCCTCGGTATTGTCTTTTGCATGATGATCGGCACGGCCGCATTGCCGCACATCCTGATGCGGTACTACACCACCCCGAGCGTCCGGCAGGCGCGCCAGTCGGTATTCTGGTCGCTGTTCTTCATCTTCCTGCTGTATTTCACGGCGCCGGCGCTGGCGGTACTGGCGAAATTCGACGTCTACCATCACTTGGTCGGATCCACCTTCGCCGCACTACCTGCCTGGGCGGCGAACTGGGCGGCGGTCGACCCGACGCTATTGTCGATCGCCGACATGAATGGCGACGGCATCGTACAGTTGGCGGAAATTGTGATCGGTGGTGACATCATCGTGCTGGCCACACCGGAAATCGCCGGCTTGCCGTACGTGGTATCCGGACTGGTGGCAGCTGGTGGTCTCGCTGCTGCGCTATCGACTGCAGACGGATTGCTGCTGACCATCGCCAACGCGCTGTCCCACGATCTGTACTACAAGATGATCGACCCGCACGCCAGCACCGCGCGTCGCGTGACGATCTCCAAAGCCCTGCTGGTCGTGGTGGCACTGGTCGCAGCCTACGTCACTTCGCTCAAGCCCGGCGATATCCTGTTCCTGGTTGGCGCGGCATTCTCGCTGGCGGCTTCCGCATTCTTCCCGGCGCTCGTCATGGGCGTGTTCTGGAAGCGCGCCAACAAATGGGGTGCCATCACCGGCATGGCCGCCGGCTTGGGCGTCTGCATGTACTACATGGTCAAGACCTACCCGTTCTTCGGTGGCGTCGCGGCCAACCAGTGGTTCGACATGGCGCCGATCTCGGCCGGTGTGTTCGGTGTGCCGATCGGCATCGCGACGATCTTTGTCGTCAGCCTGCTGACACCGGCACCGTCGCGCGAGGTGCAGGAACTGGTCGAGCATGTTCGCTACCCGAATCTGGAAGGCGACATCAGCACGGAAGCAACCTGAGCCTGATTCCGTGACCGTAACGGCAAAGCCCGCGAAAGCGGGCTTTGTTCGTTTCAGGGGGTGCGCTCACGGCTGGCCACGCGCCTTTTCTACACACGCACCGGTTACCGGTAATATTCGCAGACACCTGCGACTCATCAAGGCTTGCAAATGAAATTTGAACACTGGCTGTACTTTTACCGCGCGCGCATCTGCGCGCTGTTCAAGCTGGAGGACCGGGCGATTGAGAACTACAAACTTGCATTGGCGGCAAATCCGGCTTTCAGCCTCGCGGCGAGTTGTCTCGGGCATCTGTACGCCTCGCGCAGCCAGGTGCATCTTGCCGAGCAGTACTTCCAGCAGGCGTTGCAGATCAACCCTAGGGATGCCATCAGCCACTTCAATATCGGCTTCCTCTACGAACGGCAGCGGCAGCACGCCAAGGCAATTGAGGCTTTCCGCGTCGCGCTGGAACTCAGCCCAAAACTGGATCGCGCCTGGTATGGCATGGGACTGGCTCACGCTGCGTTGAATGAGCACGAAAACGCGGCAAAGGCACTGGAAAAGGCCGCGGAACTTCAACCCATGAATCCGCACGCCTGGTACGGCCTCGGCATGGCCTACCATACGCTGGGCAACAAACAGAAAGTGGCCGAAATCATCGAGCACCTCAACCGCTTCGATCCGAAGATGACCCAACAACTGATCAACGAAACCACTGCGGGGGCGCGCTGATGCTGCAACTGGTGATCATCCTCAAGGCACTGTGCGAGGTCGCACTGTTCGCGTTCCTCGGCCAGGGCATCCTCTACCTGCTGGCAGGCGCGAAGCGCGAAACAAATTTCGTTTACACCACTTTCCGCTTGCTGACCTCGCCGGTGACGAAGCTGACGCGGTTCATTGCACCGCGTTTCATCCTCGACCAGCACATCGCCCTGCTGGCATTTTTTCTGCTGATGGTTTTCTGGCTGGCGCTGACCATCACCAAGATCCGCCTCGTGCTGTAGCCATCATGGTGGCGGCCACGTGACCCTCCCAACTGCGGCAGCGTCCAGGCGTGCGTCACCGGCGGGCAGGCGGCGGACTGCCAGCGACTGAAGGAAACTCATGCGCATCCTGGTCGCGGAAGATGACCCGCTGCTGGCTGACGGCCTGGTTCGTGCGCTGCGCGCCGCCGGCTACGCCACCGACTGCGTACGCGACGGCCGCGCGGCCGACACCACCCTCTCCACCCAGCAGTTTGACCTGCTGATTCTAGACATCGGCCTGCCGGTAATGGACGGGTTTCAGGTGCTCAAGCGAGCGCGCGAACGAGGGGTCAATGTGCCCGTATTGATACTCACCGCCCTCGACGACGTCGAGAACCGGGTCCGCGGCCTCGACCTCGGGGCGGACGACTACCTGGTGAAGCCGTTTGAACTGGCCGAGCTGGAAGCGCGGGTGCGCGCGCTGACACGGCGTGCGCGCGGCAATGCCGCCAGCGTCATCGTCCACGGCGACCTCGAGTTTGATCCCGCCCAGCGCGCGGCAACGGTGCGCCAGCAGCCACTTGACCTGTCTGCGCGCGAGGTCGCCTTGCTGGAAATTTTCCTGGCCCGCACCGGCCGTGTGGTGAGCAAGGAGCAAATCATCGATCTGTTGTGCCAGTGGGGCGAGGAAGTCAGCGCCAACGCCGTGGAAGTCTATGTGCACCGGCTGCGCAAGAAGCTCGAGCCTGCCAACATTAAACTCGCCACATTGCGGGGCCTCGGCTACTGCCTCGAGAAGGCGGAAAATCGTGGCCGCGACTGAACCACCCGCGCGGCGACCTACCGGCCCAACGTATCGCGGCTCGCTGTTCAATGAAATGTTCGACTGGATGCTCGCACCATTCCTGCTGGTGTGGCCGCTGTCGGTCGGGCTGACCTATCTGTTGGGCACCTCGCTGGCCAACGATGCCTTCGACCGCAGCCTCGAGTCGCGCACGCGCGCGCTGGCGGAACAGGCCTACTGGGTTCACGACCGGGGCACCGTGCAACTGCGCGCCGATCTTCGGACTTTGCTCGCCGACGAGGATTCGAAAACGCACTTCTACCGTATCGAAAGCGACAAGGGTGAGTTCCTGCTCGGCGAGCCCGAGATTCCCGCCATCACGGCCGACCTGCTGCCCGAGGCAGGACAGGTGGCATTCAGAACAATGGAATTTCACGACTCGGCGCTGCGAATCGCCGCACTGCGATTTGCCGGCGACAGCGTGGACGGCAGGAAGTTTATGGTGGTTCAACTGGGAGAAAGCACCGACAAACGCGCTTCACTGGCACGGCAGATCATGAAGTGGATTGTGCTGCCGCAAATGTTTGTCGTGCCGGTGATGGTGCTGCTGATGTGGATGGGCCTGCGCCGCGGCGCGGCGCCACTGGAGAAGCTTCGTGCACAGCTCATCTCCCGCGCCGCGGATGACCTGCGCCCCTTGTCGGCGATCGAGGCCCCCGAGGAAGTCTCGCCGCTGATCAATTCATTCAACGACCTGCTCGCCCGGGTGGAACACGAAGGTGCCGCGCAAAAGCGCTTCATTGCCAATGCGGCGCACCAGTTGCGCACGCCGCTGGCCGGCGTCAGGATGCAAACCGAGCTGGCACTGCGCAGCGACGACCCGGCTGAAAAGACTGCCGCGCTCAACCACATCGCCGCGGGTGCCGCGCGCACCACCCACCTGATCAACCAGCTGCTGGTGCTTGCCCGGACGGAGGGCGCAGCGGCCGACACGCTGCCGATGACGCAGCTGGACTTCGGCGCGATTGCGCGCGATGTCGTGGCGGCGGCCTACCCACTGGCGAATGGGAAGGACATCGATCTTGGACTCGATATTCCCGACAGTCCGGTACTGTTGCGCGGCAATGCCGAGTTGCTGCGTGAGCTGGTCAGCAACCTGGTGGACAACGCAATTCGCTACACACCCGCCGGTGGCCACGTGACCGTCCGGTTGCGCGTCGGCACTGGCATCACGCTCGAAGTTGAAGACAATGGCATCGGCATACCGGTGGCCGAAAGGTCGCTGGTATTCGAGCGCTTCTACCGGGTACTGGGGAGCGCGGAAACCGGTTCGGGCATCGGTCTTGCAATCGTTTTGGAAATAGCGGCACGGCACGGCGCGAGCGTCGCCATCGCCACGCCGCCGGGCGACAGTGGCAGTTTGTTCACGGTGCACTTTGCGACGCCGCAGCCTGCATGACCTTGGCTGCCACCGGACCTCGGCAGCAAGCCAAGTGCGATACATTTGACAAAGGTCCGTTGACCACGGACTTGCAGGCGAGGACAATTATCGTATGCCAATGCGTTTTCCAGGAGCGATATGGACACAACCACGGTGTACATAAAGACCGACAAAGGCCGTGAGGAGATCGACAAGCGTACCAACCACCTCGGCGCAAGGTTCAGGACCGCGCTGATCCTTGTGGATGGACGCAGCACCGCCGCGGAGTTGATCGGCAAGATTCCCGGCGAAGGTGCGAACATTTTGGCCGAGCTGCTCAAGGACGGCTATATCGCACCGGCCGCCGGTACGGCGCCTGCCGGGGGTGATACCGAGCCGGCCGCTCCCGAAGCTGCGGAAAAATCCGGTTTCGACCTCGCGACCGCCAAACGCGAAGCAGTGCGGGTAATCGAGGCCGTACTCGGGCCTGGCGGTGAATCATTGGCGCTGGCCGTGGAGCGCAGCAACAGCTATGCGGAGTTCGCCAAGCAAGCGCAGCGCACGCGCGACATCATTTCACAGGTCGGCGGCGCAAAGAAGGCGGCGGAATTCTGGAGCAAGACCGGCCTCGCTTGAACCGTTCCCGGCAAGGCGCCGTGCATCGCCTAGTTCAGCAGCGCCGGGCGCGCGGCCCTGGCCTCACTTGGGCCACGGCAACATCGCCACCTGGATCAGTTCCGCCAGCGAGTGCACATCGAGCTTTTCCATGATCTTGGCGCGATGTGCCTCGACCGTCTTGATGCCTATGGAGAGTTCCTCGGCGATGACACGGTTGATCTTGCCGGCGACAACGTGATTCATGACCTCCCGTTCGCGGTGGGTCAGCAGCGCCAACCTCGCCTGCTTGGCGTCCAGGTTCCCCTTTGCGCTGCGCAGCAATGCATCGCGCGCCAGGCAGTCTTGCGCGATCGCCACGATCTTTTTGTAATCGAACGGTTTCTCGATGAAATCGATGGCGCCCTGCTTGACCGCCGTCACCGCTTTGGCGATGTCCGCGCGCGCACTCAGGAAGATGACCGGCAACGTAATGTGGTGTTCGATCAGGTAATGCTGCAACTCCAGGCCGCTCATCCCCGGCATATACAGGTCGACAATCAGGCAGCCGGGCGATCCGGCGCGAAACGCCTTCAGGAACTGTTGCGCATTGGCGAAGGTGGCCACCTCGATGCCATTTGAACGCATCAGCCAGTCGAGCAATTCGCGAATCGACGCATCATCGTCGACCACGTAAACCGTCGGCACGTCGTCACTCACGGGATTCGCGACCGGCATGCCCGGCGCTCCCGGCCGGCAGCAGCTGCGCCACTTGCGCCAACAGCTCCTGCGTGGAAAACGGCTTGACCAGGTAGCAGTTCACCCCGGCAGCCAGGCCACTGTCGATATCCGCAGCACCACCGCGCGCGGTCAGCATCAGCACTTTCAGCAACGCGTGCCGCGGATCGGCGCGCAGCGCGCGGCAAACTTCGATGCCATTGCGGCGCGGTAGCATCAGGTCAAGCACAATCAGCTGCGGATGTCGCTGGTGCGCCAGCGCCAGCGCCGCCTCGCCATCGCGCGCGAGGCAGGTGTCATAGCCGGCTTTGCGCAGCAGGAACTCCAGCGATGTGGCAATCGCCGGTTCGTCCTCGGCAACCAGCACCAGCGACATCAATCCGCTGCCGCGCTGGTAACGGGCAGGGTGAAGGAGAAGGTGGCGCCTTTCGCCAATTCGCTTTCAACCCACAGTTGCCCACCGAAGTGGCCGATGATCTGGCGGCATATCGCCAGCCCCAGTCCGGTACCGGGTGGCTTTTCGGTGAGGGTGTCACCCACCTGCCTGAACTTCTCGAAGATCAGCATTTGGTCAGCCTTGGCGATACCGACCCCGTTGTCGCGCACGTCCACGCGCACCGATGCGGCGTCCTGCGATACCGTGATGGCAACCCGCCCCTGCCCCGGCTCGCAGAACTTGATGGAGTTAGACAGCAGGTTGAGCATGACCTGCATCAGGCGGTCCCGGTCCGCGGCCACGGGGGCGGACGCAGTCGGCACCGCGACATCGAGGTGCACATTCTTGGCTTTGAACAGTTGGCTGGTCGCATTCACGGCGGCATCGACAATTTCGCGCAAATCGAGGGTGACATTTTGCCACTCGGCCGCACCCGATTCGAGTTTGGCCAAATCCAGGACTTGATTGATCAAGCGGGTGAGGCGTTCCGACTCTTTCACCAGGATGCCCAGAAAGCGCGCGCGCTCCTCCACAGGGAGGTCGGGATTATCGTGAAGGATTTCCGAGAACGCACGGATGGACGTGAGCGGCGTTCGCAGCTCGTGGGTGACCGTGGAGATGAAGTCGTCCTTGAGTCGGTCCAGGGCTTTCAGCTGTTCGTTCGCATTGCGCAGATCGCGCGTCGCCGCCTCCAGTTCGGCCTGTTTCTCCTCGAGCTTCTGGCTGTAGGCGATGGCCTGCGAAGCCTCGTCGATGATCGCCATGACTTCATCCACGCCCAGGGGCTCTTCCTGCACCACCGAGGAAACCATGGCGCGGGCCGAAGAGGCGCCGATCGCGCCCGCCAGCTGGATCTCCGCGAAACGCACCAGGCGGGCATCGGCGTCGAGTTCATCTGCCACGGCCACGCCGCGCGATCGCGCGTAGGTGTCAAAAAGGTCCGCCGCGCGCGCGGGGCCGAGAAATCGCCCGACCAGCGTCTGCAGGGAGGCTGCCGAGGCAGTGCCGCGCCAGAAGCCGGTTCGCTCGCCCGTCTGGCTCAGCACATCGACAAACAGCGTGGCCTGGATCCGCTCGGCCGCACTCTGGCGGCTGAGCAGAGACACCAGCACGTAGGCGCTGACGTTGGCGAGCATGCTCCAGATCATGGCGTGAGACGTCTGGTCCAGCCCCTTGAGTCCGAACAGCTGCAGCGGCTTGAGCAGTTCGATGCCGAACGGTCCCTGTTCGATGAGCGAGAGCGAAGCCCATCCCGATTGCGCAAAAGCCGGCATCATCAGCGTGTATCCCCACACCAGAAAGCCGACACTGAGTCCCGCAAGCGCGCCTGCCCGGGTGCCATTGCGCCAGTAAAGCCCGCCAATGACCGCGGGCGCAAATTGCGCCACAGCCGCGAACGAGATGAGCCCGATCGAAACCAGCGCGTAGGCTTCGCCGGCCAGCAGGTAATAAAAGTAACCAAGCATGAGGATGCCGATGATGGCCGCGCGGCGAATGTCCAGCAACAGGTTTGCCAGCGGTTCGTGCTGCATGAAGCGCGCCCGCGTGAAACGCAGCAGAGGCGGCATGACCAGGTCGTTACACACCATGGTTGAAAGCGCGATGGTTTCGACGATGACCATGCCGGTTGCTGCCGACAGGCCGCCGACAAACACCAGCAGCGCCAGCCATTCCTGGCGCTGCGACATCGGCAGGGTGAGCACGAAGGTGTCGGCATTGACCGTGCCATCCGGAAAGTGCAGCAAGCCGCCGAACGCGATCGGCAGCACGAACAGGTTGATGGCCAGCATGTACAGCGGAAACAGCCAAACCGCCTTGTTCAGGTGCTTCTCATCGACGTTTTCCACCACGGCGATCTGGAACTGCCGCGGCAGGAACAGGATTGCCAGCATCGACAGGATGGTCAGCCAGATCCAGCTCACGTAGTTGCCGGCAGCGCCGCCGAAAGGTGTGGCCAGCACGGCCAGCTCCGGGCGCGCCATCGCCTGTCCGAAAATATCCGCAGGGCCGTTGAACATGAAAAAGGTAACGTAAACGCCAACGGCCAGGAACGCGATCAACTTGACCAGCGACTCGAAGGCGATCGCCGCAACCATGCCTTCATGGCGTTCTGCGACGTCGAGCTGACGGGTGCCGAAGGCGATGGTAAACATGGCGAGGAAGAAGGCAATGTAGAACGCCGTGTCGTTGAGAATGTTGGCCGTGCCGATCTTTTGCGGCATGACGATATCGGGATACTGAAGCAGGATCTGGAAGCTGGTGGAAATCGCCTTCAGTTGCAGCGAGATGTAGGGGAGGATTCCGACCACGGCGATGATGGTCACCAGGCTGCCCAGCAACGCGCTCTTGCCGTAGCGCGAGGCGACAAAATCGGCCAGCGAGGTGAGGCGGTTGATCTTGCTGACGCGAATCATCTTGCGCACCACGAACCACCAGAGAATCATCATCAGCGTGGGGCCGATGTAAATGGGCAGAAAGCCGACGCCATCGCTGGCCGCCCGGCCGACGCTGCCATAAAAGGTCCAGGCGGTGGCGTAAACGCCCAGCGACAGCGCGTACACGTAGGGCGTCGCAATCAGCGACCTGCCCTGATCGGCGCGCTTGTCCGCGCGGTAGGCGATGGCGAACAGGAAGCCGATGTAGGCGAACGACGCGCAGACGATGACCCAGCCTTTCAGCATACGGTCACTTCAGGCGTTCGATGACGATGTACATCAACAGGATCAGCGCCGCCCAGGCCAGGAACAAGTAGGCAAAGAGCACCGGGACCCCGAGCAGGTTGGCGCGAACGTTGAATACCGCAAGTACCGGAAAATTGAACAGGATCACGCCCAGCATGAAAATGCAAACCAGCCACTGGCTGCGCGAGCCACGGCGGCGCCCGGCGTCGGAGGGGGGAGTTGTCTCTTGCAATTGGTCACCAGCGGGATTGGGTTGAGGTGCTATGTTTTGCTGCCGCACCGGGCTTGTCAACCCAAACCCCTGCGGGACGGCTAGCGACGACTCATTCCGGACAGCCAGCGCTGTTCGCGGGCCATCCTGAAAAGTTGATCGGCCGAGGACACGGATTGGGCCGACGCGTGCCACAGCAACACCTGCAGAAGCTGGGCCGTGCCCAGCGCATCGGCGACCGCGCGATGGCGCGCGGCGATCTCGATCGAAAAGTGCGCAGTCCATTCGTCCAGGCTGCCCAGTTTTGGCGGTGCATCGCGCACCAGCGCCGGCGCCAGCTGGGCCAGGTCGATGAACGGCAGCCCGAACTCGATGCCGAGGGTATCGCTGACCGCGCGCCGCAACATGGCTTCATCGAACGCGGCATGAAAGGCCGCGCACGGCAGTTTTTGCGCATATTCAAGGAAAGCCAGCAGCGCTTCGGCCGCTTCCACGCCTTCGAGTTGCTCGCCGCCGCGGATGCGATGGATCAGTATGTTGCCGGCGTCACTGGCCGCCTGCTGGCGGAGAACCACTTCGAAACTCCGTTCGAGGCGGATTTCGTCGCCTTCCACCGCCACCGCGCCGATGGCCAGAAGCCGGTCCTCGCGAATATTGAGGCCGGTGGTCTCCACGTCGACCACGATCCAGCGTTGTGCGGCCAGCGGACCGCGCAGGTCCGGCGCTGGCAGCGCCTGCCAGCGCGCGACGGCGGCAGCGGTCGCGGCGTCAGGTTGCGCTGCGGCGTGACGCGTCCCGAACAGGGATTGCAGGAAGCTCAAAGCTTGAAGTCCAGTTCCAGGCGGCTTTGCAGTTTTCGCGCCTGCCGCAGCGCTTCCTTGAGTATTCGCCGGTCAAGCGCGTTCAGGTCGTCCGGATTGACGCGATTCGGGTTTACCGCGCGCACATCACCTTCGGCGCTGTCTTCCGCGGCCACCGCCTCCTCCTGGTTGCGCAGCCGCAGCAGCTGGATGAAATGGAAAGCATCAATGATGGCTGCTGCCTCTTCAGACTGCATACCCATGCGCTGCGCGGCCAGGCGAATGCGCTCGGCGGTATTGGATGCGGCGACGCCGTGCTTCAGCGCAAAGATGCGCGCGGCATCGACAAAGGTGCGCGCGCCGTATTTCTTCAAGTCAATGGTGCCGGGCCAATCACTGTCATCGGCCACAAAATCACGCAGGACGCCCAGCGGAGGCCGCACCTGAATCGCGTTTTGCGCCATGAGCAGGAAGAACCGGCCGTGCGATGGTGCCTGCTGGATGAGCCACTGGCGCAGCGTCTCCGCCAGTTCCATATCGCCATGCAGGGCGCGAAAGTCGAAGAAGATTGCAGCATTGAGCAATGCCTCCGGATGCGGCGTCTCCAGCCAGCCTGCGAAGGTCTTGCGCCACTCGGCCGGCGTGAGGCACCAGCGCGGATTGCGCGCCATGATGTCGCCCTTGCACAGCGGAAATCCACAGCGGTCAAGCAGGCGATTGGCGCAGTCGGCGAACTTGAGGAATGCGGCGCGCGCCTCGTCGATGCCCTCGGTAAGCGGCGGGACGAAGATCAGCGCATTGTCCTGGTCGGTCGCCAGCGTTTGCTCCATGCGTCCTTCCGAGCCCAGGCCCAGCCAGCACCAGGGCATGTCCGGCGGCGGGCTTTCCGATGCAGCCAGGACCAGCGCGCGGCCGGCCACGGCATCGTTGAGCGTGGTAACGAATTGCGTCAGCTGCTCCGCCCCCACGCCCTGCGCAAGCAACGCACCGGCCAGGCGCCGCACCTCACCCGCAGCGTGCGCCAGGGATTCGGCGCTGTCGGACTGCTCGATGGCTTTGGCAATTTCGCCCAGCGACAGTCGCTGCAGACTGAACAGGTCGCGCTCCGAAACCACGCCCAGCAGCTTGCCTTCTTCCATCACCAGCACGTGGCGAAAGCGATAGCGCGCCATCGCCTGCGCCGCCTCAAACAGCGCCGCGTGGCTGGGCAGTGAAAACGGCCGCGGCGTCATTGCCCGTTCGATCTGCGCATCCTGCGGAATGCCGGCGAGCGCGATGCGGTCGAGCACATCTCGTTCGGTGAAAATCCCGAGCGGCTGCCCGGCCGGATCGGCGATCACCACCGAGCCGATGCGCAACTCCTTCATCTTTTCCAGCACGGCGCGAATCGTGACATCCGGCGCGACCGTCACCGGCGGACGGACGATGATCGATTTCAGCGGGCTGGCAAGATTGTGTGCGTCTGAAACGCGCGACGTGAAATGACCCTGCACACGCCGCCGCGACTGGTCCAGCAGCGCCGCCAGCCGGCGCGTCGCGAAATCGCGAAAGGCGCGGGACACGTCCATGACGTGCTCGAAATCGGCCAGCGGCAGGCGGTAGCAAAACGTGTCCTCGGTGGCGGTGTAGGTGAGCACACCGGGACGCCGGGCAATCAGCGCACCCACCGGAAAGCATTCTCCCTCGCTGAGTGTCAGCGCCCAGGCTTCCGCCGATCGCGCATGGTCCTCGAGGCCGGTGACGCTGCCCTTCTGCACGATGAAGAAGTACTCGGCGACGCCATCGCCCGGCGCAAGCAGCGTCGAACCTTTGGCGAAATACACCAGGGACAGGTGCGCCGCCAGATACTGAAGCGTGGCTAGGTCCATGGCATCGAAAGGCGCATGCTGCCGCAGGTCCGTGATGGTTGAGGCGATCAGGGACGGTGCGGGCTGTGTTGGGGCGGGGAGCTTGGGCAGGGTGACCTCAAGGCAACGAAAG
>JBGATH010000059.1:0-18684 GCA_044229235.1 Usitatibacteraceae bacterium
CGCTCGCTACGGTTTCTAGAAGTTCCCAAAAGCGCGGATCGCCATTTGGCGCGGCTCCCGGACCAATTTTGGTCTGTAGACCGCGCCGGTGCTGGAGTTTGACCGTCGGTAGCGGGCTGGCGGCCGCCCCAGTATCGCCCGGGCCCCCGTACCACTTAAAGCTGAAACGGATAAATCGAGCCCAGCGCCAGTATCTGCGTCAGTTCATCTAGGGCCGCGCGGCATTCGTTGAGCAGCGCGACATCACCGAGGTCGCTTTCCACCAGCCGGTCGCGGTAATGCTTTTCCACCCAGGCGGTGAGCCGTGCATGGAGCGCGTCGTTCATCAGCGTGGCCGGATTGACGGCGGCCAGCTCCGGCGCGGTCAGTTCGACGCGCAGCCGCAGGCAGGCCGGTCCGCCGCCGTTGCGCATGCTTTCGCGCAGGTCCATCACCAGCACGTCGCGGATCGGCGTGCCTTGCGTGAGCAGCGATTGCAGGTAGGCCCAGACCCGCTCGTTGGCGCGGCACTCCTCCGGTACCAGCAGCAGCATGCTACCGTCCGCGCGCGTCAGGAGCTGGCTGTTGAAGAGATACGATTTGACGGCATCTTCCACACTCACCGCCTCGGCGGAAACCTGCACGGCGACGAAATCACCGCCCATTTTGGAGCGAACTTCCGCCAGCACCTCGGCCTGTTTGAGGAATGCGGTATCGTGGCAAAACAGCACATTGCCGTTGCCGACGGCGATGACATCGTTATGAAACACGCCGGCATCGATGACGTCGGGATTCTGCTGGGCAAACACCACGTGTTGCGGGTCGAGACCGTGAAGCCGGGCGATCGCCTGCGAGGCTTCCAGCGTCTGGCGGGCGGGGAATTTTTTCGGCGCTGGCGCGGCAAGATCGAAGCCGCTTGCGCCATACACAAAAAACTCCACGCCGCGCTCACCGTATTGCCGACAAAAGCGCGTGTGGTTGGCGGCACCCTCGTCGCCGAATTGCGGGCAGCCGGGCAAGGCATCGTGGTGGGCAAAGTAGTGTTCGTTGCCGAAGATGGCGCGTAATGTGCGCGAGGTCTGCGGGTGTTCGATGGAACGATGGAACTTGTTGTTGAGATTGGCCGGGGTGAAATGCACGTGGCCATCGGCGGTGTTGGCGCTGGGGCTGACGGTAGCCGCGTTGGCCGACCACATGCTTGAGGCGGACAGGGTGCTGAAATAGGCCGCGGGCGCATCTTTCGCGGCGGCGGACACCACCTGCGCGTCGGTGCCGGTGAAGCCCATTGCCCGCAGCGTTTCCACGCTCGGCCGCTCCTGCGGGGGCAGCACACCCTGCTTGAATCCCATGTCCGCGAGGGCCCTCATCTTTTGCAGCCCCTGAAGCGCGGCGAGCTTCGGGTTGGCGATCGCGCCGCGATTGTTCTTCGAGGCGATGTTGCCGAACGAAAGCCCGCTGTAGTTGTGCGTGGGCCCGACCAGGCCGTCAAAGTTGGCTTCGAAAGCGGCTGTCATCACATCACCAGTCCGGGGCTGAGTTTGTCGGGGAGCGAAAGTTTCTCGGATTCCAGCGAGGCCTGCGGATAGGCGCAATAGTCGGCGGCGTAGTAGGCGCTGGCGCGGTGATTGCCGCTGGCGCCGATGCCGCCGAACGGCGCCGCGCTGGATGCGCCCGTCAGCGGGCGGTTCCAGTTGACGATGCCGGCGCGGATGGCGCGCTCGAACACGGCGTACTCGGCGGCGCGATCCGAGAGCAGGCCGGCGGCGAGGCCGTAGCGGGTGTTGTTGGCGATGGCCAGCGCGTCGGTGAAATCGCCATAGCGGATAACCTGCAGAAGGGGGCCGAAGTGTTCCTCATCGGCGATGCCGGTGATGCCGGTGACATCGACGATGCCGGCGGACAGTAGCGCGGTGCCGGCCTGCAGCGGCTGCATCGCCAACAGAGACTTCGCGCCGCGTTCGATCAGTTCGCCCTGCGCCTCCATCAGCTTGTCGGCAGCCGCCAGTGAAATGACGGCGCCCATGAACGGTGGCGGTTCGTCGTCGAAGCGGCCCACGCGCAGACGTGAGGCGACATCGACAAGGCGATTCAGCAAACGCTCGCCGGCGCCGTCGCGCGGTACCAGCAGCCGCCGTGCGCAGGTGCAGCGCTGGCCGGCGGAAATGAACGCCGACTGGATGATGTGATGCACGGCTGCGTCGGCGTGATCGACGCTACCGACCACCAGCGGATTGTTGCCGCCCATCTCCAGCGCGAGGATCTTCTGCGGTTGCGCGGCGAACTGCTGGTGCAGGTGCTTGCCGGTCTGCGAGCTGCCGGTGAAGAACAGGCCGTCGATGCCGGCATGTGCGGCCAGCGCCACGCCGGTGTCGCGCCCGCCCTGCACGAGGTTCAGCACGCCCGGCGGCAGGCCCGCCTGCTCCCAAAGCTTCACGGTGGCCTCGGCCGTGCCCGGTGTGAGCTCGCTGGGCTTGAACACCACCGTATTGCCTGCCAGCAGGGCGGGCGTGATGTGACCGTTGGGCAAGTGGCCCGGGAAGTTGTAGGGGCCGAACACGGCCACCACGCCGTGCGGCCGATGGCGCAGCACAGCCGTGTGGTCGGTCTGAGTGCTTAGTCGCGTGCCGGTGCGCTCGTCAAAACTCTTGATCGAGATGTCGATCTTGCCGATCATTGTCGCCACTTCGGTGGCGGCCTCCCACAGCGGCTTGCCGGTTTCAAAGCCGATGGTGTGCGCAAGCGCAGCCTTGTGTTCGCCGAGCAGGCGCGCGAATTCGCGGAGCAGCGCAATCCGCTCCTCGTGGGTGCGCGCCGACCAAGAGGGAAACGCGCCGCGCGCTGCCGCCACGGCGGCATCGACATCCTGTGCGGACGCAGCATGACCCTGCCAGGCAATGGCCTGCGTGACCGGGTTTTTCGACATGAATGCGGGGCCGTTGCCGGCTGTCCAGCGCCCACCGATACAGAGTTGCGTCATGAAAGCCTCTTCATCATTTGCGTTCAGTGGCGGTCGCCGATCGAGAGCGGCACCGCGCGCAGGCGGTCGCCACTGCTGACCCGTAGCGCGTCTGCGGCCTCGGCGCCGATGGCAACGCGGTCGGCGACCGGCGTCAGCGGAAGCAGGGCCGCGCGATAGTCTGCCAGCGAGGTATTGGCCACCAGGTGCATGATGCCGTCTGCCGGCGCATTGCTGGTGACCACCACGGTGTACTCGCGGCTGTGGCGCACTGCGTCCACATCGGCGACATCGCATTCCACGGTCGGGCCGGCATCGAAAATATCCACGTAGCCCTCGTAGCGAAAACCTTCGCCCTCCAGCATGCGCCGTGCCGGTACGGTCTGCGGATGCGTCTCACCGATGACCGCCTGTGCCTCGGGCGTGAGGAACGAACTGTACAGCGGGTGCTTGGGCATCAATTCGGCAACGAACGCTTTCTTGCCGATGCCGGTGAGGTAATCGGCCTGCGAAAACTCCATCGAGAAAAAGTGCCGGCCGAGACTCTCCCAGAACGGCGATTTGCCGTCGTCGGTGGAAACGCCGCGCAACTCGGCGATGATTTTTTTCGAGAAACGCTCGCGGTGTTGCGCCAGGAACAGGAAACGCGATTTCGACAGCAAATGTCCGTTGCGGTCGCGGCGGTAGTCGGCATCGAGGAACAAGGAACACAGTTCCGAGTGGCCGGTGTGGTCGTTCGACAGGAACAGGGTGGGCGTCTGCGTGAACAGTCCAAGCTCTTGCGAGGCATGCACCACCAGTCCGACCCGGTAGGAATACCAGGGTTGCCGCAGTCCGACGGCGGTGGCGAGCCCGCAGGTGCCGACAACGTTTCCGCTCGCGGTGTCTTCCAGCACGAACAGGAATATCTCGTCGGCGGGTACGGCGGTCCCGGCAAATGACGCCACCGCGGCACCGACGCGCTTGGCCAGTTCCGCTTCGTTGGATGGCAGCGTGGTCAGCCCGACACCGGCGCGGCCGGCCAGTGCCGTCAGTGCGGCCAGGTCGGTGCCGGCGATGGGGCGGATGATCATCACAGGGGCACGATCCGCAAGTCGTTGACATCGGTGAGTCCCAGCGACGCCGCGATGGCGGGTGGCAGGGAAACTTCGTCGCCGGCGTCATAGGCCACCTCGGCAATGGTGGCGCTAAAGGAGTTGGCGGCGGTACTGGCGATGATGCACGGCCGGGTCGTCGCCGCTGCTGCCTGCACACCAATTCGCAGCCGGGCCGTCCGGCTGGTGGCGATGCTGCGCACCGCGGCCATGCGCGCTTCCACGGTCGGGCCGCCGTCAAAGATGTCGACGTATGTGCCGGACTCGAAGCCTTCCGCGCGCAGGATCGAAAACGGCAGTTCCGCGCGCGCGTGCAGGCGACCGATGGCGCGCCGGGCACCCTCCGGCAGCAGCGGCACGTAGATCGGGTATTGCGGCATCAGCTCGGCGATGAAGGTCTTGCTGCGGCCATCGGAAAGGCGCTCGGCCTGCGGGTAATCGATATTGAAAAAGCGCCGGCCCACCGCGTCCCAGAACGGCGAGCGACCCGACTCATCGCACACGCCCGGGTGTTCGGCCGCCAGCTTGTCGGCGAAACGTTGCCGGTGTCCGGCGATGAACAGCAGCCGCGCGCGCGACAATAGCTGCGGCCAGCTGGTGTTGGCGTAGGCAGGGTCGATGTAGAACGAGGTCAGCAGTGAACAGCCGGTGAGGTCGTGGCAAAGGTGCAGCGCATGGATCTTGTTCGATACGCCCAGTTCCTGCGACGCGTGAACAATGACTTCGTTGCGATAACTGTAGAAGGGCTCGGGAATCCCGGCAGAAGCGACGAGGGCACTGGTGCCGACCAGTTCCCCGTTCGCGAGGTTTTCCAGCACGAAAAAATATTGTTCGTCGCCGTTTGCCCGTGCATCCGCCGCAAACGACTGTGTGGAACGTTCGATTTTTTCGCCGAGCTGTTTGCGGTTGGCCGGCAGCGAGGTGATGCCGATGCCGCTGGCGGCGGCCATCCGCTCGACCGCAGGCAGGTCCGGCATGCGACAGGGACGCAGGATCAGCATCGTGCGGGCGTTCGCGAGCCGGCCGGCAGGGTCTTCAGGCGGCCTTTGCGGGTGTGCTGGCGTTCGCGGCCGGCGCGGCGGCCTCGGCAGTCAACAGCTGCGTGACCACCGCTTCAAATTTTTGCAGGCCCAGTGCGACGTCGGCCTCGGTGATCAGCAGTGAAGGCGCGAGCCGGATCACATTCGGCCCCGCGACCAGAATCATCAGGCCATGGGCTTCGCCGGTTTTCACGAATTCCTTGGCGCGGCCGTGCCACGCCGGCACCAGTTCCAGGCCGAACCACAGGCCGCTGGCGCGAATGTCGGTAAAGATGTGGTGCCGGGCATTGATGGCCTGCATGCCCGCCTTCATCTGCGCCGTGCGTGCCGCCACGTTGGCCCGGGTCTCGGCTGCGTTGATCACGTCCAGCACCGCGCCCGCCACTGCGCAGCCCAGCGGGTTGCCGCCGTAGGTGCTGCCGTGCGCGCCCACGCCGAACGACTTGGCGATGGCCTCGGTGGTGAGCATCACGCCGATCGGGAAGCCGCCGCCGATGCCTTTGGCGGAGGTGAGGATGTCGGGCACCACGCCTACATTCATGTACGCGTACAGCGTGCCGGTGCGGCCGGCGCCGGATTGCACCTCATCAAAAATCAGCAAGGCGCCATGTTGTGTGCAAAGCTCCCGCAGGCCCTTGAGGAATTCAACCGAGGCCGGCATCACGCCGCTTTCGCCCTGCACTGGCTCGACGATGACCGCGCAGGTTTTTGCCGAAATCTGCTTCTTCACGGCATCCAGGTCGTTGTAGGGCAGGTGGGTGATGGACTGCGGCAATGGTCCGAAGCCTTGCGTGTACTTGGCCTGGCCGCCGACGGTGACGGTGAACAGCGTGCGGCCGTGGAACGAATCATTGAAGGCGATGATTTCAGTCTTGTCGCTTTCCAGCGAGCCTTCCGGCGCGCCCGCCTTGGGAAAATGATCGCAGGCATGCTTGCGCGCGAGTTTCAACGCCGCCTCGTTGGCCTCGGCGCCGGAATTGGCAAAGAACACGCGTTCGGCGAAGGTCAGGTCCACCAGTTTTTGCGCCAGTGCAATCGCCGGCTCGTTGGTGAGCACATTGGCCACGTGCCACAGTTTGTTGGCCTGCTCGGTCAAGGCCTTGACCGCCGCGGGGTGCGCGTGACCGATGGAATTGACCGCGATGCCGCCGGCGAAATCCACGTATTCCCTGCCTTCCTGGTCCCACACGCGCGACCCCTTGCCGCGTACCGGGATGAAGGTGCCGGGCGCATAGTTGGGCACCATGACTTGGTCAAAGTCGGCGCGGGTGATCGACGGATGGGGTTGGCTCATGGTCGCTCCTGGAATGCGGGTGTTGGTGGCGTGCCGGATCAGGCCGGCCTTCTGCAATCACCAGCATTTTATGCGCTGGCAGGCGCGCCGCCCATTTCCTTCTTCAAGCGGGCGCCGGGGACGGGACTCAGCTCAGGCTGCCGGACAGAAACTGCCGCAGGCGCACGCTCTGCGGGCGCAGCAGGATGTCGCGCGGATGGCCTTCTTCCTCGATCAGGCCCTGGTGCAGGAAGATGGCGTGATTGGAGACATCGCGCGCGAAACTCATTTCGTGGGTGACGACCATCATGGTGCGGCCTTCCTCGGCCAGGGCGCGCATCACCTTCAGCACTTCGCCAACCATTTCCGGGTCCAGCGCGGAAGTGGGCTCGTCGAACAGCATCACTTCCGGCTCCATGGCCAGGGCGCGGGCAATGGCCACGCGCTGCTGCTCGCCGCCGGACAGGTGCGCCGGGTACATGTGCTTGCGGTGCGCCACGCCGACGCGATTGAGGAAGTGTTCGGCGCGCTCGATGGCCTCCGCCTTGTTTTGGCCGAGGACGTGTATCGGTGCCTCGATGACATTCTGCAGCGCGGTCAGGTGCGCCCACAAATTGAAATGCTGGAACACCATCGCCAGCTTGGCGCGCATGCGCTGCAACTGCCTGTGGTCCGCCGCCTTGAGCGTGCCGTGCCGGTCGCGCACCAGGCGCATTTCCTCGCCATTGAGAATGATGCGCCCCTGGTGCGGTTGTTCCAGCAGGTTGATACAGCGCAGCAGCGTGCTTTTGCCCGAGCCGCTGGAGCCAATGATGCACGTGACATCACCCGCATTGGCAGCCACCGACACGCCCTTGAGCACCTCGTGGTTGCCGTAGCTCTTGTGCAGGTCGATGACCTGGAGCTTTTGCACGGGGCCGGCAGTGGCGGCCGGC
This sequence comes from Usitatibacteraceae bacterium, assembly GCA_044229235.1. Taxonomy (GTDB): domain Bacteria; phylum Pseudomonadota; class Gammaproteobacteria; order Burkholderiales; family Usitatibacteraceae; genus UKL13-2. Next base: position 7,278 of record JBGATH010000059.1, read on the forward strand.
GCAGCGACGGGCTCGCCGGCAATATTGAGGGCAGCGTGCATCGTCATCCCGGCGTCGATCAGGCGCTGAGCAGCTTGCCGGTGCGAAACGCCGTTTTACCGGCCACCTTGGCGAGGCGCATGCCGGCAGCGGCAAAGTAGCGGTTCTCATGGGCGTACATCACGCCATCGGTATTGCTGGTCAGGACATGCACCTTGCCGCTGATGGGGTCGATGACTTCGGCAACCGCATCGCCCTTATTGATCCATTCCCCCGGGCGTTTCAGGTAGGCAACCACGCCGCTGACCGGCGTGGCAATTGCCTCCGAACCCGCCAGCGGTGTGGCCGCGTAAAGCAGGTCGGGCATGGGCGGCGGCGCTTCGAGGATGACGCCGCGATGGGCGAGATAGCCCAGCAGGGCCTCGGCGTCTGCCGCGGCGTGCGTGTGGCTCACATCCGATTCACCGCGCAATTCGACGGTAACCGACAGGCAGGCCATGGGAATCGGGAAGCGATCCTTGAACTGTTCGGCCAGCTGCCACCAGGTCTGCGAGCAGGCTTCGTCGAACGGGTTGTCGCCCGATTCGGTGGCCAGCAGCGTCGCGTAAGCACCCGTGTACCGCGCCAGCGGCTCGCACTGATCCCACAGCGGCGTGCCGGTGTACAGGTGCAGCACGGCTTCGGCATCGCAGTGCAGGTCGAGCACGATATCGGCGTCGCAGGACAGGCGCATCAGCGTGTGGCGCATGCTGTCGAGTTCCGTTTCCGGCGCAGCTTCATCGAGGGCGCGGTGCATGGCCTTGCGCACCAGGCGCTTGTTCTCATCGGCGCTGGCGGTGAGCTCGGCTTCGAGTCCTGCCGAGATCAGCGGAAACAGGGCGGGATAGTGCCGGTTATAGTTTTCACCCGAGGCGATTTCAAATCGTCCGATCTGGTTGCGCAACAGCGTCTGCGAAAGGCCGAGCGGGTTGGCCACCGGCACCACCACCACTTCGCCACGGATCTTGCCGGCCGCCTCCAGCGCGGCGAGCCGTTGCCGCAGGTGGTGCGCCACCAGCATGCCCGGCAATTCATCGGCGTGCAGGGAGGCCTGAATGTAGACCTTTTCGCCGCTGTCGGCTTCACCATAGTGGAAACTGACCAGCTCGCGCTGCGTGCCGAGATAGGTGGAGAGCAGGGGGTGGTGATTGGTTTTCATGGACTGTATTGGTTGCAGGAACTAAGGAATCAGACGCGCGATGCCATCGGCACCAGCCAGCGTCTTTCGGCAAGATGGAACAGGCCGACCAGGACAAAGGTCAGGCACAGGTAAAAGGCCGCGGCAGTGAGAAACGCCTCAAACGGCAGGTAGTGCGTCGAGTTGGTTTCACGCGCGGCCCCGGTGATGTCGGCCAGCGTGACGATGCTGGCAAGCGAGGTGCCGTGCAGCATCATGATCGCTTCGTTGCTGTAGGCGTGTAGCGAGCGACGCAGCGCGGACGGCAGCAGGATGCGGCGATACAGCGTGCCGGTATCCATGCCCATGGCGCGCGCGGCTTCCACTTCGCCGTGACTGGTGGCGGCGATGGCGCCGGCGATGATCTCGGTGGTGTAGGCGCAGGTATTGATGCCGAACGCCAGCACCGCGCAAAACCAGGCCTGGGAAAACCATGGCCACAGCACGCTCTGGCGCATCCACTCAAACTGCGCCAGCCCGTAGTAAATCAGGAACAGCTGCACCAGCATCGGCGTGCCGCGAACCACATAGGTGAACAGCCAAACCGGCCGCGATTTCCACCAGACGGGAGACGAACGCAACACCGCCAGCGGAATGCCGAACACCAGCCCGAAAACCAGCGAGGCCAGCAGCAGCTTCAGGGTGAGCAGCGTCCCGGAAAGGTAGATGGGCAAGCTGGCGCCCATCACTTCGAAATTCAGCATCGACACCGCCCGCGATGGATCACAGTACGGCCGCCTTGACGCCCAGCGAATAGCGTTTTTCCAGCGCCTTGAGCAGCAGCACCGAAACCGTCGTGATGGCCAGGTAGAGCAATGCGACCGTGGTGTAGAACGTGAAGGGCTCGCGGGTGGCGCCGGCGGCAAGTCCCGCGCGCTGCATCATGTCCCCCAGGCCGATCACCGACACCAGCGCAGTCGATTTCACCAGCACCAGCCAGTTGTTGGCGAACGAGGGCAGGGCAAAGCGCACCATCTGCGGCAGCACGATGCGCACGAATACCTGGGGCGAAGTCATGCCGTAGGCGATGCCCGCTTCCCGCTGTCCCGCGGGGATGGCGAGGATGGCGCCGCGAAACGTTTCGGTCAGGTAGGCGCCGAAAATGAAGCCGATGGTGAGCACGCCGGCCACGAACGGATTGACGTCGATGTATTCCCCGTAGCCCACCATCGGTGCCAGTGTATTGACAATGGTCTGGCCGCCGTAAAACACCAGCAGCATCAGCACCATGTCGGGTACGCCGCGAATCAGGGTGGTGTAAATATTCGCCGGCACCTTGAGGAGGCGGGACCTCGACAGTTTCATGCCCGCCCCCAGCAGGCCCAGCAGCACGGCGATCGCCAGCGAGGCCAGCGCCACGGCCAGCGTGATCAGGCCGCCTTGCAAAATGCTGGGTAGATAGCCGTGCAACATCGACGACGGTGTCTACTTCTTCGCTGCGGGCATGGCCGCGCCGCCGTAAACGTCGAAGTCGAAGTATTTGTCGTTGATCTTCTTGTAGGTACCATTGTCACGCAGGGCCTTGATGGCGGCCGAGAAGGCATCACGCAGCGCGGTGTCGCTCTTGCGGACCGCGATGCCGGCGCCGAAGCCGAAGTACTTGGGATCGAAGTACACCGGACCGGCGAACGAGAAGCCCTTGCCGCCCGGCGTTTTCAGGAAACCGGTGGAACCGTTGACCGTGTCGCACAGCACGGCGTCGAGGCGGCCGGCGGTCAGGTCGAGGAACGCTTCATCCTGCTTGCCGTAGCGGACAATTTCCGACTGGTTGAAGGTCGCGGTGGCGAAGCGGTCATGGGTGGTGGTGCGCTGCACGCCGATGCGCTTGCCCTTCATGCCTTCGGGCGTGGGCGTGAGGTTGGCATCGGACTTGACCACCAGTCGTGCCGGGGTGTGATAGTACTTTTCACTGAATTCCACCGATTTCCTGCGCTCCTCGGTGATCGACATGGAGGCGATCACGGCGTCGATTTTCTTGGCGTTGAGCGAGGGGATCATGCCGTCAAAGTCCTGCTGGACCATGGTGCACTGCGCCTTCATCTCCTGGCACAGCGCATTGGCAATATCGATGTCGAAGCCTTGTACTTTGCCGTCGGGGCCGACCTGGCTGAATGGCGGATAGGCGCCTTCCACGCCGATGCGGATTTTCTTGGTGTCCTGCGCATTGGCAGCGGTTGCGATGAGCGAGCAAAACAGCAGGGCGAGCAGCTTGTTCATGTTGATTTCCTGGGCAAAGGTGTTGAAAACACGCTAGTTTGCCCCAGTTCGGCCATTGCTGCCGGATAGCGGGTGCCGATACGGCCGTTCGAAGAATCCCGCGGCGCAGCCGCCGCGCGCCGTGCAGCAGCCGTCCGGCATGCGGCTATCATGTCGCTCCTTCATTCGCGCGCGCCGCTTTGCCTCCCACCCTGGTCTTCATCGCCATCGCGTTCACCGTCCTGGTGACCTCGTTCATTTCCGGCATTCTCGGCATGGCGGGCGGCATGATTCTCATGGGCGTGCTGCTGGCGCTGCTGCCGCTGCCGGCCGCCATGATGCTGCACGGCGTCACGCAGATGGCCTCGAACGGCTGGCGCGCCGTGCTGTGGCGCCGCAGCGTGGACTGGCGCGTGTTTCGCGGCTATGCGCTGGGCGCGGGCACCGCGCTGCTGGCGTTTCTGGTGGTGCAGCTGATCGTCAGCAAACCGGTTGCCTACGTTCTGCTGGGCCTGACACCGTTTGTGAGCTACGTGCTGCCCGCGCGGCTGACGCTCAACGTCGATAGCCGCGGCCATTCGTTCGCCTGCGGACTGGTGTGCATGGCGCTGCAACTGGTGGCCGGGGTCGCGGGCCCCTTGCTGGATGTGTTCTTTGTCAGGTCAGCGATGGACAGGCGCAGCGTGGTCGCTACCAAGGCCATGAGCCAGACGCTCGGCCACCTCATCAAGATCGTCTACTTCGGCGGACTCAGCCTGCTGGCCACCGGATCTGCCACCGCGCTGTCGCCCTGGCTGCTGGCAATTTGCGTTGCGACGGCGTTCAGCGGGACGTCGCTGTCCAAGCGCGTGCTCGAAGGCATGAGCGACGCCAACTTCCGGGCCTGGACAAAATGGACCGTGCTCGCCATGGGCGTGGTCTACCTTGCCACCGGCGCGGCGATGATGCTTGGCATCATCGCCTGAGTCGGCCCTGCTACGGCGCGGCATCAACCGTAGCGGCAGCGGGATCAACTGTGTAGCGCCGGCGGCTTCAGCCGCGCTGCGCCAACGTGTCGTGCAGCATCGCCAGTTCGGTCTTGCCTTGTCCACGATAGATGCCGGCCAGCAGTTGGTGGGCCTCGGTGGCCGTTGGAAACTTGGCCACGACCTTGCGCAGTGCCAGCGCAGCGCGCTCGACCTCACCTTGCGCCAGGTACATTCTCGCGCGTGAAATGCCCAAGGCAGGGGAGTCCAGCGGCACAACCACCGACTCATTGGCGTTATCCACCCACAGTACGCCGGCTGCGACCGGGGCACTGCCGAGTGAGGTTGCGAGGCCGATCGCGAGCGCGGCGGCGAGGGCGAACGGCGGGACGAGGCATGAACGGCTGTGGCGGGATGTGTGCATGTGACCTCCAGTGGGCGGGCGATGAATGTGGGACGGGTGCTGCAGACACGGCCCCACCTTGCCATCGTTCGTTTGCATGCGGGGTACCAGTCTGTTGCCGGTATTGCCCGCGCCGCGGTGCAATGTTCCCGCCGGCTACAAAGTGCTACACCGGCGGGCGATCGTCACACATGGTCAGCGGCTCTCGAACTCGCCCACAAACACCACCTGCTGCCGGTCCTTCAACCGCAGGCTGACGATTTCGTCCTTTTGCTGCGACGTGCCGAAATGCGTGGAGAGCTTCACTGACAAGGTGGTTGCGCCGGTGACGTTCTGGCGGCGATCGCCGTAGTACTGCGCTTCCACCTTGTACTTGCCGGGCTTCGCGGTCTTGAGCGAGAACTCCTCCGGGCCATAGCCACCGGTGAAGTCGGCCGACATGCGCCCGCCCTGGTAGGTCAGCCGGTGTCCATAAAACGCCTTCTCCCCGTTCGGATCCGTCACCCACAGGTCGATGTCGGTGTTGTCGGCATCCCAGCTCAGCACGGCGCGCAGGTCCAGCGGCAGATTGCGCAGCAGGCGCGGCTCGATGCGGCTGGTGTCCAGCGGCGCCTTGCTGGTGGCGACGATGGCGTTGAGTTCGGCCAGTGTGATGAGTTCGATATCCGGGAAGCGGTTGTTCCACGGGCGCACTACCACCTCGTACAACGCGTCGACGGCTTTTTGCGACTGACCGTTCGCCGCCAGCGCGAGGCCCAGGTCACGATACGATTGCGGCTCTTCCGGGCTCAAGGCCAGCACCTTGCGAAACACCGGGATCGCCAGCGCCGCCTGCCGCGCCTGCAGCAGGCGGTAGCCGAGTATGCGCAGGATGTGGCGATTCTCCAGGTCCATCTCTGCAAGATTGGTCAGCACGCGCAGACCCAGTTCCGGCTGGCCCTTGCCGAAGAACACATCGGCCGCGTCGAGGAAGAACGCCGTGCTGCTGGCGTAACCCGGCTTCTCGTCCAGGTAGAGGCGATAGACATCCGCGTCGCTGGCAGCGTTCATGCGCGCCGCGTAGGGCGCATCCGGCTGCCATTTTTGCAGGCGGATGGAGGCGACCGGTTCGCGTTCGCCGCTTGACTGCGCCGTCAGCGACTTGGCCATCATGGCGGGTGAGGCGACCGGCGGGGCACCGGCCGGCGCGACCCGTTCGGCGCGTTCGCGCACCACGCTGTTGCTGGCCGCGTCGCGCAGCGGTGCGGCGGCGGCAGGCATGGGGGCGATGGACCCTCCGGCCAGCGCACCGGCAACCCTGGCCTCCTTCGCGTCCGGCTTCGGCTGGGCGTCCTTGGGGAAGTCGCGTTCCCACCAGCGGATTTTTTCCTCGAACCGGCGCACGATGTTTTCAAGGTGTGCCTGGCGGGCGTTGTTGCGCTGCAGGCTTGCCGTGGCCAGCAGGCGCTCGTAGTCCGCACGCAATTCGGCCGGCGGCGCGATCTCGTAGCGGGCATAGTCTTCGATGCGATCGAGCACGATCAACGAGGTCTCGCGCGTCACCAGCTTGAAGCGCTGGCCGAGGCGGCGGATCTCGGCGCGGTTGAACGCGTATTCACCTTCCAGTTCCACCACCTTGAGTTGCGCCCACTGCATGGCCGCCTGGCCCTGGCCGCGCATGTTGGCGTCGCGCGGTACCGTCACCTGCATGGCGGCGGTCCTGCCCGAAGGGTGGACGAGTTGCAGCTGCAGCGTCGCGGCGGGCTCGGTGAGCTCGCCGGCGATCAGCAGGCGCCCACCCTGCGGCCGGCGCGAGGCCAGCAGCAATTGTGTGGCGCCGTTCGAGGCAAGCCGGGCCACACGGGTGCGGCTGTTCAGCAGCGTGCGCACTGCGTCGGCGGCCGTGCCGACCGTGAGGTCGAGGAATTCGCCGCCGCTGCGCTCGGCGACATGACGCAGGAACACCGCGTCCGCGCGCGCGGCGGCCGCGATGGCGTACAGGGGAACGGCTGGCTTGGCGAAGGGCGCGTCGCCAAAGTTGCTGAGGCCGTCGGAAAACAGCAGGTACTCGGCCACCGCCGCTTCCGGCGAAAAGGCGCCGAGATTGGTGGCGCCGTCGTAGGCGGTGGCCGCGAGCGCGTCGCGCAATGCCTGCCAGTTGCCGTCGGCCACGCGAAACACCTGCACCGGCTCCGCCACATGGCGGATGCGTGTCAGCCGCACCTCGCCAGTGCCCATGCGGCGAAAGTAGGCGTCCAGCAGCGCGAACTCGCGATTGTGGTCGCGCGCGGCGCCACTGCCGGAACTGTCCCACACCAGGCCGACCACGTTCGGAATATGTCGCGGCCCGGTTTCCACTTTCACCGGCACATCCGCGACAAAGTAAGTGCCGCCCTCGAACACCTGCGTGGCGATCACCGGGCCGCCGGCGGTCTTGAGCGACACATCCAGGGTCGGTGCGCGCTCGGCGGCAAAGTCCTGTTGTTGCAGCTTGAGCCGAAAGGCGCCGCCTTCCGCAACGAAACCGAGGCCGGGCAAGGCCGGTGACTGCGCCAGCGGCTTTTCCGCTGCGCCGGAGACACGCACATCGACCGACAACTCACCGATGCGCGCACCGAAGGCCAGCGGCAATCGATACGCGCTGCGTCCGCCGCGGTCGGCCAGCGTTTCGGCGACGCGCAGCACCACGCGCTTGCTGCCGTTGGCCGGAATCGGATAGACCCGCAGCTTGAAGTTGTTGCCCTGTGTCGCTTCCAGCAGGCCCGGGTCGATATTGCCGCGCACGATTTCCTCGAACACCGCTTGGCCGCGCGCCTTTTCCACCGGCACCGCGTCGCGCAGCACACCATTCACATCCATCGCGAAACCGGCGATGCGCTGGCCGTCGAGCAACGGAAACTGCAGCTCCCCTTCCAGCACGCGCCGGTTCGGGTTGAAGAACGTCATGTCGATCTCGGTCCACGCGTGGCGGCCATTGATCTCGCCGGTCAAGCGCACGCTGCGGACTTGCACGGGCGTATCGGTCGGCGCGGTGATGACGAGTCGCGGCGGCAGCCAGATACGCGGCGGCGGGCTCTGCGCGAAGGCGGCGGAGACGAGAAACAGGCAGGCGGCGAACAGCAGGCTAGAGACTTTCACGGGTTGCTCCTTGGGATGACTTAACCCATTGAACGCCGCGCTGATGGAAAGGGGTTAATCCTGCCGAGGTTTGACTTGGCCCGTCAGGTCAGGGCCGCAACCTTTCAAAGTGCCTTGGCCTTTTTCAGCAGCGTCGCCAGCGCTTCGGCGACGACGGCGTAGCCACGGGCGTTGGGGTGCACCAGGTCCGACTTGAGGGCGTTGTCGCGCAGCACTTCCTTGAGCACGCCATCGTTGAAGGGAATGGCGAATTCCTTCGCGATGTCGGCGTAGAAATCCGGCGGCGCGATGGAGAGGCCTGGCTTCGGCGTGGCCAGCAGCACCACATCCACGCGCTGGGCTTTCGCCAGGCGGATCATGGCGCGGATATTGCCGGCTGCCACGGCTTCGGGCTGCTTGCGCAGGAAATCGTTGCCGCCGTGGCAGAGGATCAGCAGTTTCGGCTTGTGTTCCTCCAGCAGTTCCGGCAGCCGTGCGAGGCCATCGGCGCTGACTTCGCCGGGGACGCCGGCATTGATCACTTTGCGACCAATGAGCGCGCCCAGTTGCGCAGGATACGATTCCGACGGCGCCGCGCCGGTGCCGAAGGTGAGGCTGTCGCCGAATGCGAGCACGGTGTCGTTCGGGGACAGCGGTTCGACCTGTGGAACTTTGCCGCAGGCGGCGAGGGCCAGTGCCAGAAGCAGGAGGAACGCGGTATGCAGGATTCGGGTCATCTGCGCAGAATAGCCGAGATCGGTCATCGGGCGGAACCGGCGTGAGCACACGAATAGGGTTGTACTCGGCGCCTTTTCCGCGCGATGGCGGATTCCGCTTCCAACTTCAGGGCTCGCAAACGCCCGCATTTGATTGGCGACAATGCGCGCTGCTTCTTTCCTGCTGGACCCATCGTTGTTTGTTAATATCGGCAGCAAATGAAGTATCTTGCTGCTGCGCTCTCGCTAGTCAGTTTTGCCTCACTGGCCCAAGTGATTGCGCCTACCTACGTTGCATATCCCAAAGCCGCGCCGTTCCTGTCCGGCTCAACACTCGTTTCCGTTTGGCCCTTTGGATCGCAGGACGTCGACATGTTGGTGCTCCCGCGCAGCGCACCCGTTGGTGTTCGTCGCTGGCTGGTCATCAATAATTTGCCCAAGATGAACTGCGGCCTCAATTATCTTTATCCGCTGATCGGCTTGGATACGGGCCGACTGGGGTCGGAACGGACAGTCACGCTAAAGTCGGATCCGCCCGGCGTCGGCCTGCCCTTCGGACTTTGTCCTATTCTCAACAATCCGTTGCCGATGACTGCGCTGTTCAGCTTCAATCCCACAACATCGGGCAGTTATGTCGCCCAGTGGGCACCCGCTGGCGCGAGTGGAACCTCGTACTCCGCCAGCTTTGAGGCAAGCCCGGTCGTGCAAGCGCTTGGCCAAGCGCCCGACATCAATGGCATGTGGTTTGACCCTGCGACCAACGGTTCAGGAATTTCCTTTCATCAGGGCGCTGACCGCAAGTCGGTTTTTGGCACCTGGTTCATGTTCGATTCGCAAGGGTTGTCGAGGTGGTATTCGTTGCAGGAATTGCGATGGGACGCGGCTCACTCCAAACTGGAAGGTGTTGTCATCGAAGCGCGTGGTGAACTCTGTCAAACGTTGCCTGCCTGCCCCTCATCCGCGACAGGCGCAACGCCGACGCTGGAATTTCGCCTCACCCTTTCTGGCGCCAATCAGGCCAGAGCTGAAATTTTCAACTCGACGGACGCCACCTTTATATCGTCCGACCTGAAACGGCTGGATCAATGACCGGCTTGGCTTCAATGGATTTGCGGAGTTCAGCCGGCAACAGACTGACGGCATGGACTGCGTTTTCATTGGCTCTGCTCGCTGGCATGCCTGCGAGCGCCGCCGTTGATGCGATCGTTGTGTCGTCGCGTGCTGTTCCGGCCTTTACCAGCTATGCAGGCATTCCATGGGCAATAACGGTCGTTCCCCGATCCGCGCCAAAGGGCACTTTTCGCTCCATCGTGGTCACTGGCAGCTGCTCCCATTCACTTTCGCTGGAGTCGGCGACACCGGACCTGGTTACGTTTCGCGCCTCTCCGAGCTCTCCCGTTTGCGGCGGCGGCGGAGCGGTGCCAACGAGTCTGTCGTCTTTGCAAATTGCAGTGGCGGGAACGGTGCGCGTTGTGCTGAAGTTCCCGGGTAGTAACGACGTCGTCGCGGAGACGACGGCCGTCACGACGGATGAAGCGCTGTCCACGTCAGGCACGAATGTCTCCGGCATGTGGTTCGACCCGGCCACCAATGGTTCCGGAATTTCGTTCCACCACAACCCAGCCAACTTTTCATTGTTCGGTACCTGGTTCATGTATGGCAATTCATTGACGCGCTGGTACTCGGTGCAACGATTTCAACGCGTGGATGCCAGCGACACTTTTGAAGGTATCGTCTTTGAAATCACGGGTACACGGGGAGCCTGCCCGACGACTGATTCGTGTCCTCGCAGCCTGTCTGATTTCAGTGCGAGAGGAATAGCCCGCCTCAAGGTGCTGTCACCCACTGCCGCGCAAATCATCGCCACCGATTTGTTCGGGAACGCATTGTTCTCGTCCGAACTCGTCAAGCTGCCGCTCTAGCATCGCCGCGCAATTTGTGCTGGCGACCAAACTCAAGCACTGGCGCGCCTCTTCAGGCAAAAATGGCTGAAACGCCGCGCCAGTGCTGGGGTTTCGAATCTGCGTACTAGGCAACTGCGAATCCGGCGCTTTGTGGCAAGCTACGCGCTCTTTTCGTTGGGATGCTTATGTACATCAGCCTGTTCGACATGTTCAAGATCGGCATCGGTCCTTCCAGCTCGCACACGGTCGGTCCCATGCGTGCCGCTCGCCGCTTCCTGTACGAACTGGGCGCCGAAGAGTTTGCGCGTGTCGAACGCGTGGAGGTTGAGCTCTACGGCTCGCTGGCGCACACCGGCCACGGGCACGGCACCGACATCGCCATCCTGCTCGGGCTTGAGGGCGAATTGCCCGACCACATCGACACCACCACCGTGCCGCAGCGCATTCACGATATTCGCGTTGCCCGGCAACTCACGCTGCTGGGGTTGCGCAAGGTGCATTTCGATCCCGACCGCGAGCTGATTTTTAATCGTGTCGACCTGCTGCCGGTGCATTCCAACGGCATGCGCTACGCCGCCTTCGACAATACCGGCGGGCTGATCGCCGAGCGCGAGATGTATTCCATCGGCGGCGGCTTCGTGGTCGATACCGATGAGGCCTTCGTCGGCACGTCGCGCGGCGTCGAACAAAGGGTCCCCTACCATTTCGAATCGATGCAGGAACTGCTGGACCTGGCCAGCGCAGCAGGCAAGCCCATGCATGAACTGCTGCTGGCCAACGAAGCGGCCTTGCATACGGAAGCCACCACCCGCGAATTCATCCAGCGCGTCACGCAAGTCATGTTCGACTGCATCGACCGCGGCATGCGCACCGACGGCCTGCTGCCCGGCGGCCTGCACGTCAATCGCCGTGCCAAAGGCATCGCCGAGCGG
>JBGATH010000060.1:0-17789 GCA_044229235.1 Usitatibacteraceae bacterium
GGAGATTTTCGGTTGTCACCAGAACGCAACCTCTCAAAATCCCTCTCCTCCCCTCGCTACGCTCTCCCCTTTAGGTAAGGGAGAAGTGCCGTGCGGAGAGCACGGCTCTCTTTAGCAACGCGACATTCAACCAATCCATGCGCGACCTCTGGAAGATGTCACGTCAACCCGGCGAGTAGATATCCCGAATAGGACGCCGGCTAATTCCTTGCCCGGCGGAGGCCGGGGAAGGCCGACGGCCCCATCAACCTATTTCGCTTGCCGGATCAATGGAAGCTCCCAACCTGCAATCCCCACCACTGGCGCGCCTTCCAGGGCATTTTTGCCCGGGGTGCCGCGCCAATGCTGGTGTTTCTTCGTCAGGCGCGGTAACGGATGCATCCTGCGCCCACCACAGTCCCGCTCATTCGGCGTGAGTCGCGGTGGCGTCGCCATTCGCGGCGCATGCCGCCAGTTGACACAGCCCGCCTCTTCAAATATAGTTCTAACACGAACTATTTTTCCGGCGGCACGAAATTCGCCGCCAATCCGCCCGCGCCAGCCAGCTGAACCCAGGATCGGCGCCACGCAACGTTCCGCCAAACCCGAGTTGAACTTTTGATGCAATACAAGCGATTCATCGTCGTCGTCCGCGAACTGGTCGAGTGCACCCGCGCCTTCGAACAGTTCTCGTCGGCACACATCCGCCAGCTCGGTCTTACGCCCGCGCAGTTCGATATTGTCGCCACGCTGGGGAACACCTCGGGGATGACCTGCAAGGAACTGGGCGAGAAGACGTTGATGACCAAGGGCACGCTCACGGGCGTACTCGACCGGCTGGAAGCCAGGCACCTGCTGGAACGAACCGCTTCCGCCGAAGATGGTCGAAGCTGGATCATCCGTCTGACGCGAAAGGGCGATGCCTTGTTCGAAAAGGTCTTCCCGGCACACATGCAGCACCTACTTCCCGCCTTCAGGCAGTTTTCCGATGCGGAGCTGGATGACATGCGCGCCAGGCTCCAGCAGCTGCGGCAGGCGCTTGAATCCGCCGCCGCCTGACCCATCAATCGACCGAAACAGATCATGTCCCCCCTCCGCCACGATGGCATTTCAATCGCCTTTCACTGGCTCATCGCCCTGATGATCGCCGGCGCTTTCGGCGTCGGCCTTTACATGACCGAGCTGCCGCTGTCGCCGGACAAGCTGAAGATCTATTCCTGGCACAAATGGGCCGGCGTAACCATCTTCGCGCTGGTGATCCTGCGCGCGCTGTGGCGCCTCACCCACCCGGCACCGGCCATGCCCGGCAACATGTCCGGTATGCAGAAAAAACTGGCCGCAGCCGGCCACCTGCTGTTGTACGTGCTCATGTTCGCCATCCCGCTGACAGGCTGGCTTATGAGTTCGGCCAAGGGATACCAGACCGTCTGGTTCGGTGTGCTGCCGATTCCCGACCTGCTCGGCAAGGACAAGGCTCTCGGCGAAACCCTGGAGACTGTACACCGCCTGCTGAACTACTTCATGGCGGTGGTGGTAGCAGGCCATGTCGCCGCGGCATTGAAGCATCACTTCAAGGATCGCGACGACGTCCTGCGGCGAATGCTGTCCGCCCGGAACTGAACGGACAATGACACGTCACCCTGAAACACATTGAAACGCAATTGAACCCGTCAACCTGAACGCCATGAAGTCACCACTGCTGATTGCCGCAACCCTGGTCGCCGCACTGCCCGCTTCGCTGCCTGCATCCGAATTCAACCTCGTGCAGCCGGACAAATCCGCCCTCGGCTTCACCTTTCGGCAAATGAACGTGCCGGTGCAGGGTCGCTTCCCGAAGTTCACGGCGCAACTGGCGTTCGATCCCGCCAAGCCGGAACGCGCCCGCGTCAATATCGCTGTCGACACCAGCGCCATCGATGCCGGCTCCGGCGAAGCCAACGACGAGGTCGTCGGCAAGCCGTGGTTCAACGTCCGCATGTTCCCCACGGCCACCTTTACAGCCACCGGCGCGAAAGCGCTTGGCGGCGGCAAGTACGAGATGAACGGCCAGCTGAGCATCAAGGGAAAGACACAGCCCTTGTCCGCGCCCTTCACGTTGAAGACTGAGGGCAGCACCGGCGTGTTCGACGGCAGCTTCACCCTGAAGCGCCTCGACTTCGCCATCGGCGAAGGTCCCTGGGCGGATGTCGGCACCGTGGCCAACGACGTGCAGGTCACCTTCCGCATCGTCGCCGCAACCGGACCGGTTGCGCCGGCTGCGCCCGCAAAGAAGAAGTAACGCCTCGCAGCAAATTGAAAACAACACTGCAAGCCTGCAACCTTACCAACCACGACACATCACGGAGCCACACCATGAAAAAACTCTCTCTCGCCTCGCTCGCCATCGCATCCGCGCTGTCGCTGCCGGCCTTCGCCGCACCCGAAACCTACGTCTTTGACGCCAACCACACCGCCGCCCGCTTCGAATACGTGCACTTCGGTTACTCGACCCAGGTGCAGCGCTTCGACAAGACCGCCGGCAAGGTCACCATCGACCGCGCTGCCAAGACCGGCTCAGTCGATGTCAGCATCGATACCAAGTCGATCAACACCGGCGTCGAAGTGTTCAACGGCCACTTGAAAGGCGAGGACTTCTTCAACGTGGAGAAATTCCCGAACATCACGTTCAAGTCCACCGCCTTCAAGTTCGATGGCGACAAGCTCGCCTCGATCGACGGCAACCTGACCGTCAAGGGCGTGACCAAACCTGTGACCCTGACCGTTACGTCGTTCGCCTGTATGCCGCACCCGATGGCCAAGAAGGACGCGTGCGGTGCCAATGCCGTAACGAAGATCAAGCGCTCCGAGTTCAACGCCGGCAAGTACGTGCCCGCGGTCAGCGACGAGGTCACCATCTCCATCTCTGTTGAGGCGTTCAAGGAATAGTTTTAATACGCATCAAATCCGGGCCCGCCCGCCTGCCGATCTGATCGGCCGGCCGGCGGGCCCGGTTGCTTTTGCGCGCACGCACCGCAGCAATCTGTCGCTCTCCCCTCTGTCATAATGGCGCGCCTGAATGGCGTCGCGAAGCAGCCCCACAAGGGCCGCCTTTGCATCGATCCATCATTCCAACAATCAGGGAGAACACATGGCCTTGCAGAACCTCACCGATGACCAGATCCGCACCTGGTCGCGCGCCGAAAAAGATGAGTGGTGGTTCAATAACGTCTACCGCGGCGAGATGGCGCAGCTCACGCTGCGCTCCGGCCTGACCGGCTTCCTGCTCGGCGGTGTGCTGGCCGCGACGGCGCTCTACATCGCTGGCAAGACCGGCATCACCATCGGCGTCGGCCTCACCTCGGTAATCCTCGCCTTCGCCATCTTCCGCATCATGAGTTCGGCCGGCCTCGCCGCGGACTACACCATCCTCGAAAATAACTGCACGCAATCCATCGCCACTGCTGCCGGCTACATGGTGACGCCGCTGGCATCGAGCCTCGCGGCCTATATGCTGGTGACCGGCGTCGTTCCGGCCTGGTGGCACATGCTGCTGTGGATGGTGGTGTGCTCGATTCTCGGCGTGCTGATCGCCTTCCCGATGAAGCGGCGTTTCATCAACGAAGACCAGATGCCGTTCCCGGAAGGCCGCGCCTGCGGCGTGGTGCTCGATGCGCTCTACACCGGCAATGCCGACGCCGGCATGTTCAAAGCGCGCCTGCTCGGTTGGACCGCGGTGCTCACCGGCGTCTACCAGATGATCATCAGCGACGGCTGGATGAAACTCATCCAGTTCAAGATCCTGATGATGGACAAGTGGATGGGCCTCAAGGAGCCCTGGCACCTCAACGAACGCCTCGACAGCTATTACTACATGTTCGCCACCAAGGCGAACGGCATGATCCCCACCATCCTCGGTACCGACATTCGCCAGCTGGGCCTGCGCCTGACGCTGGATGCGGCCATGATCGGCGTGGGCGGACTCATGGGCATCGCCATCGCCACCAGCGTGCTGCTGGGCGCCTTCATCAATTTCGTGGTGCTCGCTCCGCTCATGATCCAGCTCGGCGACATCGCGCCGCGCACGCTGGCCAACGGCACGGTCGCCGCCATTTCCCGCGCGGAAATCGTCAACCAGTGGGCGCTGTGGTGGGGCGTGGTGATGATGGTGGTGGGCTCGCTGGTGAGCCTGCTGGCCAAGCCGGAGATCTTCACCTCGATGTTCAAATCGAAAAGCAAGAAGGCTGCTGCGCCGGCGCCCGGCACGGATCTGCTGAAGGACATCGAAGTGCCGCTGTGGGTATCGTGGGTGGGCGTGCCGATCTTCTCGGTGCTGGGCGCCACCACCAGCCACCTGTTTTTCGGCGTGCCCTGGTTGCTGGCCTTCATTTCCCTGCCGCTCATTTTCGTGCTGACCATCATCTGCACCAACTCGATGGCCCTGACCTCCTGGACACCGACCGGCGCACTGTCCAAGATCACCCAGTTCTCCATCGGCGCGATCGACCGCACCAACCCGGCCAGCAACCTCATCCCTGCCGGCATGACCGGCGAGATCGCATCGAATGCGGCCAACCTGCTTTCCGACATCAAGCCCGGTTACATGCTGGGCGGCAAGCCGCGCCATCAGGTGGTGGGCCACATCATCGGCATCTTTGCCGGCTCACTGTGTGCCATTCCGCTGTTCTTTCTGCTGTTCCTGCCGCCGGATGCCAATGGCGTGCGAGCGACCACCACCATCGTTTCCGAACAGTTCGCGATGCCCGGTGCGCTGCAGTGGAAAGGCGTGGCCGAACTCATCGCCAAGGGCGTGAGCGCGCTGCCGACCTCGGCCGTCATCTCCATGGTGGTGGCCGCCTTCGCCGCGGCCTCCATCGAGATTGCCCGCGTGATCACCAAGGGCCGCTTCCCGCTCTCCGCCGTCTCGGTGGGCCTGGGCGTGGTGCTGCCGCCGGAAGCCTCGTTCATGATGTGGATAGGCGCGATGCTGTTCTGGTGGATGGGCCGCAAGCACAAGGCACCGGGCACCAAGAAGCATGAGTTCTGGGTGGAAGGCTGCGAGCCGATCTGCGCGGGCCTCATCTCCGGCTCGGCGCTGGTGGGTATCGGCAACGCCATCCTCAATGTGCTGATCTAGGGGTTCGTCCAGGGGCTCATTGTGAGTCGTGGTGTTCGAGACATAGCCGCGCGCTCAGCAAGGCACTTCCCTCTTTCCTAAAGAGGGATGGAGGGAGATTTGCGGTAGTCGTCACACGACAAACACCGAAAATCCCTCTCAGTCTCCCTTTAGGAAAGGGAGAAGTGCCTTGCGTCGACCACGGCTTTCTGCGAAAGCCTGAATTTCAACGGGCCGCCAGGCGCTCGTTGAAATTCGTCGTGTGCGCCGTAGCAGCTCTGTGCGCAAGTCAATTAAACTCCAGCACTGGCGCGGCGTTCAGGGCAAAAGTGGCTGGAACACCGCGCCAGTGCTGGAGTTTTTCATTTTCAGTAGGCGCGAGCATCAATTGCTGTCATCATGCACCGCATGACCGATGCCGCCCTCGACGCTGCGCGCAATGCACTGGAACACGCTGCGTCGGTCGCGGTCCTCACCGGCGCCGGCATCTCGGCCGAATCCGGCATCCCCACCTTCCGCGATGCGCTCACCGGTCTCTGGGCCAATTTTCGCCCCGAGGAACTCGCCACGCCCGAGGCGTTCCTGGCAAACCCGAAGCTGGTGTGGGACTGGTATGCGTGGCGCCGCGACAAAGTCACCGCGGCCGCGCCCAATGCCGGGCACGCCGCCCTGGCCCGGCTGGAGCAGGCCTGTGAACAGCGCGGCGCGGCGTTCACCCTCATCACCCAGAATGTCGACGGCCTGCATCAGGCGGCGGCAAGCCGCCATGTCATCGAACTGCACGGCAACATCCGCCGCGTGAAGTGTTTCGATCACCATCACCCGGTCGATGGCTGGCCCGATGATGCGGTCCCGCCGCGCTGCCCGCAATGCGGCTCGATGCTGCGCCCCGACGTGGTGTGGTTCGGCGAAGCGCTGCCGCATGCCGCGCTCGACGCCGCGACACAAGCAGCGCGCGGCTGCGAGGTATTCATTTCAGTGGGAACTTCCACCGTGGTGGAGCCGGCCGCATCCCTGCCGTTCATCGCCCGGCAATCCGGTGCCTGCCTCATCGAAATCAATCCCCAGCCCACGCCGCTCAGCGCCCTCGCGCAGTTTTCCCTGCGCGGCACTGCCGGCAGCGTCCTGCCCACGCTGTGCCCATGAGGAACGCCGATGACCACTGCCGCTGACGCCAAGCCGACCGCACACCTGCATCGCACGCTGGGCCTGCGCGACCTGGTGCTGCTCAACGTCGCGGCCATCGTC
Organism: Usitatibacteraceae bacterium; assembly: GCA_044229235.1. Classification (GTDB taxonomy): domain Bacteria; phylum Pseudomonadota; class Gammaproteobacteria; order Burkholderiales; family Usitatibacteraceae; genus UKL13-2. The sequence goes on from JBGATH010000060.1 coordinate 6,320, forward strand.
GGCCTGCGCTGGCTGTCCACGGCTGCGCAGATCGGGCCCTCCAGCCTAACCATATGGCTCATCGGCCTGACGATCTTCATGATCCCGATGGCACTGGCCGTGCTGGAACTGAGTTCGCGCCTGCCGGCCGAAGGCGGGCTGTACGTATGGGTGAAGCACGCATTCGGCGACAAGCATGGCTTCATCACCGGCTGGTGCTACTGGGTGTCCAATCTGGTGTTCCTGCCTTCGGCGCTGCTGTTCGGTGCCGGCGCGCTGGTGCACGTGGGCGGCACGGCGTGGCTGGGCCTGGCCGACAATTCGTTTTACAACGGTGCCATCTGCCTGGCGGTGCTGTGGTTGGCCACGTGCCTCAACATCATCGGCCTGGGGCGTGCCAAGTGGTTGCAGAACATCGGCGGCCTGTGTACCTGGAGCGTAGCCGGCGTGCTGCTGGTGGCCGGCGCGTGGGCGTGGTGGCACTACGGCTCGGCAACCGCCATTACGCCGGCCAGCCTGATTCCGGATCTGGGCACGCTGCCGGCGTGGACCACGCTGGCGAGCATCGCGCTGGCCTATGCCGGGCTGGAACTGGGGCCGATCATGGGCGGCGAGATTCGCGAGCCGCGCAAGACCATTCCGCGCGCCACGCTGATTTCCTGCGTGGTCATCGCCACCATTTATGTTGCCGGCACCACGGCGCTGCTGGTCGCGCTGCCGGCCGAAAAAATCAACGTCATCAGCGGTATCCCGCAGGCGCTGGCGCAAGTCGGCGAGCGCGTCGGCGTGCCGTTCTTCGGGCAGGTAATGGCGCTGCTGATTGCGCTGGCCAGCATCGGCGGTACCTCGGCCTGGATCGCCGGCACAGCGCGCCTGCCGTTTGTGGTCGGCGTCGACCGCTACCTGCCGCCGCCGCTGTCGCGCCTGCACCCCAAATTCGAAACACCGCACGTTGCGCTGCTCACCCAGGCCGTGCTTACCAGTCTGGTACTGCTGGCCGGGCTGTCGGGCTCGTCGGTTCGTGAGGCCTTCGTGCTGCTGCTCGACATGACCCTCATCATGACCTTCATCCCGCTGCTGTATCTGTTTGCCTCGCTACCCGCGCTGCGTCTGCGCGAACGCGCGCACCAGGTGGAATCGCATCACTGGCGCGCGCCCGGCGGCAACATCGGCAGCGTGCTGATCGGCGCCACCGGCTTCGCCACGACGCTGCTGGCCATCGTTACCTCGCTGGTGCCGCCGGCGGACAACACCAACCCCGCCCTGTTCCTGACCAAGCTGGTCGGCGGCTGCGCGCTGATGATCGTGGTCGGGCTGGTGTTTTACTGGCGCGGCCAGCACGATGCATCCGCGAGCCCTTCGCCGGGGAAGGGCGCTTTCTGATGCCATTGCTCATTCGCTCAGGCGCCCAGCTGGTCCACGCGCGCCTGGAAGCCGATGGGATTTTCCGACGCGCGCTGGTCGATGACGGCCACCACCAGTTGCGAGGGAATACGCACCGAAAAGATATGCCCCACGTCCGAGGGCTGCGTGAGGCGCAGCTGGATGAACGGCTCGGCCTGCATCACCGAAGAACAGAATGCGCACAGCAGGCCCTGGCCGCCCTCCGCGGGCACGGTGTGCAAATAGCCTTCCAGCAGCTCGTGGTATTCGCTGGGCATGCTCTTGCGGAACACTACGCAGAACGATCCGTCATCCATGATTGCTCCCGGGTTGTTTAGTGAGCGCCAGCGGTCAAAAAAGCACCGCGTCGCACACCATTATTGTCTGCGCATTTTCCGGATGCGGTTTGCGAAATCGCAAACCTGGCCGGGAATCACCCTGGCCTGCGCGCTTACAGAACCTTGAGCAGTTCGCTCACCGCGCGGCCCACTTCGCGCCGCACCAGCCGGTCGATCGCGTTCATCTTCTGTTCGCCGGAAAGCGCGTTCCAGGGCGAGGTGCCCGCAGCCACGCCGCTGGCCGTGGTGATCGGCGTCGAGTTGGTGATTTTCTGGCGCGCCAGCACACGCGAGGTGCGCACATCGATGATCGCCACCCGCAGCCACGCGAACGGCGCGATCGAGCCGTAGGCGATGATGTTGCGATCCGGGCCGTACACCGGCTGGCTGCGATCGAAGTAAAAGCCAAGGCCCTCGATCTTGCCCTCACTGGCTTCGGCATTGATGAAACCCTTGAGCACATCATCGCTGAGCTTGGTGATCAGCACCATGTGCGTGGCGCCCTGTTGGCGCAGCGCGGCGCGGATGGCATCCGGCATGGCGATGGCATCGCCCTTTTCCTCGAACAGCGCGCGCTGCTTTTCGTATAGCACCGCATTGGCGCTGAGCCTGGCCAGTTCGGCCGCCGGCACCAGCCGTTTCACCGCTGCTGCCGCAGCGCCGACGGCGGCATCGTCAAACACCGCGCTGTCCACCGGCAGGTATTCGTGCACGTTTTGCGCCGGCGTGTTGTCGGGGTTCTTCGCCGGAACCACCACGTCGAGCTTGTCGCCCACCAGTGACAGGACCGCGTAAACCGGGGTGCCGGGCGCAGGCGCCGGCGTGGCATCGCCGGCCGCTACCGCCAGGACTGCCGAGGTGACAAACGAGGTGAACAGCGCAAGGCCGAGGCGTTTGAAGTAATGATGAGGTGCGTGCATGGTAAGCCGGTGGTGTGTTTGGTCAGGTGCGCAGTTTACGACTATCGCGCGCCGATGGAGTTCCGATGCGATCGGCCTGGTTGGCGCGCTGGACAGGAATTGCCACGCCATGGGATTTGTTGCAGAGCGAGCGGTCACAGAAAGCCATGGTCCGCACTCCGGCGCTTCTCCCTTTCCTAAAGGGAGATGGAGAGGGATTTTGGGCGCTTGCGCAATCGCCACCACCGAAAATCTCCCTCGGTCCCTCATGATAATTGCCGAGCCCCGAGGATTTGTTGATGTGGGAGTGGTCACTGAAAGCCGCGGTCCACGCACGGCACTTCTCCCTTTTCTAAAGAAGGATGGAGGGAGAGTTACAGTGGTCGCCAGTGCTAAATCGCTGAAAATCCCTCTCGATCTCCCTTTAGAAAAGGGAGAAGTGCATTAAGGCGAGCACGGCTTTCCTCGGGCGATGGAATCTCACCAAAAACCCCAGCACTGGCGCGCCTTCCAGGCCATAAATGCCCGGAAACGCCCGCCAATGCTGGTGTTTCATCGCTCGATGCCCTGCCGCCGTCCGGTGCTAAAGTCGTAACAGCAATTACCGCGCCCTCGCCTCACCATGACTGATGCACTCTTCACCCTCAATGCCACGCCGAACATCGAAGAAGTCCGGCTCGCCGAGGGGGTGACCGTGCTGTTGGTGGATGATGTGCTGCTGAACCCGGAGCGGCTGGTGGAATTTGCGGCGGCGCGCCGCGACGCGCTGAAGCCCTCGCCGCACAATGCCTACCCGGGACTGCAATTCCCGACACCGGAAGAGGTGCGCGACCGGCTCGGCGAATTCTTTGCCACGCATATCCGCAGCCGCCTCGGCGCGCGCCGCACGCTGCATATGAACGTGCGGCTGTCGATGGTCACGCAGCCGCCGGCGGCGCTGCAGGCGCGGCAGTCGATTCCGCATCGCGACAGCCAGGGCCTGGACGAAAATGAGTGCATTTGCGCGTCGGTGCTTTACCTGTTCGATCGCCCGTCGCTGGGCGGAACGAGTTTTTTCGTGACCCGCAAATCGCTGCTGGAAACCAGCCTGCTGGTGCACGATTCGAGCACCATGAACGCCGCGGACTTTGCCACGCGGCACGGCATTCCTGCCGGCTACTTCACGGCTTCAAACGCGTACTTCGAATGTGTCGGCACGGTACCCGCGCAATGGAACCGCATGATCTTTTACGACGGCAACATTTTTCACAGCGGCAGCATCACCGCGCCGGATGAACTCTGCGACGATCCGCGCACCGGCCGCCTCACCCTCAACGGTTTCTTTACCTGCACGCGCCGCGCGCGCTGAGCGCTGCGTTTGCCGGCGCCGCAGTGCACGCACGGGCTGAGTGGCGCCGGCTCAGTCCCCGCTGGCGCGTGCTGGCATGGCCGTCCAGGCCGGTGCGGCGCGCGTGACCAGGTTGCGGCCGCCCTGCTTGCCGGCGTACATCGACGCATCGGCCACCTTCAGCAGCGCGGCGGCATCGGCACCATCGATCGGCGCCAGCGCGTAGCCGATGGTCACGCCGATGCGGCAGGTCTGCTGGCTGAGCGCGAACGGCGCGGCAAACGCCTCGAGAAGTTTCTGGCCCAGTTCGCTGGCCTGCGCTTCGTTCGCCAGGCCACCGGCCATCACCACGAATTCATCGCCGCCAAAACGCGCCACGGCATCCCCCTGCCGCACCGAGGCGCGCAGGCGCTGCGCGACCACCAGCAGCAATTCGTCGCCTACGTCATGGCCGTACTGGTCGTTGACCGGCTTGAACCGGTCGAGGTCGAGCACATACAGCGCCACGAGATTGGTGCCGCTGCTGCGCGGCAGCGCCGTCGCCAGCGCCTCATTCAGGCCGCGGCGGTTCAACAGGCCCGTGAGCGGATCGGAATGCGCCAGCGAATGCAGCGCGTCGCGCTCCGAGGCCGCCCGCTTGGCCGCCTGGTGCTTGGCGGTGCTGCGCAGCACGGCAATACGCATGAAGATCAGCATGTCCAGCGTCGCGCCGAACTGGAATGAATGCATCGACAGGAAGCTGACGTCGAACCGGCCCCGCACCACGCCGACCATGATGGCGCTGGCAATGAAATAGCCCACCCACGCCAGGATGAAATAAACGCCGACCGAATCACCGCGCCGCGCCTTGGCAATCGCCCCCGGCAGGCCCATGAGCGCCGGGGCCAGTCCTAGCGTGCTCATGAAGATGCCGACTACATGGATATCGATCCAGTCGAGCGAATGCGCCACCGCGGCCGCGGCCAGCACCGCTGCCACCACGCGGATGGCGCGCCGCAGCACGCCGCCCATGTCGCTGCCCAGCGCATCCTCGACAAACAGCGCCGTGGCAAATGCGGCCATGAGGGAAGTCACGCCCGCGAGATGCCGCTCGGGCCAGGCCAGATCGGTCCAGATGTACATCTCGCCGATGCCAAAAAAATGCACCGAGAACAGCACGCTGAAAAACACCAGCAGCGCGTACTTGAGGTAGAGGTTTTCGCGCAGGCTGGACCATTGCAGCAGGCTGTACAGAAGCAGGCCGAGCCCGAGACAGGTGAGCATGCCCTGCAGCATTTGTTCGTTTACCGCGCGCGCATGGAACGCCGCCGGCCGGCTCAGGGTGATGGGCAGGATGCGCGCGCCGCCGGTATCGACGCGCATCAGCAGTTCAACCTCGCGGGCATCCGCCAGCTGCAGCGGCATGGCATGCGAGCGGCTGGCCAGCGGCCGCGCCGCGAACGGTTGGACGTTGCCCAGCACCGCGTGCTGCAGTGTGCGGCCACCTGCAAGCACATAAACATCGACGCGGTTGAGCAGCGTGTAATCGATATCGAGAATCCAGTCGCGGCCGGCACCCTCGCCCAGACGCAGGGGCAGGCACAGCCAGAGCACATCGCGGCCCATGCCCAGGGTGGCGTAGGCCGCAGCCGGCACGGCGAATCGGTCGCGCTGCGCCAGCACGTCTTCCAGCGATGCCTGGCGCGTCGGGTCGGAGAACAGGCTCACCGCGGGCCAGGCCTCGACCGAGGTCGTTGCCGCGTCCAGTTGCAACGGCGCGGGCACCCGCACCTCGGCCCGCGCGGCGGTCGCGCAGGCGGCCAGCAGCAGGGCCAGCAGGAAACTCAGCAGGGGGTGGCTGAAACGGACGGCAGACATCGGCGGCAAGGCGTGCAAAAGACACGCAGTATAAGGAACAGCGGTGCTCCTGCGCAGCCCCCGGCCATCGACTTGCGTCAATTCTGGTGTCGGCAGCACGCCGAGCCGGGCACTAACCGCGCCGCCGCGCCAGCCAATCGCCCTGCACCGTGAAACGGTCCTCCAGCGCGTTCAACCACGCCGGCGCGTGACGATCGTTGCTCCAGGACGCCACCACGCCTTCGAGCTGTCCATGCAGGCCGGTCGGCAGCTTCAAGGGCCGCGTCTGATCCATCATCAGCCGGGTGACGAGTTGATAGCCGAGCAGGCGCGTGAAAAATCGCGCCAGCGAAAACTCCGGCACCCCCAGCCGCACCAGCGAATCGATGCCGCGGGTGAGCAGCAGCGTGCCGCGAAACAAGGCGCGCGCCAGCCACGAAACGTGCCCATCGAGGCCAAGATCGCGGCTGCTGTCTGGCCCGCACAGGTATCGCGTCATCAGGACCGGAAACGACTTCAGCGGTCCGTCGGGAATCACCGACTGCATGGCTGCCATGAGTGCGTGGCCCAGTTGCGGCCGCGGGTCCTGCTGCTGGGGGCGCTTGGCCCAGCTGGCCCGGCCGCGCGCCTGCATCCTGGCGAACAGCGTCTCGGCCTCGGCCATGGTATCGACCATCAGGCCGCGCTCGATGCCCAGGTAATGTCCGGCCACATTCCAGGCGTGCAGATACGCCTCTTCGTCATCCGTGGACAGGCCAAGGCCCAACTTGCGCATGCTGCGCAGGAACACGTAGCTGAAGGTCAGCAGCGTGTAGGCCAGTTCCTCCTGGTTGCAGGGCAGGCCTTTCTCACCGACATTCCAGCCGTGCGCATACAGCGCCGGAAACATGTCGTCACCCGGCTGGATGGCGGCCAGCGCGGCGATGATGCCCGCCCCATCGTCGTTGGCGTCCCGCTGCATCGCTTTCATGACGGCTTCCGGACTGCTGCGCAGGATCAGGTTGCGCACGCTGGCGTGGATCAGGCGCACCTTGAAAACCTGCGCCACGCCGCCGCCGTCGGCGTCCAGCAAACCGCCGCGCATCATCACCGGGAAAATCATCGCCCCGGTGGAGCGGATGCGGTGCTCGGCGCGCTCGATGAGCTGGCCGGTGGCCTGCAGCACGGCAGCCAGGTCCGGCACCACATAACATTCGGGCAGGCTGGAACAAAACAGCAGCGTCACCGACAAGGCACCATAGTCGGTGAACAGTGCCTCGGCGCGGCGGATCTTGTCCTTGTCGCCCCACGCGGGGAAATCGCGGCTGGCAGCCAGGTAAGGCGCGATCTGCGCATTCAGCCCGGGCGCCACGCCGGGCTGCTGCGCCGACCACGACCACACCGCCTGGTTGCTCGACCATTCGGGAAACAACGCCGTCACCTGCCGCAGCTGGTCAAAATTGGGCTGCAGCTGCGCGTCCTGGCTGAGCTGCGCGACGCTGAGGCCGGTGCCCGCCAGCGGCGGCACCCAGTCCTCGACGATGTTGACGATGGCGGTGTCGGCATGCGCGTCTGCCTGCAACTGCATGCGGTCCAGCAACTCTTCGGATGCTTTGGCTGGACGGGCGGCCGCGCCGGCATTGGTCTCGTTCAAGATGTTCAGGTCCTTGTGGTCATGCAAACGGTCGCCGCATCAATCGATGCGAAAGCGAAAGAAATACGGCACGCTGTTGGGCGGGAACACCGCCGTGACATTCTTTTTCATCGCCCAGGGAATGATCGCCTGGTGCAGCGGCAGCACCGGCATTTCGCGGTTGATGATGAGTTGCGCATCGCGCAGCAGGCCATCGCGCTTCTTGAGGTCATTCTCCGAGCGCGCCTTGTCGAGCAGCGCATCGAGCGCCGGATTGCTGTAGCGGCCGTAGTTGCCGTCGCCATTGCCGCTGTTCTCGCCGCCGCGCGTGCGCAGCGTGTATTGCAGGGTGAACAGGGCGTCGGAGGTGGGTGTGCCCCAACTCAGCAGGTAAAAACTCGAGTCGAATTTCTGCAGCTTGGCGAAGTAATTGGCGGTGGGCACGATGTTCGGCTTCACCCGTATGCCGATCTGCGCAAGCATCGGCGGGATCGACTGGCAAATGTCGGCAGCAGGCTGGTTGTTGCCGCAATCGAGCGTGATTTCAAATCCATTCGGGTAACCGGCGGCAGCCAGCAGCTGTTTGCCCTTTTCGCGATCGAATGGCAGGCGCACGTCGGCCTCTTTCGCGTAACCCTGTTCGGTCGGGGTCACCATCGAGCCGATTGGCCGCGACAGGGTTCGCATCACCTTCACCTTGATGGCCTGCACATCGATGGCATGTGCAACGGCCAGGCGCACGCGCAGATCCTTGAACGGATTCTTGCCCTTGACGTCGGAATACAGCAGCTCGTCGCGGCTGGTATCAAACACCAGGTATTGCACGCGCTCCTCGGGGCTCTCGACCACTTTCACGTCACTGCCGGCCTTCAAGCGCGCGATGTCCTGCGGCGGCGGATCGTTGACGAAATCCACTTCACCCGACAGCAGCGCCGCCACGCGCGTCGAGGCCGAGCGGATCGGTAGCAGGATCACTTGCGTGACATTGCCGCGCTCAGGACTGGCGCGATTCCACCAGTTGGGGTTTTCCACCAGCACGGTGCGCACATCGGTCTGCCGTTCCTTGACCATGAACGGGCCCGTGCCATTGGCGTTGCGCGAGGAATAGGTATCTTCCTTGTCCTTGTAGTTCTGCGGCAGTTGGGCGTTGTGCTTCACCGCCCAGGGCTTGCTCATGATTCGAAAGGTGAAGATATGGTTGAGCAGGACCGGGTTCGGCTCGCGCATGACGAAATCGACAGTGAGATCATCGACTTTTTTCGCCGAGGCCACGCCCTGCACGGTCGCCTTCAACTGTGAGTTGGGCGATAGCACGCGCTCCACCGAGAACACCACATCATCGGCAGTGAACGGCGAGCCGTCGTGAAACTTCACGTTGGGACGCAGCTTGAAGCGCCAGGTCAATGGGTCCGGCTGCGACCACGACAGCGCGAGGCCGGGAACGATCTTGAATGCCTTGTCGCGGGCCACCAGCCCTTCGTACACATTCCCCAGCAGGCGGTTGGTCACCGCCAGCTGCGCCGAGTGCGGGTCAAGCGTCTGCGGCTCGTCCTGGGTGGCGTAGCGCAGCGTCTTGGCAGGCACTGCCTGCACCAGCAGGCACAGGCCCGCAGCGGCCAGCAGCAACAATTTCTGGTGGTGTTTCGCCATTGCCCGATACGCTCCGAAGAATTGACAGGAGCGAGCGTACATCAGAGCGTCGAGGTTGGCGATATTGCGTTATCTGGTCCCCGATATTGTCGCCGCGCCACCTGCCAACAGGTACGGGGCTTGGCTCCTGGCGCATGGGAGATTAAGAGGGATTGTAAGTGGTCGCGTAATGATGATCGCCCGAAATCTCCCTCGATCCCTCTTTACAAAAGAGGGAAGTCACCAGTTGGCACTTCTCCCTTTCCTAAAGGGAGATGGAGAGGATTTCATTATGGCGGCCACCGGAAATCTCCCTCCTCCCTTGCAGGGCGCGTATTCCGTTGCATTGGAATGCCGTTCGGTTGGCGCGAAGCATGCTTCGCGAATTCCCCGCCTCACCCTCTTTAGAAAGGAGGGAGGCCACAAGTTGGCACTTCTCCCTTTCCTAAAGGGAGATTGAGAGGGATTTTTGGGCGGTCGCGTAATGTGGACCACCGGAAATCTCCCTCCCCCTTGCAGGGCGCGCATTCCGTTGCATCGGAATGCCGTTCGGCTGGCGCGAAGCATGCTTCGCGAATTCCCCGCCTCACCCTCTTTAGGAAAGAGGAAAGCCACCAGCTGGCACTTCTCCCTTTTCTAAAGGGAGATCGAGAGGGATTTTGGGCGGCCGCGCAATGTGGACCACCGGAAATCTCCCTCGATCCCTCTTTAGAAAAGAGGGAGGCCACAAGTTGGCACTTCTCCCTTTCCTAAAGGGAGATGGAGAGGGATTTTGAGCGATCGCGTAATTTTGACCACCGGAAATCTCCCTCGATCCCGCTTTACAAAAGAGAGAAGTCACAAGTTGGCACTTCTCCCTTTTCTAAAGGGAGATGGAGAGGGATTTTGAGCGATCGCATAATATTGACCACCGGAAATCTCCCTCGATCCCTCTTTAGAAAAGAGGGAAGTCCAGGCTAGGCACTTCTCCCTTTTCTAAAGGGAGATTGAGAGGGATTTTGAGCGGTCGCAACATGATTGGCGCCAAAACTCTCCCTCAATCAACATGTGGAAGACCGGGTGAGCTACGACGGCGCGGCCGCCTGAGCGGGAAAAGGCCCAGGAGCTGCAATTACGCTTGGTTCCTTTCATCCGACACATTGAACCCTCGGCGCGGGCACCGACCCGACCCGGTTGCTAAACTAGGTCCGTGCTGCCGCCAAAACGACACCATCATCAGGCAGCGCCCACCGCGCACGACGAAGGGGAGGTCGCATGAGTGACGGCTTGATGTTCATCCTGGTGATCAGCGGCTTTGTGCTGATCGTGGTCCTGCGTGCCGTCTTTTCCGCGCGCGCCAAGCGGCGGCGGGAGGAAAGCGCGGCGGCAGAAAAGGAACGCAACGAAGCGCTGTTCCGCTCGATGTTTCCCGAGCTGCAGCCGCTGTTCCATCCCGAGCGGCTCGTGGAGTTCGTCGACGCACGCACCGCGGCCGACAGGAAAGGCAAGGCCAACGCGCGCGGCAAACCCGAGTGGGAATGGAACAACCCGCCCGGCTTTCCCGGCATGCGCGCCAGGTTCGTGAATACCGACAAGGGCGAGCGTGTCACGCTCAACAACCAGGACGGCAAGACGGTAGGTGAATTCCTCTACGAAGCGGCGCCGGCTATCGGCGTGATGCGCGTGGCCAAAGGCAAGGGCAAGCTCACCATCGACCTGAGCAACCGCCCTGCCCCGCGGGTGCGTTACTGGCACCCTGATCGTGAATTCAAGTGGTCGCTCAAGGGCTGGGTGTTCAAGACCGCCGTTGCCGATGAACCTTTCTCGTCTTCCAGTTCCGAATCCAGCAGTTCCTCGTTCTCGTCGTCGTCTTCGTCATCCGATTCGCGGCCGGCCGCAGCTGCTGCCCTGGTGGGTGCCGGCGGTGCTTTCGATGGCGGCGGCGCGGCAGGCAGTTGGGACGCGGCGCCCGGCGGCACCGACGCAGCCGATACGTCCGGCGGCAGTGCCGACAGCACCTCCGCGACCGCCTACTGACACGCATGACCGGCCCGGCCCTCATCGCCACCGGCTGCGCCGACCCGGTCGCACCGGCAGCACCCTTGCCACCGCTGCGCGTGCTGATTGCCTCACTGGCACGTGGCGGTGCCGAGCGCATCGTGCTCGAGTGGCTGGCTGCCGAGGTCGCGCGCGGGCGCGTGGTCGAACTGGCCGTGGTGCACCAGCGCAGTGATGAATACGCGCCACCACTGGGCCTTGCCTTGCTGCGGCGCGAGCGCGAGTCCCCTGAAGAATTCATCGATCGGATCGCCGCGCGCTGGCGCGCGTCGGTCTCACCCGTTTCGGTGCACCTGGTGCCGGATGCGCTGATGGCGCGCCTGTGGCGGGCCGGCATCGCCACTATCCCGGTGCTACACAACACGCGCGAAGGCTGGCGCAATGCACCGGCAACCTGGGACCCGCAAAACGTACCGTTGGCCATTGCCTG
>JBGATH010000061.1:0-17586 GCA_044229235.1 Usitatibacteraceae bacterium
ACTTTCAGATTGAACACCCGCTCCGCCAGCCAGATCAACGCTACCAGCATGGTCAGCACCGAGCCGCCCACAAACACGCCGCGGCGGTAGAACGCCGAATTGCGGATGAAGTAGGCCACCGGCAGGAATACGGCGACGATGGCCAGCTGGCCGGTTTCCACACCGAGATTGAAGCCGAGCAGCGACAGCACCAGCGCGTCGCGCGGCAGGCCCAGCTCGGTGAGCACGCTGGCAAAGCCGAAACCGTGGATCAGGCCGAAGCCGAATGCCACCATCCAGCGCCGGTGCTCGACCACCGGCCAGATGTTGTTGGCCGCCGCCAGCACCACCGACGCGGCAATGCAGGATTCCACCAGGCGCGAGGGCAGCTCGATGATCTGCAACGCGGCCAGCGACAGCGTGATCGAGTGGGCAACCGTGAACGCCGTGACCACCCACAGCACTTCGGTGAATGCGGCCTTGAACGAGGTCACCCCGGTCCATTTGCGCGCCTGATGCACCAGCACCGCGGGCAGCAGCAGTGAAAGCAGGAACAGGATGTGGTCAAAACCAATCCAGATATGCCAGATGCCTTCGAGCAGATAGCGCGCCAGTTGCTTGAGGCGGGAGGTTTCACCGGCATGCAGCTCCATCACACCCGATTGCGGGCCCAGCACCGAGGAATGGGCGACGCCGTCAAATTCGAGCTTCAGCAGGCCGCGGTGCAGCTGGTCGATGTCGAACAGCAAGCGGTAGTTCAGCTGCAGCGGCCCGGTGCTATTCGGGCAGGTGCCGGTGAAGCGCAGCACGGCGTAGGCGCCGTCGGTATGGTTGTCGATGAGGTGTTCGGTCGCCGCCAGCGCGCATTGGCCGCCGCGTGAAACCGTCAGCCGTCCCAGCGCCCAGGCGGCGATGTCGGCATGCCGCGCGCGCACCTCGCCCCAAGTGATGTCGGCATCGCCGTTGGCGTCGAGGCCAATGGCGAAATCGATGTCGCGCAGCGCGATGTCCCACTGCCCGCTGACTTGATCGCCTTGCACATTCAGCGCCAGGTAGCTGTCGCTGGCTTTGTGGGCAAGCGCCGGGAAGGCCGCCATTGCCAGCGCGGCGAGCAACAGGCGGAACCACACGATGACGCTCTTCATGGCTTGCCCCCCGCCCGGGCGTCGGCAGGTGGCGCGGGCAGCGGCTTGGCCGGTACCGTGGTGGAGGTGCCCACCGGCTTGACCAAGGGAGAGGTGAGCGTGGATGTCACACCGAGCTGCTTCATGCGCGCGTCGTCAAAGCCGCTCGATTGCAGCCAGTCGCGCACCGGCTTGGCGGCAACCGCGTCTTTGGCGGCAATGGCCGCCTCCAGCAAGGGACGCGCATCGCGGGGCTCGCGTTGCACCAGGTAGTTGGCCGCCGCCACGGCCAGCGACGCGGCCGGGTCGTTCGCCAGTTGCAACAGGTAGCGCGCCTCTTCCGCGCGGTGAGTGGTGTCGCCGCGCACCTTGGCCGCATCGAAGCGATCTTTCAGCGCCTGCACGTGCGCCTTGGCGGTCGGCAGCTTCAGTTCGGTTTCGGCAAGGGCGAGGCGCAGCAGCAATCCGTCGGAAGCCTCCCAGCTCGCCAGTTGCTTGACCACCTCGGCCGGGCGGTTCTGGTCGAGCAGGAAATCGCTCCACGCTGCCAGCAGGTAGCCATCATCGATACCCAGCGCCAGGGCATCGCGGTAATACTTTTCCGCCTGCGCCGCCTGCCCGCGCCAGGCCGAGACTTCGCCCAGGCGCGTCAGCAGCCACAACCGGTTGCCCGGATCGGTGGCGCCCTTCAGCGCTTGTTGCAGTGCAGCAAGGGCAGCATCCAGGTTGCCGGTGTAGGCGTTCACCAAGCCGATGCAGCCGCCATACAGGGTGGGCCGGCCCAGCGCCTGCAGGGCATCGCACTCGGTCTTCGCGGCGGCGTAATTGGCCTGGACCAGGAAAATGGCCCCGCGCCAGGCGTGGGCGGAGGCGAATTCCGGGTCGGCCTTCAGCGCGGCGGCGAAGTCGGCCAAGGCGCCTTCGAAGTCGTGCCGGTACTGTTTGAGCTGCCCGCGCAGCGCGAGAACGGCGGGTGCCTGACTCTTGGCGAAGGGCGCCATGACGGCATCCGCATAGCCGATATAGCGCGGGTCGCCGCGAGCAATGGCCAGCTCGTAGTAGCGCGCCGCCAGCCGGGTGGCGGGCGCGAAATCGCCCGGGGCAGCCTGGGCCAGGGCTGCGCGCAGGCTGGCCAGTTCACGCGCGGTGGCATCCCCCGGGCGGATGGGCAATCGCTCCAGGACTTCAGCCGGATCGGCCGGGGTACGGGGGGCTGCCGAAGAGTTCGCAGACATCAAACCGGCACAAACCCACACAAATACCGCAAAAACCTTTGAATACATGGGCTTGACAGCGTGACTTATACACATTTTTGCAATAAACTCCGCACGTTCAATTTGAACACCCACTCATAAACCAGACCGGGAGTCTATACATGAAAAAACTGATTTCGATGTTGATCGCTGCTTCTTTCGCCGCCGCTTCTGCTGGTGCCTTCGCTGCTGCTCACGGCGGCGCGATGTCCGACGCCGACAAGGCCAAGAAAATGGAAGCCTGCAAGAAGATGGATGCCAAGGCTGACGACAAGATGAAGGCCGAGTGCAAGAAGATGATGGAAGAGAAGAAGCCTGCTGAACCTGCCAAGAAGTAATTAAGCGATGCGTTGACTTGTTCAACGCGACGTTTGAAAAATCGGGCCTCGTGCCCGATTTTTTTTGGTCACGCGAAGGTGCGAGCAATAGTTGCGGGTGCAGTTCCGCGCGTTGCCGGGAGCTTGTGAATGGCAACGACCGAAAATCCCTCCTCGCCTCCCTTTAGAAAAGGGAGGAATGCCGATTGAACCGCTCGTAGCCAAATTTGGCGCACCCCTCCCTTTCCTAAAGGGAGGCCGGGAGGGATTTTCGGTGGCCGCTATTTGTACGCCCCGGCGAGACGGCGACCCCCTGCAAGTGATCGCGCGGCCTGCAAGGCGGGAGGGATTTAACACCGCCACACCCGCGCAACCCTCAATCTCTGGCTCAAGCTGCCAACGCCAATCACCGTTTTGCTGCAAGCCGAAAACGCATGCGATGATGCGCGCATCAAATTTCCCGCAAAGGCTCATGCCATGCGCTGCTTCCTGCTCGCCGCCGCTGTCTCCCTCTCTCCCCTCAGCGTTTTCGCCGCCACCTGCACCAGCGTGCCGGTCACCTTCCGAATCACCGACCCTGCCGCCGTCGAGAGCCAGGCGATGTTCGTCAACGGTGACCAGCCGGTGCTCGGCCCCTGGGCGGCTGGCGCATCGAACACACTGAAGCGCGACGGCCAATCGAAACAGTGGTCGGCAACGCTGCAACTGCCGCCGGAGACCAGAATCGAATTCAAGTTCATGAAACGCACCGCCGGTGCCGGCGGCACAGACGTGTGGGAACGTGGCATTGCGACCTATAGCCAGAACCGGAAGTTGCGCACGCCGGCCTGCGACGCGAAGAACTTCACCGTGGACGGCGGCAACTTCCGCGAAGCCGAGCGCGACCACAATGCGTTCACCGATGGGCTCTCCCCACCCAAGGGAAACCGGGGCGCGCGCATCCAGGCCCTGGTTGCGGCGTTCAATGCAGGCAGCGCAGCGGCCACGCGCGAGTTCTTCGCGCGCCACGTCAGCCCATCGTTTGCGCAGTCGGTGCCGATGGAAATGCACGAGCAGATTTTTGCCGAGCGTTTCAGCCAGACCGGCGGGTTTGACCTGCGCGGCACGCGCGCGTACAGGCTCGCGCTGCCCGAGACCACTGCGCTGCTGCAGGACCGTGCGTTCGGCGGCTGGCACGGCTTGTTCATCGCATTTGAGCCGGGCGGCGAGCAGCGCATCAGCGGCATCAGCCTGCAAAACATCGCCGTGCCAAAACAACCACCGCTTACCGAAGCCGCATTCGCCGCCGAGGTGCGCGCCACCATCGATCGCGCCTGCAAGGGCGGTTACTTTTCCGGCGCGGTGCGGGTGCAGCGGCAGGGTGATGTGCTGATCGAAGCCGCCTGCGGCGAAGCCAGCAAGCGCTATCACGTCGCCAACAACATCGACACCAAATTCAACCTCGGTTCGATGAACAAGATGTTTACCTCGATTGCCATTTCCCAGTTGGTCGAGCAAGGCAAGCTCAAGTACAGCGACAGCATCGACCAGTTCGTCGATGAAACCTGGCTGCCGAAAGACATCACCCGGCAGATCACGATTCATCACCTGCTTTCGCACACCTCCGGCCTCGGCAGTTATTTCAACGACAAGTACTGGAACAGTTCGCGGCTGCTGTATCGCAACGTGAACGATTACAAGCCGCTGGTGGTGGGCGACAAACTGGCATTCAAACCCGGCGAGAAATTCGGCTACAGCAACACCGGCATGTTGTTGCTGGGCGTGGTGATCGAGAAGGTCACCGGCCAGAGCTATTTCGACGTCATACGCGCCAACGTCACCGGGCCCGCCGGCATGACCAGCACCGAAAGTTATGCGATGGATGAGCCGGTGGAAAATCTGGCCACCGGCCACACCCACCCGGAAGGCCAGCCCGGCAAGTGGATCGAGAATTCGCTCATGCATGTGCTCAAGGGCGGCCCGGCCGGCGGTGGTTACTCCACGGTGCGCGACCTCGACAAATTCGCGGCAGCCTTGCTCGCCGGCAAACTGGTCAAGCCGGAAACGCTGGCGCTGCACTGGCGCGATGTGATCAGGCTACGGTTTCCAGGTTTCCGGCAAGCCGGGCAACAAGGTGGTGGGCCACAGCGGTGGATTTCCCGGCCTGAACGGCCAGCTGGATATTCATCTGGACAAGAAAGTGGTGGTTGCCGCGTTGGCCAACCAGGATGATGCGGCGAGCATGCTGGCAGGACGAATCGGCCAGTTGCTGGATCGGGTGGAGTAGCGCGTCAGCGGGCTGGCGCAGGTAAGAAAGTCCGAATCGTCGTAGAGTGGGCCTCCCAACAAGAGGAGGCGCACCATGCTCACACCGACTGCATCAGAAGAAGAATCGGGCCACGATCACGCATCACCCGTCTTTCACAACGCGGCAATGTCTCGGCGCGGCATGCTCACGGCGTCCATCGCCATGGCCGGTGCGGCGCTGGGCGGCATCGCACCCGCGTTCGGCCAAAAAACAGATTTGCGTCAAACCGCGCAGGACGCACTGGGGCCGTTCTATCCAATCACCGTGCCGGCCGACCAGGATTTCGACCTCACCGTGGTCGCCGGCAGGGAAGGACGCGCCAAGGGATCGCTGCTGTATGTGAGTGGTCGTGTACTCAATACCAAGGGCGAGCCGGTCCCGGATGCAATCCTCGAAATCTGGCAAGCCAATGCCGCCGGCCGCTACGCGCACCCCGGCGATGACAACAAGGCGCCGCTCGATCCGAATTTCCAGGGCTATGCAAAAATCCGCACGGGGGCCGACGGCAGTTATCGCATCAAGACCATCATGCCCGGCGCCTACGATAACCGCACCCCGCACATCCACTTCGACGTGAAGGGCAGGAGGGCAGGAACTCGCGCATCATCACCCAGATGTACTTCGAGGGCGAGGCAAAAAACGAGACCGACGGCCTGCTGAAACGCCGTTCGCCGGAAACGAAGAAGACGCTGATTTCCCGCTACGGCAAACCATCGGGCCAGCAGGAGAAAGACGCACTGGTGGCGCTATGGGACGTCGTGCTGATGTTTGGGTGAGATTAGCCCATTGACTGGTTCGGCCAGCGGAAACTAGGCGTTCTTCCCCGCCGACTCCCGCAACACCGCTTCCCCAAAGCTGCTCTCGAAGGCAATCTCGCCCGCCTCCAGCAAGCGCGGCAAGTGCGACTTTGCGCGCGTGGCGAAGGCATTCGCCTGAAAGTTTTCACCGGCGTTGATGCCCACCCAGCCGTTACGGCCGGCGTGCTTGGCGAGGTAGAGCGCGATGTCCGCCAGATCAACCACGTCGGCCCAATTGAGCGCGCGCGGATCGGCGGGCACAAACGGCAGCGCGGCGAAGCCGACCGAACAGGTGATGTGCAGCCGTTGCGCATCGTCGAGCACGAAATCCTTGCCCGCCACGCCATTGCGCACGCGCTCGGCGAGCGCCGCGGCACTGTTGCGATCGGCGGCGCGCGCCACGACCAGGAATTCCTCGCCGCCCCAGCGCACCAGGTAATCCGATTCGCGGAACACGCCCTGCAATCGTTCGCGCATCTGCGCCAACACCGCATCACCCGCGGCATGGCCGTGATGATCGTTGACCCGCTTGAAGTGGTCGACATCGATGAGGAAGAAAATCATGTCCGCATCGCGCGGTAACTGGCCGCTCCTGGCGGCGTCCTCAAACTGGCGGATGCATTGCGGAATTTCCGTCTCGAGCTGGATGGTGAGGAAGCGGCGGTTGCGCAGGCCCGTGAGCGGATCCGTCAGGCTGGCCTGCTCCAGCGCACGCGACTTCTCCGCCAGTTCCGACAGGGTGGATTCGAGGCGCGCGGTGCGCTCCGCCACCATGTCTTCCAGCTTGCGCTGGGTTTGCCGCAGGTAGGCGGTTCGTGCCTGCACGAATGCATAAATCGCGCCCATCGCAGCCAGCAGCACCAGCAAGCGGAACCACCACGCCTGATACCAGGCCGGCAGTACCGTCACGCCGACGTGCAGCACATCGCTCCATACCCCTTCGCGATTTGAGCCACGCAGATTCAGGACGTGGTTGCCCGGCGGCAGGTTGGTGTAGGCCGCGGTGCGGTGCAAGGCGTCGGTCTCGATCCAGTCGCGGTCGAAGCCGTCGAGCCGGTAGGCGTAACGATTGCGCGCCGGCGCGGTGTAGTCGAGCGCGGCAAATTCCACGTCGAGGCTGTTGGCATCCGCTTGCACTTCGATGGGCCTGGCGTTCCTGCCTTCGTCATGGCTATTGAATCGAAACACACCCGGTACCGCCGACTTGCCGGCACGCGCCTCGGTGATCACCACGGCCGGTTTGAAAGTCCATTTCTTCACCTGTTCCGGCAGCAGGATGGTGAGGCCGCCGCCGCCGCCGAACAGCAATTCGCCCTCGGGTGTGACGGCGCCGGCGCCGCCCCAATAGGCCGGAATCTGCAAACCGTCTTCCGCGCGCAGTGCCCGCACCGCCAGGGTATTGGCATCGATGCGCGCCACGCCGTCGTCGGTGCTCACCCAGATGTCGCCACGCGCATCGAGCAGCAGTTTATTGGCGCTGTTGTTAGGCAGCCCTTCGGCGGCGGCGATGCGATGAAAGCGCGGCTTGCCCGCCGCATCGCGGCCCTCGAGAAACACCACGCCCGCCCCCAGCGTGCTGACCCACAGCCGTCCCCGGCGATCGATCAGCAGCGAGGTAATGGAGCCGGTGGGCAGGCCCTGCGGATCGTCCGGCGCGGGCGCGATTTTCTCGATCGTATTGGCCGCAAGGTCGAAGTAGTTGAGCCCGCTGGCGGTGCCGATCCACAGGTTCCCCTGCACGTCGTATTCGATGGCATTGATGCGCCGGTCCGTGAGTCGCTCCACGCTTTCATGACGGACGAAGCGGGTCTGGTTTTTCCGGCTCACGTCGAGAAGCCACAGGCCGTCGGCCCAGCTGCCGACCCACAGCCGGTCGCCATCGAGACGCATGGCATCGATGCCGCCCGCCGCGTTCGGACGAGTGAGCGCCAGGCGCGTGAGACCGCGGCCGTTCGACTCGGCGCGATACAGTCCGCGCAGCGTGCCGAGGTAGACATCGCCGGCGGCTGTGGCGGCCATGTTCCAGACAAAATCCTTGGCCAGCGTGGTTTCATTGTTGCCCGATGCGGAACGCAGTTCGCCGACGCGGCGGCCGCGCGGATCAAGAATATCGACGCCATTCGCGCCCAGGCCCAGCCACACGCGGCCATCGGCCAGCGGCAGTATTGAGGTCACATTGGCTTCGGAAATGCCGTCCTTGCGATCCGGCTTGCCGTAAACCGTCAGCACCGCAGCCTGGTTGGTATCGACGCGGCTCAGGCCCTGGCCGGTACCGATCCACATCAGGCCGTTGGGCTGGCGCAATAATGACCACACCGTATTGTTGGCGAGGCTGGTGGTGCGCGCCGGATCATTGCGCATCTCGCGGGTGCGCAGCGTATCGGGCTCGACGATGTAGAGGCCGCCGCTGTAAGTGCCCAGCCAGATCTCGCGGTTCGGCGCCTCGGTGATGGCGAGCACGCGGTCGGTCTGCAGCGCAGCCTGTGACGGGTCCGACGACACCAAGGCGCGCGGCGCCGCGCCATCCTGCAACAGGAACGCGCCCTGTCCCATGGTGCCGACCCAGATGCGCTTGCTGCTGTCCTGATACAGCGTGCGGATGAACGCCGGCTGCTTATTGGCGGTGGGCAAGGCGATGGGCTCGAACGGCTGGCCTTCGGACTTGCGGCGAACCAGACCATTGGGCGTACCCACCCACAATGCGCCCTGATGATCGCGCAACACGCTGACGGTGCGATTGACCGGCAGGCTGCCGGCATCGCCATCGACATGCCGCAGATGTTTTATTTCGCCGGTGTCGGGATTGAGGTGGTCGAGCCCGCCCTCGGTGGCGATCCACAGGCCGCCGGCGCCGTCTTCCTCGAGCCCGCGCACGTACACATGGCTCAATCCATTGGGCCCGGCGGGAGTGATGATGAAGCGATCGTTGTCGCGGTCGTAGAGCGCGAGTCCACCGGTGTTGGTGCCGATCCACAGCCGTCCCCGCGCATCGACGCGCAGTGACTGGATCCAGCTATCCGGCAAGGCATGACTGTCACCCGGCACCGGGCGATAAATGCGAAAGCGATAGCCGTCCCAGCGCGCTAGCCCCGCCTGCGTACCGATCCAGAGAAAGCCGTCGCGGTCGGTAGCCAGCGCGGTGGCGATCGGCCCGGGTAAGCCCGCATCCTGCATGAGATTCTTGAACGGCATGTCCGCCAGTTGCGACCAGCGCGCGGGGGCGTCGCGCGGCGGCGGCGCGGCGGCAAGGGTTGGCATGACCAGCGCCCACGCCGCGGCCGTGATCGCCGCGTTGCCAACGACCTGCCGCGTCATGCCGAGCATCCGTGACCACACCTGCTTCATGCCGACTCCCCGAATTGACGAACGCATGTTCGCACACGGTCACTGCGCCGGGACGCGAGTGAAAAACTCCAGCATTGGCGCGCCTTCCAGGCCATAAATGCCTGGAGAGGCGCGCCAGTGCTTGACTTTCCCCGATGCGTGGTCTCGTGACAAACTTCGGCAATGCATACTTTACGTGTTTGCGTGCGTTCGCTGGCAGCACTCGCGCTCGCCGCGCTGGGTGCATGCGCGTTGCTGTCGCCGCCGCCGGCGCTCGACTCCAGCGTGTTCCCGCAGATCGATCGCGCCATCGAGAAAGCCATCGCCGAAGGCCGCACGCCGGGCGCCGCATTCTGGCTGGAAAGGCAACACAGCATATTCACCAGGGCATACGGCACCCTGTCGCCGGCGCCGGGCGCCATGCCGGTGGATGCAAACACGATCTACGATGCCGCCTCGCTCACCAAGGTGGTGGTGACCGCGACCGCCGTGCAACTGCTCATCGACGACGGCCTGCTTGGCTATGAAGACCGACTGGTCAAGCACATCCCCGAATGCGCCGGTGGCGGGCGCGACGCATTGACGCTGCGGCATTTGCTGACGCACACCTCGGGGCTGAATGCCGGGCTGCCGCGGATACCGGCGTGGCGCGGCACGGCCGCCGCGCTGCAGCGCGCCTGCGCACTTGAACCCAGCCATTTGCCGGGCACATTCTTTCGTTATTCAGACGCGAATTTCATCCTGCTGGGTTTCGTGGTGGAGCGCGCTGCGGGAAAGTCGCTGGATGTGTTTGCCGAGGAGCGCATCTTTGCCCCGCTCGGCATGCGGCACAGCGGTTACCACCCGTTGAAGCGTTTCCCGGCGAGCCGCATCGCGCCCACGCAACACACGGCGCCCGACACCGGTGAATCACTGCATTTCGACCTGCCGCGAGACCACGAACTGCGCGGCATCGTGCACGATCCAACGACGCGCTTCATGGGTGGCGTCGCCGGACATGCCGGAGTCTTCACCACCATCGGCGATCTGGCCATGTTCGCGCGCATGCTGGTTGACGGCGGCATGGTCGGCGGCCGCCGCTTCCTGTCGGCGGAGAGCATGGCGCGGCTCAGCACCGTGCAATCGAGCGAGGCCGCGCACTACCGACGCAGCGCAGGCTGGGATATCGAATCGCCCTACTCGCGTCCACGCGGCGCGCTGTTTCCGGTGGGCAGTTATGGCCATTCCGGATTCACCGGTTGCGTGATGTGGATCGATCCGTTCTCGAAAACTTTCTTCGTGTTCCTCTCCAACCGTGTTTATCCGGACGACAAGAGCGTCATCCTGCCGCTTTACGGCGAGCTGGGGACACTTGCCGCCCGGGCCGCCGCGGGCTTTGATTTTGTGCACGTCCCTGGCGCGCTGCCGGCAAGGCCGCCGCTGGCCGCACCGGCGGTCACGCGCTAGCGTCAGTCCGGCTTGATCTGCCAGCAAAGTACGTCACAGGTCCAGCGTCAGGTCAGGCGATGTTGCGCGCGACACGCAGATGCACATCAGCCCGGCCTGCTCGCGTTCCATCGCGGTCAACGCGCTGTCCCGATGATCGGGCGTACCCGACACCACTTTGGCCGCACAGGTGCCGCAGGTTCCGTTGCGGCAGGATGAGGGCGCGTCCACGCCGGCAGCGTGAATCGCATCAAGGATCGTCTGTTCCGCGCGCACGGCGACCACCTTGCCGGATCGGCGCAGCGTCACCCGAACCGGCTGATCGGTTGGTGCCGGCGGCGCGGCGGAAAATCGCTCGTAGCGCAAGCGGTCGCCGCCGATGCCGACAGTGCGCACGGCAGCCAACACGGTTTCCAGCAACGAGGCCGGGCCGCAGACGTAAATCACGCTGTCAGGCGCGGCGGCAGCCAGGATGGCATTCACATCCAGCCGCGAGCCTTCGTCCGCGGCGTGCGTGGTCATTGCCGTGCCCAGCAAGGCATCCAGCTCGTCGTGAAATGCGGCTTCACCGCGACTGCGCGCGGCGTAATGCAACTGCACGCGGCGCCCCGATTTGAAGAGCTCATGCGCCATTGCCCGCAGCGGCGTAATGCCGATGCCGCCGGCAATCAGCAGCGCCGGGCGCGCATCGGTGTGCAAGGGAAAATCGTTGCCGGGCAAGCCGCAATGCAGCGTCATGCCGAGGCGGTAGTCATGGTGCACTGCCGCTGAGCCGCCGCTGCCTGCCGCTTCGTGCAGGACAGCGATCTCGATGCGATCACCCGCTGCGGAGACGGATGAAATCGAGTAGCGGCGGGTACTTTCGACCGCACTCCCGCCGGCATGCTGCGCCGGCAGGCGCACCGGCACATCGATGTGCGCGCCCGGTTTCACCCTCGGCAAGGGCATGCCTCCGCTCGCACGCAGCTCGTAGGCGCGCACGCGCGGCGTCAGCTGGCGAATGCCGCTAATCACCAGTGGCAGCGCGCCCCTGCCCAGCGCTGCCGGCAAGTCGGCCGGGGACGGCGCGACAGTCTCGTCGCGCACATTGGAAAGACGCTGTTTCAATGCCGCGAGTTCCGCGCGCAGCGGCGCAGTGGCCTCGGCAATCTCGGCCTCGGTGAAGCGCGGCGTAATGTGCTGCGGGCAGTTCCAGTCGAATCCTTCGACGCTGATGATGACGCCGCGCTGCACGCGCGCGCGGTAGCTTGGCAGTTCCAGCCGGGCCATCAGCGCGGCATCTTCATCAAGGCCGACCAGCCGCACGCGCCCGAGGATCTTCAGGCGGGCACGATTGGCGTAGTCCATCAGGATGATCGAGATGCGATCGTTGTTGGCCATGTTGCCGACGCTGATGTATTGCATGTTGCCGCGAAAGTCGGCGTAACCGAGGGTCTTGCCGTCGAGCACTTTGAGGAAGCCCGCGGGTCCGCCACGGAACTGCACATACGGCCAGCCGGTCTCGCTGACCGTGGCCTGATAAAAGCTGTCGCGCGCCGCGATGAATTCCGCCTCCATCGGGCCGAGTTCGTCGCGCCGGTCATCGGTGTGGTCCAGCGGCGCGTAGTTGTCGCGGCTGCCCATGCGCGTTTGCATGTCGCGTACAGCCGGGGTGAAAGCGATCTCTGAGTAGGCGCGTGGCATGTGAAATTCCTGGGGGGGTAAATGCCGGGATCCGAACAAGGCGAACCCCGGCGTGCAGCGGTTACTTGTTCAACGACGGCCAGTTGCTGTTGGCCTTGCGGATAAAGCCTTCGGTGTCCTTGCTGAAGGTGGCGTTGATGTCGCCGTTGAAGTTCAGGTAGAGCTTGCCGTCAACGATTTTCCAGCCGTTCACCGGGTCCACGTCGAACAGCTTGCCGACCGAGACGCCCCAGCTGCAGAAGCCGCCGTATTGCGGCGCGTACTTTGCCGGGTCGGCTTTGAAGGTGTCGCGGTTTTCGGCGCTGGCAAATTGCCATTTCACGCCGCCGTGTTCTGCGGTGTAACGGTCGGACCCGGGTGTGGGCTTGCCGTTGGTGAAGTAGGAGACGACGTCGTAACCCTTGGCGCCGAGTCCGGCGAACAGCGTGTTGTATTCGCCGCCGGTGTTCTTGACGGCGAACGCCGGCGTGGTGATGCCGGCTAGGCCCAGCGCAGCGGCGACGGTGGCGAGGCGGAGGAAGCTGCGGATGCGGTTGTTCATGATTTTGACTTTCGGAAGTGGATGGAATGGAAGTGTTCAGGCGGCGGCGCGGACCGGGGTGCTGAGCAGCGACACCTTCGGGAAATCGATTTCGACGCGGGTGGCTTTGCCGATGATGTTGGTAAAGATGTTCAGTGCGACCACGCTGATGACCTCGACAATTTCCGCGTCGGTCAGGCCGGCGGTGCGCGCGGCATCAAACTCGGCGGTGGTGATTTCGCCGAGGTTGTCGTTAAGCGCCTTGGCAAAGGCGACGATGGCGGCGGGCTTGGCATCGGCTGAGCTGCCCTTGCGGTTGAGCGCCATTTCGTCGTTGCTCAGGCCGGCGTGGCGGCCGATGGCGGTATGCGCCGAGACGCAGTACTCGCAGCCATTGCCCTCGGCCACAGCCAGCGCGATGCGTTCCTGCGTGGCCTTGTCGAGGCTGGCCGCGCCGAGCGCGCCGTACAGACCGAGGAAGCCTTCGAGCGCCTTGGGCGAATTGGCCAGGATGCGGATGAAATTGGGTGTCACGCCCAATTGGGCTTGCACCGCATCCAGCAGCGACTTGGCGTCGCCGGTTGCGGTTTGCGGATTGATGACTTGAACTCTTGCCATGGTGAATCTCCTTGTGCGGGTTGGGTAAGCGGGAATCGCCGGGATGTCCTGCAGCGATGGAGCGAATTCTGGGCTTATGCCTATTTCGGATAAATGGTGCTGATTGCATTTCATTACTGCGTAAAACGCAGTAATATCCGAAGCCATGGACACGCTCTACGCCATGGATGCCTTCATCCGCATCGTCGATTCCGGCAGCCTGACGGCGGCGGCAGATGCGATGGATGTGTCGCAGCCGTCGATGGTGCGCACGCTGGCGGCGCTGGAGCGTGAGCTGGGCGTGCGGTTGCTCAACCGCACCACCCGCCGCATGTCACTCACGGATGAGGGCCGCGATTACTACGACCGGGCGCGGCAGATTGTCGCGGCCGTCGAGGAAGCGCAACTGAGCCTGAGCGCGCGGCGCACCACGCCCAAGGGCCGCTTGCGCATTGCCTCGTCGGTTTCGTTCGGCCGCACTTTTGTGGCACCGGTAGTGGCCGAATTTCTGGCCGCCAATCCGCAGGTGAACATCGAATTGCTGCTGCTCGACCGCGTGGTCGACCTGGTCGAAGAAGGCATGGATTTGGCGGTCCGCGTGGCGAAGCTGCCCGATTCGTCGATGGTGGCGCACGCCATCGGCGAAGTACACCGCGTGGTGGTGGCAAGTCCGGCGCTGCTCAAGGCTGCCGGCACGCCCAAGGTCCCGTCCGAGTTACGCACGCGCCGCTGCGTGAGCTTTACCGGTGTCACCTCACCCGGCCACTGGGATTTTCACGACGGCCGCAAGCTCACCCAGGTGCCGGTCGGCAATGCGCTGGTCACAAACCAGATCGATGCGGGCGTTCTGGCCTGCGTGCAGGGCATCGGCTTCGGTCGCTTCTTCGACTACCACGTGCTCAATGAAATCAAGGCCGGGAAGCTGGTGCGCGTGCTGGGAAAGTTCGAGGGCGCGCCGATTCCGGCCAGCGTGGTCTACCCGTCGTCGCGCCACCAGTCGCCAAACGTGCGCAGTTTCGTCGCGTTCGCGCAAGCGAAATTGAAAGACCGGTTGAAGCAACTGCAGCGTGCGGCGGTGAAATAGTCGCGGCCGCGGCCGCCGGCAACTCAGTCCTTGCGCACTTTCTTCCGCAGCGGCTTGGCGCGCTTTTCGCAGTGCTGCTTCAGCGCCTCTTCAAACAACATCACCCAGCCGTCGTGCAGCGACTTGGCAAGTTCGTCGCTGACGCGGCCGTGAATGGCGTCGGTGAAATCGACGCGCGTGCCTTCGTTGGTCGCCACCAGCCTGAAGGCGTGATAGTGGGTGTTGGGGCCGCCCCAGGCGGGTGACGATACCCCGGCGAGTTCGAGCATGGTGGGCGCTTTCACGCCGGTCACGGTCGCCCAGATCAACCCCTCACCCTTGCCCCAGTCCTCGTACATGCGCCCGCCGAGCTTGGGCTCGATGATGAAATTCCGGGCATCGGGATTGGTGTAGAAATCGCGCGGCCACCACTTGCCGGTTTCCTTGACCAGCGCTTTCCACACGCGGTCGATGGGTGCGGTGATGTCGATGTGCAGTTCAATGACGCGAACGCCGCTTTCGGTTCTTGCATCCATGGCTCATCTCTCTTTCACGTGTTTCTTGCGCGCCGGCACCCGGTTCAGGCGAGCGTCACGGCCGGTCGGGCCGCAGCTGCGGTTTCATCGGCGGCACCACCGGGTTGTCGTTGAGGCGCAGAAACTTGAAGCCTTGCAGCAGCAGCGGCGACTTGCCTTGCGCCGTGCTGCGCGCCTCGCGCTGTTCCGCGCGCTGAATGAACGACGCAAATGTTTCCTCGCGCACCATCGGCTCGGCGGAGTGGATCATGTGCCGCTTGCCGCCGGGGCCAAGCACGACCAGGCCGGTGTGGCTGACCAGTGTCTCGCCGTTGCGCGCAGAAACGACATTCACCATGTCGCCTTCCTGCAGCTGGTTCTCGATGGCGGCAATCCGGTTCTTCGGCACATACGCATCGGTGACGGTCTGCACCGGGATGTCGCGGCTGAGCTGGTAGCGGTCGCGCAATAACTTCGCGCGGTCGGCCTGCATGCTGTAGGTCGCGACGCTTGCGCCGGCCAGCTCGCGGCTGATGTCGGTGAGCAGCCAGGCATTGGCCGGATTCCAGTCGGCTTCGGTGTAGTGGTTGCGTGTCACCACGCCGATCACGCCATCCTTGTAGCGGATGCGTTGCAGCATCCAGAAAAACTCCGCCCAGCCGGCCGACAGCGCCATGGCGTAGGTGTGCTCGGTGAACAGCAGGCAGTCGCTCTTTTCCAGGCTGAACATCGGCTGCGGATCGGTGATCTCAAAGGGAAACTCGCCCATGGCGAACAGCTTGTAGGGCTGGCCGATGTTCTTGCGCGCCAGGGCGGCGACGCGCTTCCTTAAATCCGGCTCGGCGTTTTGCAGGTACGCCAGGTATCGATCCACCTCAGCGGGCTTCATCTCGAACAAGCGTTTGTTCAACAGGGCATCGAGTTGCTTGGTGTCGATGCCCGCGCGCGCAGCGGATGTTGCGGCGGGAGCAGGGGCTTGCGCCCGCACTGCTGCCGGCATGGCGCACAGCAGCGTGACAACGAGCCACGACACGCGACGAGAGGAAATGTTCATGCCCGCCAGCTTAGCGCATGGCCGGCCATCACGGGGCAAGCAGCTTTCCCGCGTTGGCCTTGATCACCGTGATGCTGCGTGCGTCGATGGCGCCGTTGGCCAGCACGTCGAAACGCGCGTTGCTGTCATCGACCGGTTTGCCGTTGAGTGCCTTGGCGCCGCTGATGTCGGCAGCGGTCACCGCCTGCGTGTCGTTGAAATCACCGGCGAGAAATCCGACGGCGACAGCCTGGGAATTGACGCCGCTGTTCACGCCGGCGAGGGTGACATTGACCCGCCGGCCGTCGGCGATGCCGCTCAGGGTGACGATGACTTCATTGCTGTTCAACGGATTGACGGCCGCCGCCGCATTGCCGATCGGCGCGGCAGTGGCATCGACCACGCTCGCGGTTCCCGGCTGGGCGACGGCGCCGCTGAACTGGAACACCAGCCGATGTCCCGTGCCGATGAGACGCGGCTCGACCGAGAGATTGCCGTTGATCGCCACGCCGGTCTTGATCGTCAGGTCGCGATCGACGCCGGCGTGGGTCTTGCGCGATTTCACGGCGGACAGCGTAATCGGCGCGGGCAGCACGGTGAACGCAACAGCGGCGATGTTGCCGGTCACACCATTGACGCCGTTTTCAAGCCGGTCCACCGCAAACGCGTACAGCGTGTGGGCGCCGAGCGGCAGCGTCGGCAGTGCGATGGCGAACGGCCCGCTGCCGGTGGCCTGGCTCCACGGACCGGTGCGTGAATCCAGCTGGTAATAGACGGTGCGGATGCCCGGCACGTTGGGCGAATACGCGGTGGCAGCGGCGGCGCTGAAGGTGGCAGTGGTGGGTAAGGTGGCGTTGGCCGCACCGAACACGGGTTGGGTGAAGGTGAGCGCGGTCGCCAGCGGCGACGCGGTCTCGGCGGCGGCGGCAATGACGGTGACGTTATTGGTGTCGACGTTCACCGCGTACACGCGGTTGGTCAGCGGATTGACGGCGAGAACACTCGGGAAGTCGCCGCCGCTGGCAACAAAATTGGTGCCGACTGCATTGACGCTCCCGTCGATGACGCTGATGCTGTTGCTCACACTGTTGGCGACGTAAACCTGATTGGTGGCGAGGTTGATGGCGACGGCGATGGGTTCCGTGCCGACGGCGATGGTATTGGCGCTGTTGTTGCCGCCATCGATGGCGGTGACGTCGTTGCTGAGATTATTGACAACATAGATGCGGTTGGTCAGCGGGTTGACCGCCAGCGCCAGCGGGTAGCTTCCCGCCGGCACGCTGGTGATGATGCTGTTGTTGCCGCCGTCGATGACGCTGACGTTGTTGCTGACAACGTTGGTGACGTAGATTCGGTTTGTGACCGGATTGACCGCCACGGCATACGGCGAGCCGCCCATCGGCAGGTCGACGACGCCGTTGGTCGCGCCATCGATGACCGACACGCCGCCAAACCTTGCGATGTAGATTCGATTCGTGACCGGGTTGACGGCAACGCTGCTCGGTCCTGGCCCGAGCGTGAGGGTGACGCTGCTGTTGTTCGACCCGTCGATCACCGTCACCAGCGATGAATTGCGATTGGCCACGTAGATCTTGTTGGTGACCGGGTTGACAGCGAGGGCCGCGGGACCGGGCCCGACCGGAATACTGACGGTGCTGTTGTTGCCGCC
>JBGATH010000062.1:0-17405 GCA_044229235.1 Usitatibacteraceae bacterium
CTGGCCGAAGCCTATGGCCATGTCGGCATGCGCATCGAGAATCCGGGCGACGTTGAAAATGCCCTTAAGGACGCGTTCGCCATGAAGGATCGCCTGGTGTTCATGGATTTCGTCACCGACCAGAAGGAAAACGTTTTCCCGATGGTGCCGGGCGGCAAGGGCATCAGCGAAATGATCCTCGCCGAGGATCTATAAGCCATGCGACACATACTCTCGCTGTTGCTGGAAAACGAATCCGGCGCGCTGTCCCGTGTGGCGGGCCTGTTTTCCGCCCGCGGCTACAACATCGAGTCGCTTACGGTGGCGCCGACTGAGGATGCCACGCTCTCGCGCATGACCATTGTCACCAGCGGGTCCGACGAGGTGATCGAGCAGATCACCAAGCAGGTCAACAAGCTGGTGGATGTGGTGAAAATCGTCGACCTTAACGAGGGCAAGCATGTCGAGCGCGAACTGATGCTGGTAAAGGCTCGTGCGGTCGGCAAGGATCGTGAAGAGCTCAAGCGCACCGCGGACATCTTCCGTGCGCGGGTCATCGACCTGACGGAAAAAACCTATGTGATCGAACTCACCGGCACGGGTGACAAGCTCGACGCCTTTCTCGAATCGATCGATCGCTCGCTGATCCTCGAAACCGTGCGTACTGGTGCCTGTGGCCTCGGCCGCGGCGAATGGATCGTCAAGGCCTGAGCATAAAGAATGATTTTTCTCGGAGACAACAATGAAAGTGTATTACGACAAAGACTGTGACCTCTCGCTGATCAAGGGCAAGAAAGTCACCATCGTGGGTTTCGGATCGCAGGGTCACGCGCACGCCCAGAACTTGAATGATTCCGGCGTGAAGGTAACGGTTGGCTTGCGCAAGGGCGGTGCTTCCTGGGACAAGGCCAAGAAGGCCGGCCTGAAAGTTGCCGAAGTTGCCGACGCGGTAAAGACGGCGGATGTGGTCATGATGTTGTTGCCCGATGAAAACATCGGCGACGTCTATAAGAATGAAGTGCACGACAACATCAAGAAGGGCGCGGTGCTGGCGTTTGCCCACGGCTTCAACATCCACTACGGCGTGGTCACCCCTCGCGCCGATCTGGACGTGATCATGATTGCGCCCAAGGGCCCCGGTCATCTGGTGCGCTCCACCTATGTCGCCGGCGGTGGTGTGCCGAGCCTGATTGCCGTTCACAAAGACAATTCGGGCAAGGCCAAGCATCTCGCGCTGTCCTACGCCAAGGGCATCGGCGGCTCGCGCGGTGGCGTGATCGAGACCAATTTCCGCGAGGAGACCGAGACCGATCTGTTCGGTGAACAGGCGGTACTGTGCGGCGGCATCGTCGAACTCATCAAGGCCGGCTATGACACGCTGGTCGAAGCCGGCTACGCGCCGGAGATGGCCTATTTCGAGTGCCTGCACGAGACCAAGCTGATCGTCGACCTGATCTATGAAGGCGGCATCGCCAACATGAATTACTCGATCTCCAACAATGCCGAGTACGGCGAGTACGTGACGGGACCGAAGATCATTACCGACGCCACCCGCGCGGCGATGCGCAAGGCGCTCAAGGACATCCAGGAAGGCGAATATGCCAAGAGTTTCATCCTGGAAAACAAGGCCGGCGCACCGACCCTTACCGCGCGCCGTCGACTCCTGGCCGAACACCCGATCGAGGAAGTGGGCGAGAAGCTGCGGTCGATGATGCCGTGGATCAAGAAGAACAAACTGGTCGACCAGTCGCGCAACTAGCCTGACTCTCGGGTTGGTTTGAGTCGGAAGACAAAGCCGGGAAACCGGCTTTGTCGTTTGTAAACCGCGAAACTCGAGCGCTGGCGCGCTTCTCCGGGCAAAAGTGCCCGGAACGGCGCGCCAGTGCTCGAGTTTGTCGCGGCGGAGAAACCAGGGGCGGCGTGCCGCCGCACTGCAGTGGGCTAAAATGCCGCCTCTCTCGTTGGACGGAACCAACCTTGTTTGATCGCCTCCTTGTTTTGCCGCAATACCTGTTGCCCAAGCGGGCGCTTACCGCGTTCGCAGGTGTGGTTGCGGGTGCGCGCGGCGGTGGCGCGACCACAGCGCTGATTCGCTGGTTTGTCGGCCACTATGGCGTAAACATGTCGGAGGCCGAAAATCCCGACGTCGGTGCGTACGCCACATTCAACGAGTTTTTCACGCGTCCTCTGCGTGCCGGTGTCCGGCCGCTTGCGGATGCGGACTTTTGCTGTCCGGTAGACGGTGCAATCAGCCAGTTTGGCGCGGTCGAAAAGGACCAGATTCTTCAGGCGAAGGGGCACAGCTACTCGACCAGCGCTTTGCTCGGCGGCAACCAGGAGTTGGCGGACTCGTTTGAGGATGGCAGCTTCGCCACGCTCTACCTGAGTCCGAAGGACTACCATCGTATTCACATGCCCTGTGATGGCACGTTGCAGAAAATGGTGTACGTCCCTGGGGCGTTGTTTTCGGTGAATCCGACCACCGCGCGCGGTGTTCCGGGCCTGTTTGCGCGCAACGAGCGCGTGATCTGCCTGTTCGAGGGACCGCATGGCAGGTTTGCAATGGTTCTGGTTGGCGCGACCATTGTGGGCAGCATGGCCACGATGTGGCATGGCGTCGTCAATCCGCCGCGCCTGCCTGCAGTTCAAGAATGGAACTACGCGCAGAACCCGCCGCACTTGAAGAAGGGCGAGGAGATGGGGCGTTTCCTGCTCGGCTCCACGGTGGTGATGCTGTTTCCCAAGGGCACGCTGCGCTTCGCCGCCGACTGGGCGCCAGCCAGGGGTGTTCGCATGGGTGAAGCAATGGGCAACGTCGGCGGTTGAGGCTGCCCCGGCAGGCAGCCGCGCCGTTGGCGGGGCCCATCCGCTACAATGGCCCAACCAAAATCTGATCGCGGTGAGATGACTTCTCCCATTCCCAAGATTCGCAAAGGCTTGCTGGATCCCGCGCGCAGGCGCAAAGGCATCTACATCCTGCCAAACCTGTTCACCTGTGCGGCGCTGTTCGCAGGCTTCTTCGCCATTGTCCAGGGCATGAACGGCAAGTTTGAGACCGCCTGCATCGCGATATTTTGCGCCATGGTTCTCGATGGCCTGGACGGGCGCGTGGCACGCATGACGCGAACCACCAGCGAGTTCGGCGAGCAGCTCGACAGCCTGTCCGACATGGTGTCCTTTGGTGCCGCGCCCGCCCTCGTGGTTTACGAGTGGGCGCTGAAGCCGTTGGGCAAGTGGGGCTGGATTGCGGCTTTCGTGTACTGCGTCAGCGTGGCGTTGCGCCTCGCACGCTTCAATACCAACCTTGGCGTGGTGGACAAGCGGTTTTTCCAGGGGCTGCCCAGCCCGGCGGGTGGTTGCCTGATCGCCGGCATGATCTGGGTGTTCAACGAGTATCACGTCAAGGGTGGCGAAGTGGCATGGCTCACCTGGGCGGTGACGATGTTCGCCGGATTCACCATGATTTCCACGGTGCCGTTTTTCAGCGGCAAGGATTTCAACCTGCGGCGCAGCGTGCCGTTCTGGGTGGTGCCGGCCATCGTGGTGGGCTACCTGCTGATCTCGATCGAGCCCTCGCACGTCCTGTTCGGACTGTTCGTGTGCTACGTGATTTCCGGCTACGTCATCTGGATCATGCGCATCTTCCGCGGTACCGGCAAGCCGCCGGCCGTTCCGCCGCCAGCGCCCTGATTGCACGGATGCCGGCAAGCCGCTATAGTGACTGCATGAACCCTCTTCGTTCATTCACGATTTTCACGACAGGCCTGCTGCTTCGCACCGGCCTGCTGCTGCTGCGCGTCACGCGCACATAAAACCCTCCCCTTCCTGCAGAGAACCCATCGCCCACGCCGTGCCTGGGCATGTATTTCCTCGTTTTGAATTCAGATTTCGGAGCAAGCAATGGACAAGTTGATCATTTTTGACACCACCATGCGTGACGGCGAACAGAGTCCCGGCGCGTCGATGACCAAAGAGGAAAAGGTGCGCATCGGCAAGCAGCTGGAGAAGATGCGCGTCGATGTGATTGAGGCAGGATTTGCCGCTGCCAGCCCGGGTGATTTCGAGGCGATTCATGCTGTGGCCAGCGCGGTGAAGGAGTCGACGGTGTGCTCACTGGCGCGCGCGCAGGCAGCGGACATTCAGAAGGCCGGCGACGCCATCAAGCCGGCAGCACGCGGGCGCATTCACACCTTCATCGCCACATCGCCCATCCACATGCAGCACAAGCTGCGGATGTCGCCCGACCAAGTGCTGGCCGCCGCGGTAGATGCGGTGAAGTTCGCGCGTTCGCTGTGTGACGACGTGGAGTTTTCGGCTGAGGACGCGGTGCGCAGCGACATGGATTTCCTGTGCCGGGTGTTCGAGGCTGTCATCAAGGCTGGCGCCAGCACCCTCAACGTGCCTGACACCGTGGGATACAGCATTCCGGAATTGTGGGGCGAGCGGTTCCGCACCCTGATTGAACGCGTGCCGAATGCCGACAAGGTGGTGTGGTCAACGCATTGCCACAATGACCTGGGCATGGCCGTGGCCAATTCGCTGGCCGCGGTGAAGGCCGGCGCGCGCCAGGTGGAGTGCACCATTAACGGCTTGGGTGAGCGCGCGGGCAATGCGTCACTTGAGGAAGTCGTCATGGCGGTACGTACCCGCCGCGACTATTTCAATCTTGAAACCGGCATCGACGCCTCGCAAATCGTGCCCGCCTCGAAGCTGATCTCGACCGTCACGGGCTACCCGGTGCAGCCCAACAAGGCGGTGGTTGGCGCCAATGCGTTTGCCCATGAATCCGGGATTCATCAGGACGGTGTGCTGAAGCACCGTGAAACCTACGAAATCATGCGCGCGCAGGATGTGGGCTGGCACAACAACAAACTCACGCTGGGAAAGCTGTCCGGCCGCTCCGCCTTTCGCGAGCGTCTGAAGGAACTCGGCATCGTCCTTGAGAGCGAAGTGGCGCTGAATGCCGCGTTCAAGAAATTCAAGGAACTCGCCGACAAGAAGCACGAGATTTTCGATGAAGACCTGCACGCAATCGTATCCGATGAATCGGTGACGCCCGAAGAGGAGCAGTACCAGCTGGTGTCGCTGACCGCCCACGTGGAAACCGGCGAAGAGCCGTACGCCAAGCTCATCATCATGGACACCGGCAGGGAAACCGCGTGCGACGCCAAGGGGGCCGGCCCGGTCGATGCCACCTTCAAGGCGCTGGAAAGTGTGGTGCACAGCGGGGCGGAGTTGCAGCTCTATTCGGTCAACAACGTCACCGAGGGAACCGATTCGCAGGGCGAGGTCACCGTGCGCCTCACCAAGGCAGGGCGGGTGATCAACGGGATTGGTGCGGACACCGATATTGTGGTGGCCAGCGCCAAGGCATATCTGAATGCACTGAACAAGCTGGCACACGGCGAGCGCGTCAATCCGCAAACGGACAACCCGTGAAACGCCGGCGCGATTGCGTGTAACCTACCGCTCTTTCTGAAACCGGCCATGCCCATGAATGCAAACGAACTCCTCGCCCGGCTGGGCGTCAACCTTTCAAATCACGCCGGCAACGATCTGGTGGCGCGGTCTCCTGTCGACGGTGCCGTACTGGCAAGCTTGCGTTGCGATACCCCCGCGACGGTCGCGGCCAAGGTTGCCGCGGCTAACCAGGCCTATCTTGCCTGGTGCGCGGTGCCGGCACCGAAGCGCGGAGAGCTGGTGCGCCTGTTTGGTGAAGAACTGCGCAGCCACAAGCAGGCGCTGGGCGAGCTGGTGACCCTGGAAGCGGGAAAAATCCTGCAGGAGGGCCTGGGCGAAGTGCAGGAGATGATCGACATTTGCGACTTCGCCGTGGGCCTGTCGCGCCAGCTTTATGGCTTGACGATTGCATCGGAGCGTTCCGGTCATCGCATGATGGAGCAGTGGCACCCTCTGGGGGTGGTCGGTGTCATCAGTGCATTCAATTTTCCAGTGGCGGTCTGGGCGTGGAACTGCGCGCTGGCATTCACCTGCGGCGATGCCGTGGTGTGGAAGCCGTCGGAAAAGACGCCCCTGACTGCGCTGGCGGCGTCGGCACTTTTCGAACGTGCCGTACTGCGGTTTCGTGAAGCGGGGGGCGAGGTGCCCGATGGGCTGTCGCAGCTGGTGATCGGCCGTGCCGACGTCGGCGAAGCGCTGGTCGATGATGCGCGCGTGCCGCTGATATCGGCCACCGGCTCCACCCGCATGGGGCGCGCGGTCGGCCAGCGGGCGGCCTCGCGTTTCGCGCGCACCATACTTGAACTGGGCGGCAACAACGCCATGATCGTCGCGCCTTCAGCCGACCAGAAGATGGTGCTCACGGCAGCGCTGTTTTCCGCGGTCGGTACGGCCGGACAGCGCTGCACGACACTGCGTCGCATGATCGTGCACACCAGCATTTATGACCAGCTCCTGCCGCGCCTGAAAACCGCCTATGCATCGGTTCGCATCGGCAACCCGCTGGAGCAGGGCGTGCTGGTTGGCCCGCTGATCGATGAAGCCGCCTATAGCGGCATGCAGGCCGCGCTGTCGGCGGCGAGGGCGGAAGGCGGTGTGGTGACCGGCGGCAATCGCGTCAATGCGGAAGCCTTCGACAAAGCGTTTTATGTGCAGCCTGCAATCGTCGAGATGCCCACGCAGTCCGCAACGGTGTGTCATGAAACCTTCGCGCCGATCCTCTATGTGCTTCGTTACGACAACCTCGACGAGGCGATTGCCCAGCAGAACGCGGTGCCACAAGGCCTGTCATCGGCGATTTTCACCACCGACCTGCGGGAAGCCGAGCAGTTTGTATCAGCGCGTGGCAGCGATTGCGGTATTGCCAACATCAACATCGGCACATCCGGTGCCGAGATCGGCGGGGCGTTCGGTGGAGAGAAGGAGACGGGTGGCGGGCGCGAGTCCGGCTCCGACAGCTGGAAGGCCTACATGCGCCGGGCCACCAACACCATCAACTATTCCAGCCAGCTTCCACTGGCCCAGGGCATCAAGTTCGACGTGTAAGGATTCAAGGGTGCGGGCGACCCAGTGATCAGGCAGCGAGTACGGCATTTTTGCGTCAGTCGAAATGGCGGCCCGCTGCTTTCCCGATCACAACCATCAAGGATCAGTCGCCATGAAAAACCAGTTCGCAAAATTCGCCTGGGCGTCGCTTGCCGCCGTCGCAATGGGCATATCGGCTCCGGCGTTCGCCGATCTCAATGCCGAAGACATCAACCGCTTTGTCCGCAACAATGACGTCAACAAGGACGGCATGATTTCCAAGGCCGAGGTCATGAATCGCGCAGCGGCCATGTTCGACAAAATGGACTCAGGCAAGAAGGGCATGCTTGACGACAAAAAGGCGATGGCCTTTCTTATCGAGTTGCAGCAGACCGACGGCGCCAGCGGCGCGATGATCAGCCGCACGGACTATTTGAAGAAAGTGGAAGCCGCGTTTAACAAGATGGACTCCGGCAAGAAAGGCATGCTGGACACGAAGCAGGCCGAGGCATTCCTGAAGGAACTGATGAAGGGTGGATCC
The DNA here is from genome assembly GCA_044229235.1 of Usitatibacteraceae bacterium. GTDB lineage: Bacteria > Pseudomonadota > Gammaproteobacteria > Burkholderiales > Usitatibacteraceae > UKL13-2. The sequence goes on from JBGATH010000062.1 coordinate 7,505, forward strand.
TGAGCCGAAGCTTCAACCGTCAGGCGCGGGGACACTCTGGAAAGCGTCGCGAGATTCTGGCGTGCGCCAGGTCAATGAAAGATCCCCGCAGTGAAACCTCCGCGCGGGGCGGGCCTCGCAGGTCAAAAATGGCCTGCGGACCGCGCCATTGCTAGGGTTTGATCGACCTGGCGAGCGTGGCGGCGGCGCCGGTATACGACGCCGGGGTCATGGCCAGCAGCAGCGCCTTGTCGGCGGCGGGTATCTGCAAACCGCTCACGAAGCGCTGGATGTCCTCGCGGGATATTCCGCCCTTGCCGCGGGTCAGTTCCTTGAGCTGCTCATAGGCATCGCCGATGCCATGCTTGCGCATCACCGTCTGGATGGGTTCTGCCAGGACATCCCAGCTGCCTTCGAGGTGCGCAGCGATTCTTGCGGAGTTGACTTCCAGCTTGTCCAGCCCGCGCGCCAGGGAATCGTAGGCCAGCAGACAGTAGCCGAAGGCGACGCCCATGTTGCGCAACACCGTCGAATCGGTCAGGTCGCGCTGCCAGCGGGACACGGGCAATTTCTCCGACAAGTGCCGTAGCAGCGCATTGGCCAAACCCAGGTTGCCTTCGGAATTCTCGAAGTCGATCGGGTTGACCTTGTGCGGCATGGTGGAGGAGCCCACTTCTCCCGCTTTGACCCGCTGCTTGAAGTAGCCCAGTGAAATGTAGCCCCAGATATCGCGATCAAGATCGATCAGGATGGTGTTGGCGCGCGCCATGCCATCGAACAGCGCCGCCATGCAGTCGTGCGGCTCGATCTGGATGGTGTACGGATTGAACTGCACGCCCAGCCCTTCAACGAAGCGTTTTGCAAACCCCCGCCAATCGAACTCCGGGTAGGCCGAGAGGTGTGCGTTGAAATTGCCCACGGCACCGTTGATCTTGCCCAGCAGTTCTACCGCGGCGATGGCGGCCTGCGCACGCTGCAGGCGGAATGCCACGTTGGCCATTTCCTTTCCCAGCGTGGTTGGCGTCGCCGCCTGGCCGTGCGTGTGCGAAAGCATCGCCACATCAGCGTGCTCAATGGCGAGCGACTGCAGCTTTTGTTCGATGCGGGCCAGCGCCGGCAGCAGGACCTGTTCGCGCGCCGCCTTGAGCATCAGTGCATGCGACAGGTTGTTGATGTCCTCGGAGGTGCAGGCAAAGTGAATGAAAGCCTGCGCGCGGGTGACTTCCGGCAGGTTGGCAAAGCGCTCGCGCAGCCAGTACTCCACCGCCTTGACGTCGTGGTTGGTGGTTGACTCGATCGCCTTGACGCGCTCGGCGTCCACTATCGAGAATCCGGCCGCCGCCGCGCGCAATGCGTCGATGGTCTGTGGCTGGAAAGCGGGACACTCGGCGATCTGTGGCGCCATCGACAACGCGATCAACCACTCGATCTCGACGTGAACCCGGTAACGGATCAACGCAAATTCGCTGAAGCACGCGCGCAACGCAGCCGTTTTTCTTTCATACCTCCCGTCCAGCGGAGAAAGGGCGGTGAGGGCATTCAGGGGCAGGGCAGCTGGAGCGGACATCGTGTTTCTTTCGGCGGATCGAGGCGAAATTTTATCACGCACCATCCTGGCAACTGCCCGCGCCGGTCAAGGCCGGACGCTCACGAATGCTATAATTTTTTCACCGTTTTTCATGCGCAAGCCAGGTCACGGCCCCCAATAAAAATGAAACTGATTGCATCGTTCACCAGCCCCTACGCACGCAAAGTTCGCATCGTCATGGCCGAGAAGCGCATCGACTGCGAATTTGCCGAAGAGAATGTCTGGAGCGCGGATACAAAGGTGGGGCAGTACAACCCGCTGGGGAAAGTGCCGGTGCTGGTGCTCGACGATGGCGTGGCGCTTTACGATTCACGCGTCATTACGGAGTATCTCGACGGCATCACACCGGTTTCGCGCCTGATTCCCGAGAGCGGACGCGAGCGCGCCATGGTCAAGCGTTGGGAAGCGCTGGGCGACGGCATCACCGATGCCGGCATCGCCATCTTCCTGGAAAGGAAACGGCCGGAGGCGCAGCAGAGCAGCGACTGGATGGCACGCCAGCGCGGCAAGGTCGAAGCGGCTGTGGCCGCCGCCGCACGCGACCTGGGCGATCGTGACTACTGCCATGGCGTGTCGATTACCATCGCCGATATCACCATGGCGTGCGCCTTGCTGTGGCTGGAGTTCCGGTTGCCGGAGCTGAAGTGGCGGCAAGGGCACCCCAACCTCAAGGCATGGATCGAACGGCTCGAAACCCGGCAGTCGTTTGTCGACAGCAAGCCGCCGGGCGCCTGACCCCTGCGCCGGCGTTGCCGGCCTCAGCGAATGATGCCGCCGCCCAGACAGACTTCGCCGGCATACACAACCGCGGACTGACCGGGCGTGATGGCCCACTGAGGGACAGCAAATTCAAGCGTGAATTCGCCCGCGGTGCCGGGCCGGAATGCGCACGCGGCATCGGCTTGGCGGTAGCGCGTCTTTGCGGCGTACGCGGCGCTTTCGGCCGGTGGTTCTCCGGCTACCCATGAGGCATCCGCCGCGAACAGCGCGCTATTCAGCAGGCGAGGGTGGTCGTGCCCCTGCACCACCACCAACTGATTTGACTGGAGCCGTTTTTCCGCCACGAACCAGGGCGTGCCGTCGCCATCGCGTGTGCCGCCGATTCCGAGGCCCTGCCGCTGGCCAAGGGTGTAATACATCAGCCCCTCGTGCCGGCCCAGCACACGTTCCTCGGTGGTGATGATGTTGCCGGGTTCGCGCGGCAGATAGCGCTGCAGGAACTCGCGGAACGGACGCTCGCCGATGAAACAAATTCCGGTCGAGTCCTTCTTGGCGTGATTTGGCAGGCCCGCCGAGTGTGCCAGGCGACGCACTTCGGCCTTCTGCAGATGCCCGACCGGGAACATCGCTTTGGAAAGCTGGTGCTGGTTCAGGCGGTGCAGAAAATAGCTTTGGTCCTTGCCCGGGTCGAGGCCCTTGAGGAGTTCGAAGCGGCCGTCAGTCTGGCGGACGCGCGCGTAGTGGCCGGTGGCAATCTGCGCTGCGCCCAGCGCCACCGCATGGTCCAGAAATGCCTTGAACTTGATTTCAGCGTTGCACAGCACATCGGGGTTGGGCGTGCGGCCGGCCGAGTATTCGCGCAGGAATTCGGCGAACACCCGATCCTTGTACTCGGCCGCAAAGTTGACGGCTTCAAAGTCGATGCCGATCACATCTGCAGCGGCTGCTGCGTCGATGAAATCCTGGCGGGTCGAGCAGTATTGGTCGTCATCGTCGTCTTCCCAGTTCTTCATGAACAGACCGACAACGTTATAACCCTGCTGCTTCAGCAACAGGGCGGAAACCGAGGAGTCGACGCCACCGGAGAGCCCGACGACGACGCGCTTGTTGTTCATGGGTCGAATTATCGTGGTTAATTCGCGGCGGACCGCATTGCTGACGACAATAACAAAAAGGGCGGAACCGAAGTTCCGCCCTTTTTTCGGATCAAGTCCGAAGCCGAATTACTTCTTCGGTGCGTCTTTCTTGACTTCTTCCTTCTTCACTTCTTCTTTCTTGGCGTCATCTTTCTTGGCCTTGGCCTTGGCTTTTGCCTTGGCTTTCTTTTCAGCCTTGGCTTCCTTGGCGTCCTTCTTTACTTCTTCCTTCTTGACTTCAGCCTTGGCCGGAGCAGCTGCGGGAGCAGCGGCAGCCGGAGCAGCGGCGGGAGCTGCAGCGGCCGGCTTGGCAGCTTCAGCTTTGGCAGCCGGCGCGGCTGCCGGCGCTTGCGCGGCGGCGTTCAGGGCAACGGCTGCGAACAGCGCGGCAACAGCGGTGGAAATGGCTTTCATTTGTGTTTCCTTTGAGAGTGAGTGAGTAACGTTAGTCAGATCAGACAGATTTATGGCTGTCGGCAAGAATAACGCGCCGGATTATAGCCGGTTGACACCGACATTGAAACGGGTTTCTGGCCAAAAAGTGACGCCAACCCATTAACTTTTCAGGGTTTTTTGCCGATTGCCGATAGCGGGCGGTGCATCCGGGGCGCACTCCCGCCATTGACCACTCGCCAGGCCGGACAAATTCCAGTCGCCAATGGCGACGCGGATCAGGCGCAAGGTGGGAAAGCCGATCTTGGCCGTCATGCGGCGAATCTGGCGGTTTTTGCCTTCCTTGATGGTGATTTCCATCCAGGAAGTGGGAATACTCTGGCGGAACCGCACCGGCGGCGTGCGCGGCCAGAGCCACTCCGGCTCGCTGGTGACGCGGGCTGCCGCGGGCCGCGTCCTGAAGTCTCCCAGATCGAGTCCGCCTCGCAGGCGCGCCAGATCAACTTCAGCGGGAACGCCTTCCACCTGCGCGACATAGGTCTTGGGAAGCTTGAAGGCCGGGTCGGCGATGGCTGCCTGCAATCGACCGTCATCGGTCAGCAGCAGCAACCCCTCGCTGTCGGTGTCAAGGCGGCCGGCCGGATAGACCCCCGAAACCTTGACGTAATCCTTCAGCGTCGGCTTGTCGCCCGACGGGCTGAACTGGCAGATGACACCGAACGGTTTATTGAAGGCGATCAGCATGAAATAAAAAACCCCGGCGCTTGCGCGACCGGGGTTTCGGACATTTGCCTGAGCGTCAGGCGTTGCCGATGTTCGACGCCTGTTTGCCTTTGGGGCCCTGGGTCACTTCGAAGCTGACTTTCTGGCCTTCTTTGAGCGTTTTGAAACCATTCATCTGGATTGCGGAGAAGTGTGCAAAAAGATCTTCGCTGCCATCGTCGGGTGTGATGAAGCCATAACCCTTGGCGTCGTTAAACCATTTGACTGTTCCTGTTGCCATGCAAATGCTTCCTTATACAAAAACGGGATGGAGAGCCCCGGAATCGTTTTGCTATCAAGGCCCGCCGGTGTTGCACGTGCAGAATACCTATCAGCCAAACTCCAAAGCGCCTTTTACCGGCTATCTTTTGGCAAGTCAAGCGTCGCTGCCAAAATGGTGCCGACAGCGTTGCATGCATGCAAATCCGGTCACAATACTCGTTGGCCGCACTGCGTTGGTGCGCATCGCCTGCACTTGAATGCATGGTGCCTTGACCCTATTATTGATCCACACGATTGATTCCGAAGCGCATGGCCACCAGGCAACCGAAACCGAACGAACGCGGTGACACCCAGCTCAAAGAGAAGCCGGCCCAGACCCGTCCGCCCGCCATGTGGCAGGTGGTCATGTACAACGACGACTACACGCCGATGGAGTTCGTGATCGACGTGCTGGAACAGTTTTTCGGACATGGTCACGAGCGCGCCACCCAAATCATGCTCAAGGTTCACACCGAGGGCCGTGGCGTGTGCGGGATTTTCCCGCGCGACGTGGCGTCAATGAAGGTTGAGCAGGTGGTGGATTACGCCCGCCAGCACCAGCATCCACTGCGTTGCGGGATGGAAGAAGTGTAGATATCGCGGCACGTGAAATCCCTCACACGCAAGTGGTTATTGTTGGATGTATGCTTGTCCCATGCATTGCGCGTTAACCGGAATCGAAGCAGCCGTTTCCCAGAAAGGTAAATCATGATTGCCCAGGAACTCGAAGTCAGCCTGCACATGGCGTTTGTCGAGGCGCGACAGAAGCGTCACGAGTTCATCACTGTCGAACACCTGCTGCTGGCACTGCTGGAGAATCCTTCCGCGCAGGAGGTCCTGAAAGCCTGCGCGGCGAAGATCGACGACCTGAAAAAGGCGCTCACTGAATTCATCGAGCAGCACACGCCCATTGTGGCCGGCGACGGCGAGGTCAACACCCAGCCCACGCTGGGATTCCAGCGCGTGATCCAGCGCGCCATCCTGCACGTGCAGTCATCCGGCAAAAAGGAAGTGACCGGCGCCAATGTTCTGGTGGCGATTTATGGCGAAAAGGATTCGCACGCGGTGTACTTTCTTCACCAGCAGGGCGTGTCGCGGCTCGACGTCGTCAATTTCATTTCTCATGGCATCTCCAAGGCAACACCAACCGCGACGCCAAAGGAAGAGGCCGAGTCGGAAGCTGCCGAGGGTGAGCAGGCCGGCGGCGCGCTGGAGAGCTTCACCCTCAATCTCAACCAGATGGCGATCGACGGCAAGATCGACCCCTTGATCGGACGAGATCTCGAAGTCGAGCGCGTCATCCAGATTCTTTGCCGCCGCCGCAAGAACAATCCACTGCTGGTGGGCGAAGCCGGTGTCGGCAAGACGGCGATCGCGGAAGGCCTGGCCAAGCGCATCGTCGATGGCGACGTGCCGGAGGTGCTTGCCAAATCGCAGGTGTTCGCACTGGACATGGGCGCGCTGCTCGCCGGGACCAAATACCGCGGCGATTTTGAGCAGCGGCTGAAGGCGGTCCTGAAGCAACTGATCGAGAATCCGAGCGCCATCCTGTTTATCGACGAGATTCACACCCTGATCGGTGCCGGCTCCGCCTCGGGCGGCACTCTGGATGCCTCCAACCTGCTCAAGCCGGCGCTCTCGTCGGGCCAGCTCAAGTGCATCGGCGCGACCACCTACAACGAATACCGCAGCATCTTCGAGAAAGATCACGCACTGTCGCGGCGTTTCCAGAAAATCGACGTCAACGAGCCTTCAATCGCCGAAACCATCGAGATTCTGAAGGGGCTGAAATCGCGCTTCGAGACGCACCACGGCGTCAAGTACACCTCGACGGCGCTCACTTCCGCTGCCGAGCTGTCTGCCAAGTACATCAATGACCGGCATCTGCCAGACAAGGCCATCGATGTGATCGATGAAGCCGGCGCTGCCCAGCGAATCGCCCCCAAGTCCAAGCAGAAGAAAACCATCGGCAAGCCGGAGATCGAGGAAATCATCGCCAAGATCGCCCGCATCCCGCCGCGCAATGTGTCGTCGGATGATCGCAACGCGCTCAAGACGCTGGATCGCGACCTCAAGTCGGTCGTGTTCGGCCAGGACAAGGCCATTGAAGCGTTGTCGTCCGCCATCAAGATGGCGCGCTCCGGCATCGGCAATACGGCCAAGCCCATCGGCTCGTTCCTGTTGTCCGGCCCGACCGGCGTCGGCAAGACCGAAGTCGCGCGCCAGCTGGCGTTCATTCTCGGCGTCGAACTGATTCGCTTCGATATGTCGGAGTACATGGAGCGCCATGCGGTATCGCGGCTGATCGGCGCACCCCCCGGCTACGTCGGCTTCGATCAGGGTGGCCTGCTTACCGAAGCGATTACCAAGCACCCGTATTCGGTATTGCTGCTGGACGAAATCGAAAAGGCGCATCCGGATATCTACAACGTGCTGCTGCAGGTGATGGACCACGGCACGCTGACCGACAACAACGGGCGCAAGGCGGACTTTCGCAATGTGGTCATCATCATGACCACCAATGCCGGCGCGTCGGAACTGTCCAAGGTCTCCATCGGCTTTACCAACGACAAGAAAGCCGGCGACGAACTCGCCGAAATCAAGCGTATGTTCACGCCGGAATTCCGCAACCGGCTCGACGCGACCATCTCCTTCGCGCCGCTCAATGAGGACATCATCCTGCGCGTGGTCGACAAGTTCCTGATGCAGCTGGAGTCGCAGCTGGCCGAGAAGAAGGTGGACGTGACCTACACCGACGCGCTCAAGAAGTACCTGGCCAAGAACGGCTTTGACCCGGCCATGGGCGCGCGACCCATGGCGCGGCTGATCCAGGATACGGTGCGCCGCGCGCTGGCTGACGAACTGTTGTTCGGACGCCTGGCCAGCGGCGGCAAAGTCACCATCGACGCCGATGCGGACGGCAAAGTCAGGCTCGACATCAGTGAAGAAAAGGAAACCGTCACGCAGGACACCTGAGTCGCATTTTTGTCGAATGCCAAGGGGCCGCGACGATGCGGCCCTTTTTCTTTTGGGCTGCGTGGGCGTTGGCACGGGAACTATCGGCGGGCGGGGTCATGCAGCGGGCGCACAGTTGCGCTATTCTTACGGCGCAGCGCCAACAAGAATTCAATCTGATTGCTCACGGAGATTGCCATGGTTTTCAAATTGCGAATTGTCGCAGCAGGCTGTGCGCTGGCCTGCTTCATCCAGTCTGGCGGCGTCTTGGCCCAGGCGCCTGTCGCCGCACCAGCTCCGCCACCTCCGGCGTTCGCCGCTTCCAACCTGAGTGCGGTTGGTGTGCGGGCGATGGCGGCAACCTGCGCCGCCTGTCATGGCACCAATGGCTTGAGCGTCGGCGGGGCGGTGCCGAGCCTGGCCGGCATCAACAAGGAGTACTTCCTTAACCAGCTCAAGGCGTTTCGGGAAGGCAAGCGTGATGCAACCATCATGCAGCAGCTCGCCAAGGGATACACCGAAGCCGAAGTTGCCGCACTTGGCGACTATTTTTCAGCACAGAAAAGGTAGGGACTGCCATGAAGATGCAACGCAGGGATTTCATCAAGGCGGCGGCCGGTGTGGGTGCAGTCGCAGTTGGCGGGTGTGCCAGTGTTGGCGGCAGCCGCGGGCCGAATGTGGTCATTGTCGGCGGCGGGTTCGGGGGGGCGACCGCGGCCAAATACATCAAGCTTTGGGCGCCACACATAAACGTCACGCTGGTCGAGCGCAATGCCGAATTCATTTCCTGCCCGGTTTCCAACCTGGTGCTCGGCGGCACGCAGACGCTCAAGGACATGACCGTCAGCTATGACACGCTGGCGAAGAAGTACGGCATCAATGTGATCCGTGGCGAAGCCAGCGCAGTCGATGCCGACAAGAAAGTGGTTCGACTGGCCAGCGGCGACACGCTGCCGTTCGATCGGGTTATTCTTTCGCCGGGTGTCGATTTCATCTATGAAGACCTGCCCGGCCTCAATAGTGCCGACGCGCAGGCGCGCGTGCTGCATGCCTGGAAGGCGGGTCCGCAGACGGTGGCGCTGCGCAAGCAACTGGTCGACATGAAAGACGGCGGCGTGGTTGCCATCAGCATACCGGTGGCGCCCTATCGCTGCCCGCCCGGGCCGTACGAGCGCGCCTGCCAGATTGCGAGCTACCTGAAGCAGGCGAAGCCGAAATCGAAAGTCATCATCCTTGATGGCAATCCCGATGTGACTTCAAAGCCCGGCCTGTTCAAGAAGGCCTGGGCCGACATGTACGCCGGCATCATCGAATACCGCGGCAACTCGAAGGTGATGGATGTCGATGTGAAGACCATGAGCGCCAAGCTCGAAGTTGCCGACGACGTGAAGGCCGATGTGCTGAATGTGCTGCCACCGATGAAAGCAGGCGCCATCGCCGCGCCGTTCATCACCGCCAACAAGCGCTGGTGCGAGGTCAACTGGCTGACCTACGAGGCGAAAAATGTTCCGGGCGTGCACTTGCTGGGCGATGCGCTGCAGATCGCACCGGCCATGCCGAAGTCCGGCCATATGGCCAATGCGCATGGCAAAGCCTGCGCCGCGGCGGTGGTGGCGCTGCTTGCCGGTGAACAGCCCAACAGTGCGCCGATACTGACCAATACCTGCTACAGCTTCGTGTCGGCGGACAAGGTGATCCATGTCGCCTCGGTCCACAAGTACGACGAAAAGGACAAGACCATGAAGGCGGTACCGGGCGCCGGCGGCGTGTCCTCGGCTTCCAGCGAACTCGAGGGCCAGTATGCGATGACCTGGGCCAAGAACATCTGGGCGGACGCGCTCGGCTGAGCGGTTGCCTGAGTTGTCGAAGGCGTTCGCCGCAGCGTCCGATTGTTCGGCGTTGCTGATCGCGAAAGGCATCGCGATCGGCGAGTGCTGTCTCGCGATCCGTACCACCGTTGAAACTCAAGCACTGGCGCGCCTTTCAGGCCGAAAACGCGGATTCAAGTACGAGTCCCGACACGCGGTGGGCGGTTGAATGCTACCTCGTATGGGGTCAGGAAGCCGAGACATTTCCTTGGCCTGTGGTTGTATTTTTCCTGTAGACG
>JBGATH010000063.1:0-18064 GCA_044229235.1 Usitatibacteraceae bacterium
GTGGACTTTCTTGATACTGCTGCGGATGCCGAGGTTGTTGAGCGCCTTGACCATCAGTTCGTCCCAGGGAATGAATCGCGGCTCGGGTTGCGTCAGCACTTCCAGTTCCAGCGGCGCGCCTTGCGGATCTTCGCGCCAGCCGTCACCGTTGCGATCGACGTAACCAAAGGTATCGAGCAGCGCGCGGGCGCGCGGCAGGTCAAGGTTGAATACGTCGGTGCGAAATTTCGGATCGTGGCCGGCGATGCCCGGCGGCACGATGCCGTAGGCCACCGACCCGGCGCCGTACATGGCGATGTCGATGGCGGCGCGGTGGTCAAAAGCGAGTGAAATCGCCCGCCGCAACGCGACGCGTTCCGGCGTGTAGCCGCCCACCACCGGGTCCTTCATGTTGAAGCTGGTGAACCACACGCCCGGGTAGGCGTAGTGCTGCAGACGGATGTTCTGGCGCTGCAGCGCCGGCGCGAGCCGGTTGTTGGGAATCGCACCGGGGCGGTAGGCGACGGGAATATTGTTGAGCACGTCAAGGTCGTTGCTGACGAAGGCCAGCCACAGCGGCTGGCTTTCGACGGTGAACGAGAGCTCGACGCGGTCGATCATCGGCAGGCGTTTGCCGGCCTGATGCCGGGCCACCTCCCGCGAATACGCATCGGCGCCCTCGCCCGGTTCGGCGGCGTAGCGCTCGTCGTGGAAGTGCGGATTGCGCTCGAACACCATGCGCTGGCCCTGCCGCCATTCGACCACGCGGTACGGCCCGGTGCCGACCGGATGGCGGTGAATGTCATCGCCGTAGCGTTCCACCACCTCGCGCGCGACCGCCGAGAGGTTCTGCTGCGCGAGCACGTGCAGGAAATTGAGGTCGGGCTCAGTGAGGGTGATGCGCAGGGTGTAGCGATCCAGCACCTGCAGTCCGGCAATGGGCGTGTCGTTGTCAAACCTTCCCGACTTGCCGGCGGCCTCGCGCAGCGCGTTGGCGCCGGCAATCTTGCCGTCGACCATGAAAAACTGGCTCGAGTAATAACGCGGATTGAACAGCCGGCGAAAGCTGTAGGCGTAATCGGCGGCGATCAGTTCGCGCTTTTTGCCGCCGAAGGCCGCATCGTTGTCAAAGAAAATGCCCGGTTTGAGGCGGCAGATGTAGACGCGTCCGTTCTCGCGTTCTTCCGGCATTTCGCGCAACGTCAGCGGCACCAGCTTGAGCGGCCGCGCGAGATAGTCGTACTGCAGCATCGGCTCGAAGATGTTTTCGACGATGTTGGCGCCGTAGACGGAATTGATCTGCGCCGGATCGATCGGGCCGGGACTGAGCGTGTGCTGGGCTACGCGCAACACCTTTTGCATGCTCGCGTTCAGCGCAACCTCTGCCATGGCATTCGTGACCAGCAGCGCGCCGATTGCGGCCGCCAGCTGCGCGGCGCGCGCGATGGCGCCACACCGGTGTTGCCAAGTGCCGGGCCATCGGCAGGTACTGTGGCTGGCTCGGCACGCAGGTTTGGTCATGCGACGCATGTTGCCGGTATTCGGACGGCACGTACAGCGTCGGCGCGAACGATCGCGACGCGCGCGGGAAGACCAGAGCAAAGGCAAGGGCTGGATTGCAAATGTTGCCAGATCGCCGACGACACCGGCACGGCACGCATTAACACCCGTGTCTGTTCACAATCCTTAACAGCCGTTCACTTCACAGCAAAGTGGGAGCGGTGTAGAACAAGGGCAACCATAACGATTGCCTGCCCGCAACGGCCCTTTGAATGACCACTGCCCACGACAGCCACACCCAGGAGCACAAGCGCCAGCACGACGCGGCGCGCGTGCGGATGCTCTATCAGCTGGTGCCCCGGTCGGTCGTCATCACCCTGCTAGTGAGCGCGCTGGCCGGCTGGGTGATTCGCGATGAAGTGAATCATGCGGTGCTGGCCACCTGGCTGGTTGCCATCGCACTGGTGAGCGGGCTGCGCTTCGGGCTGTATGTCTGGCACCGCAACACCCGATCGGCGGATGCCGAACCGGTCCTGTGGGAAAACGCCGCCACGCTCGGGGCCGCGCTCATGGGGACCTGCTGGGGCGCGCTGGCCTGGCTCGGTCAGCTATCCGCATCGTCGGAAGTCTTTACCGTTTTTGTGCTCGGCGGCATGTCGCTCGGCAGCGCCGGTATTCTCGGCGCCAGCCTGCGCGCCTTCATCTGCTTCAACGCACCGATCCTCATTTCGCAGATTGGCGAGCTGTTCTACCTGGGTGGAACGCTGTACAGCACCATGGGCGCGATGGCGATGATGTTCACCGCGGGGCTGGTGTCGTCCTACCTGGAGTTTCGCAGCGCGCTGCTGGCTTCGATCAATGCGCAGATCGAGATCGAACGCACCCACCGGCAACAGCGCCTGATATTCGAATCGGTCACGGCGGGCGTGGCCTTCGTGCGCGACCGCACCATCATCGACTGCAATCCGCAGTTCGCGCGCATGCTCGGTTACGCGGATGGCGAATTGAACGGCCAGCCCACCCGCGTGTACTACGTCGATGATGCGATGTGGCAGCGCGTCGGCAATGAGGGCTATGCGCAGCTGCGGCGTGGCGAGGCGATGCACGAGGAGTATGCGTTTCGCACCAAGACGGGCGGCACCATTACCTGCGATGCGACCATGCAAAGCATCATCCCCGGCCAGCCCGAGCAGGGCGTGGTGGTCATCCTCAATGACATCACCCTGCTGAAGGAGCGCGAGTACGCGCTGCGCGAGGCGCTGTTGCGGCAGCTGGCCATCTTCAGCAATGCGCCGGCGGGTATCATCCTTACGCGCGACCGCATCGTCGAGGAATGCAACGAGCACATGGCCGACATGCTCGGCGCGTCGCTGGAGGAAGTGGTCGGCCGGACAGCGGAACACTGGTTCGTTTCAGCCGAGCGGTGGGCAACGCGGGGCCAGGAGATCTACGCCGCGTTTTCGCGCGGCGAATCGTACGAATACAGCGAGCAGTTCGTGCGCAATGACGGCAGCCGCTTCTGGTGCCGGGTGCGCGGCGGCGCCATCGATGCCGCCAACCCGGTGCACGGTTCGGCCGTATTCGTGCTCGTCGACGTCACCGACCAGATCCTCGCCGAGACCGCGCTTCGCGAAGGCCGCGAACAGATGGCACTGGTGATTCGCGCGGCGCAGAGCGGCATCTGGGATTCGAACCTGGTGACGCAGGAGATCAGTTTCTCGGCGCGTTTTTACGAGATTCTCGGTTTGCCGCCCGACACACCGGCGTCGCGCATCACGCCGATCATGGACCTGGTGCATCCCGATGACCGCAAGCGCGTCAAATCGATTTTCTACAAGCACATCGCGCGCCGCGAACCCATCGACGACGCCTTTCGCATGGCGCACGCCAGCGGCCTGTGGATCTGGGTGCGGGGACAGGGACAGGCCCAGTGGGACGAACGCGGCAAGGCGACGCGCTTCGTCGGCTCGATCACAGACATCACCGAGAAGCGCCGGCAGGAAGAGGAAATCCGCCGGCTGGCCCTTGAAGATCCGTTGACCGGCCTGCCCAACCGCCGCCTGCTCGAGGACCGGCTGGAACGGGCGCTGTCGACTGCGGCGCGCACCGCGAGCAGGTGGCCGTCCTGCTGCTGGACCTCGACGGTTTCAAGGAGGTCAACGACGAGTATGGACATGCGGCCGGCGATGCCCTGCTCAAGACCGTGGCGGGCGCTCAAGTCGATGGTGCGCGAATCGGACACGGTGGCGCGTACCGGCGGCGACGAATTCGTCTTCATTGTTCGCGGCATCCGTCATGTCGACGACATTCGACGCCTCGCCCACAAGCTGCTGGCCAGCATCAGCGCGCCCATCAATGTCGAGGGCAACCTGTTGCGCGTGGGTGCCAGCATCGGCATCGCCCTGTACCCCGACAATTCGCTGCACCCCGCGCAGCTGGTTCGCCTGGCCGATGCCGCCATGTACCAGGTGAAGCAATCCGGCCGCAACGGTTACCGGCTGGCCGAGCACTCGACGTTCGCTCCACGCGGAATTGACACGGGGTAACGCGCCGCCGCAGGGCACCAAGCGTCTGATGTCCGGCCATGCGAACCCGCCGAAAGCCCTGCCCGGGGAGTCCGCCGCCGCTGCGGCCAATTCACGCCGGCGAAAACGCGTTTCGTCGGCACGGGCGCGACAGCTGTGCCCGCGACCGGCATCCTTGCCGCTCCCCATCGCCGACAGAACGGAGCTACGACCGTGCGCACTCGCCCGACCCACTGCCTCGCCCTCGCCGCATTGCTGCTTTGCGGCTGCGCCATGTCGCCACCGCCTGCAGGCCAGCCGGCGCCTGCTGCCTACACGCCGCCACCGGATGCGCTGGCGCGCCTTGGGCAGAGCCTCAAGTCGCATCGCGCCGCCGCGATCGGCATCGGCGTGATCCGCCGGGGACACATCGCCTGGACCGGTGTCACGGGTGAAGCCGCATAGGCCGGCCGGCCGACGCGCAAACCCTGTTCAATGTCGCGTCACTGGCCAAGCCGGTTACGGCCGAACTGGCGTTGCGGCTGGTATCCGCCGGCCGCATGTCGCTGGATGAACCGATGTCGGCGCACTGGATTGACCCGGACGTCGCCGCCGACCCGCGCCACACGAAACTGACGCCGCGGCTCGCACTTGCGCATCAGACCGGCTTCGCCAACTGGCGCGGCGACAGCAAGGATCGCAAGCTCGCCTTCGCCGGCGACCCGGGCAGCGGATTCACCTACGCCGGTGAGGGTTACGAATACCTGCGGCGCTTCATGGAACAGAAAACCGGCCAGCCGTTCGAAACGCTGGCTGCCGAATACGTGTTCGGCCCGCTGGGCATGACCGGCACCACCTTCAGTGCCCGCAACCGCTTCGCCGCGCGCGTCGCGCAGCCGATGAACAAGGCCGGTGAATTTCGGCCCACCGACCTGCAGCCGGAAGGCAAACCCAACGCCGCCGACAACCTGTTCGTCACCGTCGAGGACTACGCCAGGCTGATGATCGGCGTGGCGCAGGGACGCGGCATCAGCAAGCCACTGGCCGGCGAACGCATGCAGACGCAGATCACCATGCCCGCCCCCGCCGCCTGCAAGGTGCCAGCCACACCGGGTTGCCCGGATGCATCGGATTTCGGCCTCGGCTGGGTGCTGTATCGCTTCGGCGCTCAGACCATCGTTTCCAACAGCGGCATGGACTGGGGCGAATTCGCGCTGGTGTATTTCGATGCCGCCACCGGCAACGGCATGGTCTACATGGTCAACGGCGGCAATGGCGTGCCGGTGGTGATGGATGCGATGGAACTGTTCGATCCGGCGTCATCGGTGCTCGCGTTCGGGCGGGCGCAGATGAAGCCGTGAGCGGCAGCCTGCAAGGTAGATTTCGACTGCTGCAACGCATGCGGCGCCGAGCGAAGCGCGGTCACTCTCCGTGTGGATTCATTGTTTGCGTTACGGCCCTTCTACGGGCTCAGGGCGAACGTAAGAATCGTTTTGATTGAACCCGCAATTCATGATGATCAAGAACCGGCCCAACAAATTCCTTCCCCGGCGGAGGCGCAAATTGCCCTACGTCGTAAAACCAAATTGGGCCCCGGCCTGCGCCGGGAAGAAGGTTAACTGCTTCGCCCGGGATAGCAAGAACACCTTTCAAGATGTCTTCTTGCCAACTCAAGGCAGTCCCAGGTGCCAAACTCAAGCACTGGCGCGGCTCTTCAGGCATTTTCGGCCTGCAAGGCCCGCCAATGCTAGCAGAGTTCTCCAGCCGCGATCTCGCCACCCCAATCCGCGGGCGGCGGGTCCAGTCGCAGTTCGGCAATGCGTTCAAGGTACATCTGCGCGACCGTGTCCTGCGGGTCGATCAGCAGCAGTTCGCGCCACAGCGATTCACTTTCATCCCAGTGCTGCGCGCGATAGGCGGCGCAGGCACGTTCGCTCAGGGCGTTGATTTCGGCGTTCTCGCTGATGGTGTAGATCTCCACGGCCTCGGACTTGCCCTTGACGATGACGCGATCCACCAATCGCAGCGGCAACTGGCCGTCGAGCATGCTGGCGGTGGTGCCGCTGAGCAGGATTTCTGTGCCGTACAGCTTGTTGACGCCTTCGAGGCGCGCGGCCAGGTTCACGTTGTCGCCGATGGCGGTGTAATCGAAACGGTCGGTTGCGCCCAGGTTGCCCACCACCGCCACACCGGTGTGCAGCCCGACACGCATGTTGACGGCCGGCAGGCCGCGCGCCATCAGGGAGGCGCGCAGCTCTTTCATGTCCAGTTGCATGTCGCGCGCGGCCAGGCAGGCATTGATGGCGTGCTTCTCATTGGCCAGCGGCGCGCCCCAGAACGCCATGATGGCGTCGCCGATGAAGCGGTTCACCGTGCCGCCATGGCGCTTGATGATGGCCGTGGCGCGCGAGAAGTGCTCGTTGAGCAACTGCGTCACCTGCTCGGGACCGAGCTTTTCCGAAAAATTGGTGAAGCCCGCCAGATCGGTGAACAGCAGCGTGAGCTCGCGCCGTTCGCCACCCAGCTTGAGGCCCTCGGGGTGCGCCATGATGGCGTTGACCACTTCCTCCGACACGTACATCGAAAACGCGCGGCGCGTTTCGCGGCGCTGCCGCTGCTCGGCGATGAAGGCGCGCGCACCAAGCGCGGCGTACACCGTTGCCACGCTCAGCACCGCCGCCAGTGCCGGCAGCCACAACGACTGGTGGACGAACAGCCACCAGTCAAAGGCGCCGATGGCGATGACCAGCACCACCACCACGGCGGCGCTCCGGAACGGTCGCCAGCGCCGCATCAGCAGGGAACTGAACGTAATCGCCACCATCAGCAGCAACAGGCTCCATTGCCAGTCCAATGCCGTCTTGCTGTTGCCGATGATGGCGCTTTCCATGACGTTGGCATGTATTTCCGGACCCGGCGTGAGCCAGCCGGTCCAGCTGGTAAACGGCGTGCCAAAAGTATCGGCCTGCGCGGCGCCGACATCGGGCGAGGCCTTGACGTCGCGCCCCACCAGCACGATCTGGTCGCGGAACACATCCGGTGGCAGTTCCTTGTCGGCATTCAGCGCCTGGTAGTACGAGGCGTACGGAAAGGTGTGGTCGGGGCCGGTGAAGCCGATGAACTTGCCTTCCTGGCTGGGCGGCTGCTTGATGAGGCCGGGCTGCAACTGGTCCATGCGCGCGAGGATTTCGCGCCAGAACACATCGCGCCCCTCGGGCATGCGTCGCACCACCAGGTCGCTTTCGAGCGAAACATTGGCCAGTCCGCCGCCCGCGCCCGCCGCACGAAACATGTCCAGCGGATCAATACGAATCCACTGCTTGACGTACTTGTCTTCCTGGTACGCCATGTGCGAAGCAATCACCACGTTGCCGGCGCGCTGGATGGCGTCCGCCAGCAGCTGGTCGTCTTCCGGATTGGAGGATTCCCCCAACTGCACGTCCAGCGCGATCACCAGCGCCCCGGCCTTGTTGAGCTGATCAATCAGCTGCGCGTGCATGCGCCGCGGCCATGGCCACTGCTTGCCGACTTGCACGAACGATGCTTCGTCGATGCCGACGATGGTGATCGGCAGTGTTGAAAGTCCCTTGGCCGTCAGCACCGTCAGGAAATCGAAGCCCTTGTACTCGATGCGTCGCCAGGCGTCCAGCGTGCTGAGCGCGCCGAACACGGCGAAGGTGACAAGCGCGATCGCCACGCCGGTCAGACTCAGGCGTTTGCGCAGCCGGGTGAGACTTTCGCGAAGCGGCAACATCCGGCGCCGCTAGAAGCGGTAGGTGGCGATCACGCCAAACACATCGGACGCTTCCTTTTTCAGCAGGTTGAGCGCATAGGCTTCCAGCGTCCAATGCTTGCGATCCAGTTCCACGTAGGCACGAACCTGCATGTCCCAGTCTGCCGCCATGGGCGCGAGGTTGCTTTCATCGCTGAAGCGCTGCGAGCGATACACGGCCTGTGTACTGAGGTAGCTGCGTCCGGCCATGGTCCAGGTGGCGCCGACGCTGACCAGGTGACGTGGCAGGTACGGCACGTGGTTGCCGCGGAATCCCGGGTAGGTGGTTTCGCTGTCGGTGTAGGCGTAGTAGAGCCGTGCCGCCAGCGACCGCGTCAGGATGTGCTCCAAGCCCACCGAGGCGGATTTGACGTTGGCGAGCGAAAACACCGGCGTGTCCTCCAGTGCGTCGGGTTTGGGCGGCAGCGGCAACAGGCGATTGCGCAGGCGATCGAGGTTGGTCACATCGGCGCGAGTGTTGAGCACGCCATCGAGCGGCGAGGCGAGATTGTCGATGCGTTTCGCGTCGGCGGCTATGGTCAGGAAGGCAACGGACGCGACCTCCCACTCCACCTGGCCCCGACAGCGTGACAGCTTGCCGCCCGAAAAAACCAGCTGGTCGTCGATGACGATGCCAGCCACCGCCACCGGCGCCAAGGTGCCCAGCGAGGCCGGCCGCGTCCAGTTCTGGCACATCAGCCGCGCCACCTGGCCCGGCTGAAACCGATAGACGGCGCCCAGCGCGGCCTTGGCTCCGTCGCGTTCATAGTTTTCCGCGATCGCGGTCGATCCGGGTGGGCTGGGCACTGTGACGTAAAAATTACGGTCCTTGCGGTAGGTGGTCCACGCCAGTGATCCCTCCAACTCCAACTGTCCCCTTAACCAGCGGCCGCCCGCGTACGCCACAGCAGAACGATCCTTGTCGGTGGAGTCAAGCGTGTTGCGCAGCACCTTGCTGCCGGGCAGGTAGAAGTTACTGTCCTGCTGCACGCCATTCGTGGTCTGCAGGCGCGACGCTTCCACGCCGACCGACATCTCGCGGCCCTCGCCCAGCACGCGCGTGTAGCGCAGCTGTGCGTCATCGGTGCGCGGCGTGGTGAGGAAATCGGTCTGCCGCGCCAGCGTCAATCCGGGAATGACGATGCTGCTGCGCTCGCCCACAAACGAGCGCTCATCGCCGTGCCCGGCCTTGAACCATAGTTGCGCGGCCGAACCGATTGCGACGTGTCCGCCGGCATCGACGCGATTGTTGTGGCCGGTGACGTTCTGGAACAGGCCTGTCACGTCGCGCGTCCCGATGTCGATGTCGGCGGAAAGCCGATTGGCGTAAATGAACAGGCCCAGGTCCCAGCGCGGCTTGATCCCCAGCGCGGCTGTGAAGGTTTTTGCATCGGCGGACAATATGCTGTTGCCGGGGCGGATGCGCGTGTCGATGAATTCGACGAAGTACGAGACGGGTGTGGGCATCAGCGCGTAGCCGTTCAGCGTCACCACCGGCTCGGTCAATTTCAGGTCATCGCTCTGGTTGCCGCGCAGCGACAGCGCGGCATAGTTTCCGGGCTTTTCGACCAGCGGCTGATAGCGGTTGGGCGCCCCGAATGCAGCAGGATCGAGCAGGAAGCCTTGCATAAGCTCGGAACGCCGCGCGTAATCGCCTGCATAGCGATCCGCAAGGAACAGGTGACTGCCCGCCCAGAAAGGCAGGGTCGATTCCTGGGCCATGTGCCGCGCCCAGTTTTCCATGCCGAAAAATGACATGGCGTTACCCAGATTGGCGCCGCCGGCCTGATTGTTGGCCAACTGATTGAGCGACTTCAGATAGGGCATGAGGCGCACCGCCTCGCGGGCCTCATCAACGGCGTCGGCCGGTTGCAGGGCATCGATGCGCGCCAGGCTCGCCATGAAATGCGGCAGCGGGTCATTGCGATCCAGTTCCTTGACCTTGGCAAACTGCGGCAAGGCACGATCCGGCCGTTCCATGCGGTAGTAGACCACTGCCAGATAGAGCTGCGCGCGCGCATAGCGCGGCTCGATCAGCGTGGCGCGCAACAGCAAGTCCAGCGCCGCGTCGTCATCGCCCCGCTTGAGTTCAAGAATGGCTTTGCCCGTCAGCAGCACCACGTTATCGGGCTGCAACGACAGCGCCTGCTCAAAGGCAAGGCGCGCGGCCGCAAAGTCACCGGCATTGGTTTCCAGCGTCGCACGCTCGGCCAATACCGTTGCTGAACGCGCATCGCGCTGCAACGCCTGATCGAGATGGCTGCGCGCGGCAGCAATGTATTCGCGTTCGGCCTCCACCACACCCAGTCCCAGCCAGCCACGCGCGTCGGCCGGCGCCAGCAGCGTGACCTGTCGATAGGCATTTCGCGCGACGTCCGCCAATCCTGAAAAACGCGCGATGTCGCCGCGCACCTGCCAAGCGTCAGCGGATCGCGGGTCGCGCTGCAGCGCCTCGGCGATCTGCGATTCCGCAGCGGCCGGCTTGTCCTGCAACAGCGACATCCGCGCCTGCGCTACACGCAGGCGCGCATCGCCCGGATAACGCGCGACGGCCGACTGCAGTGTCGCTTCAGCGGCGCGCTGGTCGCCGTCGTAAGTCTGGAAATCGGCAAGCAGCATGCGCGCGGAGGCCGAGTCGGTTTTGTCCGATGCGATTGCCACGACCAGGGCGGCGCGCGCCAGGTCCAGCCGGCCCGCACGCATCATGTCGCCGATGCGCACGAGTTCCTTCTGCGCATCCGCGTTGGTGTCCGGCTCGCGATACTGGCCGGGGTCAACCGTCAGTGCGGATAGCCACTGGATACGTTCGCGTGGATTCAGAATCTGCACCTTCACAGGCGCCTTGCCCTTTTCCGCCACCGCCTGCTCGTTCATGGCAACGGAAACCGTGCCCAGCTCGTTGGAGAACTCCGCTGCGCCGCTGAACACAGTCAGCGTCGAGCGGCCATCCGGATCAACCGCAATCTCCCAGTCGGTGCCGCGGATCGACGCCGTCGCCGACGGTGTTTGCACGCTCAGTCCTCCAGGCGTGGTCTTGGATTGCATCCAGCTGCGCCCGGCATTGAGGTTCAGTACGGTCTTGGCTTCCTTGCCGCTGCTGACTTCCTTGATCTGCAGCACGCTGTTCTGCGCGAGCTTCACCTGCGTGCGATCGGGAAACATCACCGCCATTCTCGACGCATCACCGGTACGAACCAGGTTTGCGGGGAACAGCGACTGGTTCACCTTCGCGGGGCGCCAGTCGATCTGCTGCGCCTCGCGGTACTCGCCCTTGCCCTCAAGGCTGACGATGGTTGCATTGGGCGCGGGAGCCGCATGCGCGAGCGCCGGCAACACCAGGCACGACGCCAGCATCTGCCACCAATCGATACGCTTCGAATGCGTCGCGCTCACCATCGTTCTCCTAGAACTTCTGCCGCGTAATCGCCAGCTGCCGTCCATTGGGCAGCGTCAGCGTGGCATTGCTCGCATCCTGGAAGGTGATGCCGGCACTGCCCACATTGGCATTGAGCACCGTCGGCTTCTTGTAAGGACCCGTCAGCGTCTGCCCGCCCTGCACCTGCAGCCAGTTGCCGCTGAAGGTGGTGGGCGTGCTCATCGGGTTCTGCGTCAGGTACCACACCGGCCGCCCGTCGGTCTCGTACATGTAGCCGGCAATGAAGGCGTAGTTGTTCTTGATCTCGAGGAAGTACCCTCGCCCGCTTTCATCGGCATTCCACCACCAGCCGTTCTCGGGAACGAAGCTCGGGGTGGTGCCGCCACCGGAGCCGATGATGTCGTCAAATCGCACGATGGGGATGGCCCCACCGGGCCAGATGAGGGTGCCACGGCGCGAATCCGTAAACGTGAGCGTGATTGTGCCGACGCTGGTCGGCGTACTTGGCGCCTTGTAGGCACCGGTCAGGGTCTGGCCGTTGGCAACCTGATAGAGGGTGCCGTTGTAGAAGGAACCTTCGATTGCCACCGGCCCCGGTGAAACGACCCAGGTGGCGTGGCCGGTGTCGTCGTAGAGGTACCCGGACATGAAGAGGTTGTTGCCGCGTACTTCGATGCCGAATCCCCTGCCGTCCTCATTAGGATTCCACCACCACCCAGTTTGCGGAGCTTGCGGGGTGCAGGTCTGGTTGTCGGGAATCGTCAGCACGCAGCGATTGGTGCCGTTATTGATGGCCGCGCTGGAACTGTTGCCGTAGCCCACGCAGAACGTGGTGCCCGCCAGCAGCGCGGTGCTGATGCCATTGAGAACATTGACGGAAGTGCCCTGGGCCGAAAGCACGCCTGTCAGATATGCCTGCAAATTGCCCGCACTGACGGCTGTAAGCTGGCCCGAGGCGGTGAGCTGGGCCAATACGCATTGCAGCGGTGTGTCCGCCGTATTCTGCCCGTGAGTAACCGGTCCCTTTGGCGTCGCCAACGCGTCCGCAGAAGCACCGGTGACCTTGCTCGCCGGCGCCAGCGCAAACACATACACGCCGCCGGTCGACCCCACGTCCGCCGTGCGGTACTGGATGTTGGCGAAAATGTCCGAAAGCCCGAATCCGGAAGTCACGGCCAGGAACGTCGGGATGCGATCTGCCGGAATGGTCTTGCTGGTCGCGGGGGCCAGATCGAGATACCAGTTGTTGCTGTTGAGAGCGCCGCCACCGTTCTCGCGAACCACGGCGACCGGGCGCAACCGATCAGCCAGGGTCCCGTCGCCCAGCGGCCCGAAGGTGCTGTTGCCACCCCATGTTGCCACCGTGCCGTCCGCCAACACCGCCAGTGAGTGCTGGTAGCCCGCCGAAATGCCGGCAACACCGGTAAGCCCGCGAACAACGACCGGCGAGGGGCGGTCTATCCTCGTCCCGTCACCGATCTGGCCGACGTTGTTGCGCCCCCATGTCATGACGGTGTTGTTGGTCAGCACGGCAATGCCGTGGTTGGTGCCGGCATCGATCGCTCGCGCGGTCGTGATGTTCGCGACCTGCACAGGACGAAAGATGGTCGAGGTGGTGCCATCGCCCAATTCGCCATAGAAATTGCTGCCCCATGCCATTACCCGACCATCGGAACGCAGGGCCAGTGAAAACTGCGACCCGGCGGCAATCGCGATGATGCTGCTCAATCCCGACACGGCGGCAGGCGCCGTGCGCGATGTGGTGGAACCGTCACCGAGTTGACCGTTGCCGTTGAAGCCCCAGGTCCAGACCGTGCCATCGTTGCGCAAAGCGACCGCGTGGCATTCGCCGGCGGCAACCGCAGTGACGTTAGTGATTCCCGCGACGATCGCCGGCGTGGACTGGATTGCCCCTGCATCACAGGCCGAGGGATCGTTGACCTTTCCCCAGGACCAAACGCGGCCATCGTTGAGCACCGCGAGTGCGTTGCGCAAACCCGCCGATACGCCGATCACGCCACTGATGCTCGTGACGAGGGTCGGCACCGATTTGCTCTCGGTGCTGCCGATGCCCAACTGACCCTGATCATTACGCCCCCAGGACCACAACGTTCCATCCGACTTCAGTGCCAGTGTGAATGAGTCGCCGGAGTAGATGGAAGCGACACCGGAGAAGCTGGTGATTTGCCCCGGCGTCTGGCGCGAGGATTGCGAACCGTCGCCGAGTTGCCCCTGCCCGTTGAATCCCCATGCGGAAACGCTGCCGTCACTCTTCAACGCCACCGAGTGGTAAACGCCGGCTGAAATTGCCGTTGCGCCGGACAATCCGCTCACCGCAGTCGGGCTCGGGCGCAGCGTGGTGGTGCCGTCGCCGATGCGGCCGTCGATATTGCTGCCCCAGGCCAGCACCGAGCCATCGCTTTTGCGCGCCAGCGAATGCGAGCCCCCCGCCGAGATGGCGGTCACATTGGTCAGGCCGCCAATGCTGACCGGCGTGGTGCGCTTGGCCAGCGACCCATCGCCCACCTGCCCGGAATCGTTACCGCCCCACGCCATCGCCGTGCCGTCGGACTTCAATGCCAGTGAATGGCTGCCGCCGGCCGCAATGGCGGTAATGCCGGTAAGCGTGCTCAGCACATCCGCGGTGGTGCGAATGCTCGATGCGGGATCGCCGAGCTGGCCCGCCGTATTGTCGCCCCAGGTCAGCACGCGACCGTCATTGCGCAGCGCCATGGAGTGGCTGTAGCCGGCGGCGATGGCGGTGATGCCCGAAAGGCCCGTGGCCTGAACGGGCGCGGTGCGAAACCCGAACGTTCCGTCGCCGAGCTCGGCAAAGGAGTTGTCGCCCCATGCCCATACGGTACCGTCGCGCTTCAGCGCCAGCGTGTGGTAAAAACCAGCCGATACTGTTTGCACGTTGGTGAAACCGGCGACTTGCACCGGAGTGGACCGATCAAGCCGGGTGCCATCACCCAATTGGCCATAGTTGTTCCAGCCCCAGCACCAGACAGTACCGTCAGCCTTCACGGCCACCGAGTGATAGACACCAGCCGCAATCGCCACCACATTGGTCAGACCAGCGACCAGGACCGGCGCGGTGCGATTGGTTTTCGTGCCATCGCCAAGTTCACCAAACGCGTTGCTACCCCACGCATATACCCTGCCATCGTTTTTGAGTGCCAGCGTGTGGATTGCCGAGCCTGAAATGGCCGTGATTCCCGTCAGGCCGGCAACCGCATTCGGCGTCAGGATCGAAAGCCGGCGTGCGGCACCAAGTTCGCCAAAAATGTCACTGCCCCAGGTGCGCACCGACCCATCGGTATGAACCGCCGCGCTGTGGTAGGTGCCGCCACTCACGGAAGGCGTCGCGCCCCACGCCTGCAGTGGCAGCAGGGCCGCGAGCATTAACCAGAGCCATCTTCTGAAGTCTGTCGCGCTGTCGGCCGGCAGTACACTGAATACGCTCATGCGGCTACTCTCCCCCGGAGTTGTGAATGTGCCAATGACAGCAAGTTGTGTTTGTTCGATCGATTGTGCTTCAAAGCCGGCATCGGTTCAATGAGCGCGATGTCGACGCGCCCGCCTAGAACCGCTGCCGCGTAATCGCCAGCTGCCGCCCATTGGGCAGCGTCAGCGTGGCATTACTCGCATCCTGGAAGGTGATGCCCACACTGCCCACATTGGCGTTGAGCACCGTCGGCTTCTTGTAGGGACCCGTCAGCGTCTGCCCGCCCTGCACTTGCAGCCAGCTGCCGCTGAAGTTGGTTGGCGTCGTCATTGGGTTTTGCGTCAGGTACCACACCGGCCGGCCGTCGGTTTCGTACATGTAGCCGGCGATGAAGGCGTAGTTATTTCTTGATCTCCCGAGGAAGTAGCCGCGCCCGCTTTCATCGGCTTGTTCACCACCAGCCGTTCTCGGGAACAAACGATGAGGTGGTGCCGCCGCCGAACCGATGATGTCGTCAAACCGGACGATGGGGATGGCCCCACCGGGCAAGATGAGGGTGCCGTGGCGTGCGTCGGTGAAGCTTAAGGTGATGTTGCCCGGTGAGGTCGGCGGACTCGGTGCCTTGTAGGTGCCGGTGAGTGTTGTCCATTGGCGACCTGATACAGGGTGCCGTTGTAGAAGGAGCCGTCCAGTGCTACCGGGCCAGGGAGACGACCCAGGTGGCGTGGCCGGTCTCGTCGTAGAGATAGCCGGACATGAACAGGTTGTTGCCGCGTACTTCCAGTACCCGATCCCCGCCGTCCTCATTGGGATTCCACCACCAGCCGGTCTGCGGCGCTTGCGGGGTGCAGGTCTGGCTGGCGGTGCTGCCGGGAATGGTGACGACGCTGCGGTTGGTGCCGTTGTTGACGGCGGCGGTGCCGTTGCTGCCGTAGCCGACGTAGAACACGGATCCGGACAGCAGTGCGGTGCTGACGCCGTTCAATACGCTCACCGAGGCGCCTTGTGCCGACAGCACGCCGGTGAGGTAGGCCTGCAGGGTGCCGGCCGTCACGGCGGTGAGCTGGCCGGAGGCGGTGAGTTGCGCCAGCACGCAGGGTAGCGGGGTATCGGCAGTGTTGCGGCCTTTGACCACGGGGCCCTTGGCGTTACGCAGCATCTCGGCCGAAACGTTGGCGACTTTGTTGGCAGGCGCCAGGGCGAATACGAATACGCTACCGGTGCTGCCGATGTCGGCTGCGCGGTATTGCACATTGGCGACGACGTCGTTGCCGGCAACCGAGGCCACCGCGAGAAACGCCGGAATGCGTTCAGGCGCAATCGATTTGCTGATGGCAGGGTTGAGATCAAGATACCAATTGTTGGCCGCGACGCTGCCGGCGCCATTTTCCCGAAGGACCACAACCGGTTGCGCGCGGTTAGCCAGCGTGCCGTCACCGATCTGGCCGAAATCACTTGAACCCCAAGCGAAGACCGTGCCGTCCGCCCGCAACGCCAGACCATGCGTATAGGTTGAAATGCTGGTGCTGCCCGACAGGCTGGTGATCTGTACGGGGCGCAGTTGATTGGCGTCGGCGCCATCGCCCAGTTGGTACGCGTAGTTCCCACCCCAGGCCCAGACCGATCCGTCATTTTTGAGCGCGAAGGTGGTGATGTTGCCAGCCGCTATCGCACGCACACCGGAAAGTGCGGCGACCTGCACCGGCGTGAGCCGGTCAGTAGTCGTGCCATCCCCGATCTGGCCATAAACATTTGAACCCCAGGTCCAGACAGTGCCGTCGTTACCAAGCGCGACACTGTGCGAGCCGCCTCCCGCTATTGCGCGTATGCCGGGCAGCCCACTGACGCGCATGGGCGTGGACCGCCCGGTATAGCCGGTAGTACGCGTTCCATCACCGAGTTGGCCGTAGTCGTTGTGGCCCCAGGACCATACCCCGCCGTCTGTGGCCAAGGCCAATGAATGCGTTGACCCTGCAGCGATGGCCGTGGTTGCCGGCAGACCCAGCACTCTGCCCGGTATCTCGGTTTCCGACCCGGCACGATCGCCCAGTTCGCTCGAATAGTTGTCGCCCCAGGCCCAGACGCTGCCGTCGTCTTTGCGTGCGAGGGAAAATATGGCGCCGGCGGCGATCTCGACGACCTTGCCGGGTGTGCCCAGTCCGACCACCGGCACCGGCGACGCGCGATTGATGTACAACGTGCCGTCGCCAACCTGGCCGCAACAATTGTTGCCCCACGCCAGCAGGCTGCCGTCGCCGTTCAGTACCAGACTGTGCGCGCCGCCGGCCGCGATGGCGACCGCCCCGCTGGCGACCGCCTGCTGCGACGTGGTTCGCAACAGGCGCGTGCCACTGCCCAGTTGACCCGATGCATTGTCACCCCAGGCAAGCACGGTGCCGTCGTTTCGCAGGGCAACCGTGTGAAGGTCGCCCACCACGATCTGCCGTATGTTGGAAAGTCCTGCGAGCGGCGCTGGCGTTTGGCGCTGGGCATTGGTCCCATCGCCCAATTGCCCGTAATCGTTGTTGCCCCACGCCGCGACAGTGCCGTCTTTGAGAAACGCCATCGAATGCAGGAATCCGGTGGAAATCGCGCCGACATTGCTCAGTGCCGGCAATGGAACGAAGGTGAGGCGATCCTCGTAGGTGCCGTCGCCCAATTCCGCATAGCCGTTGCTGCCCCAGCCGATCACGCTGCCGTCGGGTCGGATCGCCAGCGAATGTCCAAATCCCGCCGCCAGCTTCGCGATACCGGTGACGCCGGTGGCTTGAACAGGGACCAGTCGGTCTACGCTACTGCCGTCGCCCACCGGCGCTACGCCCCAGGCCCATACCGTGCCGTCTGCCTTTCGCGCCAGGCTGTGTTCGCCGCCGCCGGCGATCTCGACCACACCGGAAAGCCCGGCAATTTGCAGGCGGCTGGCGCGCCCGGTGTAAGGGTCGGTTTTGTTGCCGTCACCGAGCTGCCCGTGATCGTTGCCGCCCCAGGCAATCACGCTACCGTCGCTTCGCAGCGCCAGCGTGTGCCGTCCGCCGACCGCGATGTCGATGACATTGTCGAGGCCGGTAATTCGTACGGGGACATTGTGCGCGTCGTAGGTGCCGTCACCCAATTGATTGGAGGAGTTCGCCCCCCACGCCCAATATGCGCCATCGCGCGTGCGGGCGAAGTTGTGCGCGCCGTTGGCCCAAATCTTTTCGACGTTGGTAAGACCTGCGACCGGCACGGGACTGGATCGGTTGAGGTTCGAACCATCCCCGAGCTGACCGTCGTAGTTGTTTCCCCAAGCGATCACGGTGCCATCCGCTTTCAGGGCGATCACATGCGAATAGCCGGCGGCGACGGCCACCACATTGGTCGCGCCGGCAACGACGACAGGAACAGCGGAACTGAGGGTTCGTCCGGAGCCGAGTTGCCCGGAGGCATCGTTGCCCCAGGCCAGTACCGAGCCATCGGCTCGCAACGCAAGGCTGTGACTGCCGCCG